>CAJULD010000043.1 GCA_910587505.1 uncultured Oscillospiraceae bacterium | reverse complement strand
TGGCCAAGTGCTACGGCGGCGACATCACCCGGAAGAAGAAGCTGCTGGAGAAGCAGAAGGAGGGCAAGAAGAAGATGCGGAACCTCGGCACCGTGCAGTTGCCGACGGAAGCATTTATGGCGGTGCTCAAGCTGGACGAGTAATCTCAGAAGCTGTATTCACAATACCCGGAGGGACGCCCTTTTTACGGGGCGTCCCTGATTTTTTAAAAGTTTCTGCGAAGCAGAATATGGGATTTTAAAGCTTCTCCCGCTTTTTCCGGAAAGAAAAAGCGGGAGAAACGACTGGATTCTATTTGCCGCCTCCGGGCGGCCAGCCCCCTGCGGAGGACTTTTTTCAAAGGCTGTCCTTTTTATCCCTTTCCTTTCAGGAAAAAGGGCCTTCCTGCTTTTCAGAAATACGCGCCGGCCGCAGCACGGCGCACACCGGGTAGTGGTCGGAAAGATACACCCCGTCCCGCTCCTCCGTCCACTTCGCCACCCCTTCACAGACGAACCCCCGCGTCAGAATGCAGTCGATGCCGCAGGGCTCGCCCTGTCCGAAGCCGTGGTAGGTAACGCCGGTTCCCTCAGTCTCATTCCGGTAGGGGAATTCTCCCAGCACCGCCAGCTCCGGGCTGTCCGCCTCCGCGTTCATGTCCCCGGCAATCACCGTGGGAACGCCGGGAAAGAGAACGGCGCGCTCCAGCTTCTCCAGAATCTGCCGCAGCCCCTGGGCTCTGGCTCCGGCGCTCTCGTGGTCCAGATGGGTGTTCACCACCCGGAACACATACTTCTCCTCCAGATTCTCAAACACCGCCTCCGTAGCGGTCCGGGGGCAGATGCTCTGGTCCGGATAGCGGGAGCCCGGCGTATGGGGCGTCTCCGACAGCCAGAAGGTTTCCATTTCGATCAGGTTGATCCGGTCCCGGCGGTAGGCGATGGACACCTGCTCGTCCGTCAGGTCCGCGCCGCGGCCGCAGCCGATGACGTAATAGTCCCCCAGCCGCTCCTTCAGCCACGCCGCCACATGGGGGCGCACCTCCTGAAAGCAGATCACGTCCGGCTTCTCCCGGTCCAGCGTCTCCAGAATCATGTCCCTGCGGAAGCAGAAGTTGTTTCGTCCGTCCTCTCCCCAGTCGCAGCGGATATTAAATGTGACCAGTTTCATAGCTTCTGTCTCCTCTCAAAGCCCAGATACCGGGTGCCCTGGAAGCTGAGATCACCGAAATCCCCCTCTGCCAGCATCCCGTATTCCGACCCGCCGACGCACAGCTCCATCCGGTCGCCGCTGGCAACCTGGAAGGTGACATACCAGGTGGTGGAGGACGAGGTATGTCCGATGCCGTTGGCGTCCTGATGGTGGTGATGGCTGACGTCGCTCCGCCTGGCCACCACTGTGGCGGGAACCGTCAGCCGGGGGGAGTGGTTGTTCTTGTTCCACTGTTGGATACCTTTGATCAAATTGAAAACGATCATTCCCAGAATCAGAAAAAATACCAGGAAAAACATCCCAAAGAAAATACCCGGCATATCACACCGCCCCTTCCGCGTCCAAAAGCGCATCGATCCGGGCGCTCTCATAGACCCTGACGCCGTTTTTCTCCAGCAGCTCCGCCGTCACGCCTTTGCCGGGGACCAGCGCGCCGGAGAAGGTTCCGTCGTAGATGGTTCCGCAGCCGCAGGAGGGGCTGCGCACCTGGAAGACAGCCCTGGCGACGCCCTCCTTCCGGGCGATGTCCAGCGTTTTCTCCGCCCCCCGCCGGAAGGCCTCCGTCACGTCCTGCCCCTCCCGATTCAGGACCCGTTCACCCGTCCGTTCCGACGGGGTCCGGGGGGTAGGCAGGCCGCCCAGCTGCTCCGGACAGACGGGAATCACATCGAATTTCTCCGTTAATGCCGCCACGGCAGGGCTGTAGTTGTTCCCGCCGTTATACTTGCAGTTCTCCCCCATGAGGCAGGCGGACACCAGCAGTTTCTCTCTCACAGCGGCAGCTCCTTCCCGTCCAGGGCGGCGCGGAGCAGAACATTTTCCGCACTGTAGCTCAGCTTCAGGGAGAAAAAGGGCCGGCCCTCCTCCAGCAGCCGGAAGAAGATCCTGTCCCCCTCCCAGATGGGGAGATCACAGACCTTCTCCCTGGGCACCCACTCCAGGTCGCCCTCGCTGCACTCGGACAGCTCTCCCGTCCAGGCAGTGGCGGTAAACAGGTGCATGTACTGGGTACATTCCTGACCCTCGCAGTCAAAGGTGACGATGCCCCGAAGACGATAGTCCGTCAGCGTCAGCCCCGTTTCCTCAAAAGTCTCCCGGAGGGCGCACTCCTCCGGGCTCTCGCCGTACTCGAAGCCGCCGCCTACGCCAATCCACTTGTCGTGGTTGATGTCGTTTTTCTTTTTTACCCGGTGGAGCATCAGGTACTCCCCGGCCCCGTTTTCCAGATAGATCAATGTGGTGTTGACATGCAATTCATTCACCCCCGGATCAGATAGCTGATCCCGTACAGGACCGGCTGGTGCAGGACATAAATAATAAGGCTGTGCCGCCCCGGCCAGGTCAGCGCGCCGGGCAGGGGAGCGGTCAGAATCCGGTTCTCCCGGTGCTCCAGGCACCATCCCCCCAGAGCGGTCCCAACCAGGAACAGGAAGAACCAGGGCAGCAGCGGGAAATAGTCCGCGCTGTAGAATCCGGGCGCGGT
Source organism: uncultured Oscillospiraceae bacterium (assembly GCA_910587505.1). Taxonomy (GTDB): domain Bacteria; phylum Bacillota; class Clostridia; order Oscillospirales; family Oscillospiraceae; genus Pelethomonas. The sequence continues at coordinate 21,830 of CAJULD010000043.1, read as the reverse complement.
AAAACCAAAAGGATACAGCCAGCCTGCGGATACCGCCGCCGCTTCCGTCCAGGCCCGCGACAGGAAAAACAGGGCCAGACTGCCCAGACTCAGGGCCCACCGGGGCAGCTTTTGCAGGCAGTTCCCCGCAAAGTGCCAGATCACCATAGACGACCCCAGCAACATCAGCACGCCCCAGCGGATGGTCTGGCCCGCCACGGCGGCCCCGATCTCCACCGCGAGCCCCGCCACCAGGACGGTGAGGCCGTGACGCAGGTTGCTCCGGGAGAACCGGGCGGAGGCTCCGGCCAGCAGGATAAAGGAGCAGCAGATGAACCGCTCCAGGATATTCATCGGCGCGGAAAACAGCCAGGAAGCCGCTATTGCACCGAAAATATACAGGTCGTACAGGAAATGGTAAAATGCCATCAGTACGATGGCCAGGGTGCGCCAGGCGTCCAGAACGTCAAAGCGGCGGCGCATTACACGTTGAACCGGAAGAGGATGATATCCCCGTCCTTCACCACGTACTCCTTGCCCTCGGAGCGGATCATGCCCTTCTCTCTTGCCGCCGCCATGGAGCCCACAGTCATGAGATCGTCATAGGCGATGACCTCCGCCCGGATAAAGCCCCGCTCAAAGTCGGAGTGGATCTTCCCCGCCGCCTGGGGGGCCCTGGTGCCCCGGGTGATGGTCCAGGCACGGCACTCGTCCTCTCCGCTGGTCAGATAGGAGATGAGCCCCAAAAGGGTATAGCTGGCCTTTACCAGCCGGTCCAGGCCGCTTTCGGCCACCCCCAGATCCTCCAGGAACATGGCCTTCTCATCGCCATCCAGCTCGGCAATTTCCGCCTCCAGCCTGGCGCACACGGGAATCACCTGGGCCCCTTCGGCTCCGGCCCGCTCCGCTACCTGCCGGTAGTAGGCGGTCCCCTCCGGGTCGGCGAAGCCGTTCTCATCCAGGTTGGCGGCATAGATGACGGGCTTGAGGGTCAGCAGGTCGCTGGTGGCGATAACGGCCTTCGTGTCGTCGTCGCAGTCATAGCTCCGGGCGGCGTTGCCGTCGTTGAGCCAGGAGAGCAGGCCCTGGAAAATGTCCGCCTCCCGGAGGAACTTCTTATCGCCCTTGGCGGCCTTCCGGGCCTTGTCGATGCGCCGCTCCACCATCTCCACGTCGGCCATAACCAGCTCCAGGTCGATGATGTCGATGTCCCGGATGGGGTCCGCCCCCCCCTCCACGTGAATGACGTTCTCGTCGTCAAAGCAGCGGACCACGTGGACGATGGCGTCCGTCATACGGATGTTGGAGAGGAACTTGTTGCCCAGTCCCTCGCCTCTGGACGCTCCCTTCACCAGCCCCGCAATGTCCACGAACTCGATGACGGCGGGAGTGGTCTTCCTGGGGCGGTACATCTCGCTGAGCTTGTCCAGACGGAGGTCCGGCACGGCCACCATGCCCACGTTGGGGTCGATGGTGCAGAAGGGATAGTTGGCGCTCTCCGCGCCGGCGTTGGTGATCGCGTTGAACAGGGTCGATTTCCCCACGTTGGGCAGACCCACAATGCCTAATTTCATATACCTCTACATCTCCTTTATTTTCAAGGGTTTCCGGCGTCTAAATGCTGGCATGACCGGGTAGTTTCCGTAAAACATCCGGCTGCATACCGCTCTCAATTGCCTGCGTTGCATAGATATGGCGAAGCGCATGCGCACAGAATCGCCTGATTCCCATAAGGCGCACTCCTTTCCTGCTGCGGGAAAAGAGCCATGCAATGGCTCTATTTTATCATAATGGTCCGTATATCTCAATAGGAACTGTCGCTGGATTACAATTTTTCAGGCAAAAGTACAATACATATTGGACAGAAGGGGAGCTGACAAACCTGCACGCGCCACATGGATTTTGAGAGGGGCCGCCCGCAGGCGCTTCCGCCGGCTGCTTTGCCGACAGTCCAAGCCGCACGGCATATGCCGTGCGGCTTAAAACTTATAAAAAGTATCAGACCCCGTGCTTGATCCGGTCTTTCTCCTCCGCCGTCTTGGCGTCGTTCCAGCGGTCCATGGTGCCCACCAGGTACCCGGTGATCCGCCGGATGCGCTCAAAGCCCTCCCGGCCGTCGCCCTCGCGCCGCCCGCAGCCGGGGCACTCGTCGTCAATAATGCCGGTGTAGCCGCAGCAGGGGTCCCGGTCCACCGGGTGGTTGACGGAGCCGTAGCCGATGCCCGCTTCCTTCATGCAGCGGACCACCTTTTCAAAGGCGTCCAGATTCTTCAGCGGGTCGCCGTCCATCTCCACGTAGCTGATGTGGCCTGCGTTGGTCAGCGCATGGTAGGGCGCCTCCAGCCTGATCTTTTCAAAAGCGCTGATGGGATAGTAAACGGGAACATGGAAGCTGTTGGTGTAGTAATCCCGGTCCGTCACGCCGGGAATCTCCCCGAACTTCTTCCTGTCCAGACGGATGAACCGGCCGGACAGGCCCTCCGCCGGCGTGGCCAGCAGGGAGAAATTCAGCCCCGTCTTCTGGCTCTCCGCGTCCATCCGGGCCCGCATCCGGGCGATGATCTCCAGACCCAGCCGCTGGCTGCGCTCGCTCTGGCCGTGGTGCTCTCCGGTGAGGGCCACCAGCGTTTCCGCCAGGCCGATGAAGCCCACGGACAACGTGCCGTGCCTGAGGACCTCCCGGACCTCGTCGGTCCAGCTGAGCTTCTCGCTGTCCAGCCAGACCCCCTGCCCCATCAGGAAGGGGAAATTATACACATGCTTCCGGGCCTGAATCTCGAAGCGCTCCATCAGCTGGTCGATGCACAGATCCAGCTTCCGGTCCAGATCGTCAAAGAAGGCGTCCAGATCGCCTTTGGCTCTGATGGCGATGCGGGGCAGATTGATGGAGGTGAAGCTCAGGTTGCCCCGCTGGTTGCACTGCTGGCGGGAGGGATCATAGACGTTGGAAATCACGCGGGTGCGGCAGCCCATGTAGGCAATCTCCGTCTCCGGCCGCCGGGGATCGTAATACTGGAGATTGAAGGGAGCGTCGATGAAGGCGAAGTTGGGGAACAGCCGCTTGGCGCTGCACCGGCAGGCCAGACGGAAAAGGTCGTAGTTGGGATCGCCGGGGTTGTAGTTGACGCCCTCCTTCACCCGGAAGATCTGAATGGGAAAAATGGGCGTCTCCCCGTTGCCCAGACCCTGCTCGGTGGTCAGCATCAGGTTGCGCATGACCATGCGGCCCTCGGGGGAGGTGTCCATACCATAGTTGATAGAGGAGAAGGGAGTCTGGGCCCCGGCGCGGCTGTGCATGGTGTTCAGGTTGTGGATAAACGCCTCCATAGCCTGGAAGGTGGCCCGGTCGGTTTCCTTCTCAGCGTAATGAACGGCCATGGCCTGGGCCTTCTTCATCCGCTCCTCGTCGCCGTACTTCTCCACCAGACAGGGAAGCTCCGTCTCCGTATAGGGCTGGCACTTCTCCAGCCGGGGATACAGGCCGGTCTCCTTCTCAAGCTTCTCCCGCAGAGCCTTCAGCTCCTCCTCCGGGTCCTCCATATCGTGCCAGAGCATCAGCGCCTTGGCCAGATTCCGGGTGTAATACCGGCGGAAGGTCTTCTTCACGCCGTCGGCCATGCCGTAGTCAAAGTTGACGATGGCCTGTCCGCCGTGCTGGTCGTTCTGGTTGGACTGAATGGCGATGCAGGCCAGGGCGGCATAGGAGGCAATGTCGTTGGGCTCCCGCAGGTAGCCGTGACCGGTGGAAAAGCCGCCCCTGAACAGCTTTTTGATGTCGATCTGGCAGCAGGTGGTGGTCAGAGTGTAGAAGTCCAGGTCGTGGATGTGGATGTCGCCATCCTGGTGGGCCCTGGCGTGCTCCGGCTTGAGGACGAACATCTGATAGAACTGCTTGGCCCCCTCGCTGCCGTATTTCAGCATGGAGCCCATGGCGGTGTCTCCGTTGATGTTGGCGTTCTCCCTCTTGACGTCGGAGTCCACCGCGTCGGAAAATGTGATATCCTCATAGGTCTTCATCAGGCGGGTATTCATCTCCCGCACCCGGCTGCGCTCGTTGCGGTAGAGGATGTAGGCCTTGGCCGTCTGGATATAGCCGTTGTCCATCAGCACCCGCTCCACCAGGTCCTGAATGTGCTCCACCTCCGGCGCGGCCGCGCCCTCCACCTCCAGAATGGAGAGCACCTCGCCGGCCAGGGCCTCGGCCACGTCCTCCTGCCCCGGCTTGTAGGTGGCCTCGAAGGCCTTGGCAATGGCGCCCGCGATTTTCTCTTTATCGAAGCTGACCAGCCGCCCGTCCCGCTTTTTCAATTTTTCAATCGTCATTTCCCGCTCTCCTCAGTAAAATCAACAAAATTCAAAACGATACCTGGGGGACGGCGTATCAACGACCCCCCAGGCACAAGATATTGCGTCATGGTCCGTGAAGCGAACATACATATAGTACAACCCCGGAGGCTTCCTGTCAAGTGACAAATCCCACAACGCGGAAAAATTTTGGCGGGCCGTTTCCGGCCCGCCAGAGAGTGGCAAATCAGAGTCTGGATACCAGTCTTTCCGCGACAGCGTCCAGGAATTCCCCGGAATTGACCGCCCTGGCCTGGAACCCCGGCTCCGTCAGCCCCACCAGATCACGGGTCATAATGCCCGCGTTCAGGGTGTCGAAGCAGGCCTCCTCCAGTTTGCCGGCAAACCGGACCAGCTCCTCCAGACCGTCCAGCCTGCCCCGCTTCCGCAGGGCCCCGCTCCAGGCGAAGATGGTGGCCATGGGGTTGGTGGAGGTCTTCTCTCCGGCCAGGTGCTTATAGTAGTGCCTGGTGACGGTGCCGTGGGCGGCCTCGTACTCGGTGGTCCCGTCGGGAGCGACCAGGACGCTGGTCATCATGGCCAGGGAACCGAAGGCGGTGGATACCATGTCGCTCATGACGTCGCCGTCGTAGTTCTTGCAGGCCCAGATATAGCCGCCCCCGCTGCGGATGACGCGGGCCACCGCGTCGTCGATGAGAGTGTAGAAATAGGTGATGCCCAGCTCCTCAAACCTGGCCTTATAGCTCTCGAACTCCTCCTCGAAGATCCTCCTGAACTCCCCGTCGTAAACCCTGGCGATGGTGTCCTTGGTGGAAAACCACAGGTCCTGCCGGGTATCCACGGCGTACTGGAAGCAGGCCCGGGCGAAGGAACGGATGGATTTGTCCTTATTATGGGCCCCCTGCCAGACGGCGGGGCCGTCCACCTTCTGGACGGTGACGGTCTTTTCCTCCGCGCCGTCGTCGCTGCGGAAGGTCATGGTGCACACGCCGGGCTTCTCCGTGACGAAATCCACGCTTCTGTACACGTCGCCATAGGCGTGGCGGGCAATGGTGATGGGCTTTTTCCAGTTCTTCACCACCGGCTTGATGGCGTCGATGCAGATGGGCGTGCGAAACACGGTGCCGTCCAGAATGGCCCGGATGGTGCCGTTGGGGCTCTTCCACATCTCGGTGAGCTGGGGGTACTCGATCATGCGCTGTTTGTTGGGGGTGATGGTGGCGCACTTTACCGCCACGCCGTATTTTTTTGTCGCGTTGGCCGCGTCCACCGTCACCTGGTCTTTTGTTTCGTTCCGGTGGAGGAGGCCCAGGTCGTAGTATTCCGTCTTCAGATCCACAAAGGGCAGAATCAGTTTTTCCTTAATCACAGCCCACAGAATGCGGGTCATTTCGTCGCCGTCCATCTCCACGAGGGGGGTGGTCATTTTGATTTTTTCCATAGCAGTCTCCTTTTTGCAAACTACTTTTTCAAAATACGGATTTGCTCGCCTTTTTGGTTGGTATGTTCATAAATCACCTGTTTTTCGGTTAGAAACAGGCTGATCTCGTCCGGATCATAAGGATGAAAGACCATCCCGGCTCTGGACGTGCCGTCCGCATACCGCAGACTGCCGTCCGCGAGGACCTCATGATCCATTTCCCGGTCGGATTCCTCCGGCGTATCAAAGGATACCAGAAGAAGCCCGCCCGATTTGGTGATCCGGTACAGCTCAGACAGGGCCTTCCGCGCGTCTACGACAGTCATGTGGTCCAGAACGGAACCGGCAATCACTCCGTCAAACGCGCCATCCTCATATCCGGTGGACAATATGCCTGCGGTCTTTACGCTGGGAGCCATGCCGTATCGCTCCAGTCCCCGACGGGTGATCTCCACGGCTGACGGAGAGATGTCAAAGCTGCTCACTTGGAAGCCGTTGGAGGCAAAGGCCAGACTGTACGCTCCGTAGCCGCAGGCCGCGTCGCAGACGGTTTTAACGCCATGGCGCCGAAAGACATCCAGTACCTCGTCCTTCCACTGGTAATACTTCTCCAGACAGGCAAAGACGGCCTCAAACTTTTCGGATTCCCAGCGCCCTTCCCAGAAGGTTCTGCCGTCATTTTCCATATCAGTCTTTTCCGTACCCGGCGGCGTAATAATTCATCAGACATCCCTCCTGGAGAATCAGCCGCTCGTCGGCGGTCAGCCCCGCACAGCGGAGCGCCAGCTCGTGGACAGAGCCGTCCTTCCGAATCACCCTGGCGGGAAAGTCCTCCACGCCCGCGGCGATGGCCTTTTTCACACCGGGGATATAGATCCAGTCCCCGTCCTCACAGGGGAAGTCCGTTCCCTCCGGGAGCGTAAAGGGCACGATGCCCCAGTTGATGCAGTTGGAGCGGTACCGCCTGGTGGCGTACTCCTGGCAGATATTGGCGAAGCCTCCCAGCACCTTCTGGCAGGAGGCCGCCTGCTCCCGGGCGGAGCCGTCGCCGGGGCGGTTGGCGAACACGCAGGAGCCGATGGTGGTGCGTTTCACATCGCCGCCCACCCTGGACAGGATCTCCGCCGCCCCGGCGGGGACCTCCCCGGCCTGACGGGCCTCCTCCAGGGCGCGGACAGCCTTGCTGCGGCCCACGTACTCCGGCACCCGGCGGCTGAGGGCAAATTCGCTGAGCCCAATGGGGTTGGAGCGGTAGGAGCTGGTCTCCCCGGAGGGGATCAGCTCGTCGGTGGTGGTCACCGGGTCGTGAATCACGGCGCACAGCTGCACCAGCAGGTCTTCCTCCAGCCGGGGCATGTGGGGCCAATCCCTGATGTTGGGACCGTAGCGCAGCTCCACGGAGGGGTCGGCCCTGCCGAAGCCCTCGTAGCACCGCCTGGTGTAGACACCGCCGTCGTAGCGGTAGGCCAGCTCCTCCGCCGTGGGGGATTCGTAGTCGATGTCGGTGGCCGCCGTCAGCACGCCGCCGTTACGGGCGGTGGCGGCGATGGACCGGGCGTCCATCAGGGCCACGGCGGCAATCTGCCCGCTGCCGGGCTTAGAGCCCTCCCGGTTGGCAAAGTTCCGGGTGGCGTGGCGGATGGACAGGGCGTTGTTGGCCGGGGTGTCCCCCGCGCCGAAGCAGGGACCGCAGAAGGCGGGCTTCATCACGCACCCGGCCTCCATCAGCTTCGCGGCCACGCCGCTGCGGGTGATGGCCAGGGAGATGGGGGTGGAGGAGGGGTAGACGCTCATGTCGAAATACCCGTTGCCGATGGACTGGCCATCCAGAATTTTGGACGCCTCCACAATGTTCTCATACATGCCGCCGGAACAGCCCACAATCACGCCCTGCTCGCAGGTGACCCTGCCGTCCACAATGTTCCGGCGCAGGTCCATCTTCACCTTGCCGCCCAGCTGCCGGTTGCAGGCCTCCTCCACTTCCGCGAAGATCCGCTCCGGCTCAGACTGAAGCTCGTGGATGGTGTAGGCAATGGAGGGATGGAAGGGCAGGGCGATCATGCACTCCATCCGGCTGAGATCGATCTTCACCACACTGTCGTAGTACGCGCCGTTTTGGAGCTTCAGCTCCCTGAAGTCCTCCGGGCGGCCGACGGTTTCATAATATTTTCTGATGGTCTCATCCGTCTCCCAGATGGAGGTCAGACAGCTGGTCTCGGTGGTCATCACGTCGATGCCGATACGGTAGTCGCAGCTGAGCGCCCCCACGCCGGGGCCCGCGAACTCCAGCACCCTGTTCTTCACATCGCCGTGGGGGAAGGTGGCGGCCACCAGGGCAATGGCCACGTCCTGGGGCCCCACGCCTCTGGGGGGCCTGCCCTCCAGCCAGACCAGCACCACCTCCGGCGCGGCCACGTCGTAGGTGTTCTCCAGCAGCTGCTTGACCAGCTCGCCGCCGCCCTCGCCCACGCCCATGCAGCCGTAAGCGCCGTAGCGGGTGTGGGAATCGGAGCCCAGGATCATCTTCCCGCAGCCTGCCAGACGCTCCCGGGCGTACTGGTGGATGACGGCCTGATTGGCGGGCACGTAGATGCCGCCGTACCGTTTCGCGGCGGACAGGCCGAAGGCGTGGTCGTCCTCGTTGATGGTGCCGCCCACGGCGCAGAGACTGTTGTGGCAGTTGGTCATGGCGTAGGGAACGGGGAATTCCGTCAGGCCGCTGGCCCTGGCGGTCTGGATGATGCCCACAAAGGTGATGTCATGGGAAATCAGCGCGTCGAACCGGATGCGCAGCTTCTTCGCGTCTCCGCCTCTGTCGTGGGAGCGGAGAATGGAGTAGGCGATGGTCTTCTCCCGCGCCTGGTCCGGGGAGGGCTGCCCCTGGGCCTCGCTGGCGGGGACGATCTGTCCGTCCAGGTAATACGCGCCCTGTTTGATGACTTCTACCATAGGATGTTTCCTCCGTTTTGCCGGCGGCGGGACGTCCGCCCGCCCGTTTATTTGGACGGTCTGACTATACCATATCGCAAACTTTTTGTGAATAGTTCACAGCGGAAAAGTTCCTTTTCTGCTGATTTTCGTATGATTGACGAACTGCATAGAGGAAAAGCGGGCGGTTTTGCAGCCCGGCGGCGGCGGTCCTGCAAAATGGCGGCGGCCGCGGCGACAAATGGCGGAGGGACGGGGGCGGGATGAAAAATGCCGCCTCCGCCGCGGCAAAAAAGTGCACAAATCCGCCCACGGCCCGCCGGGGACTGCTCACCGGCGGACGGCGTCCTTTTTTCCGGCGCAGAATATGCGGCCGGCACACTCAAAAACCGGTCAGGTTCGGCGGAAAAAAACGGCGGGGACCCGGACGGGTCCCCGCTCTGTCGAGGGGAAAAGGCATGCTTTTTAAAGCTCTTTCCGATTCTTTATTCTTTCAGGAAAAAGAATTTGCACCGCCTGACGGACTTACGGATGAATCCCGCGGTTCTGATCCCCGGAGGGATTGGAGCCGAATTCATAGTCGTTGCCGGGGAGGATGGCGTTAAGGATGACGCCCGCGATCGCGGCGATCGCCAGGGCGGTCAGGGTGACGGAGGTTCCGCCCACGCTGAAGGTCAGGCCGCCGGAGAAGCCCAGACCGCACACCAGAATGACGGCTGCGATGATGAGGTTCCGGGAATTGGTGAAGTCCACCTGATTTTCCACGATGTTGCGCACGCCGATGGCGGAAATCATACCGTAGAGCATGAAGCTGATGCCGCCCACGATGGCGGTGGGCATGGAGCCGATGACCCCGGCCATTTTGGGGATGAAGCCCAGAGCCACGGCATAGACGGCGGCCAGGCGGATCACCCTGGGGTCAAAGACCCGGGAGAGGACCAGCACGCCGGTGTTCTCGCCGTAGGTGGTGTTGGCAGGGCCGCCAAAGAGGCCGGAGAGGGAGGTGGCCAGACCGTCGCCGATAAGAGTACGGTGGAGGCCGGGATTCTCGACGAAGTTCTCGCCCACGGTGGCGGAAATGGCGGACATGTCGCCGATGTGCTCCATCATGGCGGCAATGGCGATGGGGGCCATGACCAGAATGGCGGAAAGGTCGAATCTGGCAATCTGGAAGGGAGGCAGGCCCAGCCAGCCGGCCTGCGCGATGGAGGCGAAGTCAAGAATGGCGGAGCCGTCGGCATTGACCATGCCGCAGGCGTTCATGATAATGGCGGCGATGTAGGCGATCACCACGCCCAGCAGGATGGGGATAATCTTGAGCATCCCCCGGCCCCAGATGTTGAAGATGATGATCACCGCCAGAGCAATGAGGGCCAGGGGCCAGCACTGGGCGGCGTTGCTCACCGCCGAGGGCGCCAGGTTCAGACCGATGCAGATGATAATGGGGCCGGTGACCACAGGAGGCAGGAAGCGCATGACCTTCTTCACGCCCACCACCCTGACCAGCAGGGCCAGAATCAGATACAGCAGGCCGGCCACCACGATACCGCCGCAGGCGTAGGCCAGCTTGTCCGCCGGGGACATGCCGGCGTAGATGCCCTGGTCCATCTTGCTCATGGTCTCAAACCCGCCCAGGAAGGCGAAGGAGGAGCCCAGGAAGGCGGGGACCTTCAGCCTGGAGCAGACGTGGAAGAACAGGGTGCCCACGCCGGCGAAGAACAGCGTGGTCTGGATGTTCAGGGGCAGGCCGTAGGCGTTGCTGACGATGATGGGGACCAGGATGGTTGCGCCGAACATGGCGAACATGTGCTGCACGCCCAGCAGCAGCATCTTCGGCATGCCCAGCGTCCGCGCGTCGCGAATGGCTTCGGTGTTTTCTTTCATAAGTTTCTCCCTTCTCTTTCGTTGAACCGCGATTCCGCGCAAAAAAAGAGACGATCAAGCACTTGACCGTCAAACAGGAATATGAAAACGAAGAAAAGATACCCCGGCGAGGTATTTCCGCATATAGAGGCATTTGCTCTTCGTCATGATGCTCCCGCTCCTTTTCTGCATTAACTGATATCATACCAGAAAAGGGTCCGCCGCGCAAGAGGAGAATGAGAGAAAACCGTTTTTCTACAAAATGGACAAGGTCCGGCAAAACCGAAGACGAAATTTTCTACGGCCCGGACAGGGCTTCCGGCGCAGGGGCGCGGAGCAGGCAGTAATAACCTGTCCGACGCCCTCATATCCTCTACCGGTGATGTAAATGAAAAAACTGCTGCCCGCTGCTGCGGCCCTTGCCGCGGCGGTTTTGCTGCTGCTGCGGCCCCAGGAGGCCGCCGGCGCGGTCCGGGAGGGACTGGCCCTTTGCGGCAAGACGGTGATCCCCTCTCTGTTTCCCTTCTTTGCGGCCATTTCCCTGCTGCTCCAGCTGGGAGCGGCGGACATGCCGGGCCGTCTGTGCGGCCCCGTGATGGGGCCCCTGTTCCGGATGCGGGGCGTGTGCGCCCTGCCGCTGCTGGCGGGACTGCTGGGCGGCTATCCCAGCGGCGCAAAAACCGCCGCGGAGCTGTACGCACAGGGCTGCATTTCCCGGCAGGAGGCGGAACTGCTGCTGGGCTTCTGCGACAACTGCGGTCCGGCGTTCCTGCTGGGCTATGTGGGCGCGGGGGTGCTGGGAGACCAGGCGGCGGGAATCCGGCTGTACCTCATTCACGCGCTCTCGGCGCTGCTGACGGGAGCGGTTCTCTGCCGTCTGGTCCGGGAGAGGGGGCCCGCCCTGCCGGGGAAGGCCCTGCCCGTCCGGGCGGTCTCCTTTCCGCAGGCCCTGACGGCCTCCGTATCCGGCGCGCTGGCCTCTACCCTGAATATCTGCGCCTTCGTGCTCTTCTTCCGGGTCCTCGCCGCTGTGATCCCGGCGGAGCTGCCTCCGCTCCTGCTGGGCGGACTGGAGATGGTGGGCGGCGTGGCCGCCCTCCCGCCGGGACGCGGGGGATTCCTCACCGCCGCGGCCACAGTGGGCTGGGGAGGGCTGTCCGTCCACTGTCAGGCCATGTCGTTTACCGCCCCGGCGGGGCTGTCCTTCCGATGGCACTGGCTGGGGAAGGCCATGCAGGCGGCCCTGTCCGCCCTGCTGGCCGCGGCGTCTCTCCAGACCCTGCTTAATAAATAGCGAAATGCCCGGGGGCGGGAAATTTTTCCGCCCCCGGGCCTGAAGTTCTTTCCGGGCTCTTTTGCTTTCCGGGAAAAGCAACGCACCCCTGCGCCTGCCCTTTCAGGAGAAAGTATCGCTGAGAAGTCCGGCCTCCTTCCGGGCCGTCCGGCGGACATACAGCCACCCGGACAGGAGGCACAGTCCGGCGGCGGCAGCCAGCAGCCGCCCCGCCGGCCGGTCCATGGCGGCATAGCCCAGCGGCTCCGCCGCCAGCGCCCGCATCCAGGCGACGGGGGACGCGTCCATCGCGGGCCGCGCCGCCTCCGGCAGCAGCACCGGCGGCACAACGCCTCCCGACAGGGCCAGCGCCAGCAGCGAGGTCAGGAAGGACAGCCCGCCGCACCCGGCGGCGCTTTCCGTCAGCAGGGCGCAGGCGGAGGTCCACGCGGCAAAGAATACCGCCCATATTGCCGCCGTTTCCAGCGCCTCGATTGCCGGGAGGCGGAAGGCCAGCAGCGCCGGGAAGGCCGCCGCCGTCCCGGTCAGAAAGCAGGCGGCCCATCCCGCGGCCAGGCCCCACAGGGGGCTCCGCCGGGCGTACCGCAGCCGCCGCAGTCCGGACAGCCACGGCTCCTGACAGCTCCAGGCGAACAGCGGCGCGGTGGAGAGAAACAGGAAGGACAGCAGGCTCAGCTCATAGTGCAGCGCGATGGGCAGCGCGCCGGTGGGCAGAAGCTTTTCCTCCCGGAACAGGTTCTGCCGGTTGAGCGTCCATTGCACATATTTTATATTGATTTCCGCCACCGCCTGCTCCCGGGAAAGTCCGCCGGGCGGGGACTGGTCGTATTCCGCCAGCACCGCATAGATTCCCGACTGAGCGGCGGCCAGCAGGTCCGCCGCGCTCTGCCCTGCCCACAGCGTCAGCAGGGACTCCAGGGGCCGCTCCCCGTCCACGATGATCCGCAGGCCGGGATTCTCTCCCGACTGCACCCCCCGGACGAAGTCCTCCGGCAGCTCCAGCACCGCCGTGACCCGGCCCGCTTCCAGACCGGCCAGGGCCTCCTCACGGTCCATGGCCTCCACCCGGCAGTAGCGGGACAGATCGTCCATGCCTCCCAGAAGCTGCGCCAGATGCCGGGGCAGACCGCCGTCCTCCGGCGAAGTCACCGCCAGCGTGATGCCGGAGAAGGCCGCCCCGCCGGACAGGGCGGCCTCCGCCGCCCGTCCCGCCAGCAGGGGCAGGGCCGCGCAGAGCGCGGCAAGCCCTGCCAGCAGCCACAGCTGCCGGCAGAGCCGCTTCAGGGTAAGTCCCGTTAACCGGTAAAAAAGAGTCCAGCCGCCCATGGCCCGCCCGTTTACAGGAAGAGCCGGAACAGCTCCGGGGCCTGTCCCATCAGCCCCCAAAGCCAGCTCCGGGTATTGGCAACCGTCCCGGCGTACAGCGTCTCCAGATCAGCTTCGGTCATGTCCTCCAGCATCACCGGCGCCGCCGGGCTCAGTCCGGCACAGGGACGGAGCCGCCAGGAGATGCCCAGACCCACATACTCCTCTCCCGGAAAGCTTATGCCGGCGTCCTCCAGGTCCAGAAACAGCTCCCGGTCTCCGCACGTCAGCTGTCCCCTCGCCGTCAGGGACACGCCCTCGCCGGAGACGGTCCAGGAAAAGTTGTCCGAGGGAAGCCGGGGGTCATAAGTCAGTTGGGATTCCAGGGAGAAGGCGCTGCCTCCGACCTCCGCCAGCAGGGCCGTGGTATCGGTAAAGGCGCCCGCCGCCGCGCTGTGATTCCCGGAGGAGGCAAGGCGGAAATGAATCTCCCCGGCCTGGACGTCCAGGGACAGGTCGTCCGCGTAGCGTTCCCCGCCGCCGAAGCGGGCGGTCAGGGATTCCTCTTCGCCTTCCCAGCGCACACAGCTGATATACCCGTCGCTGACAAGGGCCTCCAGCGTCACGTCTCCCGTCTCCTCCAGCGTCTCCGTCAGGGCCTCCAGCGACTTCCGGCCCTCCAGCTGTTCCCTCATGACCTCCAGCTCCTCCTCCGTCGCACCGAAGGAGCCCATGACCTTCAAAAGCTCTCCGTTCCACTTCCGGGCGGCGTAGGCGGCCTTCACCGCATCCAGGCAGTCCAGCATGGCCTCCTGAGGGATCGTGACGCGATAGCGCTCGCCGCGCACGGATTTCCCGCCGGCATCCACCTCCGCCTTTCCGGCCTTTTCCACCGAGATGGCGTCGTAGAGGGCCCTGACGGCCCCGGCGTCCACCTCTGCCGGAGCCGCGGCGGCCTCCAGCAGGTCGAAGATATTGAAGCCGGCGTTTTGGACCGCCTCCATTGCCGCCGGGTCCAGGCGGTACAGGGTCTGGCCCAGGGTCTCCGTGTTCACGCCGAAGGCCTGCTCCCCCAGCAGGGCGGGGCAGGACAGAGACAATACGCCGTCATTCCCGGCCATGCCGGCCCGCAGCAGCTCGGCGGAGCCGTAGGACACCCCCAGTCCGACCTCCATTTTCCGCTCCGGCAGGTCAAGATCCCCGGAGAAGGAGAGGCTCATTCCTTCCAGCAGCTGCGCCTGCCTGCCGAAGCGGTCGGAGAGGCGCCTGAGCCGGACGGTCATATCCAGACCTGCCTCCCGCTCCAGACCCGGCAGCTCCGGCAGCTCCAGGGAATCCGCCGCCGCCTGCCAGGCGTTGACGGACTTGACCAGCGCCCTGGCCAGCGTTCCCTTTGCATCGCTGAACGCGCCGCTGAGCAGGACTGCCGCCAGAACGCAGGCTGCCGCCGCGATGCCGATGACTGTGGGCAGAATCCAGCCCCTCCGCTTTCCGGAGGCAGGTTCACCGCCGGCCGGGGCGGCCTCCGGACCCTCCAGCGGCCGCGCCGGGCCGCTTTGCGGAACGCCGGACGCCGGCGCGCCGCAGCCGGAACAGACGGCGGCCCCATCCTCAATTTTTCTCCCACACCTGCTGCAAAACATGTTCAAGCACTCCTTCTGTTTACTTCATTGCCTGAGACAGCCGGGGCTTTGCCGGCGGGCCGCCGAAGGCCGCCTGAGACCCGGACCCCGCCGCCTGTTGGTACAGCTTCTGATTTCCCGCGGCTGCGGATGTGCCCGCTGCAAAAGCACAGGGGGACGAAAACCTTCGGGAAAGGGGAAAAGAATGGATCCCTGTGTCCGTTCCGGAAAATCTCATCGCCCCCAGAAGGCCCGGCCCTCACGCAGGGTCATGCAGCTGGTACACAGCCGCTCCAGCTCGTCATCCAGGTGGGTGCACCACACCGCGCAGCCTCCGCGGGTCAGAAACGCCTCCGTCCACGCCAGCAGGTTCTCCCGGTAGCTCTCGTCCAGGCCCGCCGTAGCCTCGTCCATCACCAGCACATCCCGTCCGGTGGACAGGGCCATGGCGAGGCTGACCCGGCGCTGCATCCCGCCGGAGAGGGTCCCGATCCGGCGGTGCAGAAGGGACTCCAGCCCCAGCATCGCCGCCAGCTCCTCCGATACGCCGCCCCGCTGGCCGCAGGCGGCCCGCCACAAGGCCAGCTGCTCCCCCGCCGTCAGCCCGGAGGCCAGCTCCAGCGCCTGGGGGACGTACCCCAGATGCCGCCGGGGAAAGTCCCGCCATCCGGATACGTCCCGGCCCCGGAACAATACCCGGCCAGCCTCCGGCTTCTCCACCTGGGCGATCAGACGCAGCAGGGTGGACTTCCCGGAGCCGTTGGTTCCGGCCACCCCCAGGCATTGACCGGGCTCCAGCGTGAAGCTGACCGGAGAGAGAACGCCGCCCGTCCTGCGGTAGGATTTACACAGCCCCCGGACCTCCAGCATTACCTCCGCCACGGCCCGTCACCGGTAGCTGACAAAGGCAAAGCGCCGCCCGTCCGGGGCCCAGGAGTTGACGTTGATGGTCCCCTGCCCGCCGAAGAGGGACAGGAGCCTGCGCTGATTCCCGCCGCCGCAGTCCATGGCCCACAGCTCCACATCCCTGTCCGGCAGGTGCTCCCAGGGCTCCAGGTCCCCCTCCCGGAAAACCAGGTAGACCACCGTCTTTCCGTCCGGGGACAGGTGGGGGAACCAGCAGTTGCCGCCGGTATGGGTCATCCGGGTCAGGTTGCCCCCGTCCCGGTCCATCCGCCAGATCTGCATCAGTCCAGAGCGGGTGGAGTTGAACCAGATGTGCGCCCCGTCGGGGGAGTATTCCGGTCCGTCGTTATAACCCGCGCCGTCGGTGAGCCGGACCTCCGCGCCGCCGGCGGCGGGGATGGTACAGATGTCGATCCGGCTCTGTCCGCCGGCGGGGTCGGGACGGAAGGCGCAGTAGACCAGCTCGTCCCGGACGGACCAGCCGTGGAGATAGGAGGGGAAATTTTCCGTCACCCGCCGGGGCGCGCCGCCCTCTATGGGAAGAATGTAAATCCGGGAGGAGTGGGGGGCGGAGCCGTGGCAGCTGACGGCCAGAAAGCGGTTGTCCGGGGAGGGCACGTGATCGTTGTTGCACCGCACGCAGTCCCCGGTGTCCACCGGCTCCTCCCGGTCGCGGGAGAGGCTGTACCGCCAGATGCGCCCGCCGGAATTGTACAGAAGCGTGTCTCCGTCCAGAAGCCAGTTGGGGGCCTCGATGATCCGGTCGAATTCCCGTACGGTCCGGCGGAGGCCGGTCTCCATGTCGTAAATCTCCAGAATGCTGTATTGGCTCATTTGACACCTCCGTCAGTTCATCAGGGAGCGCTCCGCGTCTCCGCGGATTCCGCCCAGAGAGCCGTAATGCCCCGGCTCCAGAGGCTCCATTACAAACCGGGATTGGGGATAAAAGGTTTCGCCGGTGCGGGCGGCCTCCTCCATGCCGGCGAGGACCTCATGACAGTGGAGGCCGTATCCCGCGCTGCACCGGATGCCGCGCCGGCCCCTCCGGAGGGCCCAGGCCAGCTCCGCCGCGCCCACGCCCCGGTGGCCCTGAAAATCAAAGGGAGTTGGCTCCATCCGGTTTTTTCCGTCATAGCCGTGGGTAAAGGGCAGCGTGCAGGCTCCGCTTTCCGGGAGGATCAGCTCCACAGGTCCGTCGAAGGCGTTGGGGTCCCCCACCTGCAGGACGCCCCGCGTGCCGAAGACGGTGAAGACATGCCGGGGGGCGTTGACGGTGTTGCCGTCGAACAGAACGCTGGCCAGCGCGCCGCTCTCCAGCTCCAGGGCGGCGGAGACCAGGTTGCCGCCGGGGATCTGCCAGCTCTCTCTTTCGCCGGTATAGAGCAGCTCCGGACGGTGGAGGGCCGCCGGCGCGGCAAAGGCCCGCACCGCCTTCACCGGTCCCAGCAGGGCCAGCAGCGCCCCGATGTAATACACGCCCACGTCACAGGGCAGCGTCCCGCCCAAGCCCCGCAGCATCCGGAAAATTTCCGAATTGAGGGATTGATTCCGGTTGATGCAGAGCTGGCAGGAGGTGACCTCCCCGATCCACCCCGCGTCCAGGGCCCGCCGGGCGGTCTGGACGCCCGCGCCCAGCACCGTGTCCGGGGCCACGCCCAGAAACAGTCCCTTCTCTTCCGCCAGACGCGCCAGCGCGCGGGACTGCTCCAGATTCGTGGTGAGAATCTTCTCGGTGTAGACGTGCTTTCCGGCCTCCAGCATCCGGCGTATCACCTCATAGTGGGCCTCCGGCGGCGTCAGATTCACCGCCAGCTCGATCTCCGGGCTGGCCGCCACCTCCTCCAGGGTCATAACCTGCGGGATGCCGTAGCGTTTCGCCTTTTCCTCCGCTGCGGCGGCCGTGCGGTTGCACAGCGCGGTCAGCTCGATGATGGAAAAGAGGCGGCTGAGGTTTTGGATGTAGACATCGCTGATATGTCCGCAGCCGATGACGGCGGTCTTTACGGGCCTGTATGATTCCTCCATTGCAGTTCTCCTTATATAATATATGCGATACCTTCGGTTTGCCAGATCCATACGCGCTGGGATATTCCGTTTTCAGCAGTCTGACTCCCTCGCCGCCTGAAGGGCGGCGGCGTAGAGCACGTTCCGGGCCAGGCCGGTATCGGCGGCCACCTGCCGGACGGCGTCCTTCATCCGCTCTCCCTTCTCCCGGCGCTCCAGCACCATCGCTGTCCCCTGCTCCAGCGTGACGGCGCACTCCGCCGGTTTTTCCGCCCCGGCGATCACCAGGACGTATTCGCCCCGGGGCTCATTTTCCCGGTACCAGGCCGCCGCCTGCGCCAGGGTGGCGCGCATGACGGTTTCATGGAGCTTGGTCAGTTCCCGGCACAGGACGGCGGGGCGGTCGCCAAACGCGTCGAGCAGGTCGTCCAGGGTGGCGCGCAGGCGGTGGGGAGCCTCGTAAAACAGAAGCGTCCGCTCCTCCTCCAGCAGGCAGCGCAGGCGCTCCCGCCGCTCCGCCCGGTTTACCGGCAGGAAGCCCTCGAATACAAACCGTCCCGTGGGCAGGCCGCTGACCGCCAGAGCGGAAATCAGGGCGCAGCAGCCGGGGACGGCCTGGACCGGAACGCCGTTTTCCCCGCACAGCCGGACCAGATCCTCCCCCGGGTCGCTGATGGCGGGCGTTCCCGCGTCGGTGGCCAGAGCGCAGCTCTCCCCCGCCAGCAGCCGGGACAGGATGGCCGGACCGGCGCCGGCTTTGTTGTGCTCGTGATAGCTGACCATGGGCTTTTTCACCCCCAGGTGATTGAGCAGCTTCATGGTGACGCGGGTATCCTCGGCGGCTATGAAATCCGCGTTCTTCAGGGTTTCGGCGGCCCGGGGACTCAGATCCCCCAGGTTGCCGATGGGCGTGGCGACCAGATATAGCGTTCCGTACATGGAAGAGGCCTCCCTTCCGTCTTTTTTGCTTTATCATATCATGTTTTCCCCCGTTTGGCAAGGCGCGGGAGGGGAGGGACTGCGCTTTGAAGCGGGAAGAAATATGCGCAAAAAAGCAGGACCTCCGGCGGGAGGTCCTGCCCGGTTATACTTTTTCAGAAAACGTCAGCTCCTGCCCATGATCTTCTTCCCGCACCTGGGACAGGTGATCTCGATCTTTCCCTTTCCCGCCGGGACGCGGCAGACGGTTTTGCAGCTCCTGCAGGTGAAATATTTATGTTCCCGGTCCTGCCGGCGCCGCCGCGCGGCGGAGAAACGGTTTTTCACCGGATACCACCAGTTCAGGAACGCGGCGTTCTCGGCCCGGCGCCTGGTCAGATTCCTGGAAAAGGTCCGGAACAGCACCGCAGCCGCCAGCGCCAGCGAAACAAACTCCAGAATCACCCGCACCGCAAAAATCCGGCCCGGCAGCGCCTGTACCAGCAGGACAAGCATGTAGGCCGCCAGCAGCGCCATGTTCAGATGGTCGGAGCCGTTGCGGCCATACATGAAGCGGGCCAGGGCGCTGGAGACGCGATAAAAGAAATTCCGCATAAACAGGACCTCGATTCTCTACGCCGGGTCCCGTTCACCGGCAGGGAGCGGGCCCGCTTTTTTTCCGGACCGCGGCGGCGTACAGTCGCTTCCCCGGTCCCTTCCCTGTCAGTATACCGGGCAAATGTGAACAAGTAAAGAACGATCCTGATTTATTTTTTCACAATCTCCGACAGACTTTTTGCCGGATTTAATATTTCTGTAACAACATACGCTGGTTTTCTTAATATTGATCCTGTATTTTATATATTGCAAGTGACAATAACTTCTTTTCATCCAATCTTCCAAACCATACGGAAACAGCGGGAGGCGCGTGTCTCCCGCTGTTTCCGTATGCCCCCTTCACAAATTGTCTTCGGAATGTTTAAAATCTTTCCGAAGTTTCTTCATACTTCTGACATAAATCTCCTGTATTCTGACACCATCAAAAGCGGCCGGGCCCTGCGGCCCCCGCCACCCATTTTTAACGGGGAGGAAATTCCTATGTATAACGATTATAACAGCGACCAGAACAGAAGCGATTACGAGTACCACTACAGCTACCGCTCCGACGGCGACGGCTTCCAGCCCGTTCAGCCCCCCGCGCCGATCCAGCCGAAGAAAAAGCGCCGGGCCGGGAAGCTCGTGGCGGCGGCGCTCTGCGGGGCGCTGCTCATCGGCGGCAGCTTCGGCGCCGGCTGGTATCTCAACCGGGACGGCGGCCGGACGGAAAGCCGGATGATGCTCAGCGACCGGCCCCTGACCGAGGTGGACACCGTCAGCGTCACCGGCAGCGAGAAGCTGAACTTCACCCAGCTCTACAAGGCCAACGTGGACAGCTGCGTCAGCATCAACACCTCCGCTCTGGCGGGCTATAACTTCTTCGGACAGCCCGTGCAGACCGCCAGCGCCGGCAGCGGCTTCATCCTTACCGCCGACGGCTATATCGCGACAAACGCCCATGTGGTCAGCAACGCCACCGACGTGCAGGTCACCCTCAACGACGGCTCCACCTATACCGCCCAGGTAGTGGGCAGCGACGCAGACTACGATATCGCCGTACTCAAGGTGGACCCCGGCGAGACGAAGCTGAAGCCGGTGGTGCTGGGCACCACGGAGAATCTGGAGGTAGGCGAGGACGTGGCCACCATCGGCAACCCGCTGGGCGAGCTGACCTTTTCCATGAGCCGGGGCATCGTCTCCTGCCTGGACCGGGAGATCAACCTCAACGGCACCCCCTTTAATATGATCCAGATTGACACCGCCATCAACCCCGGCAACTCCGGCGGTCCTCTCTTCAACAGCTACGGCGAGGTGGTGGGCATCATCACCGCCAAGACCTCCTCCACCGGCAACGGCACCGCCGCCGAGGGACTGGGTTTCGCCATCCCCATCGACGACGTTCTGAATATGCTCAAGGACATCATGGAGAACGGACAGGTCACCAGCCACGCCTACATGGGCGTCTCGGTGGCCAGCGCCTCCCAGTATCCCGAGACCGGCGTCCGCAGCGGCGCGTATGTGGCCGAAGTGGTAGAGGACGGCCCCGCCGCCCAGGCGGGCCTCCAGGTGGGCGACGTCGTCACCATGCTGGGCACCACCACCATTACCTCCCGGTCCGATCTGACCACCGCCGTGAGCAGCAGCAAGACCTTCCGGGCCGGGGACACCGTTACCGTGACCTACGTCCGGGACGGCGGCGTCTATACCACGGAGATGACCTTCGGCAGCACTCTGGATAAGCCGGAGGAGGAGGCCGTGCCTCAGTCCGCCCGGCAGCCGGAGTATTACGGCGACCCGTCCATGGAGGACTTCTTCAACGAGTTCTTCGGCGGCTATGGCCGCCGCGCCTCCTGACCCCTTTCTGACTGTACTGACGCGGAGGAGATTCTTACCTGGTCAGATTTGGATGGACCGGAGAGACGCAGGAGCTGACTGAGATTGTGTGCCGGGCGTATCCACGATGTCCGGCGCTGAGGGATGAGTTGGGGCAGGCGGAGCGGGAGATCAGGAAACCGCAGCAGGCCTGAGCGGACAGGTAAGCGTCCGGGTACGGGATGTATCCGGGCGCTTACAAATATGTACATGGACGTTCGCCGCTCTGCCTCCGGCAGCACCGCGGAAGATCTGTTTATTGAGTTGTTCAGCGGGGTTTTCGGCGCAGAAAAGGCCGGATATCTCTATTTTCAGTACCATTTCCATGACATCTGTCAGAGCAGCATGATCTCATGGGCCGGGATGCCCATGTCCCTGCACAGATGGTTCAGGCTGCGGAAGTACCGGGCCGGAGAGCTGGTGCTGTCCCCCAGGGACAAGCGGGCCGCTGGGGCGGAGCTGTACGACAGGCGGGAGAAGCCCGCCGCCCTGCCGGATTGGCAGGTGGATGAGGCGGTGTGGAAGCAGCCGGGTGCGGAGAAAAAAGCGGAGGATGAGGTATCTGCCCGAATACCGGGTCTGCCCGGCAGGAAACAGCTCAGTTTGCGGTATGTCCACAATAGGAGCGCACCGCCAGGAACGCGAACAGCGGAATCTCAATGATGCAGGCCCCGATCATGGCGCAGGGCGTCCAGACTGCCAGCCCGCCCAGACTCAGAAATTTGAAGTCGGTGATAGCGTAGAGGATACTGGCCTGGATGCTGGTGCCGCTGGCGGGGAGGATGCTGCACAGCCAGGTGGACAGCGCCCCCGGCAC
>CAJULD010000042.1 GCA_910587505.1 uncultured Oscillospiraceae bacterium | reverse complement strand
CCAGATGCGCAAGAAGAAGAGCGAGTATGCCCTCCAGCTCCAGGAGAAGCAGAAGGTCAAGTTCGTTTACGGCATCATGGAAAAGCAGTTCCGGATGTACTACGAGAAGGCCGCCCGCAGCCAGGGCAAGACCGGCGAGGAGCTTCTGGTCCTCATCGAGCGCCGCCTGGACAACGTGGTGTACCGCCTGGGCTTCGCCTCCACCCGCCGGCAGGCCCGGCAGCTGGTAAGCCACGCCCACTTCACCGTCAACGGCAAGAAGGTCAACATTCCCTCCTGTCTGCTCAAGCCCGGCGATGTGATCGAGGTGCGGGATTCCAGCCGCTCTTCCGCCATTTTCAAGCGCCTGCTGGGCGAGGATGCCCCCGTGGTCCTGGTGCCCCAGTGGCTGGAGCGGGAGAAGAACGCCCTGAAGGGTACCGTGTCCCGTCTGCCTGTCCGGGAGGATATCAATGATATGCCCATCGAGGAGCATCTCATCGTCGAGTTGTACTCCAAGTAATGGGAGTCTACCCTCGATTATTGGAACTGAATTTCGTGCGGGCCCGGTCCTCCGGGCCTGCCAGAAGAAGGAGGGTACTGGATGGTTGAAATTGATAAGCCCCAGATCGAGTGCATCGAGACCCCTGGTGATGATTCTTACGGCAAGTATGTGGTAGAGCCCCTGGAGCGGGGCTATGGCACCACCCTTGGCAACGCCCTGCGCCGCATTATGCTCTCGTCCCTGCCCGGCACCGCCGCCACCAGCATCAAGATCGCCGGCGTCCAGCACGAGTTTACCACCATCCCCGGCGTCAAGGAGGATGTGACGGAAATCGTGCTGAACATCAAGCAATTGATTACCAAGCTTCACAGCGAGGGCGTCAAGACGGTGTTCATTGAAGCGGTGGGGCCCTGCGAGGTTACGGCGGGGGACATCAAGAGCGACGGCGAAGTGGAGGTCCTCAATCCGGACCTGCATATCGCCACTCTGGGCAGCGGCGCAACGCTGAACATGGAGATCACCCTCAGCCATGGCCGGGGCTATGTGCCCGCCGACCGGAACAAGCCGCAGCAGAACATTATTGGCGTCATCCCCGTGGACTCCATTTACACCCCTGTGTATAAGGTGAACTATACGGTGGAGAACACCCGCGTGGGGAACATGACGGACTTTGACAAGCTGACCATCGAGGTCTGGACGGATTCCACGATTTCCGCCCGGGACGCGGTGAGCCTGGGCGCGAAGATCCTCTGCGATCACTTCACCCTGTTCACCGACCTGAGCGAGACGGTGGGCTCCCGCTCCACCATTGTGGAGAAGGCGGAGACCCAGCGGGACAAGGTGCTGGAGCTGACCATCGAGGAGCTGGATCTCAGCGTGCGCAGCTTCAACTGCCTCAAGCGGGCCAGCATCAACACGGTGGAGGACCTCATCAGCAAGACCGAGGACGAGATGATGAAGGTCCGCAATCTGGGCCGCAAGTCCCTGGAAGAGGTCATCAACAAGCTGTCCATGATGGGGCTGTCCCTGGCCGACGAAGAAAGCAACTGACACGATTTTTGACAGATACGCCTTTTGAAGGAGGAAACCTACAATGCCTGGAACTCGCAAGCTCGGTAAGACTACCGACCAGCGCAGGGCGATGCTCCGTCAGCAGGTGACCGATTTCCTGGACAACGGGAAGATGGAGACCACCGTCACCCGCTGCAAGGAGATCCGGCCTCTGGCTGAGAAGATGATTACCCTGGGCAAGAAGGGCGACCTGGCCGCTTATCGCCAGGCCATGGCCTTTGTGACCCGCGAGGATGTAGTCAAGAAGATCTTCAAGGAGATCGCGCCCAACTATGCGGAGCGCAACGGCGGCTATACCCGCATTACCCGCACCGGCGTACGCCGGGGCGACGCCGCGGAGACCGCCATGATCGAGCTGGTCTAAACCGGCAACAGGAAGAGCCCTTTCGTGTGTGGGAGTACTACACATACGAAAGGGCTTTTTCTTTTTACCGGAGGGCTTCCGGCGGAAACGGGCAGTCCGCCAAAGGGGGGAAAATTCCCCTGCGCCGTGGGGTAGTGCCTGATAAAGAACAGGACAGGAAGCGCAAAATGGTCAGGAAGTCACCGAAAAAGCAAACCCATGTGACAAAATTGAGCATGAAAAAGCACGATTTGACGATCGTGCTTTTTTTATGCTCAAAAGGAGGCCGCGGCCATGCTGAATAAGAAATTGCCAAACTGTTTTACGGCGACAAGACGATGCAGTTTACTTATTTCCGTATCCCCTGCCCGCTTGACAGCGAACATATCCAGCACGTCATAGACTCCCTGCAACAGACTACCACAAAAATCAATAACATTCGGGTCTGTCTGCTGACAGGCGCTTACTGTTCCGCCGCCGTGCGGCATGATTTGGGGTAATGCGTCTCACCGTGAAACGCATTTTCAATCCCCCTGTGACAGACGGCGATGCCCTTTGACAGCAACACCGAAAACTGCTATAATGATACTGACAATTTTGCGGGGAGGTGACTGCCTATGTACCGTATTGCGATATGCGAGGACGAACCGCTGATGGCGCAGGAAAATGAAACCATGCTCTGCCGTATTCTGGAAAACCGCCATTTCCGGCGGAATATTGACTTTACCGTTTCCAGCTTTTCCACAGCGGAGCCGCTGCTGACAGCTCTGCGGGACCAGCCCGCGTCTTTTAATCTGCTTTTGTTGGATATCAGGCTGGCGCAGGAAAACGGCGTGGAGCTGGCCAGCCATCTGCGGGAATCCGATATTGGCTGTTCCGTCATCTACATCACCGCCTATACGGAATATATGGAGGACGCCTTTTCTACCTATACGCTGGGGTATTTTTTGAAGCCGGTGGACGAGAAAAAGCTGGCAAAGGCCATAGACTGGGATCTGCGGAAAAACTACCGCCCGGAGCAGATCGCGCTGCCCGTCAACGGCGGCTTGCGCAGGGTAATGGTCCAGGATATTCTCTACGCGGAGGCAGTCAACCACAAAGCCGCCGTGTATCTGCCGGAAGAAGTCATATCCGTCAACCTGAGCTTTCGGGCGTTGCTTTCCCATTTGCAGGGGGACACGTTCTGCCGCTGTCACAACAGCTTTGTTGTTAATTTGAAGCACGTCCATAAGCAAACCGCGCGGGGATTGCTTCTGGACACCGGAGCAGAACTGCCAATCAGCCGCGCCTATCAGCAGGAGACTACCAAACGATTCGTCGCTTTTATCCAATAGAAACCGCCCTCTCTGTGGATCGTCACAGAAAGGGCGGCTTTTTAATCCGGCATTTGCAGGGCAGTAGCGGCGGAAAAGGCATTGTCCGGGAATTTCAGCAGCAGCTCGCTTTGATACTTCTGCGCCACGGTCTGAACTGCTTTCAGGCCGTAGCCGTGGGCGGACCTGTCCTCTTTCGTTGTGCGGCACAGGCCGCGTTCCCCGTCATAGTCCACCGGAGCAAAGCGGGAATTTTCCACCCCGATATACAGGTGGACGCCCCGGATATGGAGATCGACCCGAAGCCATTTCCGAACCCCCTCCGGGGCCAGAGCGTTGGCCTCCAGCGCGTTTTGCAGTAAATTCATCAGCACCATGCAAAGCTCCGTGTCCGGGAAGGGCAGCGTTTCCGGTACGTCGATCCGGCGCTCCACCTCTACGCCTTGTTTCTGTGCCCGCGCCAGCATGACCGTCAGCACCGCATTGATCGCCGGATGGGGCGCGTAAGTCAGAGCGGGGATAGAGGACACATCGGAAACCAGCTCGCTCAGATAGGCGTCCAGCCGCTCCGTCTCTCCCGTGCGGGACAGGTTTTGCAGGACCAAATAATGATTTTTCACCTCATGGCGCAGCTCCCCCAGGGCGGCGGCGCTCTCCAGCACGGTGGCAAGCTGCTCCCGCGTCAGGCTCTCACGGGCGGACAGCAGCTGTAATTCCGTTTCCCGTTCGCTCCTGTGCCGGATGTAGGCCGCCGCGCTCTCCAGAAAGCACAGGGCCAGCAGCAGGCTGTTCCAGTAAAACAGTTCTGTGTCGATCCAGAAAATCGGGTCAGCCAGGAACGACCACAGGATGGATGCGTGGGGACCCGTCCGCCCCGCCGGGAGCATACTCAGCAGTACGATGACCACGACAGACCCTCCCAACCAGGGCAGGAAACGCCGGAACACAGGATTGCCGTCCCGGTATTCCAGAACGGAGCAGACCACCAGGGCGGCGATAGTAAAAAAGAACACGATCCCGGTGCGGGCGGCAAAATTGGAAAAGAGCGGGATCACCGTTTGAAATCCCGCCACGACCCAATAGACCAGCGCGGGCAGGACGGCGAAAGGCGCAAACACTTTTCGCCTTTTTTTCATGCCCAGCATCAGATACAAAGCCGGCGCGGCGAACAGGAGCGCATGGGAATGGTGCAGCACCAGTCCGTAGAGCGCGGGCGGCAAAGTGAACAGGGAGAAGTTTTGCAGATAGAAGTACGCCGTCTGACCCAGGGCGGCGGCGCAGAGCAGCAGCACCGGCCAGGGCCGGGTCCCCTCCAGACAGCCGTACAGGAACAGGCCCAGCGTCAGCAGAAAGATCACCCCGTACACGGCGATGGGAAAGGCGCGCAGGCTGGTCTCCGCGCGGGCCTGTTCGTCCAGCAGTACGCTGTCCGTGAGATACAGGGACGGCTCTGCATCCTCCTCCCCCTTTTCCATAATGAGAGTGAGGGTCTTGCCCGCCCACTCTCCAGGCAGGGTTACATACAGGTTGCCCAGGCCCGCCGGGAGCTGCTGAAACGGCGCGCCGTCCAGCCGCAGCTCCGCCGCCGCAAAGAGCTGCCTGATCTCCAAAATCGGGCGCATTTTTCCCGCCTGTGCCGGGAGAGTATATTCCAGCTCCAGCGGGCCTGTGTAGAGGTACAGCCCGTCCAGCCCCGGCGCACCGCTCACGGCCTCCGGCGTCAGGCGCACAGGCTCTTGATTGGGAACCGTCTCCACCGCCAGCAGCCACACCAGCCCCGCCGCGCACAGCAGGAACAACCCCATTGCCAGACAACTGGCCCACCGTTTTCCAATCCGCATATTCCGCCCTCCTCAATCCTGTTTGTACCTAGCGTAACCGGGAAAATTGCCGCTGTCAAGGGGGTGGGGATGTTAACTGGTAGCAAATCGTGCATTCTGGTCGAGCGGCCTTGCTTTTTAGAAAGTTTTGTGTATGCTGTAAAATAGAAAATTGTGACAAAATGGATTAAGAAAGGGGCGCGCCCCTTTCTCATTCCCCCCTGGGGGAATGAATTCCCTCTGCCGCAGAGGGAATCCGACCCCACGAAACGCAGGAATGAGGGCGTCATCGCGGCGCGAAATCCGGGACTGTTATGGACCGTGAAATACGTCTCACGGTGAGACGCATTTATAAGGAGGATATCCTATGAAACGCAGAATTTTAAGCATCATCACCGCCCTGTGCCTGAGCCTCTGCCCCCCCTGGGCGCTGGCGGCAGAGGGTGAGCCGGACGCCGGGCTTTGTGACCATCACCCGGCGCATACGGCGGACTGCGGTTACATTGCCCCCGTCGGGGGCCGGCCCTGCGGCCATGCGCATGGGGAGGAATGTTACGGCGAGGAGACGCAGTGCGTCCACGTCCATGACGAGCTCTGCTACAGCGGCGGGCAGCTCCCCGTCGGGGGCGGGGCGGCGGACGCCTGCGCCCATGTCTGCTCGGCGGAGAGCGGCTGCGTCACGCAGAGGCCGGACTGCCGGCACATCCACGACGGCGCGTGCGGCTACGCGGAGGCGAACCCCGGCGCGCCCTGCGGGTTTGTCTGCCGCCTCTGTCCTATCGAGGACCTGATCGCCGCCCTGCCCGATGCGGCGACGGCGGACAACGGGGACGAGGTGCGGGCCCAGCTGGACGAAATCCTCGCCCTCTACCGGGATTTGACCGAGGAGCAGCAGGGGCAGCTTGACCTCTCCCGCGTCACCGCGCTGCAAAGGGCGCTGGACCCGGCCAACGCCCCCGCCCCCGCCCCGGCGGGGGACCCTGCGGTCAAGATCAACGACCTTGCCTTAGAGGACGGAAAAAGATATGTGGCGGCTGAAAACGGCGTAGCGGAAGCAGCGGGGGAACCCGAAGCGGATACCCCGTATCTGGAGTACAGCGGCAACACCCTGACTGTCCACGGCGCGTTCCAGGTGGACGGTACCATGGTGGCTGTCAACGCCGATCTGACCATCACCGGCGGCGCGGGCTCCTCCCTGAAAGTAAACGCGCCGACGGACAAAAACGCCGTCGAATTAGACGGCAGCGCCCTGACCCTGGCTGGCGGCGTTGACGTAAACTTCACCTCCGGGTCCTGTCGCGCTATGGATAATGTTTCGAGGGATCGTTCGGAGTGCTCATTCAATACCACAAATGACTATTCCGGCAATATCGTGGTCCGTGGTGGGGGTAGCGCAGCGGTAAACTGTGTGCGGCTGAACGTGCAGAACAGCAGCTCCATTACGTTCACAAGCGCTATCATCGTCAACTCCGATGAGCCCGTGGCGCTGAATTCTAACGGCGACATAAACATCTCAGCGATATACTTCACGGAATCGTCTGACGATTCTTACCCCATGTCGGCTAAAATAAAAGGCGCGAATGTGGAAATTGCAGCTGGCAGCAGCTATCCCGCTGTCTTTACCGGCAAGTCTCTGGACATTGAAGCCACAGGCGATGTGACGATTTCCAGCGACATCCCCATTGGTGGATATCCGACGGAAAACCCAGGCGGCCTGACCGTTAAAAATGCCAAAAACGTGTCCATTACCGGCCGTTCGACTAACGGCAACCCTTTTTTCCCCATTCCGGTCACGTTTGAGAACTGCGGGAACATCACCGTCACAGATAACGGAGATGGGAAGTTCATGGCAGAGGATGTCACAGTTACCAGCGATAAGCCCTGGACTGCAACGACAGGGGGGAAATCGTCCACCATGCCCGCCGGCAGCTGGACCGATGGCGGGGATATAGGGGATACCAGTAATCCCGCTACTGGGGAGCATATGATAAAGTCCAACGTCCCCGTCTTCTACAGGGCCGGGGAGGGCAGGATCTTCTATGAGCCTGCGGCGGCGGAGGGCGGCGCCACCGTGACCCTGGACGGCGCTTCCTTTGATGAGAGGGTTTTCATTTCTTCGCTTTCACCGTCTGACACGCCAGTTCCTCTCCGGATGGAGCTGAAGGGCGAAAATCAAATGGAGATCTCTACGATGAGCTCCCTGACGCTGACAGGAACCGGCAGCTTTGCTGGGGAACTTCTTGTCACAGGAGAATTTACGAACAACTCCACAGGCGCGCTGAACGCGGTGGTGGGAGTGAGAGCGATCAGCAGCTATCGCTATACCGTGTACGGGGAGTACTGTACATCAAATTTTAATCTTATGGCCACTCTGGCTCTCCCTCTCACCATAGCGGAGGGGGCGGTGCTGACGGTGGATACAGTCAATGGCCTTACCATCACTGACCCCGCGGGTCTGATAAACAACGGGACCATCATCAACAACAGCGGGATCAAGATACTCGCGGACGAAAACGCCGACGACGCGGCTGTCTCGGCGTTGATTGAGAGCTTGCAGCTCACCGGCATCGGCGTGGTGTCTGTGGTAAAAGGCAACACCGCTGGCGCGCCCACGGAAACCTACAGCAACGACGGCAAGAAGCTGCTGGAGTCTGCAGGGGCGCTGGATTTGAGCAGCGCCACTGGGGATACCGCCAACTGGGACGCCAAAGGCTACAAGTGGGAAAACGTGCAGACCGATGCCGACGGCAACATCACCAGCGGGACCCTGACCCTGGCCGAGGGCTTCAACGCGACAAAAGTGACCCTCCCGGACGCCGCCGTGACGATAGTGACCGAGGGCAGGAGCAGGATTGGCGAGCTGGCCCCCGGCGGCGGTAGTCCGCAGAAAACGGCGCTGACCTTCTCCGGAACGGGGCTGCTGAGCGTTGATAAGCGCATGGAGTTCAGCGGCGGCAACAACAACAGCATGACAGTGAGTGACGGTGCAAAGGTCGTGGCCAGCAGCGGTATTTCGATCGGGGCCTCCGGTGTGGATGGCGTTATCACAGTGAACGGCGCCCTGACCGCGGCGCAGGGCGAAGGGAGCTGTGCCATACAGGCCGGAAAAGTGGACGTAGGCGATACCGGCGTCCTGGAGATCTCCGGAACATGCGGCGTACAGCTGTGCGGCGTGTCGGATAGTAGTGGCTCAACAAGGTTTGAGGACCTGTTTACCGTCACAGGAGAGGGCCGCTTCACCGCCGACTGCAGTGAGTATAATGTGATGGTACAGGCTGCCGGAGACTACTTCCCCGGTGGCACCACCGCTGAGGGCGCAATCTGTCTCAGTGAAGAGTTTCTGCCTGCGGACTGCGAGCGGAAACTGGATGGAAGCGTGATTCACCTTGTCAAAAAAGGCACGGGCGAGAGATACACCGGCAGCATAACGATACACAGGAACCACACGTGGAATGAGGACGTATGGGCAAGCGACGGCAGCACCCACTGGCATCCCTGCGTATTTGAGGGCTGCGACAAGAGAGACCGTGAAGCGGCGCATACCCTCAGCGAGGAGTATACGTTTGACAGCGCCGGGCATTGGCAGACATGCGCGGTGTGCGGCCATGAGACCGACAGGACGGAGCACATCGCGGCTGGAGAGTATGGGCATGACGAAACCAACCACTGGCAGACGTGCATCTGCGGCCAGAAGCTTGATTCCGGGGAGGCCCACGCCTTCGGCGAGGGTTACAGGTCTGACAGCGCCGGGCATTGGCAGACATGCACAGTGTGCGGCTATGAGACCGGCAGGACGGCGCATACCTACGACGACGACCGCGACACGGAGTGCAACGACTGCGGCTATGTCCGCACAATAAGCTCCGGCGATTCCGGAGATTTCGGAAATTCCGGCGATTTCGGCAATTTCGGTGATTTTGGCGATTTCGGCGGCAGCGCTCCGAGTACCTGGCCCGTGAAGATCGAAAAGACGGAGCACGGCAAGATCAGCGCAAGCTCCTCCAGCGCCTCCGGCGGGACGCGGGTCACCCTGACCGTCACGCCCGACGAAGGCTATATCACAAGCTCCCTCACCGTCACGGACAGGAGCGGCAGGACAATTGTGCTGACCGGGGCCGGCGGCGGGAAATACACCTTTGTCATGCCCTTCGGCAGCGTGAGCGTCCGGGCCGAGTTCGACAGAATCACCGACGGGGCTGAGGACTGCCCGCAGGACAGCACCTGTCCCATCTGGCCCTTTACTGACGCGGATACCACCGCCTGGTATCATGACGGCGTGCATTACTGCCTTGAAAACGGCCTTATGAGCGGCTACGGTGAGAACCTGTTCGGACCGGACAATGCTCTCTCCCGCGCCCAGTTCGCCCAAATCCTCTTTAACAAAGAGGGCAGGCCGGTGGTCAATTACCTGCTGCAATATGGCGATGTAGCGACCGGCGCATGGTACGCCGGGGCTGTCCGCTGGGCTGCCAGCCAGGGCATCGTGGGCGGCTACGAAAACGGGATGTTCGGCCCCGACGACAATATCACCCGCGAGCAGCTGGCCGTCATGCTCTGGCGGTACGCCGGAAGCCCCGCCGCTACGGATAAGGAGCTGCACTTCACCGACACGGATCAGGCCAGCGGCTATGCGCTGGAGGCCCTGCGCTGGGCGGTGGAGAACGGCGTCATGAGCGGCAGGGGCGGCGGCATCCTGGACCCCCAGGGCCTTGCGACACGGGCGCAGACGGCGCAGATGCTTATGAATTTCCTGAAAGACAGATAAACCCTTATAAGAGCGGGACGGTTTCTTGCCGTCCCGCTCTTTATGGCAGGCTTCAGAATTTATGACAAAAAAGGAGGGGAAGACAACGCGGCCATGCGCACTTTGTACCCCTGAGCTTTTGCCAGGAATTCTGCTGACTGCTATAATTGGTGATTCGTATTAGCGCTGGCGATGACAGCAGGTACAGCAAAAAAAGCAACCGCATGACACCGTAGTATCATGCGGTTGCCGCCCAACAGAGAAAACTTCTTTATCAGGCACGCCCTTCAGGCGGCAGGGGAATTTTTATTCGTGCCGGTACAGCTGCCGGGATATCGCTCAGCTCAGGGAGGCCGCCAGCTGCTCGTTGGCTGCGTCAAGCAGCTTCTGGATGCCGGCCTCCTCCAGCTTGGCGAGGAACTCGGGCAGGACGGTGTCGGGGTTGGTGGCGCCGCCCATCAGCTGGAAGCCGTACTGACCGTATACGTTGGCAAGAGCGGTGGCCTCGTTGGACAGCTCGGAGGTGTCCAGAATGAAGGAACCGTAGGGCAGGACCTCGGCGCTGTCATAGTAAGCGGAGAAACGGTCCCAGTAATCCAGACCTTCCTCGGCGGTGGGGGGCAGCATGCGGATGTTGCCCATGCCGTTGCGCCAGGGGTTGTAGGTAGACCGGACTTCCTCAACGAAGGTAATGCTGCCGTCGGCGTTCTTGTTGTAGACGTAACCCTCGGTGCCGTAGTTCAGCATGGTCATGAGCTCGGGATCGGTATTCAGCAGGTTCAGGAACATCAGAGCCCGCTCCGGATTTTTGGAGACGGCGGAGATGGCCATCATGGCGCCCTGACCGGAGGTGGCGTCCATGTAGGGCGCGTCAGTGGGAATCATGCGCACATCAAGACCGCCCCGCTGCCGGGAGTAATCTACCTCGCAGCCGAAGGCGTAGGACTGGGAGCTGATGAGGTAATCGCCCGTAAGAGCGCAGGACTCTCTGTAGCTGTTGGCGGTGTCCACGTTCTGGGTCTGGGGGGAGATGAAGCCCTTCTGAGCCAGGTAGTAGGTACGCTCCGCAAACTTCTTGAACTCGGGGGTGGCGTACTTGCAGACGATCCTGCTGCCGATGTCTTTGGCGGGGTGCTCCAGATCGTAGTAGTAGGACAGCACGGGAGCGCCGTTCAGGTCGCCGGTGACGATGGCGGTGCCGGTGACGATCCGCTCAAAGACCACGGGCTCGCCCATCAGAGGATAGAAGTCGCCGCCCTTATAATCCTTGGCCTTCTGCAGCACTTCCTCAAACTCGTCGGAGTAGTAGAAGTCGGGATTCATGGAGGCGAACGCAACAAACTCGTCCACGTCATAGCCCAGCTCAGCCAGAAGGGTGCCGTTCAGGTCCCAGCAGTTCTGAGTGGCGGTGTCCTTCAGAGCGGGCACGCCGTACACACCCGCGCCGTCATAACCGTTGGTCCTGGCGCACTCCCAGATGCTCTCGGGGATGGTGGTCAGCAGATCCGCGCCATAGGTGGGCAGCAGGTCATCCAGCTTCACCCAGTAGCCGTCGCGGGCGTACTTGTTGTACTCATTGGCGGACCAGTTGCAGGTGAAGTAGATGTCCACGTTGTCGCCGCCGGCCAGGGCGGTCACGGTGGCGGTGTCGAAATCGGCCCAGGTGCCCCAGATGGGCTCCAGCGTCACGTTAATCTTGTCCTTCAGGTAGGCGTTGACGGACTCCATGACCCTGGCGGAGGCCTCGGGGGCGACGGTGCTGCCATGGAACCAGACGCTCAGGGTCACGGGCTCCAGGTCAGAGGCGGCGGGAGCGTCGTCGGGGGCGTCCGTTTTGGCGGGCGTGTCCGTTTTGGCCGGAGCGTCGTTGCCGGCAGGGGCGTTGTTGTTGCCGCCGCCGCAGGCGGCCAGGCTCAGGACCATCATCATGGCCAGAACCAGAGACAAAAGCTTCTTCATGATATATCCTCCATAATGTATTTTGTGAAACAGTCCGGAGACTGCATCATCCTTTGACAGAGCCGACAGACAATCCGGCCACGATGTAACGCTGGAAGAAGGGATAGGCGCAGGCGATGGGTACCACGATGAGGACCACCAGCACCATCCGCAGGGACTGGGAGGGCATCTTGGCTGCTTCGCTGACGGCTGCCGCGCCCATCTGGCCCGCCATGCGGTTGAGGTACTCCACGTTGTTCTGCAGCTCCATCAGCAGGGCCTGGAGGGGCTGGAGGACCTTGTTCCGCTTGATGTACAGCAGGGACAGGTACCAGTCGTTCCAGAAGACCAGGGCGTTGAGCAGAGCCACGGTGGCGATGCCGGGCTTGGCAATGGGGGCCACGATTCGGAAGAGAGTGGAGTACTCGCCGCTGCCGTCGATGGTGGCGGCCTCAATCAGCTCCAGGGGGACGGAGCTCTGGAAAAAGGTCCGCATGATGATAATATTGAAGGGGTTCACCAGCAGAGGGACGATCAGGGCCGCATAGTTCTCGTTCAGTCCCAGCACCTGGCTGCAGATGATGTAGGTGGGCACCAGGCCGCCGCCGAAGATCATGGTGAAAAAACTGAAGAAGTTGAAGAAGCCCCGGAACTTGAAGTCGGGCCGGTAGAGCACGTAGGAGTACAGCGCGCACATAAGGGTGCTCAGCGCGGTGCCCACCACGGTGATGAAAATGCTGTTGAAATAGGACCGCCAGATCTGGGGCAGTTTCTGGAAGGCGTACTGGTATGCTTCCGTGCTCCATTCCAGGGGAATAAAGGAATAACCGATCTGCCGGATGGACGCTTCGGAGGAGAAGGCGATGATGATGACGAAGACAAAGGGGATGATGCAGCACAGGGAGAAAAGGCCCAGAATGATGTAGATCACGGTTTCCGCGCCCCGGCTGACGGAATTCAGCCGGAGAGTCTTTTTCTTACCAGTCATATCGCGCCTCCCTTAAAACATACTGCTGTCCGAGTCGATCTTCTTGACGATGGTATTGGCGGTGAGAATACAGATAAAGCCCAGTACATTTTGCAGCAGGCCCGCCGCCGCGCTCATGCTGATGTCTCCGGTGACCTTCAGCGCCCGGTACACGTATGTATCAATGACCTGGGTCACCGGGTACAGAGCGCCGCTGTTCATGGGTACGGAGTAGAACAGTCCGAAGTCCGCGTTGAAGATCTTACCGACGTTCATGATGAACAGGATGCAGATCATGGTGCGCAGGTTGGGGATGGTCACGTACCAGATCTGCTGCCACTTGGAGGCCCCGTCGATGGAGGCGGCCTCGTACTGGGTGGAGTCAATGCCGGTGATGGCGGAGAGGTAGAGTACCGTCGTATACCCCACGTTTTTCCACAGATTGGCAAAGACGATGATGTACGGCCACGGCCCCAGTGTGGTGTACCAGTTGGTCACGTCTCCCCCCGCGGCCCGCTGCATGGCGGTAATCATGCCGTACTGACCGTCGATGAAAGCGTTGAGGAAGTAGCTGACCACCACCCAAGAGAGAAAGTAGGGGAAAAACATCAGGGTCTGGTAGGTCTTGGCCACGAACTTCCTGGTGACCTCATTGAGCATGATGGCGAAGGCCACAGGGATGACGATCCCGAGAATGATAAAGATAATGTTGTAGGCCAGGGTGTTGCGGAACATGATCTTCGCATCGTCCGTCATAAAGAGGAACTTGAAGTTGTCCAGCCCCATCCATTTGCTGTTGAGCAGGTTGCTGATAAAGGAGGGGTTGCGGGGATTGATCTTGTAGTCCTTGAATGCCAGGACGATGCCTCCCATGGGGAGATAGCGCAGCAGCAGCAGCCAGATTGCCGTGGGAGCCGCCATGGTCAGAAGCACCAGCGTCTTCTTGTATTTGGAGAACTTATACCTCATGGGCGCGGGAAGCTTTTCCGATGTCGTGTTTTTACGGGCCATATCCTCCACCAACCTTCCTTGCCTATTCATCTTGACGAAATAGCTCGAGAATTGCCGCCTTTGTTTGGATATATTTTACCAACAAAACCCCGGTAAGTCACGGGCCCCCCTTGGCGTTTCTTGCATTTGCTTGTGCTGTTTGCCTGTTCCTGGCAAAAAAGAGCGCAAAAAAGCAGGCTCCGGTGGTTGCCCGGGCCTGCTTCGCCGCGCTCGACTTTTGAGACCTCAGCCGGGAGAAGCTGCCCGCTTTGGGGCGGTCTCTCCTGACCGGGAAATATTTTTTACAGTCCGGTTTCCGGTTTACAGACTGTCCGGGGTGTATTCGCCGAAGCCCTCGCCCAGCACCTCGTGAGCCTCGCAGACGATGATGAACGCGCTGGGATCAATGCTGGTGACGGCGGACTTGATGGCCGCGATCTGGCTGCGCTTGAAGGCGCAGAGAACCACCTGCTTCCTGTCCCCGCTGAAGCCGCCTCTTCCGTCCAGCAGCGTGATGCCCAGATCCATTTGCAGCAGCTTTCCGGCGATCTCTTCGCTGCGGCCGCTGATAATATAGGCAATCTTCGCGTTGATGGAGCCATAAACCACGGTATCCATGGCAAGACTGGAAATATACATGGCGACAATGCCATAAAGAGCGTTGTTGATGCTGCGGAAGGTCAGGGCATACAGGCAGATAACGATCACGTCGATGGTCAGGCACAGCCGCCCGATGGAGATGTGGCGGAACCTGTATTTCAGCAGCCGCGCCGCCAGCTCCGTGCCGCCGGTAGTGGCCCCCACCGTCAGCATCAGCCCCATGGAGATCCCCAGCAGCACGCCGCCGTAAATACAGGCCAGCAGGGGCTCCTCCATGGGCGGAAAGGCATAGACGGCGGCCAGACCGTCCAGCATCAGGGAGCCCATGCTCATGGCGTACAGAGAGGAGATCAGAAGCCGGATTCCCTGTTTGCGCACGCCGATATAGAAGAGGGGAACATTCAGCACGATGGACATCACGCCGATAGGCAGAACGGGGAGAAAGCGGTTGACGATCTGGGCCACGCCGGTAAAGCCGCCCATGGAAATATTGTTGGGCTGGAAGAACCAGTCGAAGCTCAGCGCGTAAATCGCGCAGCCCAGGGTGATAAGGCCATACTCGTACAGCCACCGCGCCGCCGCTTTTTTATTCTTCATAAAGGACCCCTCCATCAAAAGGGCGGGACACGCCGCGTCCCGCAAAATGAATTATTCATCCTATTATACATTTTTTGGAGGGCGTTGGCAAGGGGGGCAGGGCAGTCCGCAAAGATTATTTTTTCCACAGCGCATTTTCCACCGTGACGACCCTTTCTCCTTTGAAATCGATCTCCATGGTGGCCAGGCGGGTGAAACCCAGCTTTTCCTGGAAGGCTCCGGAGACGGCGTTGAAGTCAAAATAGCCGCACTGGACATAATCCATCCCCTCCTCCTCAAAGAGATGGACGGTGACCGCCCGCACGGCCTCCGACATCAGTCCCTGCCGCCGGTATTGCCGGGAGATGCAAAAACTGAGACTTCGCCCCTGTTTCCCCGCCAGAGCGGGCAGCTCCAGCAGGTGGCCGGGGACCGGAACGATATTCAGATTGCCGATAACATGGTCCGTCTCCTTGAGGACCAGAGCGTAACTCCGCTCCTCCTTGTCCTTCAGCCAGTCGAAGGTGATCCGGGCGGCCTCCTCCGTGTCCATCAGATCGTTGCCCATCATGCGGCACATCTCTTCATCCATGGCATAGGCGCAGAAATCCGCGAAGTCCTCCTCCCGGAATTTCCGCAGGATAAGGCGGTCGGTCTCTACGAACATGATAACGTCCTCCTTGTATGTCTTTTGCAGGGCCTGCGGGTCGTTGCACTTTACACATCATACCAGCATTATCTGCGGCAGGCAAGAAATTTTTTCTCCCGGTGCAACAATTTACCGGGTCCAATTGTTTAGTAAGTGAACAGGACAGGAGGTGATCCCCGGGATGGGCGTTTTGAAATCAGAGGAGGTGGCCAGCCTCTACAGGCGGTACGCGGGCATGGTCTATCAGATCGGCCTGATGCTGCTGAAAAACGCGCCGGACGCGGAGGACGCCGTGCAGACCGTGTTCCGCAGGGCGATGGAGCGGGACGAGCCTTTCGGTGGTCCGGACCACGAGAGGGCCTGGCTCATCGTCACCGCCCGGAATGAGTGCAAAAACCAGCTGCGGCACTGGTGGCGCGCCAAGCGGGCGGACGGGACGGAGCTGGACAACCTGACCTGGGAGCAGCCGGGGGACGGGGAGCTGTGGGAGCTGATCCTCACTCTGCCGGAGCATGAAAAAATGGCGCTGTACCTCCATTACTACCAGGGGTACAGCACCGGGGAGACGGCGGAGCTGATGGGGAAGAATCCGTCTACCGTCCGGTCCTGGCTGTGCAGAGCCCGCCGCAGATTAAAGGACTTATTGGAGGAGGACGGCGAGTATGGAGGATACAAAACTGAACCGGGTGTTTGACCAGGTGAAGCTCTCCCGGAAGCGGGAGGAGGCTATACTGGTGGACCTCCTGAATGAAAAAAAGGAGGTTTCAGGCATGAAACAGACAACTAGCAGGCGCAGAATTCCGGCGGCAGTACTTGCGGCGGTAACGCTGGTGGTGGTGCTGGCGGGGACGGCTGCGGCGGCGGAGTATTTCGGATGGCTGAAGTCGGTCCGGCCTGTGGAGCCTGGAGAGTTTGTCGATGATACTACTCAAGCGGCTTATCAGATCAAGACGGAGTATGACAAGATCCTCACGGAAGACCTGACATCGGAAGCGCTGGCGTGGATAACCTCAATTTCTGATTCTGAGGATGGTATGCACAATTACGATACAAAAGACTTTGATACCTGGCAAGATGCCGAAGCTTTTCTGGGGCTGGAACTGGCGGACAATTCCCTGTTGGAGGGGATGGGAACAGGCGGCCTATCCTCCGATCGCGGTATGATTGGCTCCTGCCAGTCTTGCCGGATGATAAGTGAAGGCCTGACAGGGCTGACAAAGGTGATGTCCAGTCATCAGGATGGAGAGTATACGATCATGCAGACCGCGCTGCTGCAATTTGCCGGCCCAGAGCAAGAGGATTGTTCGGCGGCCTTGACCACCCGCGTCGAAAGCTTATATGGTTTCCAGACAGAGACCTATCAAACTCCCAGCGGACTGGAGGCGGTGCTTTTTATTGAAGAAGGCGGTGCAGATGCCAATATCTATGCGGCCTTCCCTCAAAATGGGACGCTGTTTATCATGTGTGTGCAGGGTGGCAGCGTTGAAGGAGGAATTGAGGAAATGAAGCTCGTCCTGGATGCCTGCGAATAGGATGATAGCAAAGGTCCCGGCCCGGGCAGCTGCCCGGGCCGGGACCTGTTCATCAGGCGGGCCCTTCAGCGCGGCGTGAGCCGTGCGGTCGAATAGAATCCCCGAAGGGATACCAGGAGCGAAACGCAGTTTCGCGGATAAAAAGTTTTTCTTTTGATACTTTTCTCTTGCAGTGCCCGCGTTGCGGGCACTGGCAGCCCAGGCGGCCCAAAGGGCCGCGAGTGGTGGTTCACAAAGAAAAGTATGTCTGCCGCGCGCCTTACAGCAATCTCATCTGTTCCCCGTCCTCCTCCCTGAGGAGGGCCCCCGCCGCCGGAATGCTGCGGCAGCGGTAGCGGGGGAGGCTGGTGATGGAGGTGTCCTCTACCGGCTTGACCTCCGAGAGGTGATACCTGGGCTTCAGGGTCATGACCTGGACCCCCTGGGTGGTGCGGGTGGTCTTGGGGGACAGGAGGGCCGTGTTGAAAATCAGCGCCCGGGGCTCCGTGGAATAGAGGGCCAGCTCCCGGTCTTCGGTCAGATGCAGCATGTCCGCGAGAGGACTCTTATCGCTGTAGGCCCCCGTCAGCTTCCGGCGGTTGGAGGTGGTGGCGTAGGCGGACAGGTCCACCCGCGATGCCTTGCCGTTTTCAAAGAAGAACAGCAGCGCCCCGCTGTAGTCCCCCGGCAGAACCATGCGCACCACCGCCTCCTCCTGGTCCATGCCCAGCTTTGAGGGAAGGTAGTCCCCCAGCACGCTGGCCTTGCTGTCGTCGAAGTCGGAGAGGCGGCACTTGTACACCTGCTGCCGGTTGGTGAAGAACATCACCTCGGCGCGGTTGGTGGTCTCGAAGGACTGGAGGGGGCCGTCCTCCTCCTTGTACTTCTGCACGTCCGCCATCCGCAGGGACTGGGGGGTGATCTTCTTGAAGTACCCGTGGCGGGAGAGGAACACCGTCACCGGATAGTCGGGGACCTCCTCCGCGTCTTCAAAGGCGACGATCTCGTGCTCGTAGATAATGGAGGTGAGCCGGGGCTGTGCGTACTTTTTCTTAACGTCGTTCAGTTCCCCGACAATGACCTTTTTGATTCGCCTGGGGTCGCTTACCAGGTCCTCCAGGTCCTCAATCTCATCCCGGAGGGATTCCGTCTCCCGGGTTCGCTTCAGAATGTACTCCTTGTTGATGTTTCGCAGGCGGATCTCCGCCACGTACTCCGCCTGAATCTGGTCGATGCCGAAGCCGATCATCAGGTTGGGCACCACATCGGCCTCGTTTTCCGTCTCCCGGATGATTTTGATCGCTTTATCGATGTCCAGCAGGATGCGCTGAAGCCCCTTGAGGAGATGCAGCTTGTCCTTCTTTTTGCCCAGCGTGAAATACACCCGCCGCCGCACGCATCCGGTGCGCCACGCGCACCACTCCTCCAGAAGCTCCCGGACCCCCAGCACCCTGGGTGTTCCGGCGATGAGGACGTTGAAGTTGCAGGAGATGGAGTCCTGAAGGGGGGTGGACCTGTAGAGCCTGGCCATGAGCTTTTCCGGGTCCACGCCCCGCTTGAGATCGATGGCCAGCTTCAGACCGTTCAGGTCCGTCTCGTCCCGCATGTCGGAAACTTCCTTCAGTTTCCCGGCCTTGATGAGCTCCGCCACCTTGTCAAGAATGGCCTCGGTGGTGGTGGTGTAGGGAATTTCATAGATCTCCACCACGTTTTCGCTCTTCACATAGCGGTACTTGCCCCGAATTTTAATGGAGCCCCGGCCGGTGCGGTAGACATCCTCCATGGCGGCGCGGTCATAGATGATCTCCCCGCCGGTGGGAAAGTCGGGGCCCAGCAGGTAGGCGGACAGGTCGCAGTCCGGATTTTTCAGGTAGGCCACCGTGGCGTCGCAGACCTCTGCCAGATTGAAGCCGCACAGCTGGCTGGCCATGCCCACGGCAATGCCCAGATTGGCGGAAACAAGAATATTCGGAAAAGTGGTGGGCAGGAGGCTGGGCTCCTTCATGGTGTTGTCGTAGTTGTCCACAAAGTCCACCGCGTCCTGATCCAGGTCCCGGAACAGCTCCTGACAGATAGGGGCCAGCTTTGCCTCCGTATACCGGCTGGCGGCATAGGCCATGTCACGGGAGTAGACCTTGCCGAAGTTGCCCTTGGAGTCCACAAAGGGGTGGAGCAGGGCCCCATAGCCCCTGGAGAGACGGACCATGGTGTCGTAAATGGGGCCGTCGCCGTGGGGATTGAGGCGCATGGTCTGGCCCACGATGTTGGCGGACTTGGTCCGGGCCCTGGTCAGCAGGCCCATCTGGTACATGGTATAGAGCAGCTTACGGTGGGAGGGCTTGAAACCGTCGATCTCCGGGATGGCCCGGGAGAGGATCACGCTCATGGCGTAGGGCATGAAGTTGGTTTCCATCGTCTCGGTGATGGGCTGCTCCAGCACCTCGGCCCGCAGGCCGAGGACGTTGGGATTATTTACCTTTGGTCTGTTTTCATCCTGCTTTTTTTTAGGCATGGCTGTCTGGTTCCTTATCTAAAATCCATTTTTTGGGGTGTTCCGGAGATATTGGCAGATATTTTTCAGGTCCGCGCCGCTGCGAATGATACGGCCGCAGCAGCCGCGCAACCACGGATATGATCCATAACCTGGACTGCGGGTTCAGTAATAATGATCCGTATATGATTTTGACCGCATGATAATGTTCTGCAGGGGGCATCGATCCGGCACAGGATAGCTTCGCGGCGGACCTTTGTACAGAACGCGATGAAATGGCGCCCCGGCTGGCTGTTTTCAGGATATATCCGCCAGATCCAGAAATCTGTGCCCCTCCTTGGCGATATGCTCCTTCCTCCCCTGAAGGTTGTTCCCCTCCAGAAGATCAAACATATAGCTGGTGGCCTCCGCGTCGGTGGGCATCACCTTGATAAGCCGCCGGGTCTCCGGGTTCATGGTGGTCAGCCACATCATATCCGGGTCGTTCTCGCCCAACCCCTTGGAGCGGTCGATCTTGTATTTCTTTCCCTCCAGCTTTTTGACAACCTCCGCCTTCTCCTTCTCGGAGTAGGCAAACCAGGTCTTCTCCCCGCAGTTGATCTCAAACAGCGGCGACTCGGCGATATACACATACCCCTCCTGAATCAGCGTGGGGCACAGGCGGTACAGCATGGTCAGTATCAGCGTCCGGATCTGGTATCCGTCCACGTCCGCGTCGGTGCAGATAATCACCTTGTTCCACCGCAGGTTATTGAGGTCAAAGGTGCTCAGATCCTTCACGTGCCTGTTCTGCACCTCTACCCCGCAGCCCAGCACCTTCATCAGGTCCGTGATGATCTCGCTTTTGAAAATCCGGGCGTAGTCCGCCTTCAGACAGTTGAGAATTTTCCCCCGAACCGGCATGATCCCCTGGAACTCCGCGTCCCGGCTCAGCTTCACGCTGCCCAGGGCGCTGTCGCCCTCTACGATGTAGATTTCCCGGCGGCTCACGTCCCGGGTGCGGCAATCCACGAATTTCTGCACCCGGTTGGCAATGTCAATGGACCCCGAGAGCTTCTTCTTCACGTTCAGCCGGGCCTTTTCCGCCTGCTCCCTGGACCGCTTGTTGATGAGCACCTGCTCTCCGATCCGCTGGGCGTCGGTGGGATTCTCAATGAAATAGATTTCCAGCCGGCTTTTCAGGAATTCCGCCATGGCATCCTGGACAAACCTGTTGGTAATGGCCTTCTTGGTCTGGTTCTCGTAGCTGGTCTGGGTGGAAAAGTTGCTGGTGACCAGCACCAGACAGTCTTCAATATCCGCCCAGGTGATCCGGCTTTCGCTCTTCTGGTATTTGCTGTTCTGCCGCAGCCAGGCATCGACGGCGCTCACAAAGGCTGATCTGGCTGCCTTTTCCGGGCTGCCTCCGTGCTCCAGCCAGCTGGAGTTGTGGTAGTGTTCGATCACTGCCGTTTTGTTGGAAAAGCAGCAGGCCGCGCTGAGCTTGACCTTGTACTCATCCTTGTCGGCCCGGTCCCGGCCCCGACGCTCGCTCTCCCAGAAGACGGGCTCCGTCAGCGTGCCCTCCCCGGCCAGCTCCTTCACATAGCCGGTGATGCCGTCTTCATAGAGGAATTCGGTGGTCTCAAACTTCCCGGCGGAAATTTCCACCCGTAGCCGGAAGGTGACCCCCGCGTTGACCACCGCCTGCCGCCGCATCACTCCGGCGAAGTATTCCGGCGGGATGTTGATGTCGGTGAAGACCTCCAGGTCCGGGAGCCAGCGGGTGCGGGTGCCGGTTTTCCGCCGGGTCAGAGGCGTTTTCTCCAGCTCCTGGCCCTTTTTACCCACTACCTCGCCTTTTTTGAAGTGCAGCTGGTACTCAAAGCCGTCCCGCCAGACCGTTACGTCCATGCAGGCCGAGGAATACTGGGTGGCGCAGGAGCCCAGACCGTTCAGCCCCAGGGAGTATTCGTAATTTTCCCCCTCGTTGTTGCCGTACTTTCCTCCGGCGTAGAGCTCGCAGAACACCAGCTCCCAGTTCCAGCGCTTCTCCTTCTCGTTCCAGTCCACGGGACAGCCCCGACCCTGGTCCTCCACCTCCACGCTGTGGTCCAGATAGCGGGTGACGGTGATGAGCTTGCCGTGGCCCTCCCGCGCCTCGTCAATGGAGTTGGATAATATTTCAAATACGGCGTGCTCACAGCCCTCCAGTCCGTCGGAGCCAAAGATCACGCCCGGACGCTTCCGCACCCGGTCGGCCCCTTTCAGGGCGCTGATGGAGTCGTTGTCGTAGTTCTGCTTCTTTTCTG
Organism: uncultured Oscillospiraceae bacterium; assembly: GCA_910587505.1. Taxonomy (GTDB): domain Bacteria; phylum Bacillota; class Clostridia; order Oscillospirales; family Oscillospiraceae; genus Pelethomonas. The sequence goes on along the minus strand of CAJULD010000042.1, from coordinate 3,401 downwards.
CTGCCATGGTTTCCTCCGATGCCGGGGCCTGCTTTCATTCATGAAACATGCCCTGAATTGCGTAAGATTCAGTATAACAAAGATTTTCCGGTTTGGCAAGGGGAAAAAGAACGTTTGTCTTATGTCTGGGCTCCGGCCCCCTCCTGGGGCTGCCCCAGAGTCAGGTGCCCCGCGCAATGCAGGGATTCCAAAGGGCAGTACGTCCCTTCAGCGCTCCACCGCCGCGCAGCGGCAGGCATACTTTTACGGGCTGCAGAAGGGCTTGACAAACGGGGAAAAACCCGATAGGATAACAGATAGATAAAGACGGCACACGCCTGTCCCGCACGGAGAAGGCGTGGGCCTTTTCCTGCGTTTTTATATGATACCGGCGGCGGGAGCCGCCGCGGCAAGGAGCAGCTATGGAGCGTTTATTGGAAATTCTTCTCACGATACCGGAAATGGAGGCGCTGGCGGCGGCCATCGAGGGCGGCGGCTGCCCGGCCGCCGTCACCGGTCTGGGCGGCGTTCACCGGGCGCAGATCGCTGCCGCGGCGGCCATGCGGACGGGCCGTCCCCTGGTTATGGTCTGCGCTGACGAAAGCGAGGCGGAGCGGCTGGCCTCGGATCTCGCCATCCTGCTGGACGGCAGGGCCGGACCGGCGGTCCGCCTCTTCGCCAGAGAGCTCTTCGTCCGGGCGGGCACCGTGATTTCCCGGCAGTGGGAGCAGAGCCGGATTGCCGCCCTGTACGAGCTGGCCTCCGGCAACGGCGGCGTGGTGGTGGCCACCGTCGAGGCCCTGCTCCAGAAAACCAGTCCGCCGGAGAAGCTGCGCTCCGCCGCCATCCGGCTGGAAACCGGAGGCCGGTACGACCTGGACGGTCTTTGCCGGCAGCTGACGGACGCCGGCTACAGCCGGGCCGATCAGGTGGAGGGCGTGGGGCAGTTTGCCCTGCGGGGCGGCATCCTGGACGTGTTTTCCCCCCTGATGGAGGAGCCGGTGCGGTGCGAGTTCTTCGACGATGAAATCGACTCTCTGGGCTCTTTCGACATTCTGTCCCAGCGCCGGACGAAAAATCAGGATGCGGCGCTGCTGCTGCCGGCTGTGGAGCTGCTGCCGGGCGGGGAGCGGGGAACGGTCTTTGACTATCTGCCCGGTCACGCGCTGCTCTGCCTGAGCGAGACGGGCCGGGTGGGCGAGCGGGTAAAGAACGTGCTGTGGCAGGCCAGGGAGGACACCGAGTCCCTGCTGGCCGCCGGAGAGAAGGAGGGCGACCTGACCGCCCTGCTGCTGAGCCAGAACGAGTGGCTGGAGTATCTGGAGAAATTTGCGGTGTGCATGCTGGAGTCCCTGCCCACCTCCCGGTATCCCCTGCCCCCCGGAACGCTGCTCTCCATTACCGCCAAGCAGCTGAGCGCCTACGGCGGCAGCATCGAGACCGCCGCCGCGGACATGGAGCATTACCGCTCCGCCGGATACCGGACGCTTTTGCTTTGCAGCAGCGATGCCCGCGCCAAAAGCCTTCAGCGGATGCTGTTTGACCGGGGGATTCCCACCGCTCTGGATCTCCGGTGCGGCGAAATGCCGGGACCGGGCGAGGTGCGGGTGTCCGTGGGAGCCCTGTCCGCCGGGACGGAATATCCGCAGATTTCTCTGGCGGTGCTGACCGAGGGCCAGCTGACGGCCCGGACCTCCGGCAGGCAGGCCAAACGCAGGGCCAAAGCGGACAACCGGCAGAAAATCCTCAGCTATGCCGATCTCTCCGTGGGGGATCTGGTGGTCCACACCGCCCACGGCGTGGGGCGGTTTGAGGGCATCCGGAAGATGCCGGTTGACGGTGTGGAAAAGGATTATATCAAGATCGTCTATGCCGGCGGCGACAGTCTGTATGTCCCGGCCACGGGGCTGGATCAGGTCAGCAAATATATCGGAGGAGGCGGCCTGGGAAGCGACGGCGAGGTTCACGCCGCCAGACTCAACAAACTGGGGGGCTCCGACTGGCACAAGCAGAAGAGCAGGGCCAGGGCCGCCGCCAAAGACCTGGCCAAAGGGCTTATCGACCTCTACGCCGAGCGGCAGCGCCGCCCCGGCTTCGCCTTCTCCCCTGACTCCCCCTGGCAGCAGGAGTTCGAGGAGGCCTTCGACTACGTGGAGACCGGCGACCAGCTGCGGTGTATCGCGGAAATCAAGAAGGACATGGAAAAGCCGGTCCCCATGGACCGGCTGCTGTGCGGCGACGTGGGCTACGGCAAGACGGAGGTGGCCCTGCGGGCGGTGATGAAATGCGTGCTGGACGGCAAACAGGCGGCCATTCTGGCCCCCACCACCGTCCTGGCGCAGCAGCATTTTACCACGGCCTGCAACCGATTCCGTTCCTTTCCTGTGGAAATCCGGGTCCTCAGCCGCTTCCAGACGCCGGGACAGGTCCGGCAGATTCTGGCGGACCTGCGCGCGGGAAAGGTGGACCTGCTCATCGGGACCCACAAGCTGCTGCAAAAAAGCGTGGCGTTCAAGGACCTGGGGCTGCTGGTGGTGGACGAGGAGCAGCGCTTCGGCGTATCCCACAAGGAGAAGCTGAAGGAAATGAGCAAACAGGTGGACGTGCTGACCCTTTCGGCCACTCCGATTCCCCGGACGCTGAACATGGCGCTATCCGGCATCCGGGACATGTCCACGCTGGAGGAGCCGCCCCAGAACCGCCAGCCGGTGCAGACCTATGTGGTGGAGCACGACTGGAGCCTCCTTGCCGACGCCATGCGCCGGGAGATCGGCCGGGGCGGTCAGGTGTACTATCTTCACAACCGGATCGAGTCCATCGACTCCACCGCCGCGCAGATTCAGCGGCTGGTAGGGGAGGAGGTCCGGGTGGCGACAGGCCACGGCCGGATGGACGAAAAGCAGCTGAGCGCCGTGATGCAGCAGATGGTGGAGGGAGAGGCCCAGATTCTGGTGTGCACCACCATCATCGAGACCGGTATCGACATCGCCAACGTCAACACGCTGATTATTGAGGACGCGGACAAAATGGGCCTGGCCCAGCTCCACCAGATCCGGGGCCGCATCGGCCGCAGCGCCCGCCGGGCCTACGCCTACATGACCTACCGCCCCGGCAAGGTCCTCTCGGAGATCGCCAACAAGCGGCTCACCGCCATCCGGGAGTACGTGGAGTTCGGCTCCGGTTTCAAGATCGCCATGCGGGACCTGGAGATCCGGGGAGCGGGGAACCTGCTGGGCCCGGAGCAGTCGGGCTATATGATGACCGTGGGCTACGACATGTACCTCCAGCTGCTGGAGGACGCGGTGCTGGAGGAGAAGGGGGAGAAGAAAAAGGCCAGCGCCGAGTGCGCGGCGGATCTCACCATCTCCGCCAACATCCCGGACTACTACGTCCCCTCCCCCGAGCAGCGCATGGACCTCTAC
>CAJULD010000041.1 GCA_910587505.1 uncultured Oscillospiraceae bacterium | reverse complement strand
TACTAAACAGATGCACTTAAAATTATCTGCAAATCTTATTATACGAGGAGGTGTAGTCGGTCATGTATACCGTGGCCGCGCCGGGCGTTTTTACCTCGCTGTCCTCCTTGCCCTCTGTGAAATGGTGGACTCCGAAGGCCGGACCGACCTCCATGGAGGATGCGCCGCCGGTGACCTGGAAGTCGGAATCCCGCAGCACCAGCACCTCGTCTCCGTTGACGGGCATGGTCATGTGCTCGTTGGAGATCCGCCGGATGCCGTTGAAGGCCAGCTCCACCCGCCAGGGCGCGCCCTCCACGCCGGAGGTCCGGATGTCCACGTCCAGTCCTTTCTCCGTCTCCCGGATAACCACGTCGATGTCCATATCGGGGCCCAGCTTCTTTTTCCGGCTGGCATTGTCCATTTTCCACCAGTCGCTGGTGTCCGGCTTTTCCTCGAAGGGGAGGTAGTACCAGCCCCGCATGGTCTGGTGCAGATGGAACGCGCCGGTTTCGTCCATGTCCATGGTCTCCGCCTGGAAGGCCCGGTGCTCGCAGAAGCTGCCGCCGATTTTGACCGCCAGCCTGATGTCTCCGTTGTGGACGTACAGGAAGTTGGATTTGTCCCTCATGACGGTATAGGTGTACCGCCCCCGGCGGACCCTGGCGATGCCGGAATCCCGGTAAAATGCACGGTAATCCGTGGGAATACCGCACGTCTCCGCCTCAAAGTCCACGTATTCCGGATGAAGCATCAGCTCCATCAGAAAATCCGGGGCCTCAAGTCCCTTCTCCCGGACCATCTCAAAAATATAGTTGGCCATGGCGATGAACTCCGGAATCCGGTACCGCACGCCGAGGGACAGATATTCCAGGTAGTAGGGATGCGGATAGACCGTCAGATCCCTGTCAAACCGGGTGGAGTTGGCGGTGAACACGCTGTCGTCCGGCTCCCAGTAGGTCAGCATCATCTTCAGGTTGCGGATGGCGCACTGCTCCCAGGCGGGATCATCCAGGCTCTCCGACAGCAGCAGCATGGCGTCGTTGTTCACCCGGTTGTAGTTGCCCGCGGACTTCTCGGCATACTCCCCGTCCCCGTTGCAGTCCATCCCCTCGTTCAGATAAACAGAGGCGGCCTCCGTCAGGTCCTCCTCCCCGAACAGCTTTCCGCAGGCGGCCAGCACGGAGGCGATGGCCCAGCGGTGGTTGGGCGTATGGAAGCCGCCCTCCAGCAGGCCTCTGGCTCCGGCGTGGATGATCCGGCGAAGCCGGTCCCGGATGAGGGCCTCCTCCCGGGAGAGGTCCTCCCTGGCCGTCAGATATTGCAGATGGGGAATGATCTTGACAATGCAGAAAGCGGTGTCCGGCGCGGAGAAGAAGTTGCAGGTCACATAGTCGAACAGTCCGTTCCCGTGCTGCACCCGGTCCACGTAGTCCAGCCCCAGCAGGATCCGCCTGAAAAGCTTTTCCCTGTGACAGAACGCCGCGTCCCGGCAGCAGTAAACCGCGATCATGGAAGACACGCAGTAGATGGTATACTTGGCCTGATAGACGCCGTCCGGCTGGGAAAACGCGCCGTACCAGGGACTGTTTTTCTTCAGATTCTGGGTTGACAGGGAGCGTTCCACGCTCTTCTGCGTGTCCCGCACCATCAGATTGTAATGTGCTTTCATTTTGAATGATCTCCTCGGAAAAAATCTCGTACCGTTTCATAGAGGCGGGGCAAAAAGTGGAATCTTACAGTCCTTTCTGCCTCTTTTTAAGAAAAAGAGGTGCATGCATCCCCGTATGCCGCGTTTCACTCCTCCAGCAGCGCGGCGCCGATGATGCCCGCGTCGTTGTCCAGCCGCGCCAGGATGATTTGCGTATTCCGTTTCGCGTTCCGGGAGTAGATGAGCCCCGCCGTCTTCTCCCGCAGGGGACGCAGCAGCGCCTCTCCCGCCCGGCTCACGCCGCCGCCTATGCACAGGCAGGCGGGCTGAAAAATGTTGATGATGTTGGCCGCGCCCTCCGCCAGAGCGGTGGTGTAATCGTCCAGCAGCTCCCGGCAGGCCTCGTCCCCTGCCGCCGCGCCGTCGAACACGGTCCGCGCCTCCAGGCGGTCCGGGTCGCCGCCGCACAGCCGCCACAGCGCCGTCTGCTCCTCCTCCTTCATCTTCCCACGGGCCCGCCCAATAAGGGCCGTGGCGGAGGCATAGGCCTCGAAGCAGCCGGCCCGCCCGCAGTTGCAGGCCGCGCCGCCGCAGCGGATGACCATGTGGCCAAATTCCGCCGCCGCGCCGTTGATGCCGGCCCAGAGCCGCCCGTTCAGGATGACCCCGCCACCGATGCCGGTGCCGATGGTCATCATCACGAAGGAATCCGCGGGATAGCCTCCCGTACGGTATTCCCCCCAGGCCGCCGCGTTGGCGTCGTTGCCGAAGCGGACCGGCAGGCGCACCCGCTCCTCCAGCAGAGAGACGAAGGGCGTGTCGGAAAAGCCAAGATTGTCGGCGTCCTCTATGTGCCCGTTGTCCGGATTGGCGGTGCCGGGAACGCCCACGCCCACGGAGGCAATATCCGCCCGGCTCAGGCCGCCGCGCTTTATCAGCTCCTCCGTCAGCGCGGCCATGTCTTCGACGATGCTCCCGATGGGCCGGGGCGCGTTTGTCCGGACGCTGATCCTGTCCGCCAGACGCATGGAAGCGTCCACCAGTCCCGCGGCGATGAAGGTCCCTCCCAGATCGATTCCTATTTTGTACATGCGGCGCCTCCCATTCTCAAAGGTAGAGCAGGAACGTCCTGATTTCAAAGCTCCCAAAGCGGACCTTCAGCCGGTTCCCCGGCGGAAGCTCTTTTCCGTTCTCCTCCAGCATGTCCGTTTCCTCCACCCGGCAAACCCTGTCCGCCACGGTAAAAACGGCCTCCGTCTGCATCCCCATGGCCTCGTAGGCCCGGACCAGCAGGGCGTTTTCCGCCGTGTCCGCCGGTTTGACCGTGTCCACAATAATATTGGGCCGGTCGGGCAGGAACACCGGCCCAGGGTCCCCGCCGGGGACCGCGCCCAGCGCCGGGGGCTCGTTCAGCTCGCAGGCCTCCCGCAGGACGCCGCTGTCCGTAAACGGCCCCGTAAAGGGGTAGAAGGAGTAGGTGAATTCCTGCTTCCCCTGATCCGCGCTCATGTCGGGCATCAGCGGCGCGCGCATCAGGGTCAGGCGGATCTCGCCGCCCGCCGTGCTGACGCCGTATTTGCAGTCGTTGAGGACCGCCGCCCCCGCCCCGCCGTCCGCCAGCGCGGTATAGCGGTGATTGCAGACCTCATACCGGTCCCTGTCGTACTGCCGGGAGCGGTGGGTGGGCCGCCGGACATAGCCGAACTGGATCTCCTCCATGGCCTCGTCGGCGTACACGTTCACCGGGAAGCACACCTTCAGCAGCTTGTGGCGCTCCCGCCAGTCCAGCGTGGAGATAAAGTCCAGCCGCTTTGCGTCGTTTCCCAGAAAAATCTTCTGGGACAGCCAGGAGCGGTGCAGCCGCCTCTCCAGCAGCAGCGCCGCGCCGTCCTCCTCCACGCGCATCTCCAGCCGGACCGCGTCCTCCAGCGGCACGGGGAGGTTTTCGTACATGCTGCCGATTTCCCATGCGTCGTAACAGGTGTTGACGTCCCTGAACAGCAGGAACCGGTTGCCGCTGCCCGCCAGGAATTCCTTCGGACATTCCGGCTTCCGGACGCTGGCCAGCTCCCCGGCGGCGTTGATCCGGCAGACAAGATGGGCGTTGCGCAGCTCGTAGCAGCCCTCCTCCGGCAGCCATCGGACGGACGCCCGGTCGCCGGAGGGCTCCTCCGGCCCCGGCTCCGCCCAGCTCTGGGGCGGAATCTCCCGGCCATGGAAGGTCCTTGCCCAGCTCAGATGGTTGTAGACGGCCATCCGCTCCCCCGGCCTGCCCAGCATTTCCTCCAGCAGCCTGCCGCAGCTTTCGACAACCTCCCGGAGCTCCGACTCCGCCCGCGCATGGACGCGGGCGATGGAGGTGCCCGGCGCGATGTCGTGAAACTGGTTGAAAAGCAGCAGCTTCCACAGCCGGTCCGCTTCCCGCTTCCACTCCTCCCTGACGGCTTCCCCCGCCAGCATCCGCCGGGCCATGTGGTACTCCGCCGCCTTCAGCGCGGCCTCCGCCTTCCGGATGCCCCGCTTGGTCCTGGCCTGAGCGGTCAGGGTCCCCCGGTGCCAGGCCAGATACAGCTCACCCCGCCAGACGTTTTCAACGCCCTGCCGCCGGACCCGCTCAAAGAATTTCACCGGGCTTTCCATATGGCACCGGGGCGCGCCCTCCAGGTCCCGGCAGCGCCGGGCGGCCTCCAGCATCTCCCGGGTGGGACCGCCGCCGCCGTCGCCGTAGCCGAAGGGGAACATCAGTCCGTCGATGCCCTCCTGCTGGACCCGGTCTTCCTCCCACCGGACGATCAGATCCCCGGCGGTGAATACGGCGTTGTTCTTCTTGAAGAGATGGGAGAGCACCCGGCTCCCGTCCAGCCCCTCCCACCAGAACAGGTTGCAGGGAAAGCGCTCCGCTTCCGGGTCCTGCCGGGTGAGCTTCTGGGTGGCGAAGCAGGTCACCTGGCATTTGCACATGATCTGAGGCAGGGCCGCGGAGAACCCGAAGGTGTCCGGCATCCAGGCCATGACGCTGTCCACGCCGAACTCCTCCCGGAACCAGCGCTTCCCCCGGACAAACTGCCGGATCAGGCTCTCGCCGGAGGGGATGTTCGCGTCGCACTCGACCCACAGCGCCCCCTCGGGGAAAAAGGCCCCGGCCTTCTCCTTTACCCGCCGGAACAGATCGGGATAGCAGTCCTTCAGGTACTCCAGCACCGGCGGCCCGCACAGCAGGAACCGGTAGTCCCCGTACTCCTCCATCAGCGCAAGCTGATTGGCGCAGGTCCGGGCCGCCTTCCGGATGGTCTCCTCCTCCGGCCACAGCCAGGCCAGATCCAGATGGGACTGGCCGAAGATGGTGAACTCCGGCGCGGTGGAGCCGTTCCGGCAGGCCAGAAGGGGCTGCAGATACGCGTCCGCCTCCGCCACGCTGGCGGTCAGCTCCGCCTCCGGCAGCTCGAAGTCCGCCGTATACGTGAATTTCTTCAGTCCCTCGACGATCTTCATGGCCCGCAGGCTCTTCTCCGGCAGCTGCCGGAGAAGACTGTAGAGGGTCTGATAGTCCATGGCCGCCTGAAACAGCGTCTCGTTCCACTCCCCCAGCCAGGACTCCGCCACCACAACCTGGGCCTCCGGCGGCTCCGGGACCGTCACCTCCTCCGGTCCCACGGGGCCCGCGTCCTCCCGCCGGGGGCCGTGTCCCGCGTAGCACTCCGCGCAAATATCGTAGACCGCCCCCGCCTCCGCCTCGCGGGAGAGGGTGATGTATCTGTGCCGCCGGTCGATGGAGCCCGCCTCACGGCCGTTGACCCATACCAGCATCTCCGGCCCGGCGCCCAACGTGATGACCACACGCTTTCCCGCCAGCTCTTCCGGAATGACGGCGCGGGTGCGGAACCACCCGTACTCCCACTTCTTCCCCCATCGCGTTCCCACCGGAGCGGGGAAAAACCGGCCCTTGACCGCTTCGCCAGGAGCCAGCCTTTCCATGGTGGTAAAGCAGGAGAGATTCAGCGGCACGTACCGCACAAACCAGTGCTTTTCAAACTGCTCCGACCAGATCCGGAGCCGGTCCTCCCACTGCCTGCCAATGTTCATCCTTTTCTACGCCTCAGTTTCCAGACATTCAATCAAAAACAGCATCGCCAGCGCCTGTCCGTAGGGCATGGGCCTGATAGGGATGCTCCGGTAGAACTCCTTGCTCTCCCTTCCCATGGCCGTGCCGTAGGACACCTGATGCACCACGCCGTCGCCGCCGATGCACTCCAGAACCGGCCTCAGCGCCTTCCGGGCCACGGCCTCATACTCCCTGTCGATGAGGCCCGTGCGCACCGCCCGCAGTATGCCGTAGGCGAAGCCGCAGCTGGCGCTGGCCTCCACATAGGAGTCCCTGTCGTCGATGAGCGTGTGCCACATGCCGGACTCGCTCTGATATTTCCGCAGGCTCTCGACCTGGTTTACCAGCAGCTGCGTCAGCGTCCGCTTCACCGGCCCGCTGCACGGGGCGATCTGAAGGAACTCCGGTATGGAGATGGTGATCCAGCAGTTTCCCCGGCCCCAGAAGGCCCGTGCAAAGTTGTGCCGCCCGTGGAAGGTCCACCCGTGGTACCACAGCCCGGTCTCCCGGTCCGCCAGATACTTGGCATGAAGCAGGAACTGATACCGGGCCTCGTCGATATATGCCTGCTTCCTCTCGATCCGCCCCATGTTGGCCAGGAACAGCACCGACATGAACAGGGTGTCGTCCCACAGCTCCTGGTCGTTGAGGGTGTCGGAGGTCATGTGCTGCAACCCTCCCTCCTCCGTCCGGGGGAAGCGCTCCATGATCTGCCTCGCGCTTTCCCGGCAGGGGCCCAGATACCGCTCGCTGTGGAGATGCTCGCCCACGTAGGACATGGCGAGAAAGGGGGCGGCGGTATTCACGTTCAGCGCCGGAAATCCGGTGTCCAGCTGCCGGTCGAAATACTTGACCAGCAGATCCAGATACTTTTCCTCACCGGTCTTTTCAAACAGTTTCCACAGGCCGTACACTCCCACGCCCTGGGTCCACTCCCAGTGCTGGTAGCGGCGGACGTCGTCCCCCGCCAGATTTCTGCCCTCCATGTTCTTCAGGAAGATCTCGTCGTCCTCATAGAGGATCGGGCAGAAGGCGTCGATCAGCCTGGAAAGCTTTCTTTCGATCTCCGCTCGATTTTCATTTTTTTCCATAAGGGACCTCAACTTCTATTCTTCCAGCTTTCTATTGAGTTCGTGGAGCAGCGGCAGCAGCTCCGCCGGCGTTTTCACCGTGTAGTCCGGCTGCCAGTCGGGCTCCTCCAGCCTGTGGAAGTACCGGGGGGACCAGTCCAGCCAGATGGAGGTCAATCCCTGCCGGTTTGCGCCCGCCACGTCCTTTTTCAGGTTGTTGCCGATCATGACGACGCGGGATCTGTCGGCCTCCGTAAGGCCCAGCAGCCGGAAGGCGGTCTCGAACATCACCGCCGCCGGCTTCTGCCTGCCCACCTTTTCCGACACGATCCAGGCGTCAAAGCAGCCGCCCAGCCCGTTTTTCCGGTACACGTTCTGAAAGGATTCCCACTCCCCGTCGGCCACCAGCGCGATGGTGAAGCCCTCCTCGTGGAGCTGCCGGAGCACCTCGCCTGCGCCGGGGATCAGCTCCGCCTCCTGGACAATGCCCCGCCCGTCCCGGACCTCCGTGGCCTCGTTGATGATGGTGTCTCCGCTGTCGGTGAAGATAATCAGTTTTTTACTCATACTGGAACCCCTTCAGCATCAGCTCCTCCGCCCGGTGGCACGCCACAAAGTGGTCCGGCGCCAGCTCCCGGTACTCCGGGGCCGCCTGCTCGCACTGCCTGGTGCAGTAGCGGCAGCGGGTGTGGAAATAGCAGCCGCCGGGCGGGCTGGCCGGATTGGGAATCTCGCCCTCCAGGGGGATGCGCTCCATCTGCACCTCCGGGTCCGCCACGGGCACCGCGGAAAGAAGGCTCTCCGTATAGGGGTGCAGGGGGTGGCTGTAGAGCTCCCTGGTGGGCGCGTACTCCACCAGCTTCCCCAGATACATCACGCCCACCTTGTCGGAAATGTACTCCACCACCGACAGGTCGTGGCTGATGAACAGATAGGTCAGGTTCAGTTCCTTCTGCAGATCGTGGAGGAGGTTGATGACCTGGGCCTGAATGGACACGTCCAGGGCGGAGACGGACTCGTCGCAGACGATGACCCTGGGGTTCAGCACCAGCGCCCGGGCAATGCCGATGCGCTGCCGCTGGCCGCCGGAGAAGGCGTGGGGGTAGCGCATGAGGTAGGAGGTGTTCAGCCCCACCCTGGCGGCGATATCCATAATGCGCCGGTCCATCTCGGCTTTGGGCATCCTGGGGAAGTTGGCCGCCAGGGGCTCCCTGATGATGTCATAGACCGTCATACGGGGATCCAGGGAGGAATAGGGGTCCTGGAAGATCATCTGGATCTCCTTGCGGTACTTTTTCATGGTCTTTGCGTCGATCCGGGTGAAATTGACCTTCTCCCCATCCCCGGCGGTATAGAAGACCTCTCCCTCAGAGGGCTCATAGGCCCGGACGATGCACCGTCCCAGGGTGGTCTTGCCGCAGCCGGACTCGCCCACGATGCCGATGGTCTCGCCCTCGTCCACCGTGAAGCTCACGTCGGCAACCGCCCGGACGCAGACGCCCTTGGAGTTGAAGCGCATATGGATATGCTGTACGTCCAGAATCTGTTTTTTTCCGTTCACGCGTCGTTCCCTCCTTCCCTGGCGCACCCGTCCTGTCCGGGACAGCCGGTGCAGGCGAAGCACGCCACCTGATGCTCCCGGCCCGTCTGGACCAGCGTGGGATCGTATACGTTGCACACGCCCTCGATGCGCTGACTGCACCGCTCGTAAAAGCCGCACCCGGCGGGCAGATTCAGCGCCAGCGGCACAGTGCCCTCGATGGAGAACAGCTTCTCCTGATTCTTGGTGCCGATTTTATGAACGGAGCCAATGAGGCCTTTGGTATAGGGGTGCAGGGGATTTTTGAAAATCTCCAGGGATGTGGCGGACTCCACGATCCGCCCCAGATACATCACCGCCACCCGGTCGCACATCCGGGCTACGGTGCCCAGGTCGTGGGTGATGAACAGGATAGACATGCCGAAGTCCTTCTGGAGCTCCTTCATCAGCTCGAGGATCTGGGCCTGGATGGTCACATCCAGGGCGGTGGTGGGCTCGTCGGCGATGAGCAGCCTGGGGTTGCACACCAGGGCCATGGCGATGAGAGCCCGCTGGAGCATGCCGCCGGAGAACTCGTGGGGATACTGGTCGTACCGCTTCTCCGCATTGGCGATGCCCACCTTTTTCATCACGCCCAGGGATATCTCCCTGGCTTTCTTCCTGTTTTTGGTAATGTGCAGCAGGGTGGCCTCGTTGATCTGGTTTCCGATGGTATACATGGGGGAGAATGCCACCATGGGCTCCTGGAAGATCATGGAGATCTGCCTGCCCCGGACGGAGCGGATCTCCTCCCCTCTGGGCTTCAGCTTCAGCAGATCCGTCCGGCCCAGACCTTCGGCGTCGAAAATGATCTCGCCCTCCGCCGCGCACTTTTTATCGTTGATACCCAGAATGGCCTTGCTGGTCAGGCTCTTGCCGCAGCCGGACTCGCCCACCAGGCCCAGGGTCTCGCCCTTCCTGATCTCGAAATTGACGCCCCGGACGGCAGTCAGGATGCCGTCGTCGGTCCGGATATTGACCTTCAGGTCCTTTACCTGAATGATGGTATCATTCTTACGCGCTTCGTTTTCCATCATACGCGCTCCTTTCTGCGCTTACTTGTAGGGATCCGCCGCGTCTCTCAGGCCGTCGCCCAGGAAGTTATAGGCCAGGACGGTGACAACGACGAAGATCAGCGGGATCATCTTCCAGGGGCACTGGGCCACGGTCGCCAGGGCCTCGGTCTCCTTGAGCAGCACGCCCCAGCTGGTGGCGGGGGCCTTCATGCCCAGGCCCAGATAGCTCATGGAGGTCTCGCCCAGAATGGAGCCGGGGATGCCGAGGGTGAGGCTGACAATGAGGTAGCTCAGAAAGCCGGGAACCAGGTGCTTGACGATGATCTTGAAATCGCTGACGCCCGCCAGTCTGGCGGCCATGACGAAGTCCTCCTTCCGCAGGGCGATGAACCGCCCGCGGACCGTGCGGGCCAGACCGGTCCACCCGATGAAGGACAGTATGATGGTGATATACAGGTACATGGCCGTCACGGAGATCCCCGGAGGAATGGCGGCGGACAGGGCCAGCCACAGCGGGATGCTGGGAATGGCGGAAATGACCTCGATGATACGCTGGATCAGATTGTCTACCCAGCCGCCGAAGTAGCCGGAGATGCCGCCCAGCAGAATGCCCAGCACGAAGCTGATGGCGGCGGACACGAAGGGGATGGTCAGGGACACCCGGCTGCCGTACAGGATGCGGGAGAAGATGTCCCGCCCCACGCTGTCCGCACCGAAAATGTTGATGCGGGCCTCCGTGTTGGGCACGCCCTGCCCGTCCACCAGCCCGTACAGGTGCACGTCGCAGGGGATGAAGCCGAAGAGCTTATACTCCGGCCCCCTGGCGAAAAACTTCACATAATACTTTTCGGACGTATCCTCGGTGGTGATAACGGTGTAGGTCTTTTTATCGTTGACCTTCTGCAGCTTGTAGACGTAGGGGCGGGAGAAGCCGCCGTCCTCGTCCCGCCAGTAGACCCTGGTGGGCGCGGTGTCCTTGTAAAGGCCGGTGAAGTCCTCCAGTCCATAGGGGGCCAGGAAGTCCGCAAACAGCGCGCCAAGGTACAAAATCGCCAGAACAACCATGCTGAATTTCGCCAGCTTGTGCTTTTTCAGCTTGATCCACATCAGCTTCCACTGGGAAGCCATATAGCGGGACTCGTCATTCCGGGCCTTCTTTTTCTTAAAAACAGCCATGTGCTCAACTCCTTTCCGAGAACCGGATCCGGGGATCCAGCCAGGCCAGGGCGATATCGCTGAGGAGGGTGCCCACCACCACCAGAATGGCCTGAACCAGAACGATGGTGCCCGCCAGATACATATCCTGGGATTTCAGGGCCGCCAGCAGCACGGGGCCCAGGATGGCCATATTCATGACGATGGCCGACACGGTGGAGCCGGAGAAGATCGTGCGCAGCGCGCCGGAAAGGCCGGAGACCACCGGGTTCATAGCCGCCCGCAGGCAGTATTTATAGGTGATGGTGGCCTCGGAGCAGCCCTTGGCCCGGGCAGTCAGAGTGTACTGCCGGGCCTGCTCGTCCAGCATCTGGGCCCGGACGGTACGGATGATGCTGCATGTGCCGGAGGTGCCGATGACCAGAATGGGAATCAGGCACCGGCCCAAAAATTCCGGAATGTATTCGGGCCGCATACCATTCTGGAGCATCTCCGTGCTGAAAAGCCCCAGATACATGGCGCCCGTCTTCACATAGATAAAGTACATGACCAGAATGGCCAGCAGGAAATTGGGCGTGGCCGTGCCGATAAAGCCGATGAAGGACCAGATATAGTCCCCCACGGAATACTGGTGATTGGCGCAGTAGATGCCGATGGGCAGGCTCACCGCGTACTGGAAGACCAGAATCACAAAGGAGATGCCCAGCGTCAGGGGCAGGTACTGGGCAATGACGTCCCAGACGTCCCGCCCGTATTCAAAGGAGTAGCCGAAGTCGCCCCTGGTAATGATATCCGTCATCCAGTTGAAATACTGAACGTACCAGGGCTTATCCAGGCCGAACTGGACCCGCAGATCCTGAATCTGCTCGGGCGTGAGGATCTCGCCCTCCGCCGCCATGGCGGCGGCGTAGGAGGTGGCGTAGTCTCCGGGGGGCAGCTGGATGATGAAGAAGATCACCACGGAGATGATGAAAATGGTGGGGATAAAGAGAAGGAGCCGTTTGCCTATGTATTTGAGCATTTCCGCACGTCCTTTCAAGTCTGTCTATGAACCTGCATTCATAACCGGGGGATGCCGGATGGTCTGAGGCGGGGCGGTTGTGAATACAGGTTCCATAACAACGCGGGAGGCGCTTTCCAAGAGGGAGAAGCAGCCTCCCGCGTCATTCGATGATGCGTGAGTTTGCCGGGGCTCTCCGGGGAACGGGACCGCTGGCGGTCCGTTCCCCGGAGAGGCCGGTACGTATGTGTTGGAATGCCCTGGGGATTACTCCTGAATGAACCAGCACTGGCAGTGGGCAATGCCCATGTCACGATAGATGTCGGACCACACCAGACCGTCGGGGAAGTTCTTGATGCGGTCGTTGACGGCGTGGAGGGTGGGGGTGGCGGCCACATAGCCGATGGTCCACTGGTTCTCCTCGTGGAGCTTCAGCATCTTCGCAACGATCTCGTTGCGCCCGTCGGGATCGGCGGTCTTATCCAGCTCTTCCTTCAGATTGATGAGCTCCAGCAGATCGCCGGTGGCGGTGTCCTTCGCCATGATGCCGTACCATGCCACGTTGGTGGCGTAGCCGGGAACCATGGAGTTGGGCTTGAGGGCGATGGACACATCGCCGATGGGGGTGACGGGATAGAGCATGCACTCCAGAGAACCGGCCATCAGCTCGTTGTCGATATAGCTGCGGTCATAATCCCGGAAGTTGCACTTGATGCCCGCGGCGCGGTAATAGGTATCCAGCAGGGCGAAGGTCTCGGCGGCGTTCAGCTCGGCCACGGAGACAATGTTCAGCTCGAAGTCGGTGCCGTCGGCAAAATCATAGAAGCCGTCGCCGCCCATGACCAGACCGGCGCTCTCGAAGAGGGTTTTCGCCTTCTCCACGTCGTACTCCGTCCATTTTTTGGCCCACACCTCGTTGTAGCCCAGGGTGCCCTCCTGCGGAGCGGCCTGACCGCCCTCCTGCCAGCCGTCGGTCAGGGCGGAGGCAAGGGCCGTGCGGTCCACGCAGATGGAGATGGCCTGACGGAAGTCGGCGTTGTTGAACAGGGCGTTCTTATTGGCATCGGCGATGCCAAGATTCAGGTGGAGCTGATGGGCGGGGCTGCCCCAGTCCACGCCGGACCACTCATACAGGTTGATCCTGGTGCCGGAGGTCTGCTCGGCCTCCAGAACGGTGGGGGCGTCCTGCACGGCGATGGTCTGGTAGTCCACGGTGCCGTCCAGCAGGAGCATGAGCTCCTGGTCCACGTTCTGTACGGTGGTGTAGATGATCTTGTCCATGTAGGGCAGCTGCTGGCCGTTGGCATCGGTCTTCCAGTAGTAGGGGTTGCGGACGAACTCGTAGTACTCGCCCTTGATATTGTCCTTGCCGTCCTCGGTGGACAGCACGTAGGGGTTCAGGGTGGGGATGCCGGAGTAGTTCCAGAAGTAATACAGGGTCTCCTTGCCCAGAGCGCCGGTGTCGGAGAACTCCACGCCGGTCAGCTCCTTGCCCGCGGCAATGGCGCCGGCCTCATCGCCGTCCAGGATCTTCTGGCAGATGTCCTCAAAGATGTGCTTGGGGGCGTAGTGCCACTTCAGGTCCACGGTCAGGGCCTCGATGAAGTCGTACTTGGGGGTGCCGAAGGTGACGGTAAAGGTGGTGTCGTCCACCTTCTCCACCACGGCGGGGTCGCCGTTGGCGTCCTTGTGGCAGTTCCGCACGCCCTTGCCGTCCAGCTTGTTGAGGCAGACCACGTTATAGAACCACACACAGTCCTCGGCGGTGAAGGGCTCGCCGTCGGACCACTTCATCCCCTCCCGGAGGTGGATGGTGTAGACGGTGGCGTCGTCGCTGACTTCAAATCCCTTCGCCACGTTGGGCTCGATCCCGGCGCTGGTGTTGAAGCGGAACAGCCCTTCCTCAATGGGCTTGCCGGCGTCCCAGTTGCCGCCGCCGGCGCTGCGCCTGAGCTCGCCGCCGAACACGCCGATGGCCAGAGGCTCTCCGGCGGCGTTGACAGTCTCTACCATGATATCGTCGGCAACGGGGAGGCGGTCCTCCACCTTGCCATAAGTGCCAAGCGCGGTGATGTACGGAGACTCGGAGTAACCCTCTGCGTCGGGTTCCGGGGTCTCAGGCGCGGGATCGGGGGTTTGTTCGGGGGCCGGGTCGGGGGTCGAGGTACCGGGCTGCTGCGAATCCACCGGCGGATTGCTGTTTCCGCCGCAGGCGGCCAGCATTCCGATGCAAATGACGGCTGCAAGCGCAAGGGACATCCACTTCTTAAACTTTCCCATATTGTCCTCCCACAAATTTATTTGATTTGCCCAATAAACGCCCGTTGGCGCGGGCGGGATATGTTCATCATACCTGTGATTGCGGACGGTTACTACGCATAAATTGTCTTTTTCACTTTCTTACATTGCGTATTTTGCTTTTTTTCCTGTGAAAAAACTCCGGTAATATTAATTATGCACAACTTTGCCGGTCTGTTTTTGTTTAAAGTGGTCAAAAGTATTGATTCTTGCCGAATGAAATACAATATGCTGTTGCTATTTCCCTGAAGGCATGCTAGAATGGGGGCGGAATGCTGTCGGAATTTTCCCGGAAAGGAGCCCGTTATGGACTGTAACGTACTGGATTTTGGCGCGGTGGGAAACGGCGAGACCAACGATACCGCCGCGATACAGGCAGCGGTGGACGCCTGCTGCGCGGCGGGCGGCGGGCGGGTGGTCCTTCCGGGGGGACGGGTGTTCCGCAGCGGCGCGCTGGTCCTCCGCTCCCATCTGGAGCTGCACCTGGAAATGGGGGCGGTGCTGATGGGAAGCGGCCGGCTGGAGGATTACCGGCTCTCCGACGGCGGCCCGCCGGAGAAAATGACCGTTCCCTCCTATGAAAACTGCGAGTACGCCGGCGCGCCCACCCATTTCTTCCTCTGCGCCAGGGACTGCGAGGACCTGGCCATCACCGGGCTGGGGCGGATCGACGGCAACGAAGAGCTCTTTTACGGCGAGGCCACGGCGTGGCATATCGAGGGGTCCTTCTACCCCCGGGCGCCCATGCTGTTTCTGGAAAACGTCTCCCGCCTGACCATCCGGGACGTGACGCTCTCCCGCAGCGCCTTCTGGACCGTCCACATGGCAGGCTGCCGGGACGTGCTCATCGACGGGATCCGCATCCTGAACAATCTGAAGATGGCCAACTGCGACGGCATCGACCCGGATCACTGCCGGAACGTGCGGATCGCCAACTGCCATATCCAGTGTGCGGACGACTGCATCGTCTTTAAAAATACCGCCGCCGCCATGGATTACGGCCCCTGCGAAAACATTACCGTGACGGGCTGTACGCTGATCTCCACCAGCGCCGCCATCAAGTTCGGCAGCGAGAGCGAGGACGCCTTCCGGAACATCGTGGTGGAAAACTGCGCCATCAGCCGCTCCAACCGGGGCATCTCCCTTCAGATCAGGGACGGGGGCTGCGTGGAGAACGTACTGTTCCACAATATCACCATCGACACCCGGCTGTTTCATCCGGACGTGTACTGGGGCTGTGCGGAGCCCATCGCCGTCACGGTCCTCCGGCGCAAAGAAGGGGCGGAGCCCGGGGCCGTCCGCGGCGTGCGCTTCAGCAACATTTTCTGCGAGAGCGAGAACGGGATCCTGGTGTACGGAGAGGAGCCGGGGCTGATTTCCGATGTCGTCTTTGACGGCGTGTCCCTGCGCCTGCGCCGGGACACGGACTACGAAACGGGCTTTCATGACCTGCGCCCCTGCGCCGGGCCGGCCTGTACGGAACGGGCGCTTACCTGCGTTTTCGCCCAAAATGCCAGCGGCCTTGTCTTCCGCGGCTGCGCCTTCCGCACCGATACGGAGATGGAGCGTCTGATGGACGCGCCCTTCCGCCTGGTGAACTGCAGCGGCTCCCTTCCGGAGGAGGAGGGCGGTTCATGCTGATTCACAATCTGCTGCTCTATCAGGACAAATATTTCATCCGGGTCAACGGGGAAAGCGACACGCTGTTCTACTTCTTCGACTATGACGTGCGCACGGAAGCGAAAAACATGCAGTTCCAGCACTTCCACACCTTCTACGAGCTGTGTATCATGATGTGCCCCAACACCAAGCACCTGCTGGAGGGCAATCCCTACGACCTGGAGCCCTTCGACATCATCGGGATTCCCCCCAACGTGCTCCACCGGTCCCAGTATCCGCCGGGCGCGCCCTGCAAGCGGCTGATTATTCAGTTCAGCCTTCCCCGGCACGTCAACGGACTGTCCAACGAGTACGAGCAGCTGCTGGGTCTCTTTCACCGGAAGGTCCCCATTTTCCGCTTTGACATGGACCTGCAAAAGAAGATCTTCAGCAAGCTCAACGACATTTTTCTGCTGGCCCAGAAGACGGACCCCATGCGGGACCTGATTATCCACCTGAAGTTCACCGAGTTTCTCACGCTGCTGTTCCTCAATCAGGAGCACAACAAATACACCAATAAATCGGAAATGTCCCCCATGGAGAAAAAGATCTATTCCGTCACCAGCTATATCCATGCCCACTATTCGGAGGACCTCTCCCTGAACGCCCTTGCGCAGAACTTCTATATCAGCAGCTGCTATCTGTCCCACCAGTTCAGGGACGTGACCGGCTTCACTCTGACGGACTACATCCAGATGACCAGGGTACGGAACATTCAGTCCCTGCTCATCAACACCCGGATTCCCATTACGGAGGCGGCCCTGTCCTGCGGCTTCGCCAGCTTTTCCCAGTTCAACCGGGTTTTCCAGAAGCATATCGGGATGTCGCCCTCCCAATACCGCAAGCGGAATCAGACGCTGAACGCCGGGCTGCAGCTCCCTCAAAATGCAGATTTTATATAAAAGGATGGTAATACAATGGACATTCGCTATTCCGCCAACCCCAACGACGTCAGGCGCTACACCACCGGGGAGCTCCGGAAGGAGTTTCTCATCGAGAATCTGTATGAGCCCGACCAGGTGAAGGCCACCTACTCCCATGTGGACCGCATGGTGGTGCTGGGTGTCATGCCGGTGACGAAGGAGGTGCCCATCGATCAGGGCATCGACGTATGGGCCAACTTCGGCACCAGCTTCTTCCTGGAGCGCCGGGAGGCCGGCGTGTTCAACCTGGGCGGCGCGGGCTCCGTCACTGTGGACGGAACCAAATATGAAATGGGCTTCGAGGACTGCCTGTATATCACCATGGGGGCAAAGGAAGTCGTCTTCGCCAGCGATGACGGTTCCAATCCCGCCCGGTTCTACCTGGTGTCCGCCCCCGCTCACCGGAGTTATGAAACCCGGTTGCTGAAGTTCGCCGACGCCGCCAAGCGTCCCTGCGGCGCGGCGGAGACCGCCAATGCCCGGGTCATCAACCAGTTCATCCACCCCGACGTGCTGCCAACCTGCCAGCTCTCCATGGGTCTGACCCGGTTGTCCCCCGGCAGCGTCTGGAACACCATGCCCGCCCACACCCATGAGCGCCGGATGGAGGTCTACACCTACTTCAACATCCCCGAGGGCAACGTGGTCTTCCACATGATGGGGCAGGGACAGGAGACCCGGCACATCGTCATGCAGAACTACGAGGCGGTCATCTCCCCCTCCTGGTCCATCCACTGCGGCTGCGGCACGGGCAGCTACACCTTCATCTGGGCCATGGGCGGCGAGAACCAGGCCTTTGACGACATGGACAACATCCCCATTCCGGAACTGCGCTGAGCAAGGAGGTTTTTAACAAAATGGATATGCAGAAATTATTCAGTCTGGAGGGCAGGGTGGCTCTGGTCACCGGCGGTGCCTACGGCATCGGCTTCGCCATGGCGGAGGCGCTGGCGAACGCGGGGGCGAAGATCGCCTTCAACTGCCGCAGCCAGGAGCATCTGGACAAGGCCCTGGCGGATTACGCCGCCAAGGGCGTTGACGCCAGGGGCTACATCGCCGACGTCACCGACGAGGCCCAGGTAAAGGACCTGGTGGCGAAGATCGAGGCCGATCTGGGCGGCGTGGACATCCTGTTCAACAACGCGGGCATCATCCGGCGTATCCCCATGACGGAGATGAGCGCGGAGGAGTTCCGGCAGGTGGTGGACATCGACCTGGTGGGCCCCTTCATCTGCGCCAAGGCGGTGATCCCCGGGATGCTGAAGAAGGGCCACGGGAAAATTATCAACATCTGCTCCATGATGAGCGAGCTGGGCCGGGAGACCGTCTCCGCCTACGCCGCCGCCAAGGGCGGACTGAAGATGCTCACCCGGAACATCTGCTCGGAGTACGGTTCGGCCAACATCCAGTGCAACGGCATTGGCCCCGGCTACATCGCCACGCCCCAGACCGCGCCCCTGCGGGAGCGCCAGCCCGACGGCAGCCGCCACCCCTTCGACCAGTTCATCATCGCCAAGACCCCGGCGGGCCGCTGGGGCGAGGCGGAGGATCTGGCGGGCCCGGCGGTGTTCCTGGCCTCCGACGCCTCCAACTTCGTCAACGGCCACGTCCTCTACGTGGACGGCGGCATTCTGGCCTATATCGGCAGGCAGCCGTAATGCGCTGATACTTCTTTCTGCAAGAAAACGTATCAGCGGCCGGCAGCCCGTCTTCGGCGCGTCAGACGCTGAAAGGATCGCTTCGCAATCCTTCGCGGAGTGGTCATGCGACATCGGATTCTGCGCGGACAATCCATGTGGCCGCCGCAGAACCGCAGGAGCTTTCAGGAATTCCCTGTTTTGCCTGGCAGGGGTTTCCTGAAAGTTTTGGGCCGGATTTTTCCGGTTGTTCGGCTCCATCAAGTGCAGAACGGGCGGGTTGACCGGCATGGCCAACCCGCCCGCCTGCGGAAGAAAGGAGATGCGCGGCATGGACAAAAATTTCTTTGCCCCTACGCCCCCCATGGGCTGGAACAGCTACGACTGCTATGACACCGCCGTGACGGAGGCCGAGGTCCGCGCCAACGCCGCATATATGGCCCGGCACCTGCGGCCCTGTGGCTGGGAATACGTGGTGGTGGACATCCAGTGGTATGCCCGCCGCCCCAACGCCCGGAGGGAGACGTGGCAGTATCTGCCCTTCGGGGAGCTGGAAATGGACGAATATTCCCGGCTGCTTCCGGACCCGGAGCGGTTTCCCAGCAGCCGGGGCGGCGCGGGCTTCGGCCCTCTGGCGGACTATATTCACTCTCTGGGGCTGAAATTCGGCATCCACATCATGCGGGGCATTCCCCGGATGGCCGCCCATCAGAGGCGGGCTGTCAAGGGATGGAGCGGCACGGCGGACCAGATCGCCCGGCCCTGTCCGGTGTGCCGGTGGAACCCGGACATGTACGGCGTGGCGGACGGCCCGGGAGGGCAGGCCTACTACAACTCCCTGCTGGAGCTGTACGCCGCCTGGGGCGTGGACTTCATCAAGTGCGACGACATCTGCAACACTGACAACGCCAGTCCCTTCTATGAGGGAAAATACGAGGCCCGCCATGAGGTGGAGATGCTGGCAAAAGCCATTGAGGCAGCCGGGCGGCCCATCGTGCTGTCCCTGTCGCCGGGACCGGCGCTGATCGGGGAGGCGTGGCACTACGCCCAATATGCCAACATGTGGCGGATCACCGACGATCTCTGGGACGACTGGGCGCTGGTGAAGGCCATGTTCTCCCGGTGCGCGCTGTGGGAGAAACACACCGCCCCCGGCTGCTGGCCGGACTGCGACATGCTGCCGCTGGGGCGCATCGGAAAGGGCTCCGGCGACCCGCGGGAGTCCCGCCTGACGCGGGAGGAGCAGAAAACCATGATGACGCTGTGGTGTATTTTCGGTTCGCCGCTGATGCTGGGAGCGGAGCTGACGGCGCTGGACGGGGAGACGTTATCGCTGTTGACCAACCGGGACGTGCTGTCGCTGCTGGACCCCGCGCGGAAGCGGCGGCAGGCCTGGCGGGACAGCGAAAGCGCCGTCTGGGTCTCCGAGGACCCGGCAGACGGCAGCGTATGCGCCGCGCTGTTCAATCTCTCCGACCGGGAGCGGGAAGTCTCCGCCGGACCGGAAGCGCTGGGGCTTCCGGCCTGCTCCGCCGCGGAGCTGTGGACCGGGCGGCGGACAGCCTGCGCGGGGGGCGTTCTGCGCGATTCCATCCCCGCCCACGGATGCCGGCTGTTCCGGGTTGTTTCCGGTTAAGCCCGCTCTCAGGATTCGGCCGCCCGGAGCCGGGCGGTCATCCCGCCGATATACCCGCTGTCGATGACGCTGAAGCGGTCCTCCGCCGGGTACAGGCAGCCGCCGTAATAGATGGAGCGGTTGTTGCTGACGGAGGTGTCGCTCAGCTGTCTGTGGGCGGCCAGATGGATCTGACCGCACCCCGTTTCGGCGATGATCCGGTCCATGTTCCGGGCCGTGATGCCCGCGCCGGGAAGAATCTGGATACGGCCCGCGGCGTACTCGATCATCTCCCGGACGGTGGACGTGCCCAGAGACACATCCGGCTCCTGTCCGCTGGTGAGTACCCGCGTGATCCCCAGCTCGATCAGCCTGTCCAGGACCTCCCGCCAGTCCGGAACCACGTCGATGGCCCGGTGGAACACGGTTTCCTTCCCTTCCGCCTGGGCGATCTCCGCCAGGGTACGGGTCCGCTGGACGTCCAGGGTTCCGTCCTGATGCAGGAAGCCGAAGACCAGGCCGTCGGCTCCGTGGGAGAGCAGCAGCTTCGCGTCCTCCACCGCCGTGGCGAATTCCGCATCCGTGTAGCAGAAGCCCCCCTCTCTGGGCCGGACCATGGTCATGATCTTCATCCCGGTCTCCCGCCTGGCCACAATCAGCTCCCCCGGAGTAGGGGTCAGTCCGCCGTGGAACAGGTCGCTGTTGAGCTCCACCCGGTCCGCCCCGGCCCGGTGGGCCTGGATCACGTCGTCCGCGCTGCCGCAGCACACTTCCAATAATACCCGTTTCATAGTAAATACCCCCTGTTATTGCATAAATGAATTTTTCGCGGGCTCATTATATTATTTTTGCCGGAATCTGTCAAGAAGGGCTTGCCAGCGGCGGGGGCTGACTATATAATGGGCACAACACAGAGAAGGAGGCAGAGAAATGCCCTATCAATTCGTCCGCGAAGACTACGAGCGCCGGATGGCCTGGTACACCCGGGCCCGGTTCGGTATGTTCATTCATTGGGGACTGTACGCTGTTCCGGCCCGGGGAGAGTGGGTGCGCAGCGAGGAGCGCATTCCCAACGAGGCCTACGATCCCTACATGCAGGAGTTCAATCCCGAGGGCTGCGACATGCGGGAATGGATGTCCATGGCCAAAGCGGCGGGGATGCGCTACGTGGTCCTCACCGCCAAGCACCACGACGGATTTTGCCTGTTTGACAGCGCCTGTACGGATTTCAAATCCACCAACACCCCCTCCGGCCGGGACTTTGTCCGGGAATACGTGGAGGCGGCCAGAGAGTTCGGGCTGAAGGTGGGGCTGTATTTTTCCCTCATCGACTGGCGGCACCCGGACTTTCCCCACTACGGCGACGCCCACCACCCCATGCGGGACAACCCCGCCTGCGGCAACGAGGGCCGGGACTTTGGCCGCTATCTGGACTATCTCCACAATCAGGTCCGGGAGCTGTGCACCAACTACGGCAGGCTGGATATTCTGTGGTTCGACTTCTCCTATGACAACCTCCGGGGGGAGGCGTGGCGGGGGGCGGAGCTGGTGGACATGGTCCGCTCCCTTCAGCCGGACGTGATTATTGACAACCGTCTGGAGGTCAGCGGCGAGGGCTTCGGCTCCCTGGCCGAGTGCGCCCCCTCGCCCTGCCACGGGGACTTCGTCAGCCCCGAGCAGATCATTCCGCCCAGCGGCCTGCGGGACGCGGAGGGAAGGCCCCTCATCTGGGAGAGCAACTTCACCATGAACAACCACTGGGGCTACTGCGCTGCGGACCATTTCTTCAAGCCCGCCTCCATGCTGGTGCGCAAGCTGGTGGAGTGCGTCAGCAAGGGAGGCAACATGCTGCTGAACGTGGGGCCCGACGCGCGGGGCCGCTTTCCGGAGGAATCCCGCCGGATTCTCTCGGAGATTGGCCGCTGGATGGACCGCAACGGGGAGAGCGTCTATGGCTGCGGCCCCTCCGGGCTGGAGAAGCCGGACTATGGCCGGATCACCCGCCGGGGAGACACGCTGTACTTCCATATTCTGGACAACACCGTGGGCGCGGTGCCTCTGACGGGCCTGCACCACGAGGACGTGCTGTCCATCCGCCGTCTGGCGGACGGCAGCGAGGTGTCCGTCAACCGCGACTGGGTCTATAACAACTATCCCGACGTGGTCTTCGCGGATCTGGGACCGGACCCGGTGCTTCCCGATCCGGTGGACACGGTGCTGGAGGTCCGGGTAAAGCCGGGAGCGGTGCCGGAATGGACGTGAGAGAGTGGACGGCGCTCATATCGGAGCTGGAGCCGGAGCGGCGGCGGGCCATGGAGTTTCTGCGGGACCGTCTGCCGGACAGCGACCTGGACTGTTACCCGGCGTCGCTGTTCCTGCGCTTTGCGGACCACGCGCTGAAGCTGCGGCGGGAGGCCCCCTGGTGCGGGGCGCTGGACTGGGAAATCTTTGCCCACTACGTTCTCTTCCCGCGGGTGAACGACGAAGACCTGTCCTTCCATCGGGAGCTTTTCCACAACGCTCTCTGGCCCCGGATCAGGGACCTGTCCGCCGCGGAAGACCGGGTGCTGGAGGTCAACCGCTGGTGCCATGAGCACGCCTCCTACCGGGCCCAGGACGAGCGCACTGCCTCACCCCTCACCGTCTACCTCAGCGGTTTCGGACGGTGCGGGGAGGAGTCGGCCTTTCTGGTGTCCGCCCTGCGCAGCGTGGGCATCCCCGCCCGGCAGGTCTACGCCCCCCGGTGGTCCCACTGCGACGACAACCACGCATGGGTGGAGGCCCTGTGCGGGGACGTATGGCGGTTTCTGGGGGCCTGTGAACCGGAGCCTGTGCCGGACCGCGGGTGGTTTGTCACCGCCGCCTCCCGCGCCATGCTGATTCACAGCCGGATCTTCGGGGAGGGGAGCTCTCCCCTCCATGGAGAACCTCTGGGCCGGGAGGGCGCGGTGACATGGTTTAACCAGACCGCCCGGTACGGAGAGACCCGGCGCTGCACCTTCCGGGCGCTCTCCGGCGGCCTTCCGGCCGCCGGGGCGCAGTTCCGGTTACAGGTCCTCAACGAGGCCTCCTGGCACACCGTCGCGGTCCTGACGGCGGACGAGCGGGGCGAGGCCCGCGCGGCGCTGGGCCGGGGCGGACTCCATGTGGCCGCTTTCTGGAAGGGCCTGACCGCCGGAGGGGACTGCGAGGACGGGGAGATCACCCTCGCCCTCGCTCCGCCGGAGACGGGGGACACGCCCTGGACCGATTTTGACTTCTCCGCGCCGGCTGGCCTGGGGACCCCGCCGCCCATGCTGGACGGCGATCAGAAAGCGGAGCGGGCGGCGGTGCTGCGCCGGGGGAACGGGCTGCGGGAGCGGCGCATGGCCGGCTTTTTCCGGCCGGACCGGGCGGAGTGGGAGGACCTGCTCCGGGCCGCCCGGGGCAACCGGGAAGAAATCCTCGCCTTTCTGAACGGACCGGATGCGGACGGCCGGGAACGGCTGGTCCGCACGCTGATAGACAAGGATCTGCGGGATGTGACGCGGGAGATCCTGGAGGATCACTTCGTTCATCTGCCACCCCGCGGGGACGGCGTGCCGGAGGAGGTCTACTGGCGGTATGCGGCCTGTCCCCGGATCGGATGGGAAAAGCTGAGCCCCTGGCGGGGCTTCCTGCTTCGTTATCGTGGGAAAATCCCGGAATCGCAGCGGGACGGGAGCCTTCTTAAAGCTCTTTTTGATCCTTTTTCTTTCGAGGAAAAGGACAGCGTCCTGTTGCGATTGGCGGCGTCGTTGGACGCCGCCCCGAACGCATATGAGAATTTGTACTGGACGCCGGAGGCGGTTCTGACGGCCGGGCGGTGCGATGAAAAGAGCCGGCGCGTGCTGCTCATCGCCGCGCTGCGGACGCTGGGGATTCCCGCCCGGCTGCGCCCTGTGGACGGCGTGCCGGAGCTCTGGCGGGAGGGGGCGTTCCGCCCGCTTTCTCCGGAACAGACCGGTACGCTCCATCTGTCCTGGACCGGGGAGGCAACGCCCCGGTACCGTCAGGACTGGACGTTGTCCCGATGGACGGCGGAGGGGTGGCAGCTGCTGGAGCTGTCCGGGGAGGACCCGGCGGCGCTGACGCTGCCGGCGGGGCGGTACCGGCTGATTTCGTCCGTCCGGCTTCCCAGCGGGGATCAGCTGGCCGCGCAACGCGAGCTGGAGCTGCCACAGGACGGGGAAAAAACGGCGGCGCTGCGCCTGCGCCCCTGGAAGCTGGAGGATCTGCTCACCTGCCGGCCTCTGCCCGCTTTTGCCGCCCGGACCCTGGACGGCCAATTCGTTCCGGACGCTCTGGGGCAGGACGGCGGTCCCCTTCTGGCGCTCTGGCTGGAGGAGGGCGGGGAACCCACGGAGCACATGCTGGGCGAGCTCATGGAGCGGCGGCAGGCACTGGCGGCCCTGCCGGTCCGCATTCTGTTTTTCCTGCGGGGACGGGAAAGCGTGAACCAGCCTACGCTGGCGAAGGCACTCTCCTGCCTGCCGGGAGTCCGGGTACTGCTGGACGACTGGGCCTACGATCTGGAGGAGGCGGCCCGCCGGCTGGGCCGGGACCCGGACAGCCCGCCGCTGGCGGTGATCTGCCGGGAGGGCCGGGCGGTCTACAGCGACTGCGGCTACCGGGTGGGCGCAGCGGAGCTGCTGCTCCGTGTGGCGGCAATGATTTCGTCGTGAGAGCAGGTACGGGCATACTTTCTTTTTCCTAACAGAGAAAGAATCAAAACGGATTTTAAGAACCTGTATTCACAACCGTTGAGCGCCGGATGGTCGGATCTTTTCCCGCCATCCGGCATCCTCCGGTTATGAATACAGGTTCTGAGAATTTCATTTGGTTCCCCGCAAGAGCTTCCGGAAGGCTTTGCCATTCTATCGAAAATCCACCTTTGTGACGGTCAGCTTCCACTCTGATAACAACTTTCAGACCAGCTCCGCCAGCCGCCCCTGTTCACAAAGCCGATTCTTACTGCGGATCTCTTCGTTCCGATTCCAAAGAAGTTCGTCGCAAGGATAGCAGCAACGACTACGGCAACTGGTGCAACAGCGGATTTCAGCGATTCAGCTTTATACTTCATAATTACCCCTCCTCCATGCCGGCCTGCTTTTTCTTCGATAAATTGCATAATGGCATACCCGTGTTTGGGAGAAAACAGAGAAAGCAAAATATAGAATGTTACTTCTGTCAGCGCACCGCCCTTCACATTGTCTCTCATAGTAACCACCTTTTATTGGTATTATTGTAATTGGTAAACCGCTGTAAGCTGGGCAATGCCTCCCCACTGGCCGCGCTGTTCTGGCAGGTGTGGTTCCGGCAATCGCAACCAGTAAAATTACAAAAAGAAGGATGCACTGTCCAATCATGCTGACGGTGGAAATCAGGCTTTGGGTGGTCGTATTGATGCAGTTGAAGCAATAGTCAGGCGTGGCTGCTGAAAAAAGGGTTGACAAAGAGGCGTGCTTGTGGTAATATAACACTGCCGATGCTCGCCGGTGTGGTGGAATTGGTAGACACAAGGGACTTAAAATCCCTCGGTAGCGATACTGTGCCGGTTCGAGCCCGGCCACCGGCACCATTGAGGATTAAAAGGACCTTAAATATATCGCGGCGTAGAGCAGTTGGCAGCTCGTCGGGCTCATAACCCGGAGGTCGCAGGTTCAAGTCCTGCCGCCGCAACCAAA
>CAJULD010000040.1 GCA_910587505.1 uncultured Oscillospiraceae bacterium | reverse complement strand
GCCTAAACAGATGCACTTAAAATTATCTGCAAATCTTATTATACGAGGAGGTGGAATTGTGGCATCGAAGCAGTACATTCCGTACGACCGCTTTTACAAGCCAAAAGACAGAGTGAGAGTTGCCCGATTTTTGGTTTCACGCTCTCGCAATCCACAAGAAAGAGCGTATTCCATACTCGACTTTTTACAGTGGGCAAAAGTAATT
Source organism: uncultured Oscillospiraceae bacterium (assembly GCA_910587505.1). Taxonomy (GTDB): domain Bacteria; phylum Bacillota; class Clostridia; order Oscillospirales; family Oscillospiraceae; genus Pelethomonas. The sequence goes on along the minus strand of CAJULD010000040.1, from coordinate 25,656 downwards.
CCACAGCAGCCGCTCGGTATTCGCAGTACCGGGCGGTTCGCTTTTCCTTCCGCTTCAAGACGCTTTTTAGGCGTCAGTCTCCCAAAGGTTCCCTTGGTCGTCAGGCACAAACCTGCGACTGCCCTCCGGGTTTATCGCATGAGCGACATCCGTAGTGTGTCGGCACTCGAATCCTCTTTTGTAGCAACCGGTTTTCGAGCACGTTTCGACATTGCCATCGCATAAATATAAGGTTTCTTGCATAGCAAATCCTCCGTTCGAGAATGTAGGAGTAGCTGTATAGGAATAATACAGGAACAATATATGAGTTATCTACATTTCAACACTTTTATCCACTTCTGTCTACTGCTCAAACTATTGAAATAACGGCGTTTAGAAGAGGGTGGCAGCTAAAGATGTTTCTATAAATGGAATTTTTAGATTTTATAAAAAATCCTATGCGAAAAATTTTTTCGGCAAACGATCCAGAAGAAAGCGATTTGACGAATTTAATAGACGAAATTGAGGGTGCTTTAAAAAAAGACGGCGTTGTAAGAACAGACCACAATTTTGAGAAAGAAGATATTTCAGTAAATGATAAATTGTATAGGACTATTGAACTTTCACTAATTGAAAAATATAGAGTACACAGAACTTCTCTTCTTTCATACAAACGCTCCCTTGACCAAAGGCAAGAAGCTCTTGCTCAACTCGAAAATAATTTGCACCAAAAATTCGAGGAATTAGAAGAAAGAGAAAAAATCCTCGAACTCAAAGAAGGCACATATGAACAATTAGTAAAAGACGAAGTTAAAAAATATACAGACAAAGCCAAAAGAGAAATCCAAATTGAGAAAGACCGCACAATTGAAAAAGCAAAATCTGACCTTAATGCTTTAAAAGATTATAAAGAAGCGTTATTTAAGGCAGAGTTTAGGATATTGGACTGGTTAAAGCGAGTTGAGAAAAAGGAAGCTACTGTCTTTTCCGAAATTATGGAGGATGTTAAAACATATCAAAAATGTTCTATTGGCCCTCCAGAAGACGGGTTTCAATTTGAATCTCAGATTGCATCTGCACTAACAAAAGATGGATTTGTAAATGTACAGGTTACAGAAAAAAGTGGAGATTTTGGGGCTGATATATTGGCCGAAAAGGATGGAGTAAAATATGTGGTTCAATGCAAATATTACTCTTCTTCTGTTGGGGTAAAAGCTGTTCAACAAGTATTTTCATCAAAAATTCACTATTCAGCCCATGTTGCGGTTGTTGCTACAAATAGCATTTTTACTAAGGCGGCAAAAGTTCTTGCAGAAGAAACAGGCGTAATTTTGTGGAATGGGAAGAAAGTCCAGGAAATGCTGGGATTATAACTCTGTCACATTCTTTCTGGGTCGCGGGCACAGGTGATTGCTGCACACGTCACGGCTGCTGCCATTGAGAATCTGCTTTCTCCTCCGGGTACTTGCTGAACCTTCTGACTGTCAGGACCATTTTGTTCCGGTCTTCAATCGCAGCGCTCAAGAACTCTGGCACCAGTCTGGCCATTTCGGCGCTGATTCCGGATTCCTCAATATCCGCAAGCAATTTTTCGGTCAGGTCGCCGATAGCTTTGTAGAACACAAAATCTGCATAGCTTTTTGCATCTACAGATACATTCCCGATGGGGTTAAATTCCTTCATTAGGTTAATTGTCCTCCTCTGTAACTGCGGCAATATACACACCCGGATACGCTTTTCTCGTGTGGCCGTCAGAACCCATAATTGCAACCATGTTTGCGTTGGCATCTACGGATTCTTTGAAATCCTGCCAATTATTGAACACAATGATTTGGTTATATCCTTTGGGGCTGAAACCGTATGCTTTCCTGTCATTGCCCTGCTTATCAGCGGCTGGAGACTTACGGTCGAGAATGTCGATTGTTTTGGGTTTCAAGATTTCACCTTCTTTCCGGTCAGATCGGGTTCACCTGTGGGACCGGGATGTGCTGTCGGCTATGCGGAAAGCTTCTGCGCGGCGGGAAGATACGCAAACCTCATGATCTGCTCCCCGTTGGCCTTGCAGATTTTGTAGATGTCCTTGTAGTGGGTTCCCTTCTGCATTTCTTCATCGACCGTGTGGAGGATCATATCCTCCAGGAAGGCAATGACGGAGATCGTCTTGAACGGCGCCGTCTCGCGCTCCCCGCTCTGGATGCCGACAAGGCTGTTGACGAGCTGCGAATAAATTGTATAAACTCTCTTCCGCATGTTCCGGCTCCCCTGCGCCTCGGCATATTCCACCAGATTTGCCAGGGTGTCGGTTTCCATCCGGCGGATCAGCTTGCCCTGCTTGCGGGTCACCAGCCATTCGGAGGATTTGCGCTCTTGGATGAACGCTTCCATCTGGTTGAAGGCGTTAATGTATTTCAGCTTCCACTCCAGGGCCTCCTTGCCGGTGAAGCCCATGACCAGGAGCGAGAATCCGTCTCGGGTGCATAGGTACTCCGGCTGTGAGCGCCCATAAGCATCTTCATAGCGGGATTTCATGAAATAGAGATCGGGTGTTTTTACACTCGATCTTATCCCGTCTATTAAACCAGGAACGTGCCTCTCCCCCCGGTTCTCTCCGTGGATAGTTTTAAGCACTTCAGAATGTGTTTTGCCAAACCTGTCCGACACGGTCCTGCTGCTGACAACGGCGTGTTCTTTGTGTTCGAAAATCATAAGATCGTTTTTCATGATGTAACTCCTTTATATAATGTGTTGCGGCTGCGGAGAATGAGCCGCATTTACAGGACCGGGATGTGCTGCGGAGAATGCTGGTGTATGCGGAGCATGGGGAAGGGAGGACGGCAGAATAATAAGCTAAGCTTTATTTTCTCTGTTTTGCACAATGGGCGTTTTGTTGACTTTTGTACGCAAATTGCATATAATAATACTGGTAGTAGTACACTGCCAACAAATGTTTGCTGCTACTCGATACGCAGCCTAAAAAAGGTCGAGCCCAAATGTCTGTTGCTACCCGGCATGCAACTAAAACAAGGCTGGGCACAAATCGTTTGATAGGCCCTGTTCTTTGAGCGGGGCCTATCTCTTTTTCCAGGGAGAGAAAGAAAATGTACGCAGGCCATTTTTACTTTATCAAGGATCAATATTTCATTGATTTCCCAGACCCGTTCCTGATGCAAAACAAGGGGCCATCGCATGACCGGCCTTGTTTCTACGCTTTCAAGGATGAAAAAACAGGGCTCTATTGGATGGTACCTTTTTCTTCCCAAGTAGGGAAATTTAAGAGTATTCACGCAAAGAAGGTCAGCCGATATGGGCGCTGTGATACGATCGATTTTGGCTATGTTTTGGGCCACGAGAAAGCCTTTCTTATTCAAAACATGTGCCCTATTACTCCAGACTATATAAAAGAAGAGTACATAGACGGCAATTCCAATATCCCCGTAAGGGTAAACGGCCCATTTGAAGCGAATCTTGCAAGGAAAGCAAAACGCGCTCTTGAGCTTCAGCGGCGCAGTTCCAAACTTATCTATCCAGACGTTCTTGCAATAGAAAGAAAGCTTCTTTCAAAATAGACTTGCCGTTCTATGCTTCAAGTCATCAATAATGGTGTACACTAAAGTTCCCGCGAAACCATGACCATCGCCGTTGTTAATTCAGGCAAATCTTCCGGCCTGCAAACTTTTGATGCCTCTGCAAGCAGTTGGAGCTGCTTGCAGAGGATTTCGTTTTTCTGCTTATTATCCATGATTGTTCATCTCCTTATAATTTTTTCTTGCGCGTAATGGTCCAGCCCGCCCCCCATCGGTGGCGGCGTTCTTATGCGGCCAGATACCGCTGTGCGTTGTTCTGTTGAATGAACGCCTTGACCTGATCATATTCCCATCCACAGTCCACAAGCCCGCTGACAAGGCACTCCATAGATTGAACGGCCCGCAGCTCCTCTTGCGTGAAACAGTCCCGCAGGCTTTCTTTTTTTCCGATGCCGAACTTCTCCCGCAGTTGGTTGGCGTTCATTCCGAATAGGACCTTGTAGATGCAGTTGGTGTATGTGGAGTAAGAATGTCCGTGCATCCTGGCGTCCTCTGCGGACTGCTGGAGGGCTTTGGTCAGGGCCTGCCGGACGGCGATACCCTTCTGCCGCTCAATGAGCTTACCCCGGAGCGCCTCCTCCATAGCGTTAAACTGGTTGATGTACGCCAGCTTAAAACGCATTGCGGCTTCTCCCGTGTATCCCATGACAAGAAGCGTAAATCCATCCCGTCCCATCACATACATCGGGTTCTTCTTGCCATTGCTTGCGGTATATGTTTCCTCCAGGAATAGCCCCGAAAATTCGGGGGAACTAATGTTGCTCTGGATAACTCGAATATCTTCCAAAACGTGGTAATGTTCTTTCCCGAACGTCTCTGCAACATCCAAACTGGTGACTGCGGCCCGCTCCTCGCGCCCAAACTTTATGATCTCAACTAACATAATCTTCAATCCTTTCGTTGAATTCATTTTTGCAGAATACGGGAAAGGTTCGATTTCAAATCCAACCTTTCCAAATTCAGCTCATACGCCTTATATGTTGAGCCGGGGCAGGCGGCAAGGCTATCCGCTTTTCGGTCCGCGAAACCTGGCCCCGGCGATCAACCTAAGAAACTCAAAATTTCCGCTATCTCTATGAAGTTGTCAAGGTGCGCGCCGCCTGCCGCGGCAGGAGCAGACGGCCTATCCTCCGCCCCACTCCTTCATCAGCGCTTCATCCGCGCTGGTGTATTTTCGCTTAAAGTCTACCAGATGCCGGTTTTTTTGGTACCACGCGCGGTCGGACCTGTCCAGCGGCTGCCCTCTGCGCAGGCGGTCCCGAATGCGAACCACCTGCGCAAAGGTACAATCGCCGATCTCCTGATACGCCGACAGAAAGGTCCACCAGTGCAGATGCTTCAAAGATCGAGCATCCTGCCCCAAAACCCGGTTTACAGGCGAGATTATCAGCGGGTAGTCCTGCTCCCATTCAACCAGTTTAGGTGCCCTGTGGGGAGCTTCCTCCCCGTCGCAGTTGATAAACCGGATCCCTGTCTGTACCGCCTCCTCCCAGTGTTCCGGGGGAATATCGTCGAAATCCGGATACAGCCCGATGAGAATTGCCAGCGCTCGTCCCTGTCCGTCCGTTTCCGGGTCGGAAAGGTCCGTCAGGATATCCAGAATGCAGCGGTAGTCCGTGCGGATGGGGTATTCCACCCCGGCAATTTCCACACTCTCCGGCAAACTCCAGTTCATTTGTGGAACCTGGCGGCGTATTTCTGGTATTTGGCCTTGTACCTGGCAATGCGGGGATCGGCCTGCTTCTGAATGTCGCCGATGTTTTCCTCGATCTCATCCAGAATGGTAAGCATCAGATTCAGCCACGCAGGGAAGCCTTTGGCAAACGCGCACGGGCTCATTTCTCCGAAGACCGCCGCGCAGACGGGCACGCCAAACAGACCATCCAGCGTCTTCTCCATTTCCCTGTCCCGCTGTCTGGCCAGAGAGAACGCTTCCGAAGGATCGCCGGTCTCATTCGCTTTTTCAGCACAGGATTCCTGAAGCCTTCCCAGCGCGTCAAAGGCATTGTAAAACCGCTCTACGAAGGCGTGATCTGCGGGGTTAAAGCTGACCTCACACTTTCCGTTGAGGGAATAGGAGACCAGGCCGGAATCAAATGTAAGTTCTTTCATCAAGCGTCCTCCTCATCCGGCGTAAAAGTGACCGCGCCGCCGGATCCCTTTGTGACAGTACCGACCGTTCTGGTACCGCCGTAGGTCACGGTAATGGGCATCCCGATATTTCCGCCCCCTTCGCCGCCAAGGCCGGTGTTTTCCACAGAACAGGCGTCATATCGCTCCGCAAAGCTGCCGGCGGACGCTCCGCTTTCCGTGGTATAGAAATGGGCGATCATCATGTCCAGATTGCACAGGGCCTGTGCGTTCTGCTCGATGACAGCCAGCTGATGGATCTTCTGAACAGCGGCGTCTCCGCCGTCCAGCGCCCACGGATCAAAGGTCTGAGTAATAACCGGCTTTTTCATGCTGGTACGGGTATGGCCCAGAATGTCCTGACTGCTGTCCCGGCTCCAGTCAAATTCCTCGGAGCTGTCCGTGGTCCTGTTTCCCAGCGGGGACCAGACCGGCGCAGCGGACGTACCCGTATTCAAATAGGCAATCAGCAGTTCCCGCGCGACAGTTTCTCCGTTTGGGGTATTGAATGTAAACATTTTATATCACCTCGTATGTAATTCTGATGGGGATGTGGTGGTCCTCGTCGCCGTCTTCATAGCTGGCGTATTTTTCCGCAATAGCCATAGGCTCAACTTTAGCGGCCCGAATACCTTCGCCCAGATCAGGCCGGTTCCTTCTGGCCCAGTCCCCCATGCGGTTGAGGATTTCATTGGCTTTCAGGCTCTTATCCTGACTGTTTCCGGGCCGTATGCGGTAAATCAGTGTAAACTGATATTCCGCCTGATAGCCGCCCAGAATATACCTCTTGTTGATATATGCGCTGGTTATGGCGGAGACCGCCATGCCTTCCTCATTCACGCCGAGAACCGATTCCGTTGTGACCATATAAACCGGCAGATCCGGATAGTCGCTCAGCCACGCCAGAACCTTTCGGTCAATATCGGCCCGTTCGCTGTCCACTACCATCGCGCGGGCCTTATTCTCCAAACTCATGTTCTACCGCCTTTCCTGCTGCTCTGATCCATTTCTCCAGATTCTGCGCTTTGGATGCCTCCAGCCAGTGGTCGGTAGCCTTTGGGTTTACGGCCTTACTGATTTTTAGCGGCTTTTCTGTTGGAAATTTTTTATGCCCAAAATGAGTAAGGACAACCTTTCCGTCCGGCCTGACAATTTTATATGGTTGGTCCTTGAACACCATAACTTTTCCGTTATACAGGTATCGTGCGTAGGGACCGGGATAGACAACTTTGTTTTCCACAACCTGCGTTCTGGTTGCAAGGGATTTTTCCTGAGAAGCCGGAACAAAGGGATCTGTGTCCTTTTGAATCTGAACGGCAACGGCGTGAGCCGCCCGCGGCCCCGCCCGCTCCAGCTTCTTTTTCAGCGCTGCGGAAAAATTGTCGTCGATTCTGATTTTCAAATAGCTCATGACGCTCCCACTTCCCAATGCTGAAGGTCTCCAAAATCCTTCATATCGATCGTAGTGATGTCGTAGACGTGCTCATAGAGCATTTCTATTTTCTGCACGTCCAGCGCCGGGTGGACCGCCACGCCCTTGACAAAGAAGCAGGATCCATTGACCCCATGAGTTTTTGTGCCGCCGACGGACATGGTCCACACTCCGCGCTTATCCTCCGCCGCCCAGAATTCCAGCGGGTCTGAGTACTTTTTTTCCTCTCCGGTTACGCCGTCCACGGCTTTTACGTCAAACGGAATAAACAGATTTACCGCATCCGCGCCCACAAGGCCGCTCTCCCGCACGTTGGCGGCTTTGGACGCGTCTACAAGCACGCCGCGTAGGATCGTAATGTGGTTGACCAGCTGGTCCTTCATGGTGTCCTTATCGGTTATGATTTCCACGTTATAGACAGTGATTGTGTGCGGAAACATCGATCCGGTTTGAACGGCGTCTAAGCGGCGGGGGCGGTTCATACGGCGCGGTGTATGCATGAACAGCTCCTTACCATGAACAGCGGCGCGAAGGCCGGCAGATTGCCGAGATACAGCAGCAGGGCGTCCCGCTTCCTTCTGTCAATGGACGCCGTATCTGCGGAGGACATGGAGGCGGCGCGATAACTTCTGCTCCACCCGCCTACCGTCTCGCTGGAAACAGCGGTTCCTCCCGAGTAAACGCCGGCCAGCAGGATCTCCTCATCCAACAGTGCCTCCGCAACGGCGCAGGAAGCCTTTTTCACGGCTTTCAGCCCGTCGCCGTCCATACGGTCGGAGATCCCGCCCGTCTCCGCTCTGACATAGTCGGAGGCCCGCTCAGACAGCCGGGGGAAGTCCTCCTCTGCGATCACGTTGCCATAGTAAATGTTGAGATAGAAATCATAGTCGGCATACATCCGGCGGGCCTCCTTTCTTACCTCGTCCGGGCCTTCTGCGCAGGCTCCTCCTGCGCAGGCTCCTCTGCGGTCAGTGCGGCGGCGCTCTCTCCGATGACCTTGATGACTGCCACCTCGTCCATCCGCTCATAAGAGGGCAGGACGATCTCGGAGGCGAAGATATTGGTGTTGACGGGATGCTCCTCGATGATCCTGGTGATGGCCACGCCGGTATTGACCAGCTCCACCTCCGCCGTGGGAGACGCGATCAGATCCGCCTCTTCCGGCGTAGTGCCGTACCACGTGCCGCCCAGGTCACCAGCAGGAATCATTGCCACATATCCATCCGGTACAAAGGCGTGGGCGATGCCGCTCTCATCCTTGTACTGCTTGTCATAGATGGCAATCTGGATGCGGGACGTGCCGCTGACCACGTTCTTAACCTCATCGTCCGTCAGATAGCCCAGGGTCAGGCCGCTGGTGGTCAGATACCGCTTTTTCACCGCATCGGTCTTCGCCAGCATGTTGAAGGTGGCCGTGGTCATCACAGCAATGGTCAGCTCAGTTCCGGTGCTGCTGCGGATCTTGTCCTTTGCCGTCTTGAACACCGCAAAGGGGTCCGCCGTAGCAGACGCGCTCCACAGATCCCCGCCGGACAGCTCGATGTAGTTATGAGCCTTCCACGTCCCCTTGGGGTCGTAATTGTAGACATAGGCCACGCCGTTGGCCTTAATGGCAATCCCGGCGTTGCCGTCCTGGGGGAACAGCAGCTGCATGATCATCCGCTCCGGCACCACGTTCGCGCCATCGATCAGGTTGTTAACATCGTCAAACACCCGCTCAATGACGGCCCGGGCGTAGGGATCGTTGGAATCCGCCACACGCAGAAGCTCCTGCCGGTCTTTTTCCTTGATCTTGAAGCCCTCCCGGAAGAAAGGCATCTCAGTCTCGATCTTGCTGAAGCCGATGCGGTCCCGGAAGGTGGCCTTCGCGTCAAATGCGGAGGGCATCAGGGACACGGGCAGTCCCCTGGAGCCCTTGAGCCAGCTCAGGTCGAGGCCGGCCTTTTTCTTTGCGGGGAACAGACCCGCGCCCAGGTAGGGAATACGGTTGGAAGCCGCCTCATTCCACTGCGCCGCGATGGCGGCGGGGGTAAAAAACGCTCTCAGATCCACAATATCCTCCTCACTCCGTGTCGGCGGCGTTGACGCCGATGTTGTCGCGAAGTACGATTCCGGGTACCGCCGTCTTCAGTGCGGCGGCGTCATAGGTCACCCCGGAATGCTTCTCCGCCTTCTTCTGGTCGATGACGCCCCGGACCACCAGGGCGGCGTTGGGATTCTCAGCCGGGTCCACGTCATACAGCAGAATGCCGTTTGCTGTAGCGGAAGCCGTCTTCTTGCCCTGGATGGTCATGGGAGTCCCAGCCTTGACGGCATCGGTTTCGGTTACGGTAAACGGAATCGCGTCAAAGTCGTCCGCCGCGAGAATTTCAACGGTTCCGCCCACTTCGGTTGTTTTAAACTTCATGGGTTTTCTCCTTTACAGATAATTTTTCAACACATCGTTGGTTGCGCCGGCGATGGCCGCTCTGGCCGCGCCAATTTCCTTTGCGACACGGACGTTCTCCGGCACATGCTCCGGCGGCTCCCCGTGGCCGCCGCCGCTGCCGGATCCGGTAACAAACCTGGGCGGGGCCTTGTCCGGTGCGAAAGCCTCCGGATCCGCCTCTCTCTGTGCTTTGATGAAGTCGTCCAGACCGGTGAGCTCGCCGTCCTTCAGCTCCAGCTTCTGCTCCTTCAGCGCGGCGGTAAACGCCCGCTCCGCGCTCTTGGAGCTGAATTTGAGGCCCTTCCCGGCGATGGCCCTGCCGATGGCGTCGGCGTAGTCCCGGTCCGCCAGCTGCGCACGCAGATCGCCGGTTTCCCTGTCGTACTTGGCCTGCAGCTCGGTGAGCTGCTGCTGAACGCCGGCGGCGTCTCCGCCCGCCTTCTTCAGCGTTTCCAGCTCCGACTGAGCGCTGGTAAGCTTCCCCTGCGCGTCCGCAAGGTCCGCTTTGGCTGCGGTGGTCCTGGCCTTTTCCTTCCCGATGTCCGCCATGTTTTCGTTCAGAATGTTGTCGATGGCGGCATCCTCGAGGCCCAGGTTCTTCAGAAATTCGCGTGTCATAATAGCTCCTTCACAGCTTCGCTTTTTTCGCGTGGGTCGCCTCCACTGCTGTCCCGTAGTTTTGCGACTTCGGGCCGGTCAAAATTTGAAAAATAAACAGGGGCCAACTACCGAGTAATCCTCGATAGCTGACCCCTATTGGTCCTTCCCGACGCTCTATTGCGCCGTGGGTTCTCTATGTTATTTTTAACTCTTTCTGGGACACGACCTGTACCTTAATGGTACCGTCCCTCAGCTGCTTGAGCTGCACGCGGTGCCCCGCCGCCAGAGCCAACAGAATAGCTTTGATGGTTTTTTCATCCATATGAAATTTCCTCTTGCAAAAAGCGATGCTACAGGTTATAATAAAAGTGGTTAGGGGACAGTACCAGCACAGAGGCATGTTCCTTTACCCCAATGAGAGCTGATGTGCCAGCTCTCATTTTTTATATCTCAAAATTTTAATAAGCTTATCTTTTGTCAGGATCATAATATCCAATCCTGTTATCTTACTTCGGTGAATACGGCTTGCCAGCTGTTTTTCCAATGCAGGCATATCAATATCGTCCAGCATATTTAAGATAACCCCGCCGGGGTTCTCTTGGATTTGTTTGATAGCGTGCTGCAGCAGCTTATCTGCTCCGTTGATCGTAGCCGTTCCCTTTAGCTCCCAGAACTTCTGATTCCACAGGAAATCCGGCATGGTTTGTCCTTTTATATCCGATTCCTTTAACAGCCTGATGTCACCGCCAAATGTTTTTTTGAGCCATTCAGCCGCTGCGATTTCTGCCTGGTGTCCTTTTACCCTATATCCATCTTCATATGTAATATTCCCTATCCCAGGAGTGGAAGACGTCAGGTATTCTTCAGTTACGTCTTTTGGTATGGACACCTTCTTATAAGCAGACGGTTTTCTCACATCCGGTATCTCCTTCGGCATATTCGCCTCTATTATACCAGATTTTGACCGTTTTTCAAGTATTTGCGCCGCCTCTGCTTTGGATGCATCATCCACATAGGACATCTTCATCCGCTCCCGCTGCTCCGGAAGACCGGCCGCCCTGCTGAATTCCCTGTATTCTTTGCTCAGCCGCCGCAGGCGGATGTTGGCTGCCTGGGCCTCTTCCTTCAGCCCTGCCGCCTCAAAAGCGGTCTTGCGGCGTTTCAGCTTGCGAACGGTGCGCTCGATCTGGCGCTGCTTCTGGGTTGCGCCGTATGAAGTGTAGATCCGTCCCTCAAATTCAAACGGCGGCGGGTCGATGCCATCCAGCTCCGCGTCGGTGTAGGTCCGCTCAGAAACACCCTCAATCCAGGAAAACTTCCGGTGGCGGCAGTTCGCTCCCTTCAGGCCGTCCACATATCCGTATCCTGTGGATGAAACAAGATCCGGGTACTTCCCAAGCGGATCCGGCTCCCCGCGTCTGCTCTGGTAGAATACCCGGCCCTGCCACGCCTTGTGAGAGGACCATGGGTTGGGCTTTGGGATGTCCCGTGCGCCCCTGTGAGCTGAGATCTCGCAGTAAGGCGTGCCCAGGTATTCCATGGACTGGGTATCGTACTGGTCGCATAGCTGGGACACGCCGGTCATTACGGCCCTCCTAACCGCAACGTCCAGCTGGTCTATGTGGCCGCTCTCATAGGCAACGCGGTTTTTCAGAGGCTTTCCGTCCCTGTCAAACGCCACGCACAGCCCGCCGTCCGCCAGCTGCCTCACCTGTTCTGAGATCGCCTGATTATAGCTGACGGCCCCGGACTGTACCTGCATGAACGCGTTGTCCAGCGCCAACTCATAAGCCTTTGCCGGTTCGCTTACCATGAGCCGCCCACCCTGCACAGTCAGGAAGCCCATAGAGCCGGTTATATTCTTATATGCGCCCCATGTCTGCCGCCGGATGGCGGCTATGTCCGCTTCATTTGCCAGCCTCTCCGGGGCCGTCACACCGGCAAGATCGACCATCTCGCTATAATATTGCTGATTACGGGATACCACCTCATCCAGCAGCCTGTCCAGCTTTTCCTCGCCGGTGCCGGTGGCATTCCGAATGGCCTTCTTGATGTCCTCCAAATCGATACCGTGAGCGCGGAGTGCCCGGATGTCCTGCACTGTGACCTCGTTGAGGTTGTCCGCCAGCTTCATCCGGGAGCATATCTCCTCCAGCAGTTTCAGCTCCAGGCCGCGAAACAGCTCACAGAGCTCTTCTGGGAGGGCGTCAAGTACTTGCGGGGTGAAGGGATATTTCATTTCTTTTTTCCCGTTGAAAAAGCTCCCTTAATCAAACAAAAAATGAGCCAAACGCCAGTTGCGGTAAGAACGGAAAATTTCCACGAAAAACACAGACAGATCAAATATATGATTCCTATGCAAATTGACCAGCTTATTGCATATAAAAGCGCAAGTACCGCTACTCCAATAATTATTTTCATCACTCAATTTCCTCCTCCGGCTCCGTGACGATCTCATCCATATCATCAATTTCAGATAGGATTTTCTTGGCAGCTTCTTCGTCCACGCCCTCCCACTTCATGATGAATTGCTTCCTGGACATAAGCAGGGTGTTCACCCTCTGCATATCCATCGCCATATCCTGCCGCTTTGTCTCCGGATCATCCAGCACGCCGTCGCCCCAGTTGTAATCCACGCTATATGCGCCTGCGGGAACCAGCCGCGCCAGATCGCACCATGCGTCCATAGAGTAGATCAGATCGTCAAGGGTAGACTGGAACGCCGCCTGTATCGCCTTTTCCGTGACGAACTGGCGCTGCTTGGCCGCGAGTATCTCCGTAGCGGTCTTTTCCACGCTTTGGGGGTCGGAAATGGTTCCGAAGGCTAGTCCCACATTGAACTCAATCCGCTGGAGAATTCGTTGAAACCCGTTATAAAGCGGATCGTCCCTGATCTCCGGATTGATGAATTGGAAAAAGTCCTTGTTGCTGAATACGCCGTATTCGTATATCTCATCATCCGCCTGCGAAGCGTCCATCACGGCCTTGTCAATGAGCATCCGGCGCTTTCCGGTCTTATATTCCCTCCGGAGCTGCTGCCACTGCTCGTCCGCCTGCCGGATCAGGTCTACGGTAGGCCCGGAATATACGGATACTCCCAGCGCGGAAGTTGGCTCAATATTGTTTGCGGACGGCGGCTTGAAGTAAGCAAACAGCGGCCCTTCCAAGAGCTCGATTTCTTCTCTGTCCGAAAGATCAGCCCACTCTTTCACCGCGGAAAGCGGGACCTGTGCGCCGATACCGCCGCCACTCCCACTGCGAAACGCCCTGTTTTCCACCACGTAGACGGTGCTGCCGTCCTCCTGTGTCTGAAAATCATGGTATTCCAGCCTAACGAACCAGTCCTTGCCCTGACGCACCGGGTCGCTCTCAAACACGCCGCCAATGGCCTTTCCGGTACCGTCAAACCGGGTGGGCGTGAATCTGGTGGTAAAAGCATCCACCAGCACCCTGCCATTGTCCGGGTACGGCTTGAGGCATACCCCGCCCAGGCACAGGCCCAGCTCCAGATTGATTCCGAACTTCGCCGCCGCAAGCTGCATCTGCCGGTTGATGTACGACCCCCGCGCACTGCCGGACACAGCCACGGAAAACTCCGTAAGCGCGTGGCGGGCAAGCTCCCGTCCAATTGCCCCCGGCAGACCAAGCGGCCGTACATCGCACGACTCCCAGGGCGGGTGATTTGTATAAAGGGACCACCACAGGTTAATATTGTCATCCATCTTCCGGGAGGCGGCAGGCTGCACGCCAAATTCCTTTTCGATGGTCCCGGCGGGCGTGGTTTCCTTATTCAGTTTTCCGAAACCGAACAGATTCCGCGCCCAGTCTATTAATCCCATATCAAACCCCGTTTACCCGCACTTCCCGCTCCATGATGGTGGCGCAGAAGTAGCGGAGCTGATCCTCTGAATGGTCAAACTCTTTTATCACAGCGTCCTCTTTCGCCTCAGTGTCCCACACGTACTGCCCCATTTCACTGATAAGCCCTTTACAGCTCCTGTGTATCAAAACCCGTCCGGATTTCAACAGGGAGGCAGTCAGGCGGATGCCGTCCAGAACGCGGTTATCCGCGTCCCACACAGGAAATCGACCATGCCGCCGGATCGTCTCCTTGAAACTGGCGGCAGACGGATCTACGATCACCCGCTCAATCCGCCGGTCTCCGGCCAGCTTTTCCAACTCCGCATAATGCTCCTCATCCGTGCGGCGGAGGTTTTTGCTGTGCCCATTCTCATCCTCCGCGCGGCTGTCATAGTAATATTCTCCGGTCATGTACGCCGTCCCCTTAAACAGGCACCACAGGCCCGCCGCCGTTGGGTTGACTGTACCATAGTCCACGGAAAGAAACCATTTCCCCCGCTGAAGAGCCTGCCATGGAATTTCATCAACGATCATGCTGTCATCGAAAAAATCATATACAAGGCCTTCGGCGACCACCCAGAGGCCCCGGATATACCGGTCATAAAACACGCCGGAGTACATGGACTGATACCTGGCCAGCGTCTTATCGCTCAAACCGGGGTTGTCGGTCATCTCAAAATGGAGGTAAAGTGCGTTCCGCTCCTCCCGCTTGTCGATCCACTCGCGCTTAAACCAGTGGTTCGGGTTCCCCGGATTACAGGAAAACCATATCCGCGCCCCCTCCACGCTGCACCGGGCCAGCGCCTGATTGACAAAGCTCTCCGGCATCAACACAACCTCGTCCAACAGCACGCCCGCCAGCGTCCGGCCCTGAATCAGGGCGAAGGAGCTTTCATCCCGCCCGCCAAACACCTCAAACCAGTTGACCCTGCGACCCCGGCGGACCTCCAGTATCTGTCTGGAGCTGCGCCAGCGGAGCGTGTACCGCTTCTTGGCGTAGTGCATGGATATGTACGGGGTTATCATGTTCTCCGAAGCGCTCTTGACGGTCTTGCCGCAGATGCCGAACCGCTGGCCGGAAAACTCCCGCATGGCCCAGTCGATGAAGGCTACCACCTCGATAGAGGTCTTGCCGGATCGTACCGCGCCGTCACAGATCAGAGCGTCATAGCGGCTGTAGGGGAAGGCGAGGATCTTCTTCTGTTTTGGGCTAATCATTTATCGGGCGCATTGCGTCATAGACGCATTCTTCGGCACCAGGATCATAAAATGGGCATCTCTCCGAATCTCTGCACTTATCACACATCGCTCTCCAGCTCCTCTCCCAGTTCCCGCAGGCTGCGGCTCAGGTCGTCCTCCTCGGCTACGTCCTTTGGGCCGCCGCCGAAGGCCGTATACTTGTCTATCAGGATCGCCATTGTAGTTGCGATCTGCTGGAGCTGCGCCTTTTTTAATTTCTCCGGATTCCGCAGTTGGTCCATAGCCTTCCCGAGGAAGTCGCACACGTCATTCTGCTGGCTTTCCATGTACTCCAGAATATCGGCGGTGTTCTGCTCTTTTTTCTGTGCAACCTTTTGCTCGATATCGCTACATTCAAGCACTATGCGCTTTACGGTCCCATCCGCAACACCGTTTATTTTAGCCGTGGCACGATAGCTGCCCAACTGAACATAATCCGCAATGATTTTCTTTTTCTGCTTATCCGTCAGCCTTGCAGCCATTCCACCACCTCTCGGTCAAAAATCTAGCCAAGATAATTCCCGCAGCATCCTCCATAGTAGTACGGCGGATACTGTACGCAGCACTGCTGGAGTGCGTTTGCTACTTGTGCACTTTTCCGCGATTGCATTTGCTGTTCCGTACATTGCGCCATCAGCGCATCTATCTGCGCCCTTTGGCTTTGAATTTGGTCTGTAAAGCCGTATCTAAATGCTTCAGGCGGAATAGGTTGGAAATGATGATTAACTCGGTTTCCAGCCGGCTTTTTCTTACGGCTCACCCACTTGGATGTCCCATCTTCGCTTAGTCGTATGCCATCGAACCCCCACCAAAGAGTTATCGTTTTGTCAATAGGCTCCAAAGTTTCCAAAATTTCCAGGCTTGCTTTTTCCATTTGATCAAGATATTCAGAAACAGAAAACATATAAGCCTCCGGAAACAGCAATTAAGCAGCAATACCTCCCACAGCCGGGAACGGACCCCGCCGCCCCGGCCGCAGGGAGAGAAAAAGGATGGAGCAAGAGTGTAGCCGACACCCTTACTCCATCAGTATATCATAGATTTTGGGGTTCCGGTCTCCAACTGTCTACCAACTAAAAATTTTTTTCATGTCCCCATAGGTAGTCCATCGTTACACCAAAAAAATCAGCAAGTTTTTCCAGGGAACTGGCAACCGGTTCTCTTTCTCCCCGTTCATATTTGCTGATTGCGGCCTTGCTCATACCGCAACATTCACCTAATGTTTTTTGGTCTATCCGTTTTATTTTTCGCAGATTCCGCAGTCGGGTCGAAAAGTCATCCATCACCCCTCGCCTCCGTCCCGATCCCGTCGATCGCATTGCACAGCAGCAGCGCATTCTCCGGCGTGGGATCCTTCCGGCAGGCGCACACGGCCTGTTCCACCGCCCGGATCAGCCGCACGTGATGATCCGTCAGCTTTCGGCAAAACGCATCCGCGCTCTTCGCCTTTTCCCACTCCCGGCGCAGCAGACGCTTTTCCCGTGACGCCTGGTCACGAGCCATACGCTTCTCGTGGAAATCGCGGTAGATGCTGCGCAGGGCCGTATAGGCCATCATGTCCACCAGCGGAAGCCCAGCCGGCATATCTGCGCCACTGCGGGCCTCCTGCTCCCAGGGGAATGTCCACTGCCCGCTCATGGCCTGTCCTCCGGGAGTGACAGATACCACTCCAGCACTGCCACCGCGCTCTCCCAGCCGTGGCAGACCTGAGCAAAATACCCGGCGGCGTTCAACCGCTGGACCCACCACCTCTGTGCCTCGCCGGCCCGGCCCGTATCCGTCTTCATCTCGATGAACAGTCCGTGATACCGCCCCGAAGGGACCGGCAGGCACAGGTCCGGCACGCCGGAGCGAACGCCGGCACGTTTCAGCTGTTTCCCCTGGATGGGTGTGCAGTATCGCTCATTCGGGATGTGAAACAGCATTGCCAACTCCGGATATTTTGCCCGAACCCCCGGTTGTTGTCCCCACTTAATCACACATTGCTGATGCTGAAGTTCTGTCACGGTTTAGCATCCTCCTTTGGTTCATTCTTTGTGTGTGCCATGTTGCCCATCTGCAATTTTCGGGGCAGTAATTTCCGTCGACATCAATGCGATCCAGTGACAGATTATCGGAATAGCCACTCGAAAGCGCCCAGGCCCTGAAATTTTCAAATCCGGCCAACCACTCGCTGCAAACCGTAATACCACGGCCTCCATAATCTTTGTATTTTGCATCATTGGGGTTATAGCAGCGATATTTCATGTGAGCCCAAATGTGATACAATCTCGTGTAACTTCCACCGTGAACGATTCTGTGCGCGGCCAGCACGCTCTTACGAGTTTCAGCATTTAGGCATCCACAGCTTTTTATTCTGCCTCTGGCAAGCCCGTGCCCATCAACTGCTTTCTCAACTCCGCAATCACATCTGCACAGCCAACGCGTAACAGGCTTTCCAGAACACAAGCCGTTTTCCGCTCTTTGCAAAACCACCAGCCTCCCAAATCGTTGACCTGTCAAATCTTTGAATCCACTCATGCTCCTCGCCTCCAATTCACCGATAACCGGTTTATAATCTGACTGGCCTGCCCCTTTGTCAGGTTGGCGCAGTCGAAATTTTTGCATTGCCGCCGGATAAGCCGGATCTGCCCTTCTGTAGCCTTGCCGCCGCCCCAGCGCTTCACGGCGTTCAGATCCCACAGTTTCCGACAGTCTGTGAACTGCTCGCACAGCACCCGGTACGCCCGGTCCAGCGCCTCCTGCATGGGCGCCTTTGTTCCGCCCAGATCCACCATCCCCAGCGCGTCCGGACATGGGATGGTGATCCGCCGCCCCTCCGGAAGCGAGCACGTCATGCTCCCGTCCGGCAGCTTGAACCAGTTCACGTCATGGGTCTGGTACTTCTGCTCCTTCGCCCACAGGTCCACGATCTCCACGTTCCTGATCCAGCTCTCCGGACAATCCGCCGCGGCCGCGGCCCGTACCGGCAGCTCGAACAGGTCCCCCTGCAATTCGCTCCGCTTCCCTGCCGGGATATTGCTGACGTCCAGCCCCAGCAGCGACGGCGCGCTACACAGGGATGCTTTTCCCGTAACCCCTACGCAGTCGATGAGCACCAGCCGCTCCTTGCCGGGGTATAACCGCAGGCCGCGTCCTACCATCTGGGTGTACAGGCTTTCCGATTGGGTGGGACGGGCCACGATCACCGTCTCCACGCGGGGGATGTCGGTGCCCTCGGTGAACACCATGCAGTTGACGATGCAGGGGATATCCCCCGCCGTGAACGCCCGGATAATGCCTGCCCTGTCCTTCGTCTCCCCCGTCACCACCACCGCGCCGGGGATGCGGTCCGCAATCTCGTTGGCGTGGCGGACGGACACGGCGAAGATCAGCGCAGCCCCCGTAGCGTGGTCCCGGTACGCCTCGGCAATGGCGTCCGCCGTGCCGTCCATGGCCTCCTCCAGCTCGCCGGGGGCGTAATCCCCCATGCGGGTATGTACCGCCGTCAGATCGTACCCGATATCGATCCTCTTGCAGAAAATATCGCACAGGTAGCCGTTCTCGATGCCCCATCGCAGGTCCCGCCGGAAGATGATCTGCGAAAACACATCGTCCAGGCGGACTTTGTCCCCACGCGAGGGAGTTGCCGAAAAACCCAGGTGCAAACGAGGATGGAAATGATTATAGATTGCCTTGTAAGTCCGGGACGCCCCATGATGGGCTTCATCCGTTATCAGCATATCAAACTCATCTGGTTTGAAGCCTTCCAGTCTTCGCACCAAACTTTGAACGCTGGCAATCACAACTTCCTCGCCATTGCTGGTGTGCTTTGCCATCTCAAATCCGACCGGGCAATCGTAGTATTTCGCTGGCTGATAAACCAGCTCCTCCCGATGGGCGATAATGAGTACCCGACCATGCCGGGGGATGTTAGCAAACGTAGCTGTTTTGCTAACCTAACCCCGTGGCCATTTGGATGAGGTAGGAACCGGGCTCCTGAGCCTGGATTGTCTTGATGCACTCTTCTTGGTATGGTCTCAAGGCTATATTCATTTTGTCACTTCCTCTCTGGCGTCGATTCGATGCGCTCCATGCTCCATCCACGCTGGATACGATGGTTCATCGTTCCGTAGCTGATTCTAAACCGTTCAGCCCATCTAAACATGGACATCGTTTCTCCGCGATATGTAATCATCCTGTTTTTGGTCATATTATTCATTTGCTCGTTGGTGGTAGCCCAACGGCAGTTCTCCGGGCAGTAATTCCCATCAACGTCAATGCGGTCAATGGTAAGGTCATCCGCATATCCGTGAGACATGGCCCACTTGCGGAATACTGCGTAATCGTCCCACTCAGGGCAGATGGTGATGCCACGCCCGCCGTATTGCGCATACCGCTTATTTTTCGGGTCATTGCAACGTCGGCGCATATTTTTCCAGGTCTCATAAAGGCGTTCTTTGTGGGAAAATCCATGCTTTCTGGTTTTACACCCACAACTCACCGTTGTCCCGCAGACCAAAGAAGAAGCCCACACGATGGTTTCTTCCCCACAGTCACAATGGCAGCGCCACATCACTTTGGGCTTTGATCCAGTTGTCTTGTCAGAGGCCCTTTCGATAACTGTCAACCGCCCGAAGCGTTGACCTTTCAAATCATGAAATCTTCCCATGCTTGCTCCTTCCCCAGCCCCGTGGCCATCTGCACCAGGTAAGAGCCGGGCGGCTGGGCTTCGATGGTGGATATACAATCCTTTTGGTAGGGTCTAAGTTCCATATCGTTCCTCCTGCCTGTACGACTGTACAACCAAGTTTCTGGTGGTCGCACAAAAGTCGTACATCTCAAATCCGTTGTGCCGCAAGGGTTTCGGTTGCTTTGTACGACTGTACCACCAATTTGCCCCCCATTTTCTTATGCGCGGGGGGAATTTTTTTCTTCCGGGAGGCACAGCGTTTTTCATTTTTCGCATAATATATCATGTGTGGGGGAGTCGTACAGTCGTACAGGTCGTTCAGTGCCCCTCAAACCGTTGAAAACACTGACCTTTCCCTGTACGACTTTTGAAAATGAAGGTCGTACAAAGTCGTACTCAAAGGGGAAGTTCGTCGTATTCCCCTGTTTCCTCATCCTCTAACGGCAAGCGCATCCATACGCAGTGAACGGACACACCATCAATTCGCTTTGTTTTTGTGTACCCTTTACTGCCGGTGATGATCAGCCCTTTCGACTTCAAATGTCCGAGCAGGGCCTTGGGTGATAGCCCCGCCTCCTCGCACGCCTGGTTCCAGACGATGCGGTTGATAATGGCCATATCTCCGTCTATGACGCCGTAGTGTTCCCCGCGCTCTGCACTTTCCCGGAACTGGTTTACATGGGCTGCCACCCAGCCGCACATATACTCATAGCCGCGATCTGATGCGCTGACCTCGTTCTTTTCTTTCAGAAACTCGCCCAGCTCTGGAGCTGTCAGCGCATGGCCGTCGTGAAAAATCCACTCTGTGGCAAGCTGATCGGCGGTAATAATCAGCGCAGCCGCCATTGCCTGCTTCTCTGTAGTGTCGCTTTGAATGCAGGCTATATAGTTCTTCTCGTAAATCGTCCGTGCCCGATCCATCTCGCCGGCCTCGCACAAGCGGTCAATGAACATCTTCCCGGCGTGGCCGTAGTTGAGTTTCAGGGCATTTGCAGTGCGGTGACCGTCCCGGATGACAGCCTCTCCGTAGCGGCATTCTATCTCCACCACACGGTTGGCTGCGCCGGCACCATCGGTTTCCGCTACCAGCGGCGTCTCCCCGGAGGTAATAAAGCAATTGGCCCATTTTGGTGTGTAGTCCAAACCAAGGGACTTGTTGCCTCGCAACTTCCCGGAACCCGCTGCCAACTCATACACGTTGAAATTAACCCGCCCGTGGCGGTCTTTGGCCAGCTGCAGTTCATCCAGAAACAGGGGGAGCGAATGCAGAAACCCGGCCATCAGCTCCACGCCTACGGATGTGCTTTTGAAGGTCTGGAAATACGCTCCGCCTGCAGTCGGATTTGCCCACACCGATGCCCCCAGCATCTGCGCCACGGTTTTGCCGGTACCGCTGTCCATACTCCACAGGTGGACGAAAAACGGGAGGCATCCAAGCGGCTCCACCAGGACGGAGGCGAAGGATGCCGCCAGAACAATGCGGGCAGTCAGACTATAGGAACGGGCGTCCAAGGCCTCTGTAAGCCAATTTTCGAGGCTTCCAACCTGACCTATGGCTTTATATGCCGGACGGAAACTATCCGCGCTGTCGAAGGCTACGCCCCCCACGTAGGGGGAGAAACCCTCCTCATTCCAGCCCATTCGGGAAACGGCTTTGACCTCCGGAATGATATCCTGGTTCTTGTCGATGGCATCCCGGAGGAAGTCTACCAGCGCCTGGGCCCGCTCCCCGG
This sequence comes from uncultured Oscillospiraceae bacterium, assembly GCA_910587505.1. Lineage (GTDB taxonomy): Bacteria > Bacillota > Clostridia > Oscillospirales > Oscillospiraceae > Pelethomonas. Next base: position 3,998 of record CAJULD010000040.1, on the reverse strand, counting down.
AGGTGACGGATATGCCGCAGTCGGACAGGGCCACAATGTCGGTCGCCTTGGCGATCCGGCTCATGGGGACTACGATCTCCGACCATGGCCGGCGGTCTGAGTAGCTGCGTCGGTACCACAGTTTGATCTTGACCATGCCCGTATCGATGGACACCAGCTTTTCCACCGGCATGATCGGGTGGGTGCAGGCGTAGACAATGTTTCCCCCGCCGCCGTACCGCCAGATGCCGCTTTCGTCCGCCGTCCACTCCCCCACGTTCAGCTCGATCTTCTGCTCCGCAAACTCACTGATGCCATCCTCCCTGAGAACGGAGAGAGACGTCTGCTTCAGCAGCTTCCTGTACTCCTTCAGCCCGCGGGCCCAGGCCTTAAAGCCGAGTTCCTTCGCAAGGTCCGCCAGCTCCGGCTCCTCCATGGCCTGCCGGTACGGGGTCTGACTGGTCAGCCATTCAAACGCGCGGCCGGTCCTGAAGTCCTCCAGGGTAAATGCCGGGCGCTGGCTCTGCTCCAACTTCTTTTCTCCCATGTTCCATTCTCCTGAGCTCGTTTTCCAGTTCCTCCAGCCGGTATTGCACCTCCGGCAGCTTTTGCAGCGCCTCGGCGAACAGCGGGTGGAAGTCTGTCTCTGTATCAGGGCCGTCCGGAGCGTAAAGTTGCCGGTTTTGATGCAACCGGTAGTGTTCTTTTGTCAACCGGCCGGCCTCCGCGTCCAGCTCCGCCCGCCGTCTCTGCTCTCTTTTCCGCGCTTCCAGAATGGCGGACCGGGCGGGCTGCGTGGTGTATCTGTCAGGAAGATTGATTGAAAAATCCATGCTCAGCCTCGCTACCGCCTGCCGGAAATCGAGATCGAACAGCGCCATGACAAAGTCGATGGAACTGCCCGCCTTCCCACAGCCGAAGCACTTCCACCCGCCGTCCGGAAAGAGTTTCAGACTTGGCGTGTGCTCGCTGTGGAAGGGGCAGCATATGTACCCGGCCCGGTTGGGGGTGAAGCCGTAGTGCTCCGCCGCGTCCCGGGCGGACACCAGTTCCCGCACCCGCGCCGCCGCGTCAGATGGATATCTCTCCGCTCTCTTCACTCCATATCTCTCCGTTTTCAATGGTCATCAGCTGCCGTACCGCCTTGCAGAAGGGGCACTTTCCGCAGCTGCGGGGCTTCTCCCGGCCATCTTTAATTGCCTGAAACCGGGGCAGCAGATCCTCCACCTCCATAAGCGCGGCAGACAGCGTATCGTCCCGAAGGTATACAGCGCGTATATCCGGTTCCTCCTCCTTTGTCCCGGCGGCCAAAATGAAGGGCAGCAGATGGCCCTCAACGGCCTGATAAACGGCCCCCTGTATGTCGTACCGCCAGGCCTTCCACCAGGAGATCCTCTGCCGCTCCTCCGGGTCCCACGCGTCCTCCAGGCTGCGCATGACCTTCTGGTCCACGATGGCCCCGGCGCACAGCCCCATAGCCTCCCCTGCCGCCGGGAACCGCCGGACGATCTCCGCGCATGTATCGCCGTCCAGCAGACTGTCGATCCTGATCTTCACCGGCACACCGGCGATTTCGCCGGTGCGGATCGCCTGTTTCTCGCCGCTCATGAGCAGCATATACAGCTCGTCCCGTTCCATACGGTTGATGATCCGTTCCGCCTGGAGGTATTCCGCTTTCAGCCCACCGTCCCGCTTAAACAGCGCCGGGTGCCGGGCTTTGAAAATATCCAGCGTCCCCTCGAAGTGGGCGTCCACGTAGCTGCCCACCAGCAGGGATGTGGTCATGGGGGTGACGTACTCCCCCCGCAGCCGCGCCAGTTCCGCCGCCTCGCAGCGCATGAAATTCTTGATCTGGGAGGACCCCATATAGGCCATCTCGATTGCGGGATCAAAGTAATTCTCCGCCGTCACCGTCGGGAACCTGTCCATCTCCGGACGCCTCCTCATTTAATGTATTTTCCCCGGAAGTTGCCTCATCCTGTGCAACTTCCGCCGCTTTTTCCCTTCTATGTGTAGCGCACTCCGCGCAGAGGGGCGCGCCGTAGTTTCTGGCGGTGTAGGCCGCCAGCCGCTCCGCCGTCATGCCGTGGGCGCTCTGGATGGGTTTGCCGCAGTCCGTACAGGGCGGGACGCTCTGCTGACGCTGGAGGCGGGGCTTATAAGGGCGGACGCGGACGGCGGAGACTACCTCGCCGAACGCCTTTATGCCGTGCTTGATGTAGAGCTGTACCGCCGTACCGGGCCAGTCCTCGAAGTAGCCGCTGCCGGATACCTTTTCAATGCTCTTGGAGCGGGCCACGTTCAGGATCATTGGCTTAACGCCGGATTCCTTCCAGTGGATCACGGCCTTCTTGCTCTTGCCCTCCGCCGTTGTCACGGTCTCGGAGGCGTTCACCCGGTCGATGGTCAGGACCTTCTCTTCCCCCTCCTGAAAGTCGCCCTCTCCGATAAAGTTGGGATCAGAGACCACCTTTTTCCAGTGAGTTTTCACAACTCCACCACCTCCATTTCTGCGGAATCCGTCACCCTGGTGGCAATCAGCTGAAGCCCCTTGGCCCTGCACTTGGCGTACAGCCGCTCCCGGCTCGCGCTGTCCAGCCGCTCCGCGCCGTCCACCAGAATAATTCCCAGCTGGCCGGGCTTGCTGACGGTGATGTCCACGCACAGCTCCAGCAGCTCCCCGTCAGAAAGATTACTGATGGGAAGTCCGTGGATCAGCGGCACGCCGTCCTTCACGGTCAGTCCTTCCACCGGAATGGACGCCTGGGCCAGAATGGCGGCGGGCAGCTCACGGGCCAGCTGGATCTTTTCCGTCAGGGCCTGAGACTGGGCGGCCAGCTCCTCCAGCTCCGCCTGCATGGCCTGCATCCGGCGGTACTCGTTGAGGTGGCTGCGCATCCGCTCCGCCTCGTCCAGCTCGTTGGACAGAGCGGCTGTGTCCTGCGCCTCCTGTCCGGCGTACTGGTCCGCTGCGCCCATGTCCCGTTCCAGCCTGGCCACAGCTTCCTGATAGCGGGCGTTTTCCAATTCCTCCCGCTCCTTTTTCCGATCGTCCAGACGGGAAAGCCTGTCCCTGACCGCGTCGATCTGAGCTTGCAGGCGGACGATGTCATTAGACAGATTTTCCCGTTCCCGGCTGATTTCCTGCCGGATGGCGGCGATCTCCATATCCCGGTTCGCCTCCAGACCGCGCTTTTTTCCGTCGAAGCTTTCCCGGAAGGATCGGGCCCGTTCGATGCGGCTGTTGGATTCCCGGATACATTCCAGCTCCCGGTACTTATCCCGCGTGGGGTAGGATTCCCAGCGGGCGGCATCGTAGTTGGGCGGTATGTCTTTGGCGATGTCGGCAATGAACGCCTGTTTATTGCGGATGTCCCGGTTGAGGGTCTGCCGGGACTGGAAGTAAACGCCGTTATCCGCCTGGATGTCGCTGAGGACCTCCAGGATATGCCTGGAATAGTCGACGCCTTTGGGGATCTCTCCAAACTGCTCCTGTATCCAGTTCATATCCTAGGAAAAATCGATCAGGGAAAGGATCACCCGATTTTTCTCCTGCCGGGGCATCTGGGTAAATGCCACGGGATCGAGCTGCAGGGGGGTAAAAATACCGGAGAGGAACTCAGCCGGGCGGGTCTGGAGCATATTGCCGTTCTGCACCCTGACAGAGTCTGCTTTTGCCGTCCGGGTTTTGCGGTCGATGGAGAGGCCGGTGTCGGTTTCGATGATAATTTCTCCTTCGTCCGCGCCCTGGTGAATGATGTAGTCGCGATCGGAGCGGTTGGTCAGGGCGTAGCGGATGGCGTCCAGTACAGAGGTCTTTCCACTGCCCTTGGGTCCGACCAGCTCCACCGAGCGCCCGTCCAGGGCCGCCTCCCGGATGCCAAACAGGTTCTTGATGACGATTTTTGTGGTTTTCATAATATGTACTCACTTTCTGATATTGTTGTTGGTCTGAGCTTTCCGCTTTATCCTCCAATCCTGCAATCCTCATGCCCATACATCACGCACAGGCGGTTAAA
>CAJULD010000039.1:18645-27009 GCA_910587505.1 uncultured Oscillospiraceae bacterium | reverse complement strand
AAGGGCAGGCGGCTGGTCAGCATCTCATAGAGCACCACGCCGGCGGAATAGATGTCGCTGCGGTTGTCGGTGTAATCCCCCTTGGCCTGCTCCGGCGAGATATAGTGGACGGAGCCGATGGCCTCGTTGGAGGGATTGGAGCCGTTGGAGAGAAAGGCGATGCCGAAATCCGTCACCTTCACCGTACCGTCCCGGAGGACCATAATGTTCTGGGGCTTGATGTCCCGGTGGACGATACCCCGGCTGTGGGCGTGGCTGAGGCCCTTCATGATCTGGGTGATGAAATGGAGGGCCTCCGGCCAGTTGAGCCGGCCCCGGCGCTCCATGTACTGCTTGAGGGTGATGCCGTCGATGAGCTCCATGACGATATAGTCCATATCCCCCCGGCGGCTGACGTCGTACACCGCCATGATGTTGGGGTGGCTCAGCATGGCGACGGCCTGGGACTCGTCGTGGAACCGGCGGCGGAACTCCGCATCCTCGCTGAGGTCCTTTTTCAGCATCTTGATGGCCACCAGCCGGTTGAGCCGGTGGCATTTCGCCTTGAACACCACGGCCATGCCGCCGGTCCCGATAACCTCCAGGATCTCATAGCGGTTGTCCAGCATCTTTCCTATGTAGCGTTCCATAGTCAAGCGTTCCTTTCTTTCACTGCCGGCGCAGCAGCACGGCGGTCACATTATCCGGCGCGCCCCGCTTTTTCGCCAGCTCCAGCAGCCGGTCCAGACAGCGGTTGTCCTCCGTGCCACGCAATATCTCCTCGGCCAGCTCCCGGTCCGTCACCGGGCCGGTCAGGCCGTCGGTGCACAGCAGCAGGCTGTCCCCCGGCTCCAGAGTCACCCGGTAGCTGTCGCTGAACGCCGACCGGTCCGGACCCAGGGCCCGGGTGATAAGATTCCGGTTGGGATGGATGCGGGCCTCCTCCTCGGTGATGTTTCCCTGCCGCACCAGCCGCTCCACCACAGAGTGGTCCCGTGTGATCCGGGCAATGCCGCCATCATGGATCAGATAGGCCCGGCTGTCCCCCACGTTGTCCAGAAGGGCCTCCCCCTTCCGCACAACGGCGGAGACCAGGGTGGTCCCCATGCCCCGCAGCCCGTCCCCGGCGCAGGAGCGCTCATAGACGGCGGTATTGGCCGCCGCCACGGCGAAGGCCGTCACCTCCTCCACCTGGTCCCAGTCCATGTCCTCCCGGAGATTGGCCTTACAGGCCGACAGGAAGGCGTCCACCGCCAGATGGCTGGCCAGCTTCCCGCCCCCCGGTCCGCCCATGCCGTCGCAGACCACGCAGACGGTGAAGCCGTCATCGCCCCCGTCATGGACGGCGTAGGCGTCCTGATTCTCCCGCCGCGCCAGGCCGGTGTCCGTCATGCCCCAGATATTCAACATAGCTTCCGCTCCTCTCTTTCCCGCTCCATCTCCCTGCGCCGCAGCTGGCCGCAGCTGGCGTCGATGTCGCCGCCAAGACTGCGCCGCACGGTGGCGGCGATCCCCTGCCGCTCCAGGCGCTGCTGAAACTGCCGCACCCGGCGGCTGGGCTTCAGCGGGCTCTCCGCCACATCGTTGAGAGGAATCAGGTTTACATGCCCCGGCATGCCCCGAAGCTTTTTCACGATCAGGTCCGCCTGCCAGTCCGCGTCGTTGACGCCGTCGATCATGGCGTACTCGAAGCTGATGCGCCGCCCGGTCCGGGCAAAGTAGTCGTGGCAGGCCGCAAACAGCGCATCCACGTCCCAGGCCCGGTTCACCGGCATGATCCGGCTGCGGGTCTCACCGTCGGGAGCATGGAGGGACACCGACAGGGTCAGCTGCAGCTCCAGCTCCGCCAGACGCCGGATGCCGGGGATAAGACCGCAGGTAGACAGGCTGATGTGCCGCATTCCGATGTTCATTCCCATGGGATGGTTCACCAGCTCCAGAAATTTCAGCACATTGTCCAGGTTGTCCATAGGCTCCCCGATGCCCATGAGCACGATATTGGACACCTCCGCGCCGCTGTCCGCCCGGGTAAAGAGCACCTGCTCCACCATCTCCCCCGGCATCAGGTTCCGGACCCGGCCCCCCAGGGTGGAGGCGCAGAAGGCGCAGCCCATGCGGCATCCCACCTGGCTGGAGATGCACACGGTGTTTCCGTGATGGTAGCGCATAAGCACCGTCTCAATACAGTTGCCGTCCTGAAGCCGCCAGAGATACTTGACGGTGCCGTCGGTCCGGGAGACCTGCTTCCGCTCCGCGGTCAGCCCCGCCACCTGGTATTCCCCCGCCAGCTTCGCCCGCAGAGGCTTCGGTATGTCGCTCATCTCATCGAAGGAGCGGACGCCCCGGTGAAGCCAGGTAAACACCTGTTTCCCCCGGAAGGCGGGCTCCCCCAGCTCCCGCAGAGCCGCCGACAGCTCCTCCGGCGTCATGGATCGTATGTCCTGATTCATTGCTTCCTCATTTTGCAGATGTAAAAGCCGTCGGTCCCGTGGCGCTGGGGCCACAGCGTCAGGCTTCCGTCCTCCGCTTCCTTTCCTCCCGGCAGGGAAAATCCCTCCCGGCGGAATTCTCCCCGGCGGGACAGGAATTCCTCCGTCACGTCCCGGTTCTCCTCCGGCAGGATGGTACAGGTGGCGTACAGCAGCACGCCGCCCGGCTTCACATAACCCCCGGCGTTGTCCAGAATGGCCCGCTGCACCGCCGGCAGGCCCGACAGCCTGTCCGGGTCCTTGTAGCGGATGTCCGGCTTCTTCCGGATGATCCCCAGCCCCGAGCAGGGCACGTCGCATATCACCACGTCAAAGGCCCCCCGCCACTCCTCCCGGGTCTGCCGCCCGTCGGCCAGCTCCGCCCGGACGCAGGTCAGCCCCAGCCGCTCCGCACCCTTCTCAATCAGCTCCAGCTTGTGCCGGTGAATATCGCAGGCGGCGATCTCCCCCCGGTCCTCCATGACCATGGCGGCGGCAAAGGACTTGCCTCCCGGCGCTGCGCACGCGTCCAGCACCCGGTGCCCGGGCCTCACCCCGGCGGCCAGCACCGCCGCCCGTGCGGCGGCGTCCTGCACCTGAAACCATCCCTGCCGGAAGGCGGGCATATCCTCCAGGCTCCCGCCCCCGGTCATCTCCCAGCAGTCGGGCAGCCAGGGATGAGGCGTCAGGGAAGCGCCGCCGGCCGTCAGGCTCTCCTCCAGCTCCCCCGCCGTACACCGCAGCGGGTTTCTCTGAATGACGGTGGGCACGGCGGCGTTGTCCAGCCGGAGGTACGCCTCCGCCTCCTCCTCATCCAGCAGCGCAATGAGCCGCTCCACCAGCCACCGGGGGTGGCTGTAGCGCAGTGCCAGATACGCCGCCTGGTCCTCCGCCGGAATCTCCGGCAGGGCGTCCTTTTCCCGGCTCAGCCGCCGGAGGACGGCGTTCACCAGTCCGGCGGCCCGCTGCCGCCTTTTCCCCTTGACCAGCTCCACGCTCTCGTCCACCGCCGCGCGGTCGGGCACCCGGTCCATGTACAGAATCTGGTAGGCCCCCAGCCGCAGCACGTCCCGGATGAAGGGCTCCAGGGAATCAAACTTCCGTCCGCAAAAGGCGTCCAGGTAGAAATCCAGCAGCGCCCGGTTTTGCAGCACGCCATAGGTCAGCCGGGCCGCCAGGGCCGCCTCCCGGCGGTCCAGTCCCCGGCTGGCGGCCTTCAGATTGCCGTCCGACCACGCCTCCAGCCGGCGGCAGGCGGTCAGAGTCTCCAGAGCCGCTTCCCTTCCCCCGGCCATCAGCGCCGCCCCCTGTCGTCCCGCCCGGCGAAAATCAGCAGATACCGCAGCAGTTGCAGCAGGCTCATCAGCAGCGCCGCCACATAGGTCAGCGCCGCGGCGGTGAGCACCTTCTTCGCGCCCTTCTGCGCCTCTTCATCCAGCAGGCCCGCCCCTTCGATGGTGGCCAGCGCCCGGGCGGAGGCGTCAAACTCCACCGGCAGGGTCACCAGCTGAAACAGCGTGGTCAGGCCGAAGAGCACGATGCCAATCAAAAACATGGGCTGCGAGTACAGCGCCAGTCCCAGCATCAGGGCAATAAATGCGAACTGGGACCCGAACCGGGTCACCGGAATGATGGCCGAACGGACCCGCACCGGCCCATAGCCCACGGCGTACTGCACGGCGTGGCCCGCCTCGTGGGCGGCCACGCCCACCGCGGCCACGGTGGCGGCGTTGTACACCGGCTCGGAGAGGTATATGCTGTTGTCTCTGGGGTCATAGTGGTCGGTCAGCTTCCCCCGGCAGGGGCGGATGGCCACGTCATGGACGCCGTGAGCGCGCAGCACCGCACAGGCCGCCTGGGCTCCGGTGACGCGGCTGCGCTCCCGGCTGTAGCGGCTGAAGCTGGAGCTGACTCTGGCCTGGGCGTACAGGGAAAGGAGCAGCACCGGGATCAGGAGTATCCAATAGATCGAATCATAATAGAACGGCATATTACCCTTCCTTACAGTCTGTTTATTACTTCTGAACGGAAAGTCCGGAAGTAATATACGCCATGTTTTGCCGCCGTAACCGGTGGCAAAACAGCTCAAATCAAACAGATTATTTCCGAATTTAAAATTCGGAAACAATACCACAATATACCGGAATGGTTCTCGTCCAGCAGGCTCTTTCTGCTCCTTTTCCCTTCAGGAAAAAGGAAGCCCACCGGATCTCACACCGTAACGGGATGCCCCCGCAGATAGTCGGCGGCGGCCATGCGCCTGCCTCCGTCCGCCTGGAGCTCAGTGATGACCAGCGATGTTCCGTCCCCGCAGGCCACGGCCACGCCGTTTCCGTCCGCGGAGAGGATGGTCCCCGGCGCTTTACCGCCGCAGGGCTCCCCCACGTGGGCGCGGAACACCTTCCAGCGCGTTCCCGCTATCTCCGTCGTGGCGCAGGGCCACGGGATCAACCCCCGGACCTGGTTGACCAGCGCCTGAGCGGGCCGGTTCCAGTCCATGGGGGACATTTCCCGGGAAAGCAGGGAGGCATACTGATACTGCGGCCCGTAGACCTGGGGCGTCCGGGGCGCCTCCCCCCGCTCCAGCAGGGCCAGCGCCTCGCTGGCGGCCTGACCGCCCAGCTCCGCCAGCCGGCCGTAAAGCTGCCACGCGTCCTCCTCGGGATCGATGGCGGTCCGCTTCGACAGCAGGATGTCCCCCTCGTCCAGCCCGGCGGCCATATACTGAACGGTGACGCCGGTCTCTTCATCGCCGTTGAGCACGGCCCAGTTGATGGGCGCGGCCCCCCGGTACTGGGGCAGCAGGGAGGAGTGTACGTTGATAATGGCAGTCTTCGGGATGTCCAGCAGCGCCTGGGGCAGCAGTCTGCCATAGGCCGCCACCACGATCACGTCCGGTTCCAGCGCGCGCAGAGCGGCCAGAACCTCCTCGTCCCGGCAGGACGCGGGCTGACAGACGGGGATGCCCCGCGCCTGAGCGAATGCCTTCACCGGTGTGGGGAGCAGCTTCATCCCCCGGTTTTTCGGTCTGTCCGGCTGCGTGCAGACCGCCACCACGTCCCAGCCGTCCTCCGTCAGACGGCGCAGGACCGCCACGGCGAAATCCGGCGTTCCCATAAAAATGACGCGCATGACTACCGCCCCTCTTTCCGGACCTCTTCCGTCTCGTAGTACTCCTCCACCTCTTCCTCGGTGAGGAAGCGGTCGATATGCTCCACATAGAGCCGCCCGTCCAGATGCTCGGTCTCGTGGCAGAAGCACCGGGCCATCAGCTCCTCCCCCTCCATCTCAAACCAGTTCCCATAGCGGTCCTGGGCCCGGATCCGGACAAAGCTGGGGCGGGTGACCATCCCCCACCTGCCCGGAACGCTGAGGCAGCCCTCGGGGCCGGTCTGCTCGCCGGACTGCTCCAGGATCTCCGGGTTGACCAGCTCCAGCATGCCGCCGTCTCCATCGGCAATGACCACCGCCCTGCGCAGAACGCCCACCTGCGGGGCCGCCAGCCCCGCTCCCTGGGCCTCTTCCAGAGTATCCTTCATGTCGTCCAGCAGCTGGTGGAGCCGCTTATTGAAATCCGTAACCGGGCGGCACCTTTTCCCCAGGCGCTCATCCCCCTGGGTGACGATTCTTCTGATTGCCATCTATTATGTCCTCCTTTAAGCGGGGTTAAACGTTTTTCTGATCTGTGGGGTCTTCTTTTCACTTGTGCGAAAAGAAACACAAGCGCCCACAGGAGGGCTTTGCCCCCTGAGAATTTCCTGATTGCGCGGGTTGCGCTGCGGCGTGTGGATGCAATTCCGCCGGGCATTTTTGTCAGAGGCTCCTCCCTGCAGGCAGTCCCCCGAAAGCGGAGGATCAGAATCGTCTATTCCTCCGCGTTGCAGTCCACAAACAGGTTCATCCCCCTGTTTTCCTTCTTCTGATAAAACGCCCGAATGTAATAGCTCAACAGCTCCCGCGTGGCATGATCGTTTTTCCCGATCCAGAACACCCGATACCGGTACCGGTTGTTCACCTTTACCACCGGGGCCGGGGCCGGCCCCAGGATCTCCACCGCCATGTTGGCCGCCGTGGGATAGCGCAGGCCGCTGCGCATGGCCTCCCGCAGCAGGGCGGCGGCCCGGAGCGCTCCGCCCTCCTCCGGACCGGAAACGGTCAGGGTGAAGACGTCTGCAAAGGGCGGATACCGGCGTGCCCGGCGGATACGGATCTCTCCCGCGTAAAAGCTGTTGTAATCCTGGGCGGCGGCGGCGGTGATCACCTCGTTGTCCGGGGTGAACGTCTGGATCACCGCCCGGCCCTCCCGGCTGCCCCGCCCCGCCCGGCCCACCACCTGGGTCAGCAGGCTGAAGGTCCGCTCGGCGGCGTGGTAGTTGTCCACGTACAGGCTCAGGTCCGCCGCCAGAACCCCCACCAGGGTCACATTCTCAAAATCCAGCCCCTTCGCCACCATCTGGGTGCCAAGGAGGATGGGGATCTTTTCCTTCTCAAACCGGTCCAGCAGAGCCTCATGGCCCGCGGACACCGTATCTGCGTCCATCCGCAGAATTCCGGCGCCGGGGAAAAGCCTCCCCAGCTCCTCCTCCACCTTCTGGGTGCCCGCGCCCACCTGCTTCATCAGGCCGCCGCACTCCGGGCACTGCACCGGCGCGCGCTCGGAATGACCGCAGTAGTGGCACATCAGCCGCCCATTGGCGCTGTGGTAGGTCAGCGGCACGCTGCACCGGGGACACTGGGGCGCTTCCCCGCACTCCCCGCACAGCAGCATCCTGCTGCTGCCCCGGCGGTTGAGGAAGAGAATGCTCTGCTCCCCCCTGCTCAGATTCGCTTCCAGCTCCCGGCGGAGGGGTTCGCTGACCAGGCCTGCGTTTCCGGCGCGGACCTCCTGACGCATGTCGGCGATCACCACCTCCGGCAGCGGCTGCCGGTTGAACCGGGAACGGAGGATCAGCTTCATATAAACCCCCCGCTGGGCCTGAAAGGTAGTCTCCACCGACGGGGTGGCGGAGCCCAGCACCAGCATGGCCCCGCACTGGGCGCAGAGGTATTTTGCCACGTCTCTGGCGTGGTACCGGGGAGGATTTTCGGACTGATAACTGCTCTCGTGCTCTTCGTCCAGAATAATCATCCCCAGCTCCTCCAGGGGCGCAAATACCGCACTGCGGGTGCCCAGGACCACGTCCACCTCGCCCCGGCGGATGCGCTTCCACTGGTCGTAGCGCTCGCTCATCCGCAATCCGCTGTGGAGCATCGCCATCCGGTCCCCGAAATACGCGCCGAACCGGGCCATCATCTGGGGCGTCAGGGCAATCTCCGGCACCAGGATCATCCCCCGTTTCCCCCGGCGGACCACCTCCTGAAGCAGGCGAATGTATACCGGGGTTTTCCCGCTGCCGGTGACCCCGTAGAGCAGCGCGCAGGCCGCCTCACCGCTCTCCATCCGCTCCAGCACGGCGTCATAGGCCGCCTGCTGCTCGCCTGTAAGCACAATGGGCGCGCCGTCCGCCGCCTCCAGCCGTGGTATCCGCAGGACCTCCTCCTCGGAGAGGGTCACCAGACCGCTTTTCTCCAGACTGCGCAGCGTCTGCATGGACGCGCCGGTAAAATAGCACACATCGCCGCACAGGGCGCTGCCGGCGCCGCACAGCAGCCGGATTACCTCATAGCGCATGGGCGCGCTCCGCCGCCGCGGCGTCACGGCGGCGATGGCCTCCTCCGCCGTCACCGCCAGAGAGATCCGCCCTGCTTTCTTGTCGTGGATTTTCCGTCCGGCGGCGGCGGCGATGGTAACCACGCCCCGCCGCTGAAGCTCCCGCACCACGCTCCCGGCGCCCTCGCCGCAGGTCAGGCGCAGCGCCTCCACCTCCGCGCTGCCGCCCTGGGCGGCCAGCGCCTCCAGGACCCGGCTCTCCCGCTC
>CAJULD010000039.1:0-18635 GCA_910587505.1 uncultured Oscillospiraceae bacterium | reverse complement strand
GGTGACTGGAGTTCAGACGTGTGCTCTTCCGATCTCACCGCCAGGGTGCAGACCTCCCGCAGGCGGTACCACAGCCCGGCGGGCAAAAGCGCTCTGGCCGCGTTATACAGCGTACAGAAATACCGCTCCCGCAGCCAGAGGGCCAGCCGGATCTGTCCGGAGGACAGGACGCTTTCGCCGTCCAGCGCCTCGCTGACGGCCTTGAGCCCCTCCCGCTTGCCGTCCCGGCTCACCGCCAGAACGAAGCCCTCGCAGGTCCGGTTTCCCCGGCCGAAGGGAACGGCCACCCGCATGCCGGGCCGCACCGTCTCCGCCAGATTCTCCGGGAGCAGGTAGTCATATGGTTTGTCAATGGCGCAGGTGGCGGCAGACACCGCCACCCGGGCAATATGGACCGTCTCCATGGGTCTTCTCCCGATCCTTTCCCCCGTCTCGCAGGAAAAGCGGCGCTCCGCCGCTTTTCAGAGGATTATTCTACATTCTCAATGACAATGTCCGACGCGGCCGCGGAGATCTTCCCCTCGGCTACCTCGTTGATGGCCAGCGTCACAGGCTTCACATCCATTTTATCTCCGGCGTCCTCTGCCTCCTGGGCGATCTGCCGGGCCCGGCGGGCCACCACGTTCACCAGCAGGTAACGGTTGGGCACATTGGCGGTCAGCCTGTTCATAGCGGGATAGAGCATCATAACAGCATCATTCCTTTTTCATCATTTTGATTTATTTTTTTGTGGGAAAACTCCTCAGGTAAACAACATTTCCGTCCGGATCGGCAAAGCTCATGTTCACCGCGCCCCAGGGGCGGACGGTCGGCGGTTCAATGACCACCGCGCCCAGAGATACAACCCTCCGGTATTCTCTGTCAATATCATCAACGGTAAACGCCAGACACATATTTTGACCGGGCCAGTTCTTTTCCCGGCCGTCGTTGAAGATCGTCAGCATCGTCTCTTCCGCGAGGATCGTCTGATGCGCCGTATCGTCGCCGCCGCTGTCTGTCTCCAGCAGACTCCTGTAAAAATCCGCCAGACGCGTCACATTACTGGTCAAAATGCAGACCTCGCCAAGTCTCATTGCCTCTCCCCCCATTGTTCTGAAAGCGCGGATAAAGGCGTTCCTTTCCGTACCGGTCCCATCCCTTATCCAGATAACCGGATCTCTACAGTGTTTTCGCAGGACGATGGTTTTCCCCCGCCGCCGGTTCCCGGAGCGACCCCTTTATTCCATCAAAGCCGCCGCCCAGGGCGTCCGCTCTCGCCTGAATGCCGCCGCAGACCTCATCCGCCGTCAGGTGGAAGCAGTTGCAGTAGCAGGGCGACCCGTCGGAAAATGCGCGGTTGTCGAAGAAATCAAAAAAGTCCACGGCGTTCTCTTCCGTAGGCGGCTCAATGACCAAAGACATCCGCGCTCTCCTCACTGGTCGATCAGTGCGATGCGCTCGTCCGGACGGCAGTGCTCCGCGACCATGATGGCCCGGATCTCGTCCACGGCCCGGTCCACCGTATCGTTGATGACAAAGTAATCAAAATCTCTGGCGGCGGCAAATTCCTCCCTGCCCCGGGCAAGGCGGGACTGCACCTTCGCCATGTCCTCGGTACCCCGGCCGATAAGCCGGCGCTCCAGCTCCGCCCAGCTGGGAGGAGCCACATAGATGCGCACCGTCTCCGGCCGCTTCTGCTTCACCTGCTCCGCGCCCTGGATCTCAATGTCCAGCAGCACGTCCCGCCCCTGCTCCATGGCCTTGTCCACGTAGAGCCGGGGCGTACCGTACCGGTTGCCCACAAACTGGGCGTGCTCCAGAAACTGGTCCTCCTTGATCCACAGCTCAAACTGCTCCATGGACAGGAAGTGGTAGTGGACTCCGTCCACCTCCCCGTGCCGGGGAGGCCGGGTGGTGGCGGACACGGAGAAGTACAGCGACGGGTCGCTGGCCAGCAGCCGGGCCACCACGGTGCCCTTCCCTACGCCGGATGGACCGCAGATGATGAAAGTCTTCCCTCGTCTCACACACATCTCTCCTCTGTTTGTAACAAAAATATGTTGGGCTCCGCTGGGGCTTTGCCCCAGACCCCACCGCCCTTTGAAAAGGACGGCCCGAAACTTTTTATGAAGCTCCTGCGAGGCAAAATACAGAATTCCTGAAGTTCTTTTTGCCCCACTTTTTCTTGTAAGAAAAAATGGGAGAGTACTTTTTGGATACTTCTTCTTTTAAGAAAAAGTATCAGGAATCCTCCTCCAGCACCGTCGGGTCCACCCCGAACCGGGGGGCCAGCTTCTCCAGCGGCAATCCGGACAGGATCACATGGTCGCTGTCCATCACCAGCACCGCCGCCGTCTTCCTGCCAAAGGTGGCGTCGATGAGCATACTCCGCTCCCTGGCCTCCGAAATCAGCCGCTTCACCGGGGCTGAGTCCGGCCCCACCATGGCGATCAGCCGTCCGGCGGACACCATGCCGCCATATCCAATGCTGACCAGCTCGTTTTCCCTACTCAATGTTCTGCACCTGCTCCCGGATTTTCTCCACTTCCGCCTTCAGCTCCACCACCACGCGGGCAATCTCCACATCGCTGCACTTCGAGCCGATGGTGTTGGACTCCCGGTTCACCTCCTGAATCAGGAAATCCAGCTTCCGTCCCACAGGCTCCCCGCTCTCCAGCATCTCCCGCAGCTGGTCCAGGTGGCTGCGCAGGCGCACCGTTTCCTCGTCCACCGCCACCTTGTCGGCGAAGACAGCCGCCTCGGTGAGAATGCGGCCCTCGTCCACCGTCGCGCTCTGAAGCACCTCGTTCATCCGGGCCAGCAGCTTCTCCCGGTACTCCGCCACCGTCTGGGGGGAGCGGGCCTCCACCCGGGCGGTCAACGCCTCGATGGTGTCCAGGCGGCCGAGAATATCTCCGGCCAGCTTCTCCCCCTCCCGCGCCCGCATGGCGGCGTGGGCGGTCAGAGCCTCCTCCGTCACGCCGCACAGGTCGGCGGACAGGGATTCCAGATCCTCCTCCGCCTTCGTCACCGTCAGCACGTCCGGCAGCCTAGCCAGATCCGTGGCGTAATAACTGCCCCTTACCATCTTCCCGCCGTCCAGCTCGTACAACCGCCGCAGTGCGGCAAGATAACTCCTCGCCAGCGGCTCGTTGACGGCCACCACCGTCTCCTCCGCTCCCAGGGAATCCACCGTAACAAACACATCCACTTTACCGCGGCTGGCGCTTTTCTGCACCAGGGCCTTGACCGCGTCCTCCGCGAAGATGTATGCCCGGGGCATCTTCACCGAGCAGTCCAGATAGCGGTTGTTGACGCTGCGGACCTCCACGGTGATGTCCCGCCCGTTGACGGTCCGCCGGGCCCGGCCATAGCCGGTCATGCTTTTGACCATAGCGTGCTTTCCTCCCATTTCCTCATACCGTTCACACCGGGAAACGCAGCATCGCTGCCAGCGGGTCACCCGGATCCCCGACAGTTAACCTTCCGGAAATTCCTGCCGGGCAATATTATGAATTTCTGAAGTTCTTTCTGATTCTTTTTCCGTGCAGCGCCCGCTTTGGGGGCGCCGGCAGCCCAGACCGCCGGCGCGTGGTTTCAGGAAAAAGAATGTATACCACAAAGTCAGCAGCAATAGAAGAACCGCAGCCCGCCAAAGCCGCACAGGTTGCACAGCAGGTATGTGCAGGCCAGCCGCCCGCACAGGTTCCCCCCGCCGCAGCCGGAGGTAAACACCTCGTAGCCCTCGGGCCGGTAGCCCGCCTGACTGTTCTCCACAAAATTCAGCGCCTGACGGAACTCGGCGCTGCCGGGGTCCATCTGGCAGGCGGTCTGGTAGTAGCGCCGCGCCTCGTCCACCCAGCCCCGGCGGTAGCAGATGGTCCCCTTGAGGAAGTTCCACTCCCCGTCATGGTCGCTCATCCGGTCCAGCAGCTGCTCCGCCATACCCAGATCGTTCCGATTGATGGCCATGCGCACCTGCTGAAAGGCGGGGCTGCCCGCGCTTCGCTGCTGGTACTGATAGCCGCCGTAGCTCTGGTATGCGCTCCCGGCGGAACCGCCGGGCCGGCTGCCCCGCTCCTGCTGGATGGCATGATAGGCGGCGTTGATTTCCTTCATTTTCTCCTGGGCCAGGTCGGCCAGGGGATTGTCATGATAATTGTCCGGATGGTATTTCCGGGCCAGATCCCGATACGCTTTCTTGACTTCCTCGTCGGAAGCGGTATTGGGAATATTCAGGACTTCGTATGGGTCGGTCATAGCTGCTCCTTGTTTCTGCCCGCGATACGCATATCATTGGCTTGGAATGTTCCCTCTAAAACGGCCCCTCCCACAAGAAAGAGCCCCTCGTAAACAGCCGCGCGGATGATGGGACTCCACGCGCCGAAATCCCACAGCTCGCAGGCCGCCGCCATCAGACGGATGGAATGGTCCAGGGACACCGTCAGACTTTCGCGGGCCTCCGCCGTCAGCTCCCCCTTTTCCAGGGAAAAGCGGCAGATCAGCGGGTTGTAGCTGCCGCTGGCAAAATCCTCCGCCAGGTCGTCGGCCGCGTCCACCAGATAGATCCACCGGCCCAGATGGTACAGCATCTGCTCCAGCACCCGGCGCTTCACCGGCTCCTCCGCCTCTGCCGCCGCGGCGGACAGCAGCCGGGCAAAGGCGTCCGCCGGCGCGTCCAGAGACGGCTCCCGCGCCTGCTCCATCTCCCGCAGCTGCGCCAGCTGCCGCCGGACCGTTTCGTCAAAGTCCGGCCGGCGCTCCTGCGCCCGGCGGTAGGCGCCGCCCAGCGCCAGGGAGGCCGCCCGGTACTTCACCTTGCCCCGCCCCGGATCGTGGAGGGCGTCCTGCATCTGCCACCAGGCCAGAATTACACTCTCGTCCGCGGCCAGCGCCAGCGCCTCATTCTCCGGGAAGTATTCCCGCCCGGACAGGGGGTGCGCCACGCAGCCCCGCCGCCGGGCCGCCGGTGGCTCCCCGGGCCACAGCAGGACGGCCAGAAAGGCAAAATCATAGTTCAGGATCATCCGGGCCGCCTGCCCGTACCGCGCCCCCAGGGTGCGGCACAGCCCGCAGTAGACCCCGCCAAAGCGGGCGCGTTCTTCCTCCGTCAGCCGGGCCATGGACGGCCGTACATACCCGAACATGGCTCTTACAGCTTTCGGACGATCCGGTAGGAGATGCCCTGCCGTTTTTTCACTGCGCGGTCGCAGACCACCGCAATCAGGAGTCCCAGAACGAACCACGCCCCGCCGCAGGCATACCGCCAGGGCTCCGGCAGGAACGCCGGCAGCAGATATCCCAGCAGAAACATCACCACCGACAGGCCGTATACCAGCGCCACGAAACCCAGCACCCGGTTGTCGCTGTACACCTCCACCCGGTCCCCCAGGGACACGGGGATATCGCTGTGCGCCTGGATGACCAGCTCAGGCGTCTTTCCCACGCACCGGCCGCACCCGTCGCAGCTGTGCCCGCAGGCGGTCTGCCGGACCACAGTCAGTTCCACCAGCCCTCCCGGTTCCTCCGGAAGGGCGGTAACGGTCGCGCTTTGCGTCATGGGCCCGCCTCCTCTTTCTGTCAGCTGGATATGATCTTTCCGGCCACCTTGTAGGAGCCCACGGCTCCTACCTCGCTGTAGCCGTCCACAAAAATCGTGGCCTGGCCTGACACCCGTCCGTCGGACGCCACATCCGTCAGGTCCACCACAATGCGGATGTCCTCCTCCGTCACCTGCTCCAGGTCCCCGGCGGGACCCCGCAGCACCACCTCCACCGCCGTTGTGATCCGGTCGAACCGCTGGCTCTCGCTCAATCCGACCGCCTCGATGTTGGTCACGGTGAAGCTCCGGGTGGACAGGCCGTGGAAGCGGATGGACAGGTTGGTGGTCTTGCTGCCACTGATGTTCTCGCACCCGGCGGGCAGCCTGATCTCCAGCGGGTTCTCCTCCATGTCGGTGAGATAATCGCTCAGGTCCACCTCCCCCAGAACGATCTCATCCAGGGTCGCCAGGCTCAGCGGATCGCCGGCCACGGTGATGGTATCCGGCTCCAGCCGGCACTCGGCGTTGGCCTTCCTCGAGCCGGGGGATTCCCTGTAGCGCACCACCAGCGACAGCTCCTTGGTCATATAAATGGGGACCGTCACGTTCACCCGCTGGTCGGACAGGCGCACCTTCTCGTCCTCCAGCACGTTCCCCTCGCTGTCGAGCAGCTCAAAATTGAATTCCTGCTGGATGGTGCTGGTAGCCCCGGTGATGTCCACCACCACCCGTGCGGAGGCCACCTGGTCCACCCCGTCCCGCAGGCCGCTGACGGTCAGGACCGACGGCTCCACGGACAGCCCCTCCGCCGTGTACAGGTACGGATCGTCCACCGTGCCCACCACGCTGGGGATCACCGGGATCTCCCGGGAATACAGGCTGGTGACCTGCACGGTGATGGCGGACCGGGAACGCTGATCGATGGTGATGTCGCTGCTGTTGACGTTATCGGGATACTGGAGAGTGTAGGTCAGGCTGTAGGGACCCGCGGCGCTGATGTTGGTCAGGTTCACCTGCGCCCGCACGTCCCCCGGACGCAGGCTGGAGATTACCGACCGGGAGCCCCGGAGCTTCAGGTCCACGGTGGCGTTCTCCCCCTCGGCCAGCATCAGTCCCCGGCTGGGCAGGGTGTCCTCCGCCCCGATGAAATCCACGGGGACGTTTCTGAATTCCCGCGCCAGAGTGTTGTCGTCCACGTACAGCCAGAAGACGGCGGCCAGCAGAAGGCTGAGCACCATGTACAAAATTTTGTTGCCCTTTTCACTCATCCGCTTTTTCACCGTCCTTTTTCTCCTTGCCAAGCAGGCCCTTGAGGCTCTTGCGCTTCTTCCCGCTCTCCTCGCTCTCCTCCGGCTGGGGCAGCAGCTCGTTGCGCAGCAGCTGCTCCAGGGTCTCGGTCATCAGATGCCGCTTGAGCATCCCGCCCACGGCCACGGAGATGGACCCCGTCTCCTCCGAAACCAGCACCACCACCGCATCGGAGTTCTCGCTCATGCCGATGCCCGCCCGGTGGCGCATGCCCAGATCCCGGCTGAGGTTCACATTCTTGCTCAGAGGAAGCATGCATCCCGCGCCCAGCACCCGGCCCTCCCGGACCAGCACCGCCCCGTCGTGCATGGGGGCCTTGACGAAGAAAATATTCTTCAGCAGTTCCGAGGACACCTCCGCGTCCAGACGGGTGCCGCTGCGCAGATGCTCATCCAGCTGATTTTTCCGCTCGAAGACGATCAGCGCGCCGGTGCGGGACTTGCTCATGTCGCCGCAGGCCGACACCGTCTCGCTGATGGCCCGTTCGATGATATGCCGGTCCACCTGGGGCTTGGAGAACATCTGAAGGAAGGGCAGGCGGCTGCTGCCCACCTGCTCCAGCACCCGGCGGATCTCCGGCTGGAACAGGACGATGAGCGCCACCACGCCCCATTGCAGCACAATATGGCTGAGCAGGTAGTTGAAGGCCCGCAGCCGTCCCGCGGACAGCCACAGGGCGATTACCACCACCAGCACGCCCTTTATGAGCCGGGAGGAATTGGTCTTCCGCACCAGCAGCAGCAGGCGGTAGATCAGATAGGCGATGATGAGAATGTCCAGAACATCCCAGAATTGCAGGGACATGGCGAAATTGACAAGCCGGTAGGGCAGGTTTTTCAGAACTTGCGTAACATCAGTCATGACGTCCCTCCGCTGAAAAAGAATCCCATAAGTAGGTATCATTTTACTCTAAACCCGGGGAAAATGCAACAAATTATCGGCCATATTTTTTGTCGAAAGCTTCGATTTCTCTGTCACCGTCACTTTTTTTGCAAAAAAACTGGGAAACCCGCGTTCAAACAGGGTTTCCCAAAACATTTTTCTGGAAATATTCATAAAAAGTTTATAGCCCGGAGCACTGCCTACAGCATCCGCAGCACCGTCTCCACCTCCTCCGGCGTGTTGAACGCCGAGGCGGAAAACCGCAGCGTGCCGGTCTTATCCGTCCCCGCCGTGCGATGGGCCAGCGGCGCGCAGTGAAGTCCCGCCCGCACGGCCACGCCCCGCTCCGCCAGACGGTCCGCCAGCGTCTCCGGCGCTTCCCCCAGGGGCAGGACGCTCAGCACCGCGCTCTCTCCCTTCGGATCGGCAAAAACGCGGTAGCTCCCGTTTCCGCGCAGCCCTTCGGCCAGCGCCCGGATCACCCGGCTCTCTCTGCGCCGGATCTCCTCCAGCCCCAGTCCCCGGACAAACCGCATCCCCTCCAGCAGTCCCGCCGCCCCGTGGACGTTCTGGGTCCCCGCCTCCAGCCGGTCCGGCAGGAAATCCGGCATATCCTGCTGCAAAGAGAGGCTGCCGGTGCCGCCCTCCATGAGAGGGCGCGGCGTCTGCCCCTCGCCGCACAGCAGCAGTCCCGTCCCCTGAGGACCGTAGAGTCCCTTGTGCCCCGGCATGGCTACGTAAGCCGCTCCCCAGCGCGTCAGGTCCACCGGCTGGATGCCGGCGGACTGGGAGGCGTCCACAATCAGGGGCGTCCCCTTCTCCCGGCAGATGGCGGCGATGTCGTCCATGGGCAGCGTGTAGCCGAAGACGTTGGAGGTATGGGTGCAGATCACGGCCTTCACCCCGCCGTCCACCGCCCGGCGGAAGCCCTCCGCCATCTGCTCCCGGTCAAACAGCCGCCCGTTGACGATCCGGCAGGAGACGTTTCCGATGGCGTGGAGAGGCCGGGTGACAGCGTTGTGCTCATAGCCGGAAATGACCACCACATCCCCGGGAGACACCAGCGTGCGGATGGCGGCGTTCAGAGCGTGGGTGGCGTTGGCCGTCAGCACCACGTTTTCCGGCTGAGACACGCCGAAGAGCTCCGCCGCCTCCATCCGGCAGCGCAGCATCAGCTCCGCCGCCAGCCGGGCGGCGGGATGATCCCCCCGTCCGGGGGTGGTCATAGTCGTGATCGCGTCCGCCACCGCCGTCGGCACGGAGGCCGGCTTTTGCAGCGTGGTGGCCGCGCTGTCAAAGTAGATCATCGCATTTCCTCCCAGACCGGGCGGACCGGCCGCGCCGCCTCTGCGGCGGCGGGCCGGTCCCTCCCATTTATGATATCGTAACTTCGCTGAACGATCCATCGTCCTCCCCGTAGAATGCGCGCATCGGCGCGAGGCCCTCGCTCCGCAGCCGCTCCAGCGCTTCGGGCAACGCCTCTCTGCCGATGCGGACCGCGTAGCTGCACCCTCTGTCCGTCAGGCCCATGGGAGGGCGGAAGAAACGGGCAGTGATCCCCGCCCGCTCCAGAGTGCGGCTCATGCGCTGGGCATGGGTGATGGAGCGGCTCAGCAGCAGATAGTATGGCAATGAAACCGCCTCCCGTCATCAATATATGCGCCCCGTTCCCCCGCCGTGCGGGGAGATGCGCGGGACTTCCGGCCCCTGCCCTCCTCACCGGCCTGCCCCCCCGGAGGGACAGAGAGGAGCCCCGGCTTTCGCCAGGACTCCTCTCCCCGTTATCTGCACAGCGGTTTGTAATCAGAAAAGGCATTACCCTTTTTAAAGTTTTCAGAACCTGCATTCACAACCGTGGATTCTTTTTTCCGAAAGGGAATGCACCCCCATATCCATCGCAGGCCTCAGTAGATTCTCACCTCAAAGACGCGGGCATCCCCGTCGCCGTTAGTGGCGGTCACGCAGAGGCGGACCTCGTCTCCCGCGACTTCCCCGGAGACCGGCAGTACGTTCAGCCGCTGGTAGTTGCCGGTCACATCGGCGCTCCACACGGGCTCTCCCCCGGCGCACACGGTCACGGTGTAATCCCGGACCAGCTCCTTCGCCGGTCCGATGGGCTCCTTGTCCAGGAACGCCCTGGAAACGGAGATGCACCGCTCCTCCGACAGGTTGGGGTCGAAGGTCAGCCGGATCTCCCGGACGGGTTGGATCCGGTCCAGGCGCAGGGTCAGCGTCTCGCCCTCGGGGGCAATGCCCGCGGACTGCCACAGATTCAGCGCGTCCTCCTCGTTCCGTGCCACGCCGTTGACCACCTTCTCCGGCCCGCAGCCAGGACGGCAGGAGGTGGCGCTGACGGAAGCGGACCGGGCCAGGTCCAGCGGGTCCTCATTGCGGAAACCGGGAATATAGCAGTCGTCCTTCAAAAGAGCCTGCTGAAGCTCCCGGATGTGCTTCTCGCCGAATTCTGCGGGGGTGCAGCCGCGGGCCGCGGCCATGGCGGCTGCGGTGCCCGCCGCCTGTCCGCCCACGGCGCAGGTGGCCATGACCCGGGTGGAGCCCATGGCCAGCTTGGTGGCCCCGATGTCCCGTCCCGCCATCATCAGATTACGAAAGCCTCTGGCGCAGTAGCTGCGGTAGGGGATGGTGTACAGGCCGGGGAAGCTGCGGACCCTGGAGGGGATGCTCTCCCTGGCAGCGAAGCCGCCCGCCACGTGCTCGTCCATGGGCCAGCCGCCGTAGGCCACCGCGTCGTCGAAGATCCGGTTGGCCAGGATGTCGTTGGCATTCAGCATATATTCACCGGTGAGGCGGCGGCTCTCCCTGGTACCGGGCAGATTGCCCACCCACACCAGCTCGTAGTTCTCCGCCCCATGGTCCCCGCCGTTTTTGATGTGATCCCACACCCCGTAGATGGTCCTGTACAGCTCCCAGCGGATATCCTCGGCGGATTTGATGATATCGTCCCAGTCGCCGCCCAGCTCGATCCACCAGTAACCGGACTCCACGTCGTATTTCTCCACCAGCTGGTCGGCGTGGTCCTCGTAGTCCTCGTCGGGCCGCAAAACCACCACATCGTCGGCGTCATGGTAGACCACGATGTCGCCGTGGTAACGGTGCCTGAAGAAGCTCTCGTCAAAGGTGTAGGCCCAGTCCGGCTTGATGAATTTCACCGGTTTGCCGGTATCACGTGCGCAGAAATAGATGGTGTTGCCCATGGTCTCGCCGTCGGGAACCGCGGGCGCCTCTTTCTCGTTGTAGACCTCCGATGCTTCCCGGCCGATGCTGTAGTCCGCCCCTGCGAAATACCCCAGCGTGCCGTGTCCGGTGGCGTCAATGAAGATCTCCGCGGTGAAGGCGTAGCGGGTCTCCGTGGTCATCTGATAGCACTCTATGGACTTGACCTCGCCCTCTCCGGCGATGACCCGGTCCATGGTGGTGTTCATGTAGCTGTCCAGTCCCCCGGTGGATCGGACGGCGGACCAGAGCACCGCGTCCCAGACGGAATAGTTGTAGTTGTCGTTGAGATACTTGTTCTCCAACTGTAATTCCATGAGGATGCCGGTCTCGGCGGCGTTTTTCTTGCCCCAGTGGCAGGAAGCGCCGGAGATGTGCATCCGGGTCTCGGAGCTGGCGTTGCCGCCGTAGACGCTGCGATCCTGGATCAGGGCGGTCTTTGCGCCGTGGCGGGCGGCTGCGATGGCGGCGCACACGCCGCTCATGCCGCCGCCCACCACCACCACGTCATAGTGCTTCTCCACGGCAGGATTCTGAGAAGGCGCGGGTTTTTCGTGGACATAGTTTTTCATGGGATGACACCTCTCATTCAAAAATAATCAGCGCTCCGCGACGCAGACGGAGTACATGCAGTAATTGGTCCCCCGGGTCTCCACATACCAGTCCTCTTTCAGCATGGCGTGAGGGGAGTTGCCGTAAAACATGATCTCGCCTGGCGGAAAGCTCTTCTTATACAGGGAAAAGTAGCCCTTGAGCGTCACGAAATAGGAGTCCATTCTGGTCACGTTCTTCCGCAGGCGCTCGTAGTCCTTCAGCCACGCCGGAAGAAAGGGCTGCTTGTCCGGGTAAAGGACATACACGTCGCAGGGGCCGGACGTCTCGATGGAAAAGCAGGGGCTGTCCTCCGGAATCATCTTATCGTCTCCGCAGGTCATGATGTGCGTGCAGCCGGAGAGTTCCTCCGGAACACAGGCGAACTGATACAGCCGGTCCATATATTGATGGTGTCCGGTCCGAAGCTCTCCCAGCTGATAGGTCCGGCCCGACGCGGTCCATTTGATGGAAATCACAGGCATCCCTCCTGCTCAGAGTATGGTTTTGATTTTCCGGGCAATGGCCTGCCCCAAAAGGCGATGGTTTTCCGCGTCCATGTGCAGGCAGTCCGGCACGGAGGGCCGGGCAAATTCCGCCGCGTCCATCCATGGCACGCCCTTTTCCTCCGCCAGACGGCGGGTATACGCGGCAAACTGGCAGCTGTCCGGGTATTTATCGGACATGTGGATCTCCGGGCGCAGCTTCGCTACATCCGGATGCAGGGTGATGGGGGAAACCAGCAGAACTTTCGGGCCGTCCCTGAATACCTTTTCGTTGGACGGATAGAACGTCTGGGCATTCAGCAGCCGGTCCACCATCACGCCCAGTCCCTTATAGTAGCCGAAGGCATCCGTATGATTGAGGTCGTTGCTGCCCAGCATCAGTACCACCATATCCAGCGGTTTTGCGCTGTGGAGGCGGTAGCCCAGTCCCTCCAGTCCGTTCCGGTACCCGTCGAAGGGGTCGTCCCACACCGTCCGGCGGCCGTTCAGGCCGTCTTCCATGATCCGGTAATCCGGTCCCAGCTCTTTTGCCGCTACGCCGGTCCAGCGGACGTCCTCTGGATACCGCAGGCCCGTCATGGGGATATAGCCCCAGGTATTGGAGTCTCCATAGCACAGAATCGTTTTCACAGATATCCTTCTTTCAAAGTTCTTTCTCTTCTCCCCCTGCGGGGGAGGACGGGAGGTTCGTTTCCCCTGCGGAGCAGTCTCTCTTTAGCAGGGCGACCGCCGGAGTTCTTCGGGTACCGGTCTCCCGGAGGAAGGACCGGCCAATTGCGAGGCAGCGCAGCTTTTCCTTTGCAATTAATGTACAAGGCAAAGAGAAGGCAGAACCGTATGGTTCCGGTGACTTTCCGGTGCTTTTTGTTTACACAGAAAGTCACCGCGGGATCCGGGGCGCGCAGCCCCCCGCAGACAGAGCGGCATCACCCCTTGACCGCCCCGGCGGTCAGGCCGGAAACCAGCTGCCTGCCAAGGAAGGTGAAAACCAGCAGAATCGGAATAATCGCGCAGGTGGCCGAGGCCGTCAGCGGCCCCCACTCCTGACCGAAATAACCCATGTAGTCGTAAATGGCCATCTGAATATTTTTCAGGTCGTTTCCACCCACCATGACGGAGGCGGTAATGTAGTCGTTCCACGCGCCGATGAAAATCAGCAGCGCGGCGGCGGCCACGGAGGGCAGCAGCAGCGGCGGCAGCAGCCGTCCCAGCACGTAGCCCTGATTGGCCCCGTCGATGCAGGCCGCCTCCTCCAGCTCGGAGGGAATTCCCTTGATGCCGGCAATCAGCTGCCAGATGGCCATGGGCAGATGATAGGCGGTGTAAATCAGGGGCATGGTATACCAGTGGTTGGTCATTTTGATATTCAGCAGATACATGTAGTTGGGGATCAGCAGCACGGAGCTGCCCGTGGACAGCGGAATGCCCACTACTACGATAAAGAAAAACAGCTTCTTCAGGGGGAACTCCCGGCGGACAAAGCCGTAAGCGGCAAAGTAACCCAGCACCACCCCGGCGATAATGGAGATGATGGCGTACATAAAGGTGTTGACGATGCACTTGAAAAAGCCACTGGACAATACCCGCACATAGTGGTCCATGGTCGGCGTAAAGCCAAAGATGACAGGCGGCATGGTATTGATCAGATTCGGCGTCTTCAACGACGTAATCAGGCCCCAGAAAATGGGGACCAGATTCAGGACCCCAAAAAAGAGGACAAACAGGAATTCAAATGTCCAGGCAGCTTTGGAACGCGGCTTCAATCGGTTCATTCACAACTCCTCCTTACAGCTCGTATCTGGCCACCTTCATATAGCAGGCAATGATGATGACCGTGACGATCATAACCAGTACGGACAGGGCCGAGGAGCGGCCGAATTCGTAGTAGGTAAAGCTCATATTGTACTGCTGGAGGGTGATGACGTTGGTGGCGTCCAGCGGCCCTCCGTTGGTGAGAACCTTGGGAACGGTATTATTGGTGAAGTTGGACACGGTCAGAACAATGGTAGAGAGCAGCACGGAGGATTTGATCAGGGGCAGCTTGATCCGCAGCAGCGTCTGGAGAGGGCTTGCGCCGTCCACCTTCGCCGCCTCCAGCAGCGTATGGTCCAGCCCCTTCAGCCCGGCCAGAATCATAATCATGGCATAGCCGATGGTCCGCCAGGACATGACAAAAATCAAAGCAGTCACCGCAGGAACCTTCTGCTGTATCACATTGACGGGGTCCAGCCCAATCGCTTTGACAAACACGTTGAACAGCCCCAGATCTCCGTGGAACAGCCAGCGCCACAGCAGGCCCGCAACTACCATGGAAATGACCCAGGGAATCAGCCCGATCATCTCTATGAGATAAGAAAACCAGCCGGTGCGGCTGTCAATCCACAATGCCAGCAAAAGGCCCAGAACGATGGCAATGGCCGTGGCCACAAAGGTAATAAAAAAGGTGGTGAGGAAGGAACTGAGTATGGTTTCATCCGTCAGGCAGTAGATGAAATTCTCCAGTCCCATGAAATTGCCCCTGACCATGTACTTGTACTGATACATCCCGCAGTAGACCGTATAGCCCAGGGGCACGATCAGAAACATAAACAGCAGTATCATGGCGGGCAGCGTGTAGAGCGAATTGGCGCATCTGCGCAGGGTTCCGCGGCGGTTCATATGTGACCTCCCAATCTCAGTGTTTGCAGATAAAGGCCCACGGCTTGTGGGCCTTTATCTGTAAACTTAATATGTGCCTCGGTCAACGGCCGTTGGCGGCGTTGAAGTTGTCGGCAGCCCTGGCCAGCGCGTCCTCCACGGACATTCCGCCGGCAACGATCTGCTGTACGGCGCCGTTCAGATCATATTTGAAGCCGTCATAGCTCCCGTCGTTGGGCTGGAGGTAGCCGGTCGCAAAGGCGTCAATCATAACCTGAAGGTAGTCGTTGTCCCCGGTAATCTCAACGCTTTTCAGCGTGGAGGCACGGACGGGGGCCTGACCGCCCACGTTGACCCACAGCAGGTCGGACTCGGGGCTGTACATCTTCTCCAGGAATTTCCCGGCCATCTCCTTGTTCCCGGAACCGGACCAGATGCCCACGTGCCAGCCGTCCAGCATGCAGCCGCCGGGGATGGTGGCGATCTTGATGGTGGCGGGATCGTAGGAAGCGCCGGCCTTGATGGACTCCACCCGGACCGCGCCGCAGGGGAACATGGCATACTTGCCGGCGGAGAACTCGGTGATCATATCCTCACCCGCAGTATTGAGACTGTCTTTGCTGGAGGTGCCGTTTTCCATATTGGTCACGACCCAGTTCATGGCCTCCGCGCCCACGGCGTTATTCCAGTTGGCGGTGCCGTCGGCGTTGAACAGGTCGCCCTGCCTGTCAATGATGTAATTGCACATCAGCGGGAAGTCAGAGTTTTCCGTGGAGAAATACTGACCGATGCCATACACGCCGTTGCCGGTAGCAGCGGCTCCGGCGGCAGCCAGATCCTCCCAGGTGGTGGGGAAGGCGTCATAGCCGGCGGCCTTGAGCAGGTCCTGACGGTAGTACATGACGACGGCGTTCTTGGAGAGGGTCATGGTGTAATGCCTGCCGTCCCGCTCGCCGAACCTGAAGAAGCCGTCGTCGATGTCCGCAATCTCCTCAGCGGTCCAGTCGCCCAGGAACAGGTTCTCCAGAGGCTCCAGCGCGCCGGAGTCCAGAACGCCGGAGAGCAGCCCGGTGCTGCACCAGATGATATCGGGGGCGTCGCCGGTCTGGGCGGCGGCCAGGAACTTGGCGGTCATAATGTTGTAGTCCTGGGGCTCCACAGTGACCCTGACGCCGGGGTTCTCATTCTGGAACTCCTCGATCATCTGGGCCAGAGCCACGGAGCGGCCATTACCGGTGTTGGTGGGGTCCAGGAAGGTCCACATGACGATCTCCTGCTCTCCGGCAGGGGCGGGATCGGGCGTCCCGCTGTCGTCCGCGGGGGCGGGCTCGGTATTGCCGGGCGCGGGATCAGGCGTTTTGCTGGAATTGTCATTGGATGAGCAGGCAACCATACCCAAAGCCATGACCAGTGCAAGCAGCAGAGCAATCAGCTTTTTCATTTGGCATCCTCCTAAAAATTCGTTTCATTTTGTCGGATCGTTCCTGACAGGCCTATGATACCATTTGCTTTCACTTTTGTCAATTGTTTTATTTAAGCTTTTCGCCGTTGGGTAAACTTTGGCGAAACATCCAGAAAGCATTCAGCCTCTTTGTGTAAAAACCACAAAGGGGCTGAAGGAAAGACCCTTTTAGCACTTATCCCGAAATCAGGCGCGTACAGATTACGCCGCAGATTTATTGCCGTACCAGACGATTCGGCGCAGGAATCCCGACGGATTTCCAGCCGGATCAACGGCGTTCAGCGGTTGTGAATACAGGTTCTCAGTATGATTCAATAAACCGGGCCGGTTTTGCCGGGATGCCGGAGGCCGGATCCGCGGCGCCGGTATCCACGTCAATATTGTCGATATAGCGGTTGATGACCTGATGGGCCGCGCCGATGGCGGAGCTCTTCCGCCGGAACTTGCCCACGTGGATAAAGGACAGGTCCGGGTCCACGTTGTTGTACTGGCGCAGCCGGTCCTCCAGAAGCGGGAGCCGCCCCTGCATATACCCCCCCACGTCCCCGCCGAGGATAATGTCGCAGTCGAAAATGACCCGCAGGTTCTCGATGGTCAGCGTCAGGTACTCAATGTACTCCTCCCACACCTGCGTACACGCCCGGTCCCCCTGGTCCAGCTTGTAAAAGAAGCGCTCCAGGCTCTGCTCCCCGTGCTCCCGCAGGTTCAGAGCGGAGCAGTAGGGGTCCGCGCAGCCCCGCTTGCCGCAGTAGCACTCCCGCCCGTTGGGCACGATGATCATATGGCCGAATTCAGCGCTTTTGAAGTTGTCCCCCTTGTAGATGGTGGAGCGCAGAAAAATGGCGCCGCCCACCGTGTCGTTGAGGGAGAGATAGACGGTGTTTTTCTCCCGGCCCTCCATCTCCGCGTAGGCCGCGTTGTTGGCGTCGTTCTCAAAGCCCACGGCGTAGGGGATGTTCCGGGAAAATTTTTTCAGCCCCAGATTGCTCACGCCCAGAGTCTGGGACTGCCGCAGGATGCCGAAGCCGGGATCGATGATGCCCGGAATGGAGAGGCCTACCCCCAGCAGCTTCGCCTCCTCCGCGCCGGTCAGGCCCCGGGCCCTGACAAAGGACTGCACCGCCTGGCCCAGCTCGGTATAATACTCCGGCGTGTCCGCGTACCGCAGGGGATAGACCTCGCTGTCCATCAGCGCGCCGGACAGGTCCAGCAGCACCATTCGCAGCCGGGAGCGGGTGATCTCCACCCCCGCGGCATACCGGAAACCCTCGCAGATTTTCAGGATCTTCGCCTTTCTCCCGCCGGTGGAGCCGTACTCTCCCGCCTCCACAATCAGCCCCTTGTCAATCAGGTCGTTGACGTACTGGAACACGGTGGGCATGCTGAATTCCAGCGCCGCCGCGATTTCCTGACGGGACGCCGTTTTGTGCTCCAGTATGTACCGGGCGGTTTTGATCCGATTCTGCCGGCGGATGTCTCCGTTTGCCGCTGTCTTCATCTTCTTCCCTGTCCTTGTCAAAAATTTTGCGGTTATCGGATGATTCTCCATAGGATTGTACTGTCATTATACATGATTTTCCACTACTTGACAATCCTGATTTTTGCCGGTATAGTATGGGAAACGAGAGGAGGCCGCGCCGTGGACCGTATTTTTTCTCCGGATTCCCGGATCTACCGCTTTTTCCAGACGGTGGGGGAGCTGTTCATCCTGAATCTGCTGTACCTGCTGACCTGCCTGCCGGCCGTCACCGTCGGCGTCTCCACCGCCGCCCTGTGCCAGACCGTTTTCTCCATGCAGAAGGGCAACGGCGGACTGTTCCGCCTCTTCTTCTCCGTCTGGCGGGACGAGTGGAAGCAGGCCACCGCCGTCTGGCTGATCCTGCTGGTCTTCCTCCTGCCGGCGGCAGCTTCGGCGTACTTTCTGCCGGGCGCGCCCTCATTGCCGGGAATCGTGGTCACGGCGCTGCTGGTCCTGACGTGGCTGGGCGTTTTCGGCTGGGTGTTCCCGCTGATGGCCCGGTTCCGCAACCGGACGGCGGTCCATCTGCGCAACGCCCTGCTGCTCAGCTTCGCCCATCTGTTTCGGACGCTGATGATGGCGCTCTCCCTCCTGGTTCCCGTGGTGATGCTGGTACTTTTTCCTTACTGGTTTCTGCGGCTGGGGTTTATCTGGTTCACTGTGGGACTGGCGCTGATCTGCTACAGCAACTGTAAGCTTATTGCGCCGGTCCTGCGGCAGCTGGAGGGAGAATAATTTTTCTTCCGGGCCCCGGAAGGGGGAAATCCGAATTGAAAGGGAAGCTCCGGGCGGCCTGCCGGCCGCCCTTTAAATTGTGGGATCAACGATCACCTTTCCCTCTGCGAACCGCTCCCTGCCGCTCAGGGTCTCCCCCAGCTCCTCCAGAGGAATCCGGCAGGCAATCAGTTCCTGAAGACGAAGCGTGCCGCTGTTGATGAGCCGCACCGCCCGGCCCATGGTATAGGGATTGATGTA
>CAJULD010000038.1 GCA_910587505.1 uncultured Oscillospiraceae bacterium | reverse complement strand
CCGGGATATTTTGTGATTCCCTGCCTGTCTGGCAGCCGCATAGCAGCATCACAGCTGCCACAGCACAACAAATCAGTTTCGCTTTCATAGGCGCTCCCTGCAAAGTGTTTACCATGTTGCCCAATGTAAAAAAGTTGACAGACCGCCATTCTGGTGGTCTGTCAACTTATCCTGGAGGCGACACCCGGATTTGAACCGGGGAATCAGGGTTTTGCAGACCCTTGCCTTACCACTTGGCTATGTCGCCATATAGAGAACAGGAGCAAGCGCTCCTGCTCCTGTTCTCATTTGTGGAGCGGGCGACGGGGCTCGAACCCGCTACCTCCACCTTGGCAAGGTGGCGCTCTACCAGATGAGCTACGCCCGCATGAATGTGCAGACCCGGTCAGAAAAACCGTGCTGCACATCTGGTGCCTCCGGTCGGAATTGAACCAACGACACGCGGATTTTCAGTCCGCTGCTCTACCAACTGAGCTACAGAGGCATACAGGGTACACCGGGTACCCTGTGGCGACTCAGAACGGGCTCGAACCGTCGACCTCCAGCGTGACAGGCTGGCGTTCTAACCAACTGAACTACTGAGCCATATAACTCCTGCCGCGGAGAGGAAAACTTCTCTTCATTTTGCACATAGTACAAAACAGTGGTGGGAACAACTGGACTCGAACCAGTGACCCCCTGCTTGTAAGGCAGGTGCTCTAACCAGCTGAGCTATGCTCCCGGAAGTCCGCCTTTCCGAACGGCAAGGGTTATTATACTAAACCATCCCGCGTCTGTCAATATCAAATTTCAAATTCCCGGAAAAATTTTTCCCGGCCGGTCAGGCAAAGACAGAAAAGCCGGGCCGGGTCTGCCGCTCCTGCTGTTCCTGCTGTTCCTGAGGGGGATTTTCCTTCTCCGCAGCGGTAACGGTGCGGGTGGTGCCGCCGGAAATATACGTCTTGCCGCACTCCGGGCAGATGT
The DNA here is from genome assembly GCA_910587505.1 of uncultured Oscillospiraceae bacterium. Taxonomy (GTDB): domain Bacteria; phylum Bacillota; class Clostridia; order Oscillospirales; family Oscillospiraceae; genus Pelethomonas. The sequence goes on along the minus strand of CAJULD010000038.1, from coordinate 26,330 downwards.
CGGTGTGGAGCGTCACGCTCTGACTGACCACCCGGCGGTCCTCCTGCCGGGCTTTGGCCTGCTCCCGGACCACGTGCTCATTCTCGTGGCCCCGGACGGCGGAAGCGACCTGCTCCGGCGCAATCCGGGTGGGCGTCTGGAAGGAAACGCCCATGTCGTCGGACCCGTCCTGATATTTCCGCTCCTCGCAGGTCTGGCACTTGCCTTCCTCCACGGCAGCCTGGGCAGCCTCTGCGCCCACCTTCAGGCCGTTGCCGTCGGGAGACTTTTCCCCGGACTGGACGGCCTCCTCATAGGGTTTGATCCGCATCCGCACAGCTATTTCCGCCGGGTCGGCGCCCTCCCGGATGATCGGACCGAACCGGACGGGCTGCGCTCCGTTGCCGTTTACAGAACGCGCGGGAGCCACCGGCTGGACCGGCGTCTCCGGAGAAGCGGCGTGCCGCGCCGTCCAGACGGCGGTCTGCTGGCCGCGCTGGACCGTCTCGCCGCCGGAAATCTGGCGCGGCTGCGCAGCGCCCCGGGCCGCGGGCCAGGTACCATATGCAGGGAAGTAGGAGTTCACGCCGGAAATCGCGCCCACCATACTGCTCACCTCAACCATTCAGATTTTAACGGCTTTATCATACCACATTTTTCCCCCCGTGGCAAGACCCTGTTTGGCGCGGCGCGCAGGAAAAGGCTCACCGGAAATTTCCGGGAATTTTCTGTTTTCCTCTTGCAGATTCCGTGCCCCGCATGGTATGATAAGGATAAAATGGGACCAACTGGACCAGCGGCGTACCATGCCGAATACCAGGGAGCTTCTGAATCAATCCGCGTGGCAGAGCTTCCATGAAATAAAAGGAGCATGAAATGGATATTTTTTCCGTAATTACCCTGTGCGGAGGACTGGCCTTCTTCCTCTTCGGCATGTCCACCATGTCCGCCAGCCTGGAGAAGCTGGCGGGAGGGCGGCTGGAGCAGCTGCTGAAAAAGATGACCGGCAGCCTCCTCAAGAGCCTGCTGCTGGGGGCGGGCATCACCATTGCCATCCAGTCCTCTTCCGCCATGACCGTGATGCTGGTGGGTCTGGTAAACTCCGGCATCATGGAGCTGGGACAGACGGTGGGCGTGATTATGGGCTCCAACGTGGGAACCACCCTGACGGCGTGGATCCTGTCCCTGTCCGGCATCGAAAGCGACGTGATCTGGCTGCAGCTGCTGAAGCCGGAGGTGTTTTCTCCGGTTATCGCGCTGGCAGGCGTCATCATGACCATGTCCGCAAAGAAAACCCGGGTGCGCAGCGCCGGGTCCATCATGGTGGGCTTCGCCGTGCTGATGACCGGGATGGAGCTGATGAAAAACGCCATGAGCCCCCTGGCGGACATGCCGGAATTTGCCTCCATCCTCACCGCCTTCACCAATCCCTTTCTGGGCGTGGTCGTGGGCGCGGTATTTACCGGGGTCATCCAGTCCTCCGCCGCCTCCGTGGGTATTTTGCAGGCCCTGTCCCTCACCGGAGGCATCACCTGCGGCATGGCCCTGCCCGTCATCATGGGCCAGAATATCGGTACCTGCGTCACCGCCCTGCTCAGCAGTATCGGCGTCAACCGCAACGCCCGGCGGGTGTCGGTGATCCACATTTCCTTTAACCTGATCGGTACGGCGGTATGCCTGGCGGCCTTCTACGGTACGGACCTGATCTTCAGCTACGCCTTTATGGACGCGGCCATCGGCCCCGCCGGAATCGCCATGGTCCACAGCATCTTCAACGTCGCCACCACGGTGCTGCTGCTGCCCTTCACCAGACAGCTGGAGCGCCTGGCCTACCTGGTGGTCCGGGAGGACGAGGGGGAGAAGGAGGAGAAGTTCGCCTTCGTGGACGAGCGATTGCTGGCTACGCCGTCGGTGGCGATCGCCGAGTGCGCCAGCAAGACGGTGGACATGGCCCGGCTGGCGGAGAAGACCATCCTGCGCTCTCTGACCCTGCTGGAAAAGTACGAGGAAAAGACCGCCGCCGAGGTCATCAGGAACGAGGACCGGCTGGACCTGTATGAGGACCAGCTGGGCACGCTGCTGGTCCGCCTGAGCGGCAAGGGCCTCTCCGACGAGGACAGCCGCAACATCTCCAAGCAGCTCCACACCATCGGGGACTTCGAGCGTATCGGCGACCACGCGGTCAATCTGCTGAAAACCGCCCAGGAAATCGACCAGAAGGGCATCCGGTTCTCCGGAGCCGCTTCGGAGGAGCTGGCGGTACTGCTGGACGCGCTGAAGGAGATATTGTCCCTTACCACCAGGGCTTTTGCTCAGGGCGACCTGGCCATGGCCTCCCGGGTGGAGCCGCTGGAGCAGGTCATTGACGGACTGGTGACGGATATCAAGAGCAACCACATCGCCCGCCTGCAAAAGGGCCACTGCACGATTGAGATGGGCTTCGTCCTGTCGGACCTGCTGACCAACTGCGAGCGGGTCAGCGACCACTGCTCCAATATCGCCGTGGCCCAGATCGAGACCGCCCTGAACGCCTACCAGTCCCATGAGTACCTCAACGCCCTGAAGACCGGCGGAGACGCAGCCTTCCGCTCCGCCTTCGAGGGCTACCGCGCCCGGTTCGCAGTGGCGAAGGAGAGCGCGGCATGTACGTCGTGAAGCGCTGAGCCGGCCTTTGGGCCGGTCCGCGGAGAAAAGAGCGAAGCGAAACTCCTCTTAAAAAGAGACGCAGCCGCTTCTTTGACAGGCAGACGAGGCCCCCGCGCCCTTTCGGACGCGGGGGCCTCGTGGGTCCGTTATGTCGGTCAGCAGCAGCTGTCGTTGCAGCCACAGCCGCAGCCGCAATTGTTGTTGCAGTTGCAGTTACAGCCGCAGTTGTTGTTGCAATTGCAGCCACAGCCACAGTTGCAGTTGCAGCCGCAGTTACAGCCGCAGCCGTTCCCGCTGCCACTGCCGCAGCAGCAGAACAGGATGATAATCAGGATGATGATCCAGCAGCAGCTGCCGCCGCCAAAACCGTTGTTGTTCCACATAAAGCAAATACCTCCTGTGAGATGTGAGGCAGGCACGCGCCTCAATTCATCCTATGCAGGTATCCGCCGATGGTTCCGGCAATTTACGAAAGACGAAGGGTGGAGACCTGGGCCCTGGCGGCGGAGAGCTGGTCCTCCGTCATCGTCCCCGCCGCAATCAGCCGCCGGGACAGGGTCTGGCTGCTGCCGCTGACGGGCGTATCCAGGGAGTAATAGGAGATATACGCTACATGGGCCCGGAGGAAGGGCTGGTTGCGGAGCATGGCGAACTCTCCGGCGGTCAGCGCCCCGCAGGTCAGCGCCCGCTCCAGACTGGTGGCGTAGTCGTCCACGCCGGCCACGCTGTAACCCAGAGCGCGCAGCAGGAATTCCACATACTCCACGGAGGAGAGCCGCTGCCCGCAGCCGAACTGACCGGCGTCCACGCCGTTGGCGTATCCCTGGGCATAGGCCCACGCCACATAGCGGTCCAGCCACGCGGGCACGTCGGTAAAAGGATGGGAGCCGGTCCAGGCCAAAGCCTGCTTTTCCTCCCCCAGAATGCGCAGAAACATCACCAGCCCCTCCCCGCGGGTGGGGGCGAGATGGAGGTCAAATCCCTCGCCAAAGCCGGAGCCGCTGCCCTGAAACAGGTTCAGGGACCGCAGCGCCCGTGCGGCGGCAAAGCAGTCGGGGGCCGGCGAGGCCGTCAGCGTGCCGCCGCCCTCGCACAGCAGCACCGCCGCCGGAGACGCCACGGTGAGCTCCGCGCTTTCCGCCGCGATGTAGCGGTGCCCGGCCTGAAGCAGCTGCCCGGCGGGGATTTCCGCGCCGGCGGTGACGTCCACCAGAACGCCGCCGGAGGCGTGCGCCTCGCCGCCCAGCAGCGTGGCGGTCACTCCGGTCCGGCAGGAAAAGACGTCGCCCTCCTTTAACAGCAGTTCCTGTGCTCCGGCAGCGGCTTCGCCGGGCGTCCGGCCGGAGCGGATGACCGCGTCGGAAGCGTCCAGACGGTCGCTTACCGCCTTCTCCAGCGTCCGGAAAAAGTCTCCCTCCAGATAGGAGCGGGAGATCAGGGGGTCTCCGCTGCCGGCGGCGGCCAGTACAGCCAGAGAGAATGTCAGCCCCAACAGCAGGGCAATGGTTTTTTTCATAGAAGCTCCTTTGGGCAGGCTACCGGTCCGTAATCCGGTAGCTGAGAGTCAGAAGGCTGTCCGCGAAATGGACGTCCTCAAAGCGGACGGATTCCGATTCGCTGCTCAGCTCCACATTGGTAAAGTTCCAGAAGCCGCGCACGCCCAGCGAAATCAACCGGTCGGCGGTCTGCTGGGCCACGGCCTGGGGTACGGTGAGCACGGCCACGTCGGGCCGGTGGTCCGGGATAAAGCGCTCCAGCTCGGCGCAGTCCAGAATGGGGACCCCGGCTACCTCGCCTCCCACCAGGGCGGGAGAAACGTCAAAGGCGGCCTCCAGAAGGAATCCCGCCTCGGTGAAGTGAAAATTCTGGATCAGGGCCCGGCCCAGATTGCCCACGCCTACCACAATGATCCGGTGACGCTCGTCCACGCCCAGAATATGGCCGATCTCCGCGCGCAGCTCGTCCACGTTGTAGCCGTAGCCCTGCTGGCCGAATTCCCCGAAGCAGCTGAGATCCTGACGGATCTGGGACGCGGTGATCCCCATTTTTTCGCCCAGCGTACTGGAGGAAATACGCACGCTCCCCTTGAGATGGAGATCGTCCAGATAGCGGTAATAGCGGGGAAGCCGCCGGATCACAGCGTCGGATACGTTCTGCTTTTTCATAATATGTAGTGCAGCCTCCTGTGTCATAAGGATATGCCCGGAACATTTTTTTCTTATTCTACTACATTGTCAATAACTTGTCAATCCGGCGGGACAGCCATTTTCCGGCAGCGTCCGGAGCTTCCGAAAAATAATCGTTGACAAAATAAAAGCGCCGTGGTAATATAGTGCATGCGCCTGAAACCGATTGGGAGAGATGTCCGAGCGGTTTAAGGAACCGGTCTTGAAAACCGGCGATGCGCGAGCATCCGTGGGTTCGAATCCCACTCTCTCCGCCATTTTTAAGACTGGAAGCGCAACTCATTCGACCTGTGCGGAAGTACCCAAGTGGCCGAAGGGGCTCCCCTGCTAAGGGAGTAGACGTCCAAACAACGTGCGAGGGTTCAAATCCCTCCTTCCGCGCCAGCTCTGAAAAAGCCCTGAAGGCGATGGAAAAAGCCTTTGGGGCTTTTTCCATACGCCGGACGGGCTTTTTTCTTCGCTTTTAAACGCGAACTGCTTCCGTCCGCCCCCGCGTTTGAGAAACGGGGGCGCGTCCGGTTTTGCGGAAGGAGAGCGCTTTTGGCGGACTGTCCCGCCGCCTGTATATGCAAGGACTGCCGGAGGGCGGTCGTGGAATATTGAGAAACCATCTTTCACATAGGAGGACACAGGCAAATGGATTACAACAAGACCATCAACCTGCCGAAGACAGATTTCCCCATGCGGGCGGGCCTGCCGGCAAGGGAGCCGGGGATGCTGGAGAACTGGGAGAAAATGGATCTCTACCATGAGATGCTGAAAAAGAACGAGGGGAAGCCCCTCTACTCCCTCCATGACGGCCCCCCCTTCTCCAACGGCGCGCTCCATATGGGCCACGCGCTGAACAAGTCCATCAAGGATTTCATGGTGCGCTCCGCCGCCATGCGGGGGTACTATACGCCCTACATTCCCGGCTGGGACAACCACGGCATGCCCATCGAGTCCGCCATCATCAAGAAGAACAGACTCAACCGGAAGAAGATGAGCGTTCCCGAGTTCCGCTCCGCCTGCCACGAGTTCGCCCAGCACTACGTGGACGTACAGCGGGACGGGTTTAAGCGCATGGGCGTCATCGGCGACTGGGAGCACCCCTATCTGACCATGGACCCCGGCTTCGAGGCCGAAGAGGTCAGAATCTTCGGGGCCATGTACCAGAAGGGCGTCATTTATAAGGGCCTGAAGCCCGTGTACTGGTGCCCCCACGACGAGACCGCCCTGGCGGAGGCCGAGATCGAGTATCAGGACGACCCCGTCACCACGGTATATGTGAAGTTCCCCATGCACGACGACCAGGGGAAGCTGGGCGCCTACGATAAGAGCAGGCTCTTCTTCGTCATCTGGACCACCACCATCTGGACCCTCCCCGGCAACCTGGCCATCGCCCTGCATCCCAGGGACAGCTACGCCCTGGTGAAGGTCCCCAACGGCGAGGTCTATGTCATGGCCGAGGCCCTGGTGGAAAAGGTCATGAAGGTGGCCGGCATCGAGAACTGGGAGATCGCGGAGACTCATCCCGGCAGCTTCTTTGAGAACATGCTGGCAGACCACCCGTTCCTGCCCAAAACCAGCCGGCTGGTGAACGCGGAGTACGTCACCATGGACTCCGGTACCGGCTGCGTCCATACCGCTCCCGGCTTCGGCGCGGACGACTACCAGACATGCAGGCGCTATGGCATGGAGATGGTGGTGCCCGTGGATGACCGGGGCTGCCATACCGATTACGCCGGGAAGTACGCCGGCATGACCACAGACGAGTCCAACCCCGTCATTCTGGCGGATATGAAGGAAAGCGGCGCTCTGCTGGCCAGCGAGGACATTACCCACTCCTACCCCCACTGCTGGCGGTGCAGGCACCCCATCATCTTCCGGGCCACGCCCCAGTGGTTCTGCTCCGTGGACGCCTTCAAAGACGCCGCCGTGGCGGCGACAGAGGACGTGCGGTGGATTCCCGGCTGGGGAAAGGACCGGATGATCTCCATGATCCAGGAGCGGAGCGACTGGTGCATTTCCCGCCAGCGCCGCTGGGGACTGCCCATCCCCGTGTTCTACTGCGGGGACTGCGGCAAGCCGGTGTGCGACGGCGAGACCATCGAGGCCGTCAGCAGGCTCTTTGCCGCCGAGGGCTCCAACGCGTGGTATGAGAAGGACGCCGCGGATATCCTGCCGGCCGGGTACAGGTGCCCCCACTGCGGCGGCGTTCATTTCACCAGGGAGGAGGACACCCTGGACGGCTGGTTCGACTCCGGCTCCACCCACGTTGCCTCCATGAAGAAGGACCAGGGCTTCTGGCCCGCCACCGTGTATATGGAGGGCCTGGACCAGTACCGGGGATGGTTCCAGTCCTCCCTGCTCACCGCCGTGGGCGCAATGGGCCAGGGCGCGCCCTTCCGGGAGTGCGTCACCCACGGCTGGACCGTGGACGGCGAGGGCAAGGCCATGCACAAATCTCTGGGCAACGGCGTGGACCCCGCCGACATCTTCAGGAAATACGGCGCGGACATGATCCGCCTGTGGGCCGGTTCCGCCGACTACCACGCCGACGTGCGCTGCTCCGATAACATCTTTAAGCAGCTCAGCCAGAGCTATCTGAAGTTCCGCAACACCGCCCGGTACTGCCTGGGCAACCTGGACGGCTTCGACGCCGACAATCTGGTAAAGCCGGAGGAGATGCCGGAGCTGGACCGCTGGGCGGTGACAAAGCTGAACGCCCTCATCGAGCGGTGCGAGGCAGCCTACCGCAACTATGAATTCCATGTGGTCAGCCACGCGGTCAACGACTTCTGCGTGGTGGAGCTCAGCTCCTTCTATCTGGACATCATCAAGGACCGGCTCTACTGCGGGGAGCGCTGCGGCCTGCCCCGCCGCAGCGCCCAGACCGCTCTGTACCTGATTCTGGACACCATGACCAGGATTTTTGCCCCCATTCTGGCCTTCACCTGCGACGAGATCTGGCAGGCCATGCCCCACCGGGCGGAAGACGATCCCCGGAATGTGGTGCTCAATCAGATGAACCGGCCTTTCGCGGACTATGCCCTGGACGATGGCGCCATGGCCTGGTGGGCGCAGCTCATCCGCGTCCGGGACGAGGTCAACGCCGCCCTGGAGGCTGCCCGGAACGATAAGAAGATCGGCAAGGGCCTGGAGGCCAGGGTAATGCTGCCCTCCAACAGGCTGCCCATGCGGCCCTGGGCGACGGCGGAGGAACTGGCGGACCTGTTTATCGTATCCCAGGTGGAGCTTTCCGGGGGAACGGAGATCCAGGTGGAGCCCGCCCAGGGGGCCAGGTGCGAGCGGTGCTGGAAGATCCTGCCCTCTGTGGGCCGGGACGGAGAGCATCCCGCCCTCTGCGGACGCTGCGCCGGAGTGGTCCGGGGCCTCAGGCTGGATTTCTGAGCCGGCGTGCGGACGATCCCCTGCCGGACGCTTCTCCGTCCGGCAGGGGACCCAGGTACATCTATATCATGCGGCGCGCCGCCGGCGCGGACGGGGGCAGGCGTGTGGGAATGATTTTCGTCCCGCCGCGGCGCTCCTGCCGCTTACGGTATCCTATGAAGCGGGCTTGCCCGTGGTGCTTTCCTTCGCTTTCGCCCCGAACCCTGTCCGGTTCGCTTCCGGGCGGGAAAACGCAAAAAGGAAGTGTGGTCATGGTTAAAATTGCACCCTCCATCCTCGCCGCTGATTTTGCAAATCTGGAGCGGGATATCCGCCGGGTGGAAAGCGCGGACTATCTCCATGTGGATGTGATGGACGGCGTCTTCGTTCCCAACATCACTGTCGGCATTCCGGTGGTGCAGTCTATCCGGCGCGTCACGGATCTGCCGCTGGACGTGCATCTGATGATCGACCGGCCGGTGCGGTACGCGGAGCGGTTCTGTCAGGCCGGCGCGGACATCGTTACCGTCCACGTGGAGGCCGACACCGCGGAGAACACCGGCAAAGCCCTGGATATCATCCGCGGCCAGGGGAAGCGGGCCGGCGTGGTGCTCAGGCCGGGAACGCCGGCGGAGGCGGCGCGGCCGTTTCTGGACAAATGCTCCATGGTGCTGGTGATGACGGTGGAGCCGGGCTTCGGCGGGCAGAAGTTCATGGAGGACATGATGCCCAAGCTCCGGCAGCTGCGGGAGTGGATCAGAGAGGGCGGGCTGGACTGCGAGCTGGAAGTGGACGGCGGCGTGGACCCGGTGACCTGCCGCACGGCGGTGGAAAACGGAGCCGGCGTTCTGGTGGCGGGCAGCGCGGTATATAAGGCGGCGGACATTCCCGCCCGAATCAAAGAATTGAGAGGATAGGGACCATGGAGTATTTTCCCGCGCCGCTGGAGCGCCTGGTGGAGCAGTTTGCCCGGCTGCCGGGCATCGGGGGCAAGTCCGCCCAGCGTCTGGCCTTCCACGTGCTGGGCCTGACGGACGAGGAGGCCCGGGAGTTCGCCGACGCCATTCTGGACGCCAGGCAGAACGTCACCTGCTGCCCGGTATGCCAGAATCTGACGGCGGGGGGGCTGTGCCCCATCTGCTCCTCGTCCCGGCGGGACGGGTCCACGGTCTGCGTGGTGGCGGACCCCAGGGACGTGGCGGCCATCGAACGGGCCAGAGAGTACACCGGCGGTTATCACGTGCTCCATGGGGTGATTTCCCCCATGAACCACATCGGGCCGGATGACCTGCAAATCAGGTCCCTGGTGGACCGGGTGGCCGGGGGGGACGTGAAGGAGGTCATCATGGCCACCAACCCCGACACCGAGGGGGAGGCTACCGCCATGTATATCGCCCGGCTGCTGAAGCCCTTCGCCGTGCGGGTCACCCGGCTGGCCTACGGGATTCCCGTGGGGGGACATCTGGAGTTTGCCGACGACGCCACCCTCATGCGGGCTCTGGAGGGCCGCAGGGAACTGTAACCTGCCGGAATTTTTCTCTGCCGCCGCGAAGCGGCGGTACGGCAGAGCTTTCTTTTCGCTGTTTCCGCTGCCTCCGGTCCCGTACTCCGGGAGTTCACCCTCTTTGAGACGGCAGGGACTGCAGGCCGGCGTTGAGCCGGTCATATCCCCGTAATTTGGGGATTCTCAAGGGGACGAAGCCCTCTTGAGCCATCTTTTGGTACTTTTCCCCCGCAGAAAAGTGCAGATAATCCCCCGCCCGGCAGGGCGGCAGTAAAGTAAAGGAGAACAACCCATGGAAGAAATTCTGAACATTTTGCAGGAGAACTGCCCCGGCATCGACTTCGAGGGGCAGGAGCGTCTCATCGATGACGGCATTCTGGACTCTCTGAACATTGTGATGCTGGTGGGCGAGCTGAACGAGGCCTTCGACATCTCCATCGGCGCGGAGGACCTGGTGCCGGAGAACTTCAACTCCCTTCAGGCAATCCATGCGCTGGTCCAGCGCCTGGCGGACGAGTAACCCCATGTCCATCAACAGCGCGGGCTTTCTGCTGTTTCTGGCCCTGGCCGCCGGGGTCTGTTATCTGCTGCCGAAAAAGCACCGCTGGCTGGTCCTTCTGGCAGCCAGCGCGTTCTTCTATCTCACCTTCAGCGTGCGGGCGGCGGTATACCTGCTGGTCACCGTCGCCGTTACCTTCGCCGCCGCGCACGGCATGGAGGCCATCCGCCTCCGGGAGCGGGCGGAGCTGGAGCAGCACCGGGAGGAGAAGGCGGAGATCAGGAAACGGGGCAAGCGCCGCCGCCGGCTGGTGCTGGGCGGGGCGCTGACGGTGAATTTTGCCACGCTGGCGCTGTTCAAATACCTGGATTCCTGGCTGGGGACGGCGAGCCGCCTCCTCGGCCTTTTCGGCGTTGCCCGGACCTTTCAGCCCCTGGGGCTGCTGCTGCCGCTGGGCATCTCCTTTTATATTTTCCAGACCTCCGGCTATCTGATCGACGTGTACCGGGGACGGGTAAAGCCGGAGAAGAATTTCCTGCGGTACGCGCTGTTCGCCTGCTGGTTCCCCCAGATGATCCAGGGGCCCATTAACCGCTTCGACAGGCTTCAGCCCCAGCTGCTCCGGGGAAACGACCCTGATCCGGCGGGGATCAGGGCCGCGTTGCAGCTGATGATCTGGGGCATGCTGAAAAAGGCGTTTATCGCCGACCCTCTGGCTGGCGCGGTGGCGGAGCTGTTCGACAACTTCGCCCGGTACCAGGGCGCGTCCCTGCTGCTGGGTTCGGCGCTGTACTGCGTGCAGCTGTACGCGGATTTCTCCGGCGGGACGGATCTGGTGCGGGGGGCCTCGGCCCTCTTCGGGGTGGAGATGGCGGAGAACTTCAACCGGCCCTACTTTGCCCGGAGCATGGACGAATTCTGGCGGCGCTGGCACATGTCCCTGGGGGAGTGGATGAAGGACTATCTGTTCTATCCGCTGGCCCTGTCGGGCCCCATGAACCGGCTGGGCAAGCGCCTGCGGGCCCGCTTCGGGCCCCGGGCGGGGAAGCTGGCGGCCCCCTGCCTGTCCACGGTGGTGGTGTTCCTGATGGTGGGGCTCTGGCAGGGGCCGGGGCTGAGCAACATTGCCTACGGCCTGTGGAACGGAGGCCTGATGAGCCTGGCCATGATTTTCGCGCCGGTCTTTGCGCGGGTAAACGGAAGGCTGGGGCTGGATGAAAAAAATCTGCCCTTCCGGGTGTTCCAGTCCCTGCGGACCTGCGCCCTGGTGGTGATCGGGCGGTATTTCTCCCGGGCGGACAGCCTGATGCAGGCCCTGCGGATGCTCAAACGGACCGTGTTTCACTTCGGCTGGGGCGCGCTGGGGGCGGATACCTTCCTGTCCTTCGGTCTGTCGGGGTCTGACTGGCTGCGGCTGGGCGTGGCCGGAGGGGTGCTGCTGGGCGTGGAGCTGGCTCTGGAGAGGGGCGTGCCCCTGAGAGAGCGGCTGGACCGGCGGCCCTGGGGCGTACAGTTTCTGGTGCTGTTCGCCGCGGTGCTGCTGCTGGTGGCCTTCGTGTACCTGAACACGGATTACACCGCCATCACGTATGTTTATGAAAATGTGTAGGAGACGCCTATGTCCGCAAAAAAATGGCTGATGATGCTGGCCGGCGCTGTGGCGCTGGCGCTGGCGGTCTGCGCCGGGGCCAATGTTCTGACCGATCCCTTCGGCGTGTTCGGAGACCCCGTTTTTCACTGGTACAGCTATAACGAGACCAACAACCCCCGTATGGCCAAGCTGGCCTGGCTGGAGGAGCACCACGGGGAATACGATTCCTATATCATCGGCTCCTCCTCGGCGGCCTCTCTGGAGACGGCGGCCCTGGAGAAATATGTGGACGGCCGGTTCTACAATCTCTTTGTCTATGGCAGCGACACCAGGGATTACCGGGATTTGGCCGCCTATGTGCTGGAGCATTATGAGGTCCGGCGTCTGGTGGTCAACCTGGGCATCAACGAAGCCAACGTCTACGGCTCCCGGCCGGAGCGGATCAACGACCGGATGCACGCGCTGGCCTCCGGAGAGAATCCGGCGCTGTTCTATCTGCGCTGCGCCTTCGCCAATCCCCGGTACGCCCTGGACAAGGCGCTGGCCTGGGGAAAGGACACGGAGCTGCCCCAGACGTTCGACGTGTTTGACGTATCCAGCGGGTGCTATGACAAGCGGGTGCGGAACGTGGAAAAGGTGGGGGACCCGGCGGCCTACGCCGCGGCCAACCCCGGCGCGTTTTACATGGAGCCGGACGAAGACGCTCTGCCCTGTATTGCCGAGTGCGTCCGGTCCGTGGCGGAGATCCGGGACATGTGCGAGGAGAAGGGGGCGGAGCTGCTGGTGATCTGCTCGCCGGTGAGCGAGGCGCAGTGGAACCTCTACGACGAGGAGACTCTGCGGGCCTACAGGACGGCGCTGGCTCAGGAGGTGGACTACTGGGACTTCGGCTGTACGCCCCTGACCTATGACACCCGGTATTTTTACGACGCCACCCATTTCCGAACCACTGCCGGCGACATGGTGCTGGCGGAAATTTTTGACGATCCGGCGGTTTACCGGCCGGAGCGGTTCGGCGCTTACGTCACGAAGGAGAACTGTCAGGCGTGGCTGGACGAAATCTTCTCCGACCCGCCCCGGCTGGAGGAGAGCGCCTACACGGCGGACGTACCCATTCTGATGTATCACCATTTCACCGACGCCCCCGCCCAGGATACGGAGGTCTCCCCGGAGACCTTTGCCGCCCACATGGAGACGCTGGCACGGGAGGGATACCACGCGGTCAGCTTCCAGGAGATGATCGACTATGTATATTATGGCGCGCCCCTGCCGGACAGGCCGGTGTGCATTACCATGGACGACGGCTACCTGAGCAGCTATGAGATCGCCTGCCCCATCCTGCGGCAATACGGAATGAAGGCCACGGTGTTTGCCATCGGTTCCTCCGTCGGTCATACGGAGCGCTACAAGGACACGGAATTTCCCATCACGCCCCATTTCAGCTGGGAGCAGGCACGGGAGATGGCCGGGGTCATCGATTTTCAGTCCCACACCTTCGACCTGCACCAGTGGGCGCCCTATGAGACCGGGGACCGGGTCCGCGCGTCCATCCTCCCGCTGGACGGGGAGAATGAGGCGGACTGGGCCGCCGCCGTCCGGGCGGACCTGGCGGAGTATGACCGCCTGCGGCGGCAGGAGCTGGGGGAGGGCTTCTGTGCGCTGGCCTATCCCGGCGGATACTATGACGAGGCCGCGGAGGTGCTGGTCCATCAGGCGGGCATTCCCGTCACCGTGTCCATCCGCACCGACAGCCGGAACGTGCTGGTCAGGGGAGTACCCCAGAGCCTGTACGCCCTGTGCCGGTGGAATGTGACGGAGCGGACCACTGCGGAAGAGCTTTTGCAGATTCTGGAGCCGTGAAGCAGAGCTTCACGGCTCCGGCGCCCTCTTGAGAACTCCTCCATTGCGGGAGTGATTCTACCGGAAATGCTTCCCCGGACGCGGCGGCCTCTGGCCGCCGTCGCTTTTTGTTACGGAACTGTAACTTGCTTTTTGAAATATACAGCTGTATAATAAAACTGAATTAGACAATTGTATAACATATCCACAGGAGGAAAATCATATGAAAAAACTGGGCGATGCGGAGCTGGAGATCATGCTGGCTGTCTGGGGAGCAGGGGAACCGGCGTCCTCCTCCTATGTGCAGGAGAAGCTGCGGGGCAGCCGGGACTGGACGCTGCCCGCCATTCTCACCTCGCTTAACCGGCTGGTGGACAAGGGCTTTCTCGCCTGCGAGAAGCGGGGACGGGGCAACTGGTACCGCCCGCTGGTCAGCGAGAGCGACTACAAGGCCGCGGAGGGCCGGGGGATTATCAACCGGCTGTATGGCGGCAGCTTCACCGGCATGGTGGCCGCCCTCTGCGACGGACGGGCCATCGGGGAGGATGACCTGGCGGAGCTGCGGCAATATCTGGATACATTGGAGGGAAAATAAATGGAGCTTTTGCTGGACATTCTGAAATGGAGCGTGATTACAGGGGCGGCGGCGCTGGCGCTGACGCTGCTGCGGCCCCTGCTGGACAAGCGCTACAGCGCCAAATGGCGCTATGGGGTCTGGCTGGTAATGGCGGCATTTTTGCTGCTGGCTCCGGTGCAGTGGGAGGCGCTGGTTCCCGAGGCACCGCCGCCGCCGGTGGTGATCGAGGTGCCGAAGCTGGAGGTCTCCGTCAGCCGGCAGGCAGGCGTGTCCCTCCAGCGGCCCGCCGCCCTGCCGAAGGAATCCCCCGCCTACGCCGGGACGGCGGCGAAAAAAGCGGCTGTCTTCCCACTGGAAAAGGTCCTGACCGGCCTGTGGCTGGCGGGAACGGGACTGTTCCCTGCTTGGTACCTGGTGGGGACCTGGATCTTCAACCGGAGGGCCCGGCGGTGGAGCCGGCGCGCCGGGGAGGAGGCGCTGCAGATCTGCGAAGCCGTCCGGAAGGAGCTGGGGCTGCGGAGGGCTCCGCCCCTGCGGGTCAGCACGGCGGTGGATTCGCCCATGGTCATCGGCCTGTTCCGGCCCCTCCTGCTGCTGCCGGGGGAGGACTTTGCTCCGGAGGAGCTGGCGTTCATTCTCCGCCACGAGCTGACCCACTACCGGCGGCGGGACCTGTGGTACAGGCTGACCCTGCTGGCGGCCAACGCCCTGCACTGGTTCAACCCCCTGATCTGGCTCATGCGCCGGGAGGCGGAGCGGGACCTGGAGCTGACTTGCGACGACGCGGTGGTGGCGGGCCGGGACGAGGCGGAGCGCCGGGCCTACAGCGAGGCGCTGCTCTCCTCCATCCACCGGCAGAAGGGGCTGAGCCGGGCGGCGCTGTCCACCCACTTTTACGGAGGAAAAGAAGTGATGATGGAACGTTTTCGGAACATTCTGGGCAGGCGGGGCCGGAAATGGGGCGGACTGGCCCTGGCCGTCGCCCTGCTGGCCACGGTGGCGGCGGCCTGCGCCGTGGGGGTGAAGCCCTCTGACGACGGGGAGCTGAGCGCCGAGGAGCTGGCGGCGTGGCAGGAGAAGGTGGAGAGCCGGTCGATGGACCGCTATATCTACCGGATGTACTCCGACGTCTCCTGGTTGCCGCCGGAGGAGGTCCTGGACGAACTCTCCACGCCCGGCATGGTCGGCCTGGGCCATGAGGACGTCAACCCCAGAGTCGTCAGCGGAACCAGGTCCGGCGATACGGTGACCCTGGAGCTCGAGGGTAATTTTGGCTCCCGCCTGCCCACCGGGACGCTGACGCTGGTAAACGGGGAGCCGGTCAGCTTCACCACGCCGCTGTACACCGCCGTGGAGACGGCGGCAAGAGAGCTGATGGAGAACGCGGCAGAGGGTTTTATTTCTAACGCAAAGGAATCTGCGAAGGAGCTGGAGTTTACAGAAAAATATATCACCAATCTGTTCTGCTCCGAGAGTTTCGATTTCGACGGCAGGAGCTACTATATCTGGGAGCTGTACTACGTCATGAAGCCCAACGATATCGACAACGTCGTGTTCGCCGGAGACATAAGCGTAGAAAACGGCTGGCTGACAATGCGCGTGTACCCGGGCACGCCCATCCTGATCTTCAGCGTGGACGGAGACGGCAAGATCCTCCTGGAGGGGCAGACCTGGAGCGACATCATGGGTGAGGGGGGCTATACCTGGGAGGAGTACGTCTACTGCGCCATCCATCTGGGGATGGGCCAGGGCGGCGTCCTGAACGGCTGGCCGGAACTGAACACGCCGTTCCTGGAGTCCCTCCGGGACGGCCACGACACCTGGGCCCTGGACTGGCAGGACGTGGCGATCTCCTATCTGAATGAGATGTACGGAATCTATGCCGACGGCGGGATGGACAGCCTGCGGACCTTCCAGGCGGATGAACGCGACAACGGCCACGACGAGGCCGTGCTGGCCCAGGCGGTGTGCGGGGGCCGGAGGGTGACGCTGCTGCTGGCCCATGTGGCCTATCCCGTGGAGGTGTGGAACACCACCATGCGCTTCTGGCAGGTGGTCAGCGAGAAGTGGGAGCCTGACGCGCCGGATACGGTCCAGGACCCGGAAGCCCCGGACGCCGCCCCGGCGGGTGCGCTGACAGAGGAGGAGCTGACGGCCTTTGCCGGCTACTTCAACGACCGGGAACGCAACGGACTGCTGCGGGCGCCCTACGGGAGTTTCGACGACCTCCGCCACTACCAGGAGATCCTTCTCTACGATCTGGGAAAATCCGTCACAGACGAGGCAGAGCGCGCGGCGCTGGAGGAACGGATGAACAGCC
Source organism: uncultured Oscillospiraceae bacterium (assembly GCA_910587505.1). GTDB lineage: Bacteria > Bacillota > Clostridia > Oscillospirales > Oscillospiraceae > Pelethomonas. The sequence goes on along the minus strand of CAJULD010000038.1, from coordinate 9,817 downwards.
CCATCGAAACGGACTGTTTCAAGCTGACAAGAGAGGAGATCCGGACGTTCTATCATAACAACTTCCTCTGGGACATCTCGGAAGAGGAGATGGATCGGATGCTGGCGGAGGACCTGTCCCTCCCCAATTTACCGGAGTACGACGCCTTCTATTTCGTCCACGGCGACACGATGATGACTCACTACGCCTTCGACAGGGGTGAGCGGAGCGAGGACGGGACCCTTGTGAATCTGTATTATACGACAAACCTGTGGCAGTACAGCGATGAAGGGGAGCTGGATATTCTCTGGGACCAGCCCATGTGCGTCTCCCTGTGGAAGATCGGGAACGACAGCTGGCAGGTGGTATCCAACCGGCCCGCGGACTGACCCCATGCGCAGAAAAGCCCTCCGCAGGAGTTTTCGCCGAAGGCGGGAATAAAATTTAATCACTTTTTCGGCGGCGTGTACGTAAGATTGTGCAATGCCCCCATCGAGGGGGCATGCACAATTGAATTCTGCACGACCGCTCGATGCGGTCGTTGCAGAATCTTCGAAAAAGTACTTTGCGGGCCGAACCCGGCCCGGACCCCTTTCTCAAAAAAGATGCGAAGCATCTTTTTTGACACGCAGAGCGCGTCAGCCGGTTTCCCGGCTGGCGCGTTCTTGACGGCGGAACGCAGATGTGCTATTATCACGGACAGACGCTCCGCGGTATCGACAGCGGTGTCGATATTGCACTTTAATTAAGAAGCTGTATGAGGTATGGCCCATGAAATCATCGGAAGAGCTGCGCGCCGGTCTGCGCGCCATCGACCGGAGAAGCTATCCCGCCTATAAATCTCTGGCGGGAAGCTGGTCCTTCGGCCGGTATATTCTGAACATCGAACATGTCCAGGGGGATCCCTTCGCCGCGCCGTCCCAGCTCAGCGTGACGGTGGACAGCCGGACGGCGGGCTTCCCCGCCAACTGCTGGGAGACCCGGTGGAACCGGACGGCGCTGGAGGACTGTCTGCTCCGGCGCTTCGGCGGTCAGGCGGGACGGTTTTCCCGCCAGGCCAGGGGATCCGGAAAAAGCGGCGTTCTGGCCGTCACAGTGCCCGGTCAGGAGGTGCTGGAGCGGACGGACTGCCAGGTGCGCTCCGGCGCGGTCACCCTCCGCTTTGAGGTGGGCTTCCCCGCCAACGGGCGGACCATCAACGCCAGGGAGCTGGAAAAAATCCTGTTTGATTTTCTCCCCGTGTGCGTGGAGCAGGGCCTGCGGTATGCCGCCATCCCCGAAGGGGGGGTGGCCCGGATCATGGCTCTGGCGGAGGACCGACATTTTATCCGGGAGGAGCTGCGCCGTCTGGAGCTGGCGGCCTTCGTGGCGGACGGCTCCGTCCTGCCCAGAGAGAGCGGCGTCTCCGACAGGCCCATGAGGGACGCCGTGCCCTTCCGCTCCCCGGAATCCATGGCGGTGACGCTGGAGCTCCCTCACCGGGGCCCGGTCCGGGGCATGGGCGTGCGGAAGGGAATCACCCTGATCGCGGGCGGGGGCTATCACGGCAAGTCCACCCTGCTCAAGGCGCTGGAGCGGGGCGTATACGACCACGTTGCCGGAGATGGCCGGGAGTATGTCATCACAGATGACACCGCCGTAAAGATTCGGGCGGAGGACGGCCGGAAGGTGACGGATACCGATATCTCCCTGTTCATCAACCATCTGCCCAGCGGCCGGGACACCGCCCGCTTCTCCACCCTGGACGCCAGCGGCAGCACCTCGCAGGCGGCCAATATCGCCGAGGCGCTGGAGGCGGGCAGCAGATTGCTGCTGATGGACGAGGATACCTCCGCCACCAACTTCATGGTCCGGGACGAGCTGATGCAGGCCGTGATCGCACGGGAGCAGGAGCCCATTACTCCCTTCCTGGAGCGGGCGCTGGAGCTGTGGCAGAGGGCGGGCGTGTCCCTGATTCTGGTGGTGGGGAGCTGCGGGACTTACTTCCATATCGCGGACCGGGTGATACAGATGGACGCCTACCACGCCAGGGACATCACCGGGGAGGCCCGGGCCGCGCTGGAAAACCGGCCCGTTCCCGCACTGTCCGCCCCCGGCTTCCATCTGCCCGCCGGAGGACGGGCGGTCGATCTGTCCGGCTCCAGCCAGATCCGCAAAAATTACCGGGGCGACGGGTACCGGGAGGAGCGGCTGAAGGTCAGGCGGTTTGGGAAAACCGCTTTCTCCGTGGGCGAGCGGGAAATGGATCTGCGCTATGTGGAGCAGCTGGTGGACGCCGGGCAGACTCAGGCTCTGGCCTGTATGGTGCGCTATGCCAGGGAGAATCTGGCGGGCCGGCCGGTGGAGGAGATTGTGGAGGCGCTGGAGCAGCTGACGGAGGGGAAAGGGCTGGGCGCCGTCTGCGGCGGCGGGACCGTGCCCGCGGGACTGACCCGTCCCCGGCGGCAGGAGATGTTCGCCTGCTTCAACCGGTATTGATTGCTTTTTTGAAAAGGGCCGGTATGGCGCGATAAAGAGCTGCCCCCGATCAGGGGGCAGCTCTTTATCGCGTCATACGTTTTGATACCGCTTCCCGGTTAGGAGCCTGTTTCTTCCTGATCCTTTTTCTTTCAGGGAAAAGGATGGCTGTCCTTCCCGATGCGCCTGTGCGAATCAGATGCGAAAGCGGCTGATGAGGCTGTTCAGGATTCCCGCCTGCTGAGACAGCTCGCCGGAGACCGCCGCGCTTTTTTCCGCAGCGGCGGAGTTGTCCTGAACGACCGACGAGATCTCCCGGATCCCGGTTTCCACCAGCGAAATCATCTCCGATTGATGGACGCTGGCGGCGGCGATTTCATCCATCAGCGTTTTGATGGACTGGATGCAGCCGTTGATGTCCCGCATGGCGGAGACGGCCATATCCGTTGACTCCGTCCCCGTCCTGGCGCTTTGGATGGAACGGCTGATCAGATCGTTGGTATTCTGCGCGGCCCCGGCGGATTTTGCGGCCAGGTTGCGGACCTCGTCCGCCACCACGGAGAACCCCTTGCCCGCGTCTCCGGCCCGCGCGGCCTCCACGGCGGCGTTCAGCGCCACAATGCTGGTCTGGAAGGCGATGTCCTCAATGGTCTGGATAATGGTGCTGATCTGGGCGGAGGACTGGTCGATATTCCTGGTGGCCGCGGTCAGCTGCTCCATCTTTGCATCCGCATCCGCGGCATAGCTGGTGGCCTGCGTCACCAGCCTGCTGGCGCTGTCGCAGCGCAGAGTGCTGGTCTGAATCTGAGAGGTAATGGCGGTCACGTTTGTCATGAGTCCGCCCACCGAAGCGGCCTGCTCCGTTGTGCCCTGAGACAGCGCCTGCGCATCCGCAGAGACCCGGCCCGCGCTGGCTCCCACCTGACCGGCAACCTGTGAGATGTCCCGGATCACACTCACCAGGTTGGTGTGGATGGACTGAAGGCTGGCGGACAGGATCTTGAAGTCGCCGATATAGTAGGACTCGTTTTCCGTAACGTTCACGGCAAAATTGCCGTCGGCCATCTCCCCCAGGATACGCCCCACATCGTCAATGGTCTTTCGCAGGCAGCCGCAGACCCGGTGGGTGGTCTGGGCGATCATGCCGATCTCATCCGTCCGGCCGTAGAATGACTCCAGCTCCTGATCGGCGGAGAGGTTCAGATCCCCCAGACGGCCAATGGCCCGCTCCACCACCATGAGCTCCCGGCCCTCCCGCCGCAAAAGCAGCAGCGTGAGCAGAATGACCGCCGCGGCGGTAATGGCGCACAGAGCCCCCACCAGAACACGTACCGCCGTTACGGCGGCATAGACCTCCGTGGCGTTGTCCCGGACCATAAAGACCCAGCCGCGGTCCCGCAGATATTTGTAGACCACCAGCTGCCGGACTCCGTCCTCATCCCGGTAGGAGTATGTATTGGCCTGGGTTCCGCCGTCCGCCTGGATGAGCCGGATGATCTCCCGGTATCCCGCGTCGGTGGTTTCCGTATTCAGCAGCCCGTCGTCCTCGTGGTAAAGATAGACGCCGGTATCCACATTCAGGAACACGTACTCGCTGTCGGGCAGGCCCTTGATGCCCAGATTCAACAGCGAGTCCATCAGGTGGCTGGCGTAGACCCCGGCCCCCACATAGCCGATGCACTGCCCGCCCTCGAAGACGGGATAGTACATGGACAGGATCATGCTGCCGGTGCCGGGAGACTTCATAATGCCCAGATTCGTCAGCTCCTGCCGGGCCAGAATCGTGTTCTGGAAGTCCTTCAGCGAATCCCCGGACCGGGTGGTCATGCCAATGGCCCCCTGGGAGGTGTGGGTCAGGACGTGGGTGGACGGGGTAGCGATGTACAGCCCCTCGAACACCCCCTTGACGGCGGCAAAGTCCTCGGTATATTTCTGCGCCCTGGCCAGCAGCTCCGGGTCCTCCGTGTTCAGGAGCAGGTCGCGAACCTCGCTGCCAAGGGCAAAGGCGGTCATGTATTCCTCCGCGGAGAGCACGTATTCATCAATAATGGAGGCCCTGGATTCCACGGCGTCCGTCATCTGGTTGGTGATGTCTTTTTTGACCACAGATGCGGCGTTGGTGGATACGGCCAGCCAGAGCAGCGTCATTCCCGCCAGGGTAATGACGGTTGTAAGGATCCCAATCCGCGCGGCAAGCTTTTTGTTTTCCATGAATCGCATAAAAACTCCTCCACAGGAAAAGATTACAGGGGCAACGCCGTCCGCCGCCGGGCATCCCATTCCCGAAAGCGGCGCGGCAGCCCGATATCTACCGCATAGTATAACGCGTTTTTCCCCGAATATCAAGAGCTTTCATCCCATCATATTTTTCGCAGAGCAGCCGCCCGCGTTTCCGCGGGCGGCTGCCGCCGTTCCGGTTACCGGATGGACTGTTCCCCGCCGTCCATCTCCCGGTACAGCGGCTTCAGCGCAGGATACAGCTTCCGCCACATCCGGTAGCGCAGCTCGTAGGCCTCCGTCAGCGCCGCGTCCGGCTGTGTCACCTGCTTCACCCTGGTCAGCTGCCGGGCGCAGGATTTTATATCCGGCCAGGCGCCGCAGGCCACCGCCGCCAGCATGGCGGCGCCATAGCTAGGGCCCTGCTCGGTTTGGGGCAGCTCCAGGGGAATGCCCAGCACGCTGGAGAGAATGAGGCGCCAGAGGCTGCTTTTCGCGCCGCCGCCGCAGATCCGGCTGGACCGGATCTCCACGCCCTGCCCACGGGCAATCTCCACGCAGTCCCGGATGGCGAAGGCCACCCCCTCCAGCACCGCCTGGGTCATGTCCGCCCGGCTGGTGTCCATCCGGAGGCCCACAAACGCGCCCTGGGCGGCGGGGTCGTTGTGGGGACTGCGCTCACCCATCAGATAGGGGAGATAGTATACGCCGTTTTTCCCCAGCTTCTCCGGGCGGATGGCCGCCTCCTCCCCCTGAAAATCCGAGACGCCGAGGATCCCCTCCTGCCACCATCTGTTGCAGGATGCCGCCGACAGGATGCAGCCCATGAGATGGTAGCCGCCGTCGGCGTGGTCAAAGGAGTGGAGGGCGTTGTGCCGGTCCACGCCGAAGGCGCCGCTGGTGATGAATACGGTGCCGGAGGTGCCCAGGGAGATGTTGCAGCAGCCGTCTCCCACAACGCCGCAGCCCACGGCGGCGGCCGCGTTGTCCCCCGCGCCCGCGCAGACCGCCACGTTTTCCGGCAGACCAAGGGCCGAGGCAATGTCCGGCTTCACGGTTCCCACCGTCTCCCAGCTCTCGTACAGCCGGGGCAGCTGCTCCTCCCGGATGCCGCAGATGTCCAGCATCTCCCGGCTCCAGCGCCTGTGCTCCACGTCCAGCAGCAGCATCCCGGAGGCGTCGGAGTAATCCGTACAGTGTACGCCGGTGAGGCGGTAATTGATATAGTCCTTGGGCAGCATGATCTTATCGATGCGGGCGAACAGCTCCGGCTCGTTTTCCCGCATCCACAGCAGCTTGGGCGCGGTGAAGCCGGCAAAGGCGATGTTGGCCGTGTACCGGCTCAGATTGTCCCTGCCGACGGTCTCGTTGAGGTACTCCACCTGCTTCCAGGTCCGTCCGTCGTTCCACAAAATCGCGGGCCGGATCACCTGTCCCCCGCTGTCCAGCGCTACCAGACCATGCATCTGGCCCCCCGCGCCGATGCCCCGGACCTGACCTGCGTCCCGGCCCGCCAGCAGTTCGGGGATCCCGCGGCGCACCGCCTCCCACCAGTCCCCGGGGTTCTGCTGGCTCCAGCCGGGCCGGGGGAACTCCAGGGGATATTCCCTGCTGACAATGTTCAGTATTCCGCCGTCTTCCCCCATCAGCAGAAGCTTGACGGCGGAGGTGCCCAGATCGATTCCTATTGTATACATGTTGCGGTCCTTTCGCTCTTAATTTACTATTGGATCAGTCCCGTGGCCACAGCCTCCGGGAGGATTTCGCAGTGCGCCGCCATTCCGTTCAGCCGCAGGCACACCGGCAGCGTCTCCGCCGTCCGGTTAACCAGCACCACCGCCAGAATTCCGTCCGGCCGCCGCCACGCGGTGACCTCCAGCCCGCCGGTATACCGGCTGAACCCGATCCGCCGGGAGCCGGGGAGCAGATAGTGGGAGAAGTGCTCGAAGTGCCGGGCAATCAGCTGGGGAACCAGCGCCTGTTTCTTCCTGTCAAAGAGGAAGGGGGCCAGACACAGGTTGCCCACATGGTTGGGACCGCCCTCCTCGTCCAGCAGCAGGTTCCAGTCATAGAACGCCGTCATGCCGTGGTTCAGATCCCCGATGATCTCATGGGACAGGCGCAGGGCGCTTTTCCGGCCGTCCTCACCACCAAATTTGCTGAATTCAATGCAGCTTTCGGAAAGAATCAGCTTCTTGTCCGGGAACCGCCGCCGGGCCAGCTCCAGCGCCTCAAAGTGGTCTCCGCTGTACCAGTGGAAGGCCGCTCCTGCCACCAGCGGGTCCGTCTCCCCGTCAACGATGTCCCGCAGCCACTCGTAGACCCGCTCCTTGTTGTGGTCCCAGATAAAGACCTCCACGTCCTCCAGGCCGCGCTCCTTCATGGCCGGGGCCATATAGTCCCGGAGGAACTCCTTCTGCTCCTGGGCGGTAAAGATGCAGGAATCCCAGGTCTGCACCGCCATCGGTTCGTTCTGAAGAGAAATGCGGCGGACAACGTACCCCCGCTTCCGGAATTCCTGAATGTACCGGCACATGTATTCCGCCCAGGCCGCCCGGTACTCCGGCTTCAGCTTCCCGCCCTGGACGCGATTCCCGTTGGTCTTCATAAAGGCCGGCGGAGACCAGGGGGACAGCATCAGCTCCAGGGGCCGTCCCGCCGCCCGCTGCGCGTCTTCCAGCATGGGCAGAATATATTTTTCCGTCCGCTCCATGGAAAACCTTTCCAGCGCCCGGTCCGCCGGGTCGGAATCCGCCTCGTAGAGATCCAGAGAAAAGTCGCAGCTGTCCATATGGATGCGCACCAGGCCGTAGTTCATCCGCGACGGAGAAAAGCAGGCCTCCAGCAGTTCCTTTTTCCGGGATTCGTTCATCAGGGAGTACACGTAGGCGGCGGAATCCGTAATCGCGCCGCCAAAGCCCTCCAGCGTTTCAAAGGTCATCTCCGGGTACAGGTTCACCACCTGGTTTTCCTCTCCCGCGTCCGGAAGGAAGGGGATGCGCGCCTCCGTGGCCGGGGAGAGATCGCGGGAGGTCAGAAGCTTCAGTTCCATAGGCGTCTCCTTTCTAGAGTGGATATCTCCATATTATCCCATCTGTTCCGGCTTTGCAAGCAGAAAAACCGCCGGAAAACCCCAAAATGAAATTGACGGAACCCGCCCGCTGTGCTAAAATGAAAATGTACGCCTGCGGGTATACATACAGCAACCGATTCTAACCGAATCTGAGTGGAAAGAGGACACACTATGTATCGGATCGTGAAAAAACGGGTATTGAACCCCACCGTGACCCTGATGGAAATCGAGGCTCCCGCCGTGGCCCGGAAATGCGAGCCCGGTCAGTTCATCATCCTTCGCGTGGATGAAAACGGCGAGCGCATCCCCCTGACCATTGCCGCCTATGACCGGGAAAAGGGTACCGTCACCATCATTTTCCAGATCGTGGGCGCCACCACGGAAAAGCTCAATCACAGGGAAGAGGGCGAGTCCATCCAGGACTTCGTGGGCCCCCTGGGCCGCGCCACCGAGACCGAGGGCCTGAGGCGCGTGGCCGTCATCGGCGGCGGCGTGGGCACCGCCATTGCCTACCCCGTGGCCAAGAAGCTCCACGACGACGGCTGCCATGTGGATCTGATCGTGGGCTTCCGCAACAAGGACCTCATCATCCTCAAGGAGGAGTTCGAGGCCGCCAGCACCAATCTCATCATCGGCACCGACGACGGCTCTTACGGCAAGAAGGCCCTGGTCACCGACCTGCTCAGGGAACAGATCGAGGCGGGGGCGAAGTACGACCGGGTCATCGCCATCGGTCCGGTCATCATGATGAAATTCGTCTGCCTGCTGACCAGGGAGTACAATATCCCCACCGTGGTCAGCATGAACCCCATCATGATCGACGGCACCGGCATGTGCGGCGGCTGCCGTCTGAGCGTGGGCGGCGAGACCAGATTCGCCTGTGTGGACGGCCCCGAGTTCGACGGCCACCTGGTGGACTTCGACGAGGCCATGGCCCGGGGCGCCATGTACCGGGACTTCGAGCTGCACGCAAGGGAAGAGACGTGCAATCTGTTCAGGCAGGAAGTAAAGTAAGGGATCTGTCCAATGGCGGAAAAGGATAATGTGCGAGGTTCCGGTATTCATTTCGCACCCGCTGGAACCCTGCACAGTTTCGCGCCTGCCGGGGCCCTGCACATCCATATCGGTATGGGTTCCCGGAAGAAGGCCGATCCCCCCATGACCGACAGGCAGTTTGTCACAATAATAAAGATGATCGCCATGATCCTGGATGGCTGCAGGGACCTGGAGGAAGCGAAGGGAAAGCTTGCGGCGCTCCTGGAGGACAGGCGCGATACGTCTGTGGAAGAGGTAAAGTAATATGGCTAATATGCGTCCGGATAAAAACCCCATGCCCCACCAGGACCCGCAGGTCCGGTCCGGCAACTTTGAAGAGGTGGCCCTGGGCTATACGAAAGAGCAGGCCATCGACGAGGCACAGCGGTGCCTTCACTGCAAGAACATGCCCTGCGTCGCCGGCTGCCCGGTGAAGATCCATATCCCCGAGTTCATCGCCAGGGTGGCGGAAGGCGACTTCGAGGCCGCCTATCAGATCATCGCCGCCGACAGCGCTCTGCCCGCCGTGTGCGGCCGGGTCTGCCCCCAGGAGACGCAGTGCGAGAGCAAATGCGTGCGGGGCATCAAGCACGAGAGCGTGGGCATCGGCCGTCTGGAGCGCTTCGTGGCCGACTGGCACAACGAAAACGCCACCGAACAGCCCGTGCGTCCCGCCTCCAACGGCCACAAGGTGGCCGTCATCGGCTCCGGCCCCTCCGGCCTGACCTGCGCCGGCGACCTGGCCCGGAAGGGGTACGAGGTCACCGTCTATGAGGCGCTGCACCTGGCCGGCGGCGTGCTGGTGTACGGCATCCCCGAGTTCCGTCTGCCCAAGTCCATCGTCCAGAAGGAAGTGGACGGCCTGAAGGCCCTGGGCGTGAAGATCGAGACCAACGTCGTGGTGGGCCGGTCCATCACCATCGACGAGCTTATGGAGCAGGAGGGCTTCGAGGCCGTGTTCATCGGCTCCGGCGCGGGCCTGCCCATGTTCATGCACATTCCCGGCGAGAACCTGAAGGGCGTGTACTCCGCCAACGAGTTCCTCACCCGCATCAA
>CAJULD010000037.1 GCA_910587505.1 uncultured Oscillospiraceae bacterium | reverse complement strand
AAATGGGCCTGGCTCAGCTCCACCAGATCCGGGGCCGCATCGGGCGCAGCGCCCGCCGGGCCTACGCCTATATGACCTACCGCCCCGGCAAGGTCCTCTCGGAGGTGGCCAGCAAGCGGCTGACCGCTATCCGGGAATACGTGGAGTTCGGCTCCGGGTTCAAAATCGCCATGCGGGACCTGGAGATCCGGGGCGCGGGTAATCTGCTGGGCCCGGAGCAGTCCGGGTACATGATGACCGTGGGTTATGACATGTATCTCCAGCTGCTGGAGGACGCGGTGCTGGAGGAAAAGGGAGAAAAGAAAAAGACGGCGGTGGAATGCACCGCCGACCTGGCCATCTCCGCCAATATTCCCAGCGCCTACGTCTCCTCCAACCAGCAGCGGATGGACCTTTACCGCCGCATTGCCGCCATCCGCAGTCAGGAGAACGCGTCGGATCTCCTCGACGAACTGATGGACCGCTATGGGGACCCGCCGAAGCCGGTGTACGCGCTGCTGGATGTTGCGCTGCTGCGCTCCAGCGCGGCCCGGGCGGGAATCAGCGATATCTCCCAGAAGGAGCGGCAGATCCGGTTTGTCCTCGCCTGCTTTTCTACGGAGGCCATCGCCGCACTGGTGACCAGCGCCAAGTACCGCCGGCGGCTGGTGGTCAACGCCGGGGAAATTCCCTCCCTGACGCTGACCCTGCAGCCCAGAGAGCCGGTGCTGGAGACGGCCCTGGAGATGGTGGAGGACCTGCGCCTGGCTGTGGAGAGAACCGAAAAGGAGCCGGAGTGATGAAACGATCCCCCGCCGGACTTTACGTCCGGCGGGGGCCTTTTTCTTACAACGTGTTCAGCTGGCGCAGCAGAACGGAGGCGATGTTCTCACAGGAAGCCTGCACCTGAACGGCCCCGATATTGTGGGCCACCATGGGCATTCCGTAGACGACGCAGGACTCCTTATCCTGCCCGATGGTGAAGGCCCCGGCCTTGCGCATTTGCAGCAGGCCGTCCGCGCCGTCCCGGCCCATGCCGGTCATGATAATTCCCACCATCTTGCAGCGCACCTGCTCCGCCATGGAAAAGAACAGGGCGTCCACCGACGGGCGGTGCCCGCTGACCTTCTCTCCCTGAAGACATGACACGGTGTACCGGGTTCCGCTGCGGACAATGCGCATCTGGTAATCGGCCGGAGCCAGCAGTGCCAGACCGCGGCGGACCTCGTCGCCGCTTTTCGCCTCCCGGACCTCCATATGGCACAGGCGGTTGAGCCGCTCGGCGTACATCTGGGTAAAGCCGGTGGGCATATGCTGGACGATGAGCATGCCGGGCGTATCAGCGGGCAGCCGTTTGAGCACCTCCAGCGTGGCCTCCGTGCCGCCGGTGGAGGCCCCCAGCCCGATAATTACCTGATCCAGGTTGGCCCGCTGGCCCAGCGGCGCAACGGGAGCGGCCTGGGTAATGGCGGCGGGCGCCTGCCGCACCTTGGCCCCCGCTGCGGAGATGACCTTCTGGGTCAGGGCGGCAATGAAAGCCTCGTTGTTCTGGGTGGAGTCCGGCTTGCGGACGAAGTCCACCGCGCCGGCGGACAGCGCGTCGAAAACCCGGAGATTCAGCGAGGACACCAGAATAACCGGCAGCGGGTACTTGGGCAGCAGCTGCTTGAGGAACTCCAGACCGCTCATGCCCGGCATTTCGATATCGGAGGTGATGACGTCCGGCTTCAGCTGCGGAACCTTCGCCATGGCGTCGCGGGGATTGAAGGCAGTTCCCACAATCTCGATCCGGGGATGTTTGCTCAGTCCCTGGGTGATGATCGTGCGGGCCAGAACGGAGTCGTCCACCACCATGACGCGGATTTTTTTATTGACAGACCACATGTAACAGGGCCTCCTTATCAGAATATGCTGCGTCCCGGCGCGGTCAGCGCTTCTGGAACGTGGAAGGCGCTACGGTTGTGAAGGGCGAATTCTTGCTGAGGTTCTCGGAGTGGCTTATCATGAAATAGCCGCAGGGAACCAGCGCGTCATAGAACCGCCGCATCAACGCATCTTTCGTGGGCTGGTCAAAGTAGATCATGACGTTCCGGCAGAAGATCACGTCAAATTTCAGACGGAATTTAATGGGGTCCATCAGATTGAAGGTCTGGAAAATCACGTTGTCCCGGATGACCGGAGCCACCATATACTGCTTTCCGCCGGGGACGGGATGAAAATACTTCTTCCGCCACGCGGGCGGGATGGTGTCGGGCAGCTCATAAACGCCCCGCCTGGCAGTAGCCAGCGCCTTCTGGGAGATATCGGTGGCCAGCACGCGGGTATCCCACTGGCTGGCCTGGGAGCCCAGAAATTCCTTGATGTAAATTGAAATGTTATAAGGCTCTTCTCCGCTGGAGCAGCCCGCGCTCCAGATGGCCAGCACCTTGTCCCGCTGGTGACGCTTGACCAGATCGGGCAGAATGGTGTCGCGGAAGAAGTGGAAATGCTCCTCCTCCCGCATAAAGAAGGTATAATTGGTGGTCAGGCGGTTGAGTACCAGCTCCATGTCCGAGGGATCCTGCTTTTTCAGCAGGTCGCTGACAAAGGGGCCGAAGTCCTGATATCCCTTCTGGGTGAGCAGAGAGGAGAGGCGGCTGGTAACCAGCTGCCTCTTCTGACTGAGGTCGATTCCGTATTGCCCGTGAATGAATTTGACGAGCTTGCTGAAATCCTCGTTGCTAATGTTGGTCAGCGGCACGATGCTACCTCTCCTTTTGTCTTTATTCGTGCAGGAGGAGACTGCAGTCCAGAATCAGCAGCGTCTTCCCGTCCGGCAGGGAACACATGCCGGAAATCAGCTTCTGCGGATTCTGGGTAGGCATGGGAAGGATGGAGCGTTGCAGCACGTCCACCATCTTGTCCACGCCGTCCACCAGGATGCCCATACTTTCGCTGCCCTCGTTGACCACCATGATGCAGTTCTCATCGGCCTGAGGCTTGCCCAGGCGGAGACGGATATCGATGACGGGAATGATCTGTCCGCGCAGGTTGATAATGCCCCGCACATAGTGGGGGACCCGCGGCAGGCGGGTGATGGTATGATCGGTAATGATCGTCTCCACATGCTCCGCGTCAATGCCGTAGAGCAGGCCGTCGGAGATGCAGATGAGGTATTTGCTGGTCTGGTTTTCCGCGGTTCCCTCCTCGACGGCGGGCACGGCGTCGCTCTCTCTGGCAAAGAGTACGTTTTCGTCTGGCATAGTATAGTTGCTCCCTTCTCGCTAAGCTGTTATCCGGATCAGAACATGCTCTGACCGGCGCTGTAGAGGTTGGCGATATCCAGAATGATACTGATGCTGCCGTCGCCCATGATGCTGCATCCCGTGATGCCGCAGCTCTTGATGTCAAAGCTGTTGACGTAGGCGGGCAGGGGTTTGACCACGATCTGCTGCTGTCCCAGCAGGTCGTCCACGAACAGGCAGTAGCTGCGCTCGCCGGCTTCCAGCCAGATCACAATACCGTCCTCGATGTTGTCGTGGCCGTCCTCTAGGCCGAAGAGGTCCTTGGCCCGGATAATGGGGTAGAAGTTCCCCTGGAACTTCATCATCTCGCCTCTGGCGGGGTCGTGGATCACATCGCCGGCGGCCACGCGGGCAGAGGTGCGGATATTGTTGATGGGAATGGTGAACAGGCTCTCGCCCACGGAGACCTCCATGCCGTCCATGATGGCCATGGTCAGGGGGATCTTCAGCGTGGTGGTCATGCCCTTGCCCCACTCGCTGGAGATGGACACGGTGCCGCCCACGTCTGCCACGTTCTTTTTCACCACGTCCATGCCCACGCCTCTGCCGGAGAACTCGGTGACCTGGGTGTTGGTGGAAAAGCCGGGCATCATCATAAAGCCCAGAATCTCCTTCTGGCTGTAGTCCCGGTCGGGGTCGGCCAGACCCTGCCGGATGGCCTTGTTCAGAATGGCCTGACAGTCGGCGCCCTTGCCGTCGTCGATGATCTCGATAATGACCTCGCTGCCGGTGTGGCGGGCGGAGAGGATGATCTCGCCCACGGGGTCCTTCCCGGCGGCCACGCGCTCAGCCTCCGTCTCCTCCAGACCGTGGTCCATGGAGTTACGTACGATATGCATGATGGGGTCGCTGATGCCGTCCACGATGGTCTTATCCACCTCGGTGTCCTCGCCGATGAGGGTGAGCCGGGCCTTCTTGCCCAGCTTCTTGCTCATATCCCGGACGATGCGGTTCATCTTCTGGAAGGTGCTGGACACGGGGACCATGCGCAGGGACATGGACACGTCCTGCAAATCGTCGGTCAGCTTGCGCAGCTCCCGCGCGGACTTGGTGAAGTTATCCAGCCGCAGCCCCTTCAGGTCCGGGGACGCGGTGACCATGGACTCGGTGATGACGATCTCGCTGACCACCGCCATGAGCTGGTCCAGCTTGGAGAGGTTGACGCTGATGAGGCTCTCCTTGGCGTGCTGCTGGCCGCCGGCTGCCGGGGCAGCGGGAGCGGCCTTGACTTCCGGCGCGGGATGGGCCGGCTCCTGGGGGCTCTCCGGCTGAGCGGGCGCGGAAGCGGCGGGAACCTCCGGCGCGGGGGCGGCGGGAGCGGAGGCCTCCACCCTGGCGTCCACCGGCTCATAGGAGGACACGCTGCCCGCGCTCTGCACGGCGGGGATGGCACTGTCCCGCTCTCCCGCCTCCCGGAACCAGAGGAAGAAGCCGTTTTCGGCGATGACCTCGGAGGAGGAGGGGTCGTTCTCCGTATTCTCGGGAACGGTGATGAAGTCCGTGCTGTAATCCTTTACCGCCGTAATCAGCATGAAGGCCCGCAGATTCTCCATGCCGCTGCCCTCGTCGAAGAAAACATGGATGCCGAAGGGGTAGTCCTGATTGGCGGGAGCGGGCGCTTCTGCCGCCGCCGGGGCCGCGGCAGAATTTTCCACCGCCGGAGCGGCGTTCCCATTCTGAATTTTGTTGACCAGACTATTAATTTTATCCAGGATACTGTCGATAGATTCGGAGAGGGCTTCGCCGTTTTCCACCTTTTCGATTTCGCCCCGGAAGAAATCCACGGCCTGGAAAAGCATGTCAAACAGCTCCGGGCGAAGCGCCTCGGGCACCGCCTCCATGGTTTTTTCCCGGATGATGAAGAACAGGTCCTCGATCCGGTGGGCCACGGTCATGAGAGAGGTAAACTCCATCATGGCGGAGGAGCCCTTTACCGTATGCATGATACGGAAGATTTCATTCACGCTGTCCTGAGAGAACGTATCCGCCTGTTCTGCCGCCAGAAGAATCCCGTCCAGCTGCTCCAGCAGGGTGTTCGTCTCGTACAGATACATATCCAGGATGCTGTCGTTGCCACTGCCCATAAAAAACGCCACCTTTTCCTGTATTTTTTCTGTTCTTCGCGGAGGGGCCAAAAGGGCAAAATTCCCCCGCGCTGATTTCATCATTGTAGTTATCGGCAGGATGATTTCAAAAAATAAGACATCCGCCAACTTTTATTGATTGGAGTGTCGCCAATGCCAGATTTGCTGGGCGTGACCAATGCGGTTCCGGGAAATGACGCAAACCTAGTCAACCGCAATATGCCCTCCATCCCCAACGACCCCAGGGTCCAGAACGCGCCGGACCTGAACCGGGTCAGCCGCCCGGACAACCGGGCGGAGCGGCAGGACGCCGGAGAAACCGGCAGTCAGGCGGCGCGTTACGATTCCAATTTCCTCACCTTCCTCCAGCGCATGAGCGAAACCCCCGGCCTGAGCCGGACGATGACGGAGATCCTTCGCGCCTATCAGGGGACCCGCGTCTCCTCGGGCATGGAGGAGGGCATCGCGGTGGAGATGAGCGCCCTGCTGGAGATGCTGAAAATGGACGAGGGGGAGTTCGCCTCCTTCTTCCGCTCCCAGATGGAGATGGGCCGCCGGTTCTCCGGACCGCTGTTTAACATTCTGCGGGAGGCCTTCGGCAACAGCAGCTCCGAGGTGCTGCGGGGGAACATCCTGCAATTCCTCAAACGCTACAGCGACTATTCCTCCACCGCCCATATTCAGGGGAACCTGCTGCGCACGCTGACCCGGCTGACCAGAGCCATTCCGGCCAGCTACGGCAACCAGCTGCTGGGCATGGTGTCCGAGCTGGAGGGGAAAATGGCCCAGGGGGACCGGGCGGGGGCGCTGAAGCTGCTTCAGGGGGGGATCATGCCCTTCCTGGCGGGCTACACCTCCCGGACCAACGACATGGGGCTCAGCCGGGCGCTGATCTCCCTGCTGGCCCTGGACGTGGCCCGGTATGAGAGCGGGTCCATGGAGGGGGTCATGCAGGCCTTCCGCCAGCTGGGCAGCAGCGCCGCCCTGCGGGAGAAGCTGGGGGGCGTGAGCGAGGTGGACCTGCTGCGGCTGCTGGAGCGCAGCCGCTTTACCCAGGCGGCCCGGAATGACCATTTCGCCGAGCAGCTGGCCCAGACGGCGCTGCGGGCCCTGCGGGGCGGGGCCGGGGTGGAGGCCCAGGACGCCTTCCGCAACATTGTTTCCGCGTTTCTCATCAACGAGAGCGTCTATATGCCCCTGACCCATCTGGCGCTGCCTCTGGAGTGGAACGGAAAGATGATGTTCAGCGAGCTTTGGGTGGACCCGGACGCGGAGGACAACCTCAGGCATGGCCGGGGCGACCGGGACAACACCATCCGGTTCCTTTTCAAAATGGATATCCAGGATCTGGGATTTTTTGATATGGTGCTTACCTGCCAGCGGGACAACGTGGATCTCCAGATCTTCAGTCCGCCGTCGGTCAGCAATTTTGCCGGGACGGTCCAGGGGGAAATGGGCCGTATTCTCAGCGAAAACGGGCTGAAGCCCGTGAACGTACAGGTGCAGGCCATGGAGCGGCCCCTGGACGTGTCCGCCGTATTTCCCAGGATTTATGAAGGAGAGAACAGTATCAATGTCAGCGCGTGACAGATCCCGCGCCGCGGGACGGGCCGTGGCCCTGAGTTATGACGGCGGCTCCGGCGCGCCGGTAGTGGTGGCCTCCGGCATGGGATATATGGCGGAGAAGATCGTGGAGGTGGCCGCGGAGAGCGGCGTGCCCGTCTACGAGGACAACTCCCTGGCCACCATGCTCTCCCAGCTGTCCCTGGGACAGGAGATTCCCGATTCCCTGTACCGGGCCATTGTGGAGATTTACGTCTATTTTCTGAACTTTGACCCGGCGGACCCGGATAAGGCCCGGCGGGAACGGCAGGCGCTGGAAAAGCGCGCCTCCGCCCCGGCGGAGGGCAGCGGAGTCATTGAGGAAGGAGCGCAGTAATGGAACGGCTATATCTGATTCTGGACAAGGACGGCGGGGCCCTGGCTCAGGCGGTGCTGGAATCTCCCCGGATCACGGAGGTGGTGCAGCTTCGCCTGACGGAGGAGACGGAGCTGGACTTCCGGCAGGTGGGGGAGATTCAGTGTATCGGTCTGGACAACAGCTCCCCGTCCATGCGCGGGACGGTAACCATGCAGCGGGGAGAGCGGCTGGTGATCCGGCCGGGCGCCATGCTGGGCGAGGAAGCCAGGGAAAACCTGCGCATCCTGACGGATTTCAAAAGCGTCATGTACCCCGTTACCGGTTACTGGAAGGGCCAGCGGGCCATTCAGGGGCATGACCTCAGCTGCGGCGGCGTGGCCTTCCACACGGAGCAGTCCCTGAAGGTGGGCGAGGTGGTGCAGATCGTTCTGCCGGTCACCGACTCCCCTCTGCTGCTGCGAACCAGGGTCCTCCGGCAGCTGAAAACCGAGGAGCCTCAGCCGCTGTACGCCGCCCGGTTTACCAACCTGTGCCTGGACGAGGAGTTCCTGATCCGCAAGGCGGTGTTCAGTATCCAGGTGAACCGGCCCCGGCGGAAAACATGATGTCTATCAGAACAGGCGGCGTCTTTTCTGACTGTCTTTGAAAGGAGAGCTTTTTCTATGCAGCAAACACCGTATTCCTCCCGCCGGGCCTGGAAGAGGCGGGTGATGTCCCTTCTGCTGGCCCTGGTGATGATTCTGGGCCTGGTTCCCGGCCTCCCCGGCGGGGAGGGCGAGGCCTCCGCCCACTGGGCGGACCCCTATCTCAGCCAGATGGTGGAGTGGGGCTTCATCCGCGCCGAACAGGCGGGTAACCCCGATCTGGCCCTGACGCGGGCAGATTTTATGGCGATTGTCAACCGGGCCTATGGTTACCATGAGCCGGGGGAAACGCCCTTTGAGGACGTGGAAGAGAAGGACTGGTATTATGACGACGTGGGCATTGCCTACAACGCCCGGTATATCAAGGGAACCTCTCCCACCACCGCCTCTCCCAAATCCCCCCTGACCCGCGAAACGGCGGCAACCATCCTGGGGCGGAATATGATGCTGCAGGAATCTGCCGGAGAGCTTCTGGACTTCACCGACGCCCGGCGGATCAGCAGCTGGGCCAGGGGGACCATCAAGTCCTCTCTGGAGCACTATTTAATCAGCGGCTATGACGACGGCACCTTCCGGCCCCAGCGCAACGTCTCCTGGGGCGAGATGGCCTCCATGCTGACCAGCATCGTGGGCACGCCGCTTCAGGAGGCCGGCGACTATTCTCTGGGCGGCGTGTTCGGCAACGTGACCATCACCTCCCCCGGCGTGACGCTGCGCGATACGGTCGTCAGCGGGGATCTGTATGTCACGGGCGGCGTGGGTCTGGGCGGCGTCACCCTGGAGAACGTGACGGTTCTGGGCCGCATCATCGCCAGCGGCGCCGGCCAGAGCGAGACCGGCGAGTCCAGCATCCTCCTGCGCAACGTCACCGCCGATGAGCTGCTGGTGGACAATCTCCAGGATCACCTGGTTTCCGTCCGGGCCGACGGCGTCACCGAGATTGGACAGACCACCGTCCGCACCAGCGCCTATATCGAGGACAACACCCCCGACGGTCTGGGGCTCCAGCATATCTCCCTGGAGGCGGAGACCTATCCCGAGGGCGAGGAGCCCGAGGACTGGGAGCCTCCTTCTCTGACCCTTGCGGGCCGGATCGGCGAGGTCGTCAACAGGACCCCCGGCTCCACGGTCCACGCCGCCGCGGGCACCGTGGCCAGGCTGACCGTGGACGAGGCCGCCGAGGGCTCCAACGTGGTCATCGACCGGGGCACGGTAGTAAAAGAGCTGAATCTTGACACCGGCGTGGCGGTCACCGGACAGGGCGACATTGAAAAGCTGGTGGTCAACGCCCCC
Source organism: uncultured Oscillospiraceae bacterium (assembly GCA_910587505.1). Lineage (GTDB taxonomy): Bacteria > Bacillota > Clostridia > Oscillospirales > Oscillospiraceae > Pelethomonas. The sequence continues at coordinate 19,040 of CAJULD010000037.1, read as the reverse complement.
GGCTCCACCGTGGAGATGCTGCCCGACGAGATCATTATCCGCCCCGGCATCACCGCCACCATTAACGGCGAGGAGATGGACAGCGTGGCCGCCCAGGAGTCCACCATGGGTCCCATGATCCTTGCCGGTTATCCCCAGGCCAGGGATATCACTCCCAACGGCCTGGAGGCGGTGTTCATGACCAACAAATCCGGAACCGTCTACTGGGCCATCAGCCCCATTACCGACGGCTCCGTGGGCGAGGACGACCTTATCAAGCCCCCGTCTTACGGCAATGTTGCCGTGAAGAACGGCTCCGTCGCGATCCCCGGAGGCAACGAGGAGGTTACCTCCAGGGTCTCCGGCCTGACCCCCGGCGGCTCCTACTACCTCTCCGCCATTCTGGTGGACGCGAGGGATCAGCGCAGCGCCGTCAAGGTTATCTCCTTTACAACTCCTGACAATACAAAGCCCGCCTTCTGCACCGGCTATCCCAGAATGTCCAAGGTATCCCGTACGGACAGCGTGGTGGCGGTCATGCCCACCAAGGACTGCAAGCTCTACTACGCGCTGCTGCCCGAGGGAGCCACGGCCCCCACGGAGGATGAGCTGAAGACCGCCTCCGTCTCCGGCGCGCTGGGCTACGGCGTGCGGGACGTGACAAAGAACGTGGACGACGCCTTCCGGGTGAACGACGCCATTCTGGAGGAGACCACTACCTACGTGCTCTACCTCTGGCTCACCGACGGCGTAAACAAGTCCTCCATCGTCACGCTGCGCTTCACCACCGACGACGACACCCCGCCGGAGTTCATCGTGCCTCCCTATGTGGAGGAGTCCGGCGCGAACAACGTGAAGCTCCGCTTCCAGCTCAGCGAGGCCGCCACCGTGTACTGGGTAGCCTTCCCCAAGGGGAGCATCCGGGGCGGGTGGCCCAAGCCCCAGCCGGGCACCAACCAGGAGACCGCCCCCCTCAACAGCCGCTACGCCATTGACCAGGTGGTCAACGGCATGTACATCGGGACGGAGGGCCTCCGCGGAAGTGTCAGCGTCAAGGGCAAGGAACCCTTCGTCGGCAGTTTCGATATCAAGAACATGAAGCCGGAGACCACCTACGAGGTCTACTACGTGGCCAAAGACAACGCCGGTCCGGACCGGAACTACTCCGTCACCGTGGGATACCTCACAGTCAGCACCCAGGACAACAAGGGTCCCGTGTTCGTCCAGTCCTTCCAGCCCTCCGCCGACGGCGACCCCCGGACGGCTACGTCCAGCTCCGATATCCGCATCGACGTAAGCGAGGACGTGATCTACGAGAAGGGCGACCAGACCAGCCTGGCGGAGCTGTACAAGGCCACCCAGACCGGCTCCGCGGAGTCGAGGGAGCGGGCCAAAAATACCCTGTGGCAGATCCTTTACCGGACCATCGTACTGAAAAAGGTCAACAATCAGGACCGGGAGGAGGCAATCTACCGCAAGTATCAGGCCAGCGACAACCGGGACGACTGGACCATCGACTACACCCAGGCCATCGTGGAAACCCGCTCGGAGGGCGGCATCCGGATCACCTTCCCCAGGGAAGGGCTGCGCCTGAAGAGCGGAGGCCAGTACTGGTTCCATATCGAGGGCCTCAATGACGTCAGCCTCAGCCACAACGCCATCGGCGTTCCCGGCGGCCCCGACGTGGTGGACTTCCACGACGGCCCCAACGTGGAACAGCAGAAGCAGCTGGGCCACGACGTGTGGGTCTTTAACGTGGACTCCCCCAAGGTCACCATGGGAGAGGGTCCCACCATCGGCAACGCCGGACCTCTGGTCCGCGACGAGGGAACCATCACCGATGAGTACGCCCGTAAGGACAGCACCTTCTACCTGCGGCCCGAGTCCACCGGCGCCGTGGCGGATACCACCTATTACGACATACTGCTGTGGAGCGGCACGCGGATGATCTATGATCTCTACTACCGGGTGGTGGACAGGGACACCTTCCAGCCGCTCCATGAGGGGAACGAGATCAGCGGGTATCACTATCCTGCCGACGCAAACTATCTCCTCAGCCGCTCCAACACAAAGGACTCCACCGTGGACCAAAACGGCTGGATTTACCTGGGCGAGAGCGACAGCATGAGCCCGCCGCCGGGCGCCTACACCGGACAGTCCGTCAGCGTGGACTTCAACGGATGCGACGACAACACCATGGGCCAGCTGAAAAACTTCAGCGACGATGTGGAATATCAGTTTGTCATCACCATCAAAAAGCACGGAAGCGAGACGGTGTACGAATCCTTTGAGGGCGTGGCCAGGCTGATGGTCAACGTGGCGGCCGGGCAGCCGGGGGATTTGTACCAGATGGCAAGCCCGAATCTGACGACGGACAAGTGGGAGCGATTCCAGAAGAAAGGCGACTCTATCGGCCAGTGGAGAGAGAATGCCAACGATTCCTGGAAGCCCGACATGCCGCTGGAGATTCCGTTTGATCTCCAGAAGCCTCCCGCCTTCATTGTGGGCGAACCGGAATTTATCATGAACAACGACGGAACGGTTTCCGTCAGTCTGAACCTTACGGCCTCCGGTCTGGTCCACTGGGCCTATTCAGAGGTGAACCCCGAAACCGGCATGGCGAAGTATGACACGACCCGGTATCTGATGGAGAACACGGACGACTATCAGAGAGACGCCAACGGAGATTATACGCTTACTCCGGATACAGACATCACGCTGGTTCCGAACACGGACGGGAAACAGATGTATATCCTGGCCAACAATCACCGGCCCCCGACAAAGGGCGGCACCACCGTGTCGCGGCCTATGCCGGACTGGATGATCGGCGGCGACGGCATCGTCGATGAGCCGGAGGGAAAAAACCAGATCACCTGGCCGAGCGAAGAGGTCATCATCTCCCAGGAATTCGGAAGCAGCGGCTCGATGCTCTACGGGAAGCCCTACGAGTACAACAAGGATGCCGACAAGGATTCTCAGGGGCTGCTGGTCATTGAGGACGTGGAGCCTCTGAAGACCTACTTTGCCTATTTCGTCGTTACCGCGCCCAAGGACTACAAGATCCGTACCCACGTTTACATCTATCAATTCACGGTGCCGGAGCTGCAAAAGCCCCAGATCAGCCTCTATCCGGACGGCAATACCGGCGGTATGAACGTGGTGCTGGATATGAATTCGCGGCTGGAATGGCGCGTGTTTTCCGCTTACGACGCGAACGATGCGGAGATGATCTCCATTCTCACGCAGCCGTTTATCAGGTATACGGATCATCACGGCAGCAAATTTGAGATAAATGACGGCGTCGTCACCCAGACGGGGACAAACAAGCTGCCCACCGCGTATCAGAACTATACGGTCATGCAGGCGCTGACAAATTCCTACAGCTTCTCGGATGCAAAGGCGGGAGACCCGAATTTCAGGTCCGATGAATTCTGGTACCCCACCGTGGGCGAGAATTATGAGGCCTACGAATTTGAACCGGGTTACTCTGTGTTCGACATGTACGCCAACGATAACAGCAAAAAGCAGCTGATCAAGTTGATTTCCAACCCGGCTCTGGATGAGCCGGAGCATCTGGATTCCGCCACGGCTGCGGCCAGCTGGTCCGGTAAGGGCTTCGCTACCGTTGGCGATAACCCGGCGAAGTTTGACCGGCCCCTGATTGACAACACCCCGTATGTGTTCCTCTCGTGGGCAATCAACCGGAAGACATACGGAGACGGAACCACCGCGGACGCGAAAGCGCCCAACGCGTCCTTCCGTATGACGGAATTCATGAAGGGCGCTCTGGAAGGTCCTGTGGCGGACAAGGCGCCGACCGGATATCTGGAATATAACGAGGGCGACGAAACCTACAGCGGACGGTTCACCGTTCACTTCGACAAGCCCACCTACCTGCTGGACGGCGGGAAGCGGGTGAACATGACCCCTGAAAACATCTTCATTGGCGGCAGCGGAGAATATGCGGATGATCCGATTGGCGGCGGGAAGTTTACGGCCGGAAATGTAACGACGCAGAATGTGCAGTTCATTTTCAAGGGGGTCGGCGACGGCGTTATTATCGAGTTCCTGGACCGTTATTTTGTCAACTACAACCGCCTGCCGGCTCTGGACAGCCTGAATGCTACCATTGAAGAATACAAAGGGAAAACGAGCCTGGTTGTCAGATGGTCGGGAAAGAACGATCCTATCGGCGTCTTCCCGCTGAGCGAAAGCAGCAGCTCAGGACTCAGCTTCTCGGTTTCCGGAAACGGAATCAATGGCGGAACCGGCAAAGCGCCTACCCTCGCTCTGGACAGCAGAATAAAACCCCCGACAGGCAATCACAAAACCACTCTTACCGCAGCTCAGACGTCAGGCGGCGACATAGACGACCTGACGTACACCTGGACGACGGTGGACAGCTCCGGTCAGAACGCGATTACAAGTGATGTGATTCATCTGCCTGCTGATAAAAAGGGTTCGTCGATGGAGATTACGGGCATCCGTCCCGGAACGGCCTGGATCAAGGTAGTGGCGAGCGGACTGAAGGCCGGCAGCCCCGTCAGCGCTGTGAAGACGATCACGGTGACGGTTACCGGAGAGCTGAAGGCTTTCACGGCCCCAACAAACAGCACCTCCGGCGCAAGCTGGGATGCAACCGGTGGTCTGACCCTGACCATCAGTGACACGGATCCAACGCCCAACGCGATATTTGCCATCCAGGTAACCGATACCTCGCCTGAGGGAGTCGCCGAGGTTCCTCCCCCCACGCTCTCTACAACCGCAAAGGTTGTTACAGCAGTGACGGGGAGTGCAGCCACATATGTCAGCTGTACTGTCAATGATAACAGCACTCTGACTGTAGCGAAAACAGGAAATCCGAAGGCTGGATATAGCGGCCAGGCAAACATAACGGTCAACGTGGTATCGGTAAGCGACAGCACAGTAAAGCTGACCGGGTCGCAGGTGCTTAAGGTCAATGTGAGCAACCCCACCACCCGCAGCAACGATCCGCAAAAGGTCAATGTCTCGCCCACGCTGTCCCTCTCCGCGACCAGCCTGAAGCTGAACAGTACCAAAGGCATGAGCGCCAAAGTGACCGCCAGCTCCAACGTAGCCAATCAGGTGAGCTGGAGCTCCAGCAACCCGGACGTGGCCACCGTCACCAACACCAACCGGGAGGTGACCATCACCGGTCAAAGCGCAGGCGAGGCCCTTATCACCGCCACGCTGACCTTCAACGGCAAAACCCTCACCCGGACGGTCGCGGTCACCGTGGAGGCCGGCGTCACCATCACCGATCTTGTGGCCAACGGCACCAGCGGTCATACTCTGAAGAAGGGCAGCGACGGCAGCTACACCTGGACGCGTACCGACGGCAAGAGCCACAGCGCGAAGTTGAAGTTCTCCTCGCCGCTGTCCATGGCCAACGCGGAGGTGTCGGTGGTGTCCAGCGATACCAGCTCGGTCAAACTGTACGGAACCGGGAAGCCGACGTTCTTCAGTGACGGCAAGACTGCCGAGGTGCAGCTGGAGTTCTACCATACGGGAACCGACCAGGTGACGGTTACGGTTCGCGTCGGGAAGGCCGAGCAGAAAATCACGATTCACCTGAAGGGCAGCGACGTTTCAACCGGCGTTTTCGCCCGCAGGAAATAACCATCATCCCCACGGGAGCGGGCCTGCGCCCGCTCCCGTTCCGCCTGTCCGGTAAATGAAGAAAAAGGAGCGTTTTCATGAACATCTCCACGAAACGGAAGCTTTTATCGCTGCTGCTGGCCTTTGCCATGGTCCTCCCGCTGGCGCCCGGAGCCCTGGCGACTGAGCAGCCCGGCGTGCTTCAGGCCCTCAAGCTGAGCAGCGACGCCTGGAGCAGTGTGCAGCCGGACCAGACCACCTTCGACCTGGAGCTGGAGCCCAACGCCTCGGAGGCGCTGGGCGGCGTGCAGATCAGGGCCTCCCTGGAGCCCAGCAACGACCCCGTGGTACAGGAGCTTCACGTCACCTGGGCCTCCAGCAATCCCGAAGTCACCAGCGTATCTGAAATAGACAATGGCCACTCCGGCACGGTCTACGGCAGGGCCCCCGGCAAGGCCACCGTCACCGTGACGGCGGGCAGCGGCGCGGCCCAGAAGCAGTGTACCATCTACACCGTGGTCAGCGGCATTCAGCTCAGCAAGCAGCTCGCCGCGGGCATCACGGTGGCGGAGAACCAGTCGGTGGAGGTCAAGCTGGACACCGACTTCTTCCTCTTCGGCAACGCGGCCTCCCAGCACGCCCAGATTACTACCTCCATCGTCAACAACAAGTCCAACGTCCGGACCCTGGTCAACAACGGGACCATCACCATCGAGGGCCGTCAGGCCGGCGACGCCACGGTGGTTCTTCAGGTATCCTCCGCCGGGTACGATTACAAGGCGGAATTCCCGGTGACCGTCACCTCCAGCGAGCAGGTCATCCCCTGGACGGAGGGATGCAGCGTGTCGAATCCCCTGAAATTCTCCGTGCTGGAAGACCTGATTGCCGCGAAGTACAGGGAGGTCACCGGACAGACCCTGGCCTCCGTCGTGGGGCTGAACGTTCCCACCGCTCAGGGTACCCTGTACGTGGGCTACTCCTCCCCGGAGAACCCCGGCGCGGGCGCGGGGGGTTCCGTGACCTACTATGCCCGCACGGCGGCCCGGGGGCCCTATCTCCGGGATATCACCTTCGTTCCCAACGCCAGCTACGCCGGGGAAAAGGCCTATATCACCTTCACCGGCCAGGGGACCGACGGCAGCGGCAGCACCCGGACCTTCAAAGGAAAGATCGAGGTCACCCTGACCCAGGAGAAGACGGACCTGACGGTCTCCACCCGGCGGGATACGCCCCTGAAGCTGACAGGCAGCCTGTTTGCAAAGTCCTGCCAGGAGCAGACCGGTTCCCCTCTGAGCTATGTCGTCTTCACCCTCCCGCCCGCCGCCCAGGGCACGCTCTATACGGATTACAAGAGCGAGTGGGACTACGGCTCCAGGGTCTCCGCCAGCGAGCGCTATAAGCAGAGCGCGCTGGAGAAGATCACCTTTGTTCCCGCCCAGGGCTTCGTGGGTACGGTGACCGTCGGCTTCGCCGGGTACAGCGTCTCCGGCAGCAAGTACACCGGCCAGCTGATGATCCAGGTGAAGCAGGGGCTGGACGCGGCCATCACCTACAACGACAACGGCGAGGGATTCGTCTCCTTCTCCCAGCGGGATTTTGACGATTTCTGCGAAAACGCCACCGGCCGTCTGGCCGGGTCCGTCTCCTTCACCCCGCCTCCGGCCAGCCAGGGAAAGCTCTACACCGGCTGGAACGGCGACCGGGGCATGGAGGTGACCGCCGGGAACGCGGTCCCCGCGGCCATGCTGGACCGGTTGACCTTTGTGGCGGCGGAGGGCTTCAACGGCGTGGTCCGCATTCCCTTTACCGGCACGGACCGGGCCGGAGAGGAGTTTGCCGGTACGGTGGAGGTCCATATCCAGTCCGTCTACAGCGGCGGCGGGGATATTACCTGTGTCTGCGCGCCGGGCCAGTCGGTGAATCTGGCGCTGTCGGACTTTACCGGCCTGTGCCAGTCCCTGACAGGTCAGAAGCTGCACTATATCAGCTTCCAGTCCCTGCCGGACTTTAACATGGGAACCCTCTACCATGGCCGCACCAGCTCCGGCGGCATGGGCAGGCGGGTCACCACCGCCAGCAGGTATTTCAACAGCTCTACGCCCTATATTTCCAACCTCTCCTTCTGGGCCACGGAGAACTTCCGGGGCGGGGTGGAGATCCCCTTCACCGGCTGCGCCGTGTCCGGCGAGACCTTCACGGGCCTTCTGTATATCAGCAGCGGCGACGGCGCGGGCAGCGGCAACGCCGTGACGGTGCGCTACAGCAGCGGCCCTGCCGGGGTGAGCTTCTCCGGGAAGGACTTTGACGATGCCTGCCGTCAGGCTACCAACGCGGCCCTCAGTTATGTCCGCTTCCAGCTGCCCTCCTCCGGACAGGGAATTCTCTACTACGACTACCGTACCTCCTCCAATCCCACCGCCCTGAATGCCGCCACCAACCTGTACCGCTCCGGAGAGGTGTCGGTGGACAAGGTGACCTTCGTCCCTGCCAGGGGCTTCTCCGGCGCGGTCCAGGTGCCCTTTACCGGCAGCGCCATCGACGGACGGGGTTTCCAGGGCACGGTGGAAATTACGGTGCAGTCCGCTGCGGCGCTGGGCGGGCTGGTCCGGTATGAGACCAACGGCATACCGGTCCATATCAGCGCCTATGACATCCAAAACGCCGCCGGGGGCGTGCCGGTGTCCCTGCGCTTCACCGGCCTGCCCTCCGAGGAGCAGGGCAGGCTCTACTACCAGTACGTCAGCCCCACCCAGTACAGCTGGCAGGGCAACACCACCACTCAGTACAGCCTTGCCGGTGACCCGTCGGTGTCCAACCTGACCTTCATTCCCCGGGCGGACTGGTTCGGCACGGTGGAGCTCCCCTATACCGGAACCAATCAGGACAACAGTACCTATACCGGTACCATCCTGATTACGGTGACGGAGCCGGATGCCTCCGCGTCCTTCGACGATCTCGCCGGCTATTCGTCCCGGACCAGGGCGGCGGTGGACTTCCTGTCCAGCCTGGGCGTGGTCAACGGCACCGGGGAGCGGACCTACGAGCCCGGCGCGTCCATCCGCCGGGGGGACTTCTGCCTGATGCTGTCCCGCGCGTTCCAGTTTGACGTGGGCGGCTCCTCCGGGCGCTTCTACGACGTGCCCGCAGATGCCTATTACGCCCAGGCGGTCAATGAGATGTACGCCCTGGGGATCGTCAACGGCGTGGGCGGCGGCCGGTTCCAGCCCTCCTCCACCATCTCCCGGCAGGACGCCGCGCTGATGGTCCAGCGGGCCCTGCGTCAGGCAGGCATCAGCGCCCCCGACGGCAACGCCGCGGCCCTGGCGGCCTATGGCGACCGGTCTCAGGTGGCCGGCTACGCCCGCGGCGCGGTGGGCGGACTGCTCCAGCAGGGGCTGCTGCCCACCCGTGACGGCAAAATTGCCCCCCGGTCCAATCTCACCCGCGCCGAGATGGCCCTGCTTCTGCACCGGGCCATGACGCGGTGAGAATGCGGCGTGAGATATGGAACATACTTTTTCCTGAAAGAAAAGGCGGCAAAAGGAACTTCGGGAATGAAACATGATTGCCTTGCAGGAACTCTCTGACCCCCTGGAATTTGCAGAAAAAGGCGTTGAGGCCCCCTGTCCGGCCACTGGTCGGACAGGGGGCCTTTCTGTCTTCCCGTCAATCTGCGCACGTCGCCTGTTGATACAGCTTCTAACTCCGGGGTCCAGGGGATTGGGCCGTAAGCCCGGCGGCAGCAGGGCCAGAAAATCTCCGGTCATATCTTCGGACATGCCCTCATAAAGTAAAAGCAGAAAAACCAACAGGGAGGAGAGGGAAGACATGACGGAGGAATACGCCGCCTCCCGCTACGAGGAGGCGTGCGCCCTGCTGCCGGGGCGGCTGCGGGCGGCCGCGCTGACGCTGCCGCTCCATCAGAAGGCGGAGACGGAGGAAATCCGGCTGCGGATCGGGCGGACGGTGTTTCTCACCCTGCCGGGGGGAGAGGAGCCCATCCCCAGAACGACGGTCACCCGCAGCGACCTGGAGCAGGTACTGGACCGGGCCACGGAGTATTCCCGCTATGCCGCCGCGGAGACCATCCGGCGGGGCTATGTCACGGCAGCGGGGGGGTTCCGGGTGGGCCTGTGCGGCACGGCGCTGCCGGGCGGAGAGGGCAACGAGGGCGTGCGGGACGTGTCCTCTCTGGTCATACGCATCCCGCGGGTGCGGGAGGGCGCGGCCCTGCCGGTGCTGCCGGCGCTGCTGGAGGATGGCCGGCCGGTCAGCACGCTGCTCCTCTCTCCGCCGGGAGGCGGCAAGACCACGCTTCTGCGGGACCTGGTGCGGCTGCTGAGTCAGGGGACGGAGGGCTGCGCCCCCTGCCGGGTGGCGCTGGTGGACGAGCGGGGGGAGCTGGCGGCGGTCCACCGGGGACGGCCGCAGCTGGAGGTGGGCTGCCATACGGACGTGATGGACGGGTGTCCAAAGCATCTGGCGGTGCCCATGCTGCTGCGGGCCATGACGCCTCAGGTCATTGCTCTGGACGAGGTGGCGCTTCCGGCGGACGTGGAGGCGGTGTGCGCCGCCGCCGGGTGCGGGGCGGCGCTGCTGGCCACCGCACATGCCGCGTCCCCGGAGGAACTGAAAAGCCGGCCGGTGGGACGGGCTCTGCTGGATTGCGGCGTATTCCGCCGGGCCGTATGGATCGAGGGCCGGGGGAGCGCCCGGCAGTGCCGGGCGGAGCGTCTGCCATGAGGATATTGGGCGCGGTGCTGCTGCTGGGCGGAGCGGGGCTGTGGTGCCTGCTGCGCCGGAGAGAGGGCATGCTGCCGGTACGGGTGGGACGGGCCCTGCTGGAGGATCTGGCGGTGCTGGGGTATCAGATCCGGGTGCGCCGGACGCCGCTGCCGGAGCTGCTGGAGGAGGTCCTGGCGCAGGGGCTGGGCGCGGCGTTCCTGTGGGGAGCGCTGCTGGAGCGGCTGCGGGAAGAGGAGGCGACCCTCCCGGCCTGCTGGGAAGCGAGCGTCCGGGAGCTGCCGCCGCCGCTGGATAAGCTGCTCTTGCCGCTGGGCCCCCTGCTTTCGGAGGGCGGAGAGGCGCTGGCAGGGGCCGTGGAGGAAACAAGAGAGGAGCTGACCGGATTTTTGCGGGAGGAGACCGTCCGGCAGGCGTCTCAGGGACGGATTACGGCGGCCCTGAGCCTGGCGGGCGCGTGTCTGGCGATTCTGGTCCTGGTGTAAACGATGGACATTGATCTGATTTTTAGAATTGCGGCCATCGGCATCGTGGTGGCGGTGCTCAACCAGCTGCTGGTCCGCTCCGGCCGGGAGGAGCAGGCGCTGATGACCACGCTGGCGGGACTGGTGGTGGTGATGATGATGCTGGTGCGGGAGATCAGCGATCTGTTTCAGCTCATCAAGACCCTGTTCGGGTTCTAGACGATGGAGCTGCTGAAGCTGGCGGCCCTGTGCGCGGTGTGCGTGCTTCCGGCGTCTCTGCTCCGCCGGAAGACGCCGGAACAGGCGCTGCTGTTGACCGCCGCCGTCCTGACGGCGGTACTGGCCCGGTGCCTGTGGACGGCCGCGCCGCTGCTGGAAGAGCTGAGGACGCTTTTTGAACGGGCCGGGGTGGAGACAGACTATCTGGCTATCCTGCTGCGGACGGTGGCGGCGGCGCTGGTCACCCGGTTCTGCGCCGACATCTGCAAGGACGGCGGGTCCCAGACGCTGGCATCGGCGGTGGAGACCGCCGGGGCCGTGGCCTCTCTGGCCATTGCGCTGCCGCTGCTGAAGGCGGTGGTGGAGCTGCTGCTGGGATGGTTTTAGCGAATTGGGCGAAAACCGGGGACCGTTTGGTTCCGCCCGGTGAACGGTGCCCCGAAACCTCCGGAAAGTTCCTGCGGGGTAATTATTTTCAGTTCCCAAAGTCATTTTTGCCACTTTTTTAGAAAAGTATGGGGAGGGCCAGACAATGAAAAAGGCGGCGCTTCTCTTCCTGGCGGTACTCTGTCTGGCCGGACAGGCTCTGGCGGCGGAGCTGCCGGAGGAGCTGGTGCGGGCCGCGCCGGAAGCGGCGGCGCTGGTGGACGATTCCGAGGGAAACGGCCTCCTTCCCGGCATACGGGCCATCCTGGACGGCGCGCTGTCGGAGTGGAAGACAGCGCTGTTTTCCGGCGCAAAGGCGGCGGCGGCCATCATGGCGGGTACGGTGCTGCTGGGCGCGGCGGAAAGCGCCGTCCCGGCGGGGCGGGAGACCCTTTCCCGCTATGGCGCAGCCGTGGGCGTGCTGTGGATCACCGCCATGGCTGCCGGAGACCTGAACGCGCTGATTGGTCTGGGCCGGGAGACCATCACGGAAATCAGTCTTTTGAGCAAGACGCTGCTCCCGGCGCTGGCCGCAGCGGAAGCGGCCTGCGGCGGCGCGGCGGCGGCGGCCTCCCGGCAGGTAACGGCGGTTTTTTTTGCCAATGTGCTGCTGGCCGCCATAGAAAATCTTCTGCTGCCCATGCTGTATCTCTACATCGGCGTCGCCGCGGCGGGAGCGGTAATGGAGGGCGAAGCGCTGGAGCGGATCGGCGAGCTGCTGAAAAAAGCGGTGGGTTGGGTCCTGAGCGCTCTGCTGCTGGTGTTTACCTCCTACCTGACCGTCAGCGGGGCCATCGCCGGGGCAGCCGACGCCCGGACGGTGAAGCTGGCCAGATCCGCCGTCTCCGCCGCCGTGCCGGTGGTGGGCGGCATTCTGTCCGACGCGGCGGAAAGCGTGATGGCCGGCGCGGGGCTGCTGCGGGCCATGGTGGGTACGGCGGGCACGCTGGCCCTGCTGGGGGCGTGCCTGCTGCCCTTCCTGCGTCTGGGGGGACAGTACCTGCTGTATCAGGGGGCGGCGCTGGTGTCGGCGGCGGCGGGACCGAAAAAGCTGACAAAGCTGATCGCCATGCTGGGAGACGCCTTCGGACTGGTGCTGGCCATGACGGGCGCGGCGGCGGCGCTGCTGCTGATCGCGCTGCTCTCCTGCGTAACGGCAGCGGTACCGGGGTGAGCTTTTGGAACGGTCTCCCTGCTTCCTGAAAAGGAATCAGAAAGAACTTCAGGAAGGGGATATTTTTCCTCGCGGGGGACCTCCCGTGTGGCGGCGGTACAGTTGCTTTTGATGGGACGGAAAGGAGGGAAGGGTATGCGGTCGTGGCTGCTGGGAATTGTTCTCACCTCGCTGGCGGGCGGACTGGCCCGGCAGCTGGCCCCCCAGGGGAAGGAGCAGGCGATGGTGCGTCTGGTGGGAGGACTGCTGCTGACACTGGCCATTCTGCGGCCTCTGGCGGGGCGGGAGTGGACGGACATACCGCTGGAGCTGGAGGGCCTGGACCGGCAGGCGGAGGTGCAGACGGAGGTCTATCGGAAAAATCAGCGGGAGGAGCTTTCTGCTATCATAGAGGAGAAAACCGGGGCATATATATGGGACAAAGCAAACCGGCTGGGAATCTCCTGCGAGGTGGAGGTGACCGCGGCGGCGGAGGGCGCGCCCATCCCGGCGTCGGCGGTCATCCGGGGACCATACAGCGGCGAACTGGCCCGGTGCATAGAAGAGGAGGTGGGGATTCCCGCCGGAAAACTGATCTGGCTGGAGGATGAGGAATGGCAAAAGAGGAAGGAAAGCGAATAATATCTCCCCTGGCGGCGCTGAACAGATACAGGTACGCGCTGCTGGTGGCGGCGCTGGGCGCGGTGCTGCTGCTGTGGCCCGGACGGCGGGAACCGGCGGCGGATGGAGAGAAGGACGCCGTGCCCGCTGGAACGGCGGACCTGGCGCAGACCGAGGCGGCCATGGAGACGATTCTGGGGAAAATCAGCGGCGTGGGCCGGGTGGACGTGATGCTTACCCTCCACAGCGGCGGCGAACTGGTACTGGCGCAGGATTCCTCCCTGCGCTACAGCGGCAGCTCCCAGTCCCCGGACAGCTATGAGCGTTCGACCCAGCCCGTGACGGACGGCGGCGGCGTGGTGGTGACACGGGAGATGTATCCTCAGTACCGGGGCGCGCTGGTGGTCTGCGAGGGCGGGGGAAACGACGCGGTGCGGCTTCAGGTCGTTTCGGCGGTGTCCGCCCTGACGGGACTGGGCAGCGACCGGATTGCCGTGGTCAAGTGGCAGGATAATCAAATTGGAAACAGGGAGGAAATGGAACGATGAGGAACCAATGGAAACGAAACGCCGTAGTGGCGACGGTGCTGCTGTTTGTATGCGCGGCAGTCTATCTCAACTGGCGGTATGCCGGCGACGTGGCCGGGCAGGACAAGGAGCCCCAGACGGTCTCCGGCACGCAGCCGGCGGGGAACGCCAATGAGGACGGCGGTTCCACCACCAGGGTCCTGGGGGACGCGGCGCTGGTGGGCGGCGTACCCACCACGCTGGAGGAGGAGCAGGCCGGCGATGCCCGGCCCACCGGCAGCTATTTTGACACCGCCCGCCTCAGCCGCCAGCAGTCCAGGGACAATGCGCTGAGCCTGCTGCGGGAGGCCTCCGCCCAGGAGAATGTGGAGCAGAGCGCCCTGGACGACGCCAACCGGGCCATCCAGACCCTTGCGGGTTATACCATGCTGGAGGGGCAGATCGAAAATCTGGTGATTGCCAAGGGATACGCCGACTGCGTTGCCTTCATGGGGGAGAACAGCATCAGTGTGGTGGTCTCCGCCGCCGAGGACGGGCTGCAAACGGAGGACGTGGCCAAAATCACCGACATCGTCCTCAATGAGACGGAGTATGCCGCCGATCAGATCAAGATCATGGAGGCGGAGTAGTTATAGTCGGCACACTCAAAAATCAGTAAAGTCCGGCGGCAAAAATGTGACGTGGACTGTGTTTTCTGATTCCTTTTCCTGAAAAGAAATCAGCGATTTCACAATGGCCCCATCCGTGGGCCCGCCTGCGGCGAGCTCATGGATGGGGCCATTGCAGAATTGTAAGAAGTTCCGAAGTTCATACGGTTCTTCAAATGAAATCTCCTGACTGTCCACCAGAGGTCAAACCGGCCGGAGAATGGATTCAGCACGGAAATTTGGGATACACGCTTCGGCCCCGTGGGGCGTCTAAATCAGTATGCCCTCGCAGTGGTCGATCTCATGCTGGATAATCTGCGCCGTCCAGCCGGTAAATGTTTTGAACCTTGTCTGAAATGTTTCCGTCTGATACTGCACCTTAATCGACTTCCAGCGTTTTGCCGTCCGCATACCCGACAGTGAGAGGCAACCCTCCCGAATTTGATACGGGCCGGATTTTTTGATGATCTCCGGATTGAACATCACCATGTATTTCCCCTCGTTGTCAAAGGCGATGATCCGCCTGTTGACCCCGATCATGTTCGCCGCCATGCCGGCACAGCCTTCCTTATGGGCCTCCAGCGTCTCCAGAAGGTCCTGCGCCACTGGCAGATCCTCCGGCGCGGCGGTTTCCGCCTTCTGTGCGAGAAATGCGGTATCCTTCACAATCTCCCGAACCATCGTCAACCCTCCATCTGTATTGCTGCCTTGATTACACCATCCCTCCGGTTTTCAAAGAGGTCATATGCCTCAGCAATATCCCGGAGCGGGAAGGTGTGGGTAATCAGCGGCGTGGTGTCGATCTTCCCCTGCTCGATCAGCGCCAGCGTCCCGGCGCATTGGCACCCGTCCACGCCGCCGGTCTTGAAGGTCAGATTCCTGCCGTACATCTCCGGCAGGGGCAGCGTCTGGTTTTCATTATACAGTGCCACGATGGTCACGACGGCATTCGGGCGGGCGCACTGCCATGCCATACGGAAGGTCTCCGGACTTCCGGCGACCTCCAGCACAACGTCCGCGCCGCCGTGGCTGCTGTGGGCCAGGACAAATTCCTGAACAGCCTCCGGCCCCACAGCCAGCACCTGCGGATAATGTTCCTTAACGAACGCCAGCCGCCGGGGATCCTTCTCGCAGACGATAACCCGCTCCGGCTGCTTCAGCAGGACACATTGCAGTGTGCAGATGCCCGTGGGTCCCGCGCCGATGATAAGCACCGTGTCCCTGGCTTTGATCTCAGAAATGTCCGTCGCCCAGCAGCCCGTCGCCAGAATGTCTCCCACAAACAGCGCCTGCCGGTCCGTGACCGTATCGGGAATCCGGTTCAGGCCCTGATCTGCATACGGGACCCGGACATACTCCGCCTGCCCTCCGTCGATGCGGCAGCCCAGCGCCCAGCCTCCGTTGGGGTCGGTGCAGTTGTTGACCCAACCGTGTTTACAGAAAAAGCATTCCCCGCAGAAGGTCTCCACGTTGACCGTCACCCGGTCGCCGGGGCGGACGCCGGTCACGGCGCTGCCAGCAGCTTCCACCACGCCCACCATCTCGTGGCCCACCGTGATGCCCGGTACGGCGCGGGGAACGCTGCCGTGCCTGATATGGAGGTCGCTGGTACAGATACTCGCCAGCGTCACCCGGACGATGGCGTCCCGGTCATCCAGCAGGACAGGCTTCGGCTTGTCCAGAAGCGCAAATTTTCCTTTGGCAACGTAAGTACAGGCCAGCATAGTTCTGCTCCTCATCAAATAAGTTTTACACGCAGTGAAGATCGTACAGCCAGATATCCTCCATATGGTATTGGAACGGGAATTCTCCGCTTTCATGGCGAACCATTTCTCTCAGGGCCTCATTCGTCATGATCCTGATCTGCAGGCTGTTTTTCCATCTGCCATTCCCCTTGCGATATTGTGAATCAATGCGGGAAATCACATATTGATTTTCACATCGTGTGTGATATACTTCAATCATACTACAATGCCGCGAGGAAATCAATATGGCCAAAAATTATGGGAAAACACTGCTGGCGTGTTATCTGGGCTTTATCACGCAGGCGATAGCCGCCAATTTTGCTCCGCTGCTGTTTCTGAAGTTTCATAAGGACTACAGCATCCCGTTAGGAAAGATTGCGTTGATCTCCGGGACGTTCTTTGCTGCGCAGCTGATTGTGGACGCCTTGTGCGCACGCTTCGCAGATCGTATCGGATACCGCGAATGCGTGATAGCCTCAGAATTGTGTTCCGCGGCCGGCCTGATCGGACTTGCGTTTCTGCCGGAGATTTTTCCCGATCCCTTTACCGGGATCATCCTCAGTGCAGTTGTCTACGCGGTCGGAAGCGGTCTGATCGAGGTGCTGGGAAGTCCCATTGTGGAGGCCTGTCCCTTCGAGCACAAGGAGGCCGCCATGAGCCTGCTGCACTCCTTCTACTGCTGGGGCTCGGTTGGCGTCATTCTGTTATCCACGCTGTTCTTCATGGTTTTTGGCATTGACAGGTGGAAGATCCTTGCCTGTATATGGGCGGTCATCCCTCTTTACAACATTTACAATTTTGCCGTTTGCCCCATTGAGCCTCTCGCAAATGACGGCAAAGGGATGGGCGCAGGCGGCCTTCTGCGGCTCCCGCTGTTCTGGGTGGCGGTCGTCCTGATGGTATGCGCCGGAGCCTCCGAATTGTCCATGGCGCAGTGGGCTTCTGCCTACGCCGAGTCGGCCCTCGGATTGTCAAAGGCGGTGGGCGACCTGGCGGGTCCCTGCATGTTTGCCATCACGATGGGCGTCAGCCGTACCATTTACGGGAAATACGGCGACCGGATGAATCTGATGAAATTCATGCTGGGATCGGGAACACTCTGTCTGTTCTGTTATCTGACGGCTTCGCTGTCCGGCGCGCCGGCCGTTGGCCTGGCCGGCTGCATACTGTGCGGCTTTTCAGTAGGCATTATGTGGCCGGGGACCATCAGCATCTGTTCCAACCGGATACCTGCCGGAGGAACGGCGATGTTTGCCCTGCTGGCCATGGCCGGTGATCTGGGCGGAGCCTTTGGACCGGGCCTGGTGGGCAGCATCACGCAGAATGCGGATGACAACTTGCAGCGGGGAATGCTGGCGGGATGCCTGTTTCCGCTTGTGCTGATAATTTCCCTTTTCGTTTTGAAGGGTTTTCGGGGAGGACAAAAGGAGATACGCTGATCTTCCGCTGAAGCCCGATTATTTCAGGGCATGGAAACGCACGGCGGCCCCGAAGCTGCCGTGCGTTTCCATGCCCTGAATCTGTTTTCTTTTGTCTGCCTTTTCTCTTTCAGGCCGCCGCATGGGATTCCTTCCGTGAAACCACCATATCGATAATCATCTTTGCATCGAGACTGCTGCAATCCTCTGCTGGTACTGGATTATAATAACCGGATTATTCAATTGCACCTGTAAACACACAGGGGCTAAATCCTGTCCTCGCACCCAAAATCGCGGTTGGCATCTGCGGTTGGATCTTTTTGCGCCTGGCGGACCCGATAGACGCCGGTGTGCCGCGGGCGCATCAGTAACGGAGCTCTCCATTGATCGCCATCAGGCATGTTTCCAACGCGCCGCGCCCTTCTTCCGGCACAATATCAGGGACGGTGCCATAAATGCCGTTGCAGGTTCCGTCTGTGTTGAACGTCAAATATGTCTCATACCTTACGATCAACCCCGAATAGGGAAGTGCCATATTATAGGGCTCAGCACCTTTCCCGCTTCCTCCGGTTTGCGTGCCGACCAGCGTTGCAAACCCCGTCTCCTTGCAAAAACAAACGAGAGCTTCCGTCGCAGAGTAGCAGTATTCGTCAACAAGTACCCATATCTTTCCATGGAATTTATCCGGTACATCTGCGCATCTCAGAGTTGATGAGACTTTTAAAAATACATCTATACCTGTCAGCATGTCCGGCGAAATATAAGGGAAGTCTTTCTGCCAGGAATCATCGGTATAGCGTGTAATAGAACCCCGGCTTTTATCAAATTCAGGCTCCACCATCAAATTCAGCGATCCAGACCTGGCTCCCCAAAACCGATTAAATTCAAATTCCTGCTGTGCCAGAAATGGCACAATTCCGGATCGCCAGGCACCATCGCTTCCGCCTGTATTTCCACGGACGTCTATAATGAGATGTTCTTCCTGAGAGATACCTGAGAAAAAGTCCTCAAGCCTGGTCTGCGCAGTGTCACCCCACTGGACAAAGGATGCAATTCTCAAATAAGGGACTTCTCCCTCTATATATCCAGTAGACAAATACTTCGATAGAGCAGTCACTCTGTCTATGCTGACCGGCTCACCCTTTTCCAAATCAGAATTGGAACCACCGGAACGCGTAGGTGAGAATCGTTTTATATATTCTTCGTAGAAAAGCTCTGATTTGGGATTGTTAGCAATTTTAAATATATTTTGATACGGAGCATTTTCGTAATTTTTGAAGAGGTCAAGCACAGCGCGACGTGAATCAGCCATAACCAGAAACAGATGGCCAACAGACCGAAACTCTTGCAGGCATTCGTAAGTCGTCTGGATGAAATCACCTTGCGAAATATATCCACTATAGGCGTGACCTTCCAGGACTTGTCGGTAATCCGCCTTTACTTCTTCCCAGTCGATCCCCAATTCCCGCTTGATCGCCT
>CAJULD010000036.1 GCA_910587505.1 uncultured Oscillospiraceae bacterium | reverse complement strand
GTACTAAACAGATGCACTTAAAATTATCTGCAAATCTTATTATACGAGGAGGTGACTGTGATGAAAAATCGTTCTGTAACGCCGATGCGGATTGCCAGGGCCGGATACATCGTCATGTCGGTGGTGTTCTGCGCGGTGGGCGTGCTGTTCATCACCCTGCCGGAGCATTCGGCGGTGATGATCGGACGGGCGCTGGGCGCGGCGATGATCGTGTTCGGCATCGTCAAGCTGGTGGGCTATTTCTCCAGGGACCTGTTCCGTCTGGCTTTCCAGTATGACCTGGAATTCGGCATCCTGCTCATTGCGCTGGGGATCATCTCCCTGCTGCGGACCGGCAATGTGATAGACTTCATCTGCATGACCATGGGCGTCGCCATACTGGCCGACGGTCTGTTCAAGATTCAGATCAGCGTGGACGCCCGCCGGTTCGGCATTCCGTCCTGGTGGACGGTCCTTCTGCTGGCCATTGCCGCCGGCGGGGTGGGGCTGCTGCTGATTTTCCGCCCATGGGAAAGCGTGCAGGTGCTGACCGTCCTGCTGGGCATCGCTCTGCTGGCGGAGGGGATCCTCAACCTCTGCGTGGCCGTCAGTACCGTGAAGATCGTTGCGAACCAGCGGCCCGACGTGATCGAGACGGAATATTACGAGGTGAAAGAGTACCGGTAAATACATTGCAAATTTTGACAGAAAGGAAGTCATCCAACTCATGCGTTTTTCCAAAGCGGTGGTCAAGTGCCGCGTCCCTATTCTGATTGTTGCCCTGGCGCTGATGATTCCCTCCGCGCTGGGCATGGCGGGAACCCGGATCAATTACGACATGCTGGACTATCTCCCGGAGGACATGGAAACCGTAACCGGTCAGGACGAGCTGCTCTCGGAATTCAACAAGGGCGCGTTTTCCCTCCTCATTCTGGAGGATATGCACGCAAAGGACGTATCGGCTGTAAAGGACAGGATCGAGCAGGTGGACCATGTGGATACCGTGCTGTGGTACGATTCCCTGCTGGACATATCCGTTCCCATGGAGCTGCTGCCGGACCGGCTGTACGACGCCTTCAACGCCGGAAACGCCACCATGATGGCGGTGTTCTTCGACAGCTCCACCTCCTCCGACGTGACGATGGACGCCATCCGGGAAATCCGGTCCATCGCCGGCAGCCAGTGCTTTGTCTCCGGCATGTCCGCTCTGGTGACGGACCTGAAGGACCTGTGCGAACGGGAGGAGCCCATCTATGTGGGCATCGCCGTGGCCCTGGCCTGCGGCGCCATGCTCCTCCTGCTGGACAGCTGGCTGGCCCCCTTCGTATTCCTGGCCAGCATCGGTATGATGATCCTGCTCAATCTGGGCACCAATTACTTCCTGGGAGAAATCTCCTATATCACCAGGGCGCTGTCCGCCGTGCTGCAGCTGGCGGTCACCATGGACTACTCCATCTTCCTGTGGAACAGCTATAACGAGCAGCGCACCCTCCACGGGGACCGGCGGGAGGCCATGACCGCCGCCATTCACTCCACCCTTGCCTCGGTGACGGGCTCGGCCATCACCACCGTTGCGGGCTTCATTGCCCTGTGCTTCATGTCCTTCACCATGGGCCGCGACCTTGGCATCGTCATGGCAAAGGGCGTGCTGCTGGGCGTGGCCGGATGCGTCACGGTGCTGCCCAGTCTGATTCTCGCATTTGATAAGCCCCTGCAAAAAACCCGCCACCGGGCGCTGATTCCCAACGCCCGGCATCTGGCATCCGGCATCGTGAAGGCTTTCCCCCTGTTTCTGGTGATCTTCGCTCTGATCATTCCTCCGGCGCTGTACGGCTATAACCGGACCAACGGCGAGGTCTACTACGACATGGGGCAGTGCCTGCCGGAGGACATGGCCTATGTCATTGCCAACGGGAAGCTCGGCGAGGACTTCGGCATCGCCTCCACCCATATGCTCCTGGTGGACTCCGCTCTCCCTGCGAAGGAGGTCCGGGCCATGACGCGGGAAATGGAGGCCGTGGACGGCGTGCAGTACGTACTGAGTCTGGAATCCGCGACAGGTCCCCGGCTGCCGGAGGGCTTCCTGCCGGAGAGCGTGACGGACAGGCTGGACAGCGGGAAGTGGGAGCTGCTGCTGGTCAACTCCGAATACAGGGTGGCCAGCGACAACGTCAACCGCCAGCTGGACCAGCTGAGCGCCATCCTGAAAGAGCATGACCCCACCGGAATGCTCATCGGCGAGGCCCCCTGCATGAAAGACATGATTGAAACGACAGACCACGACTTCCAAGTAGTCAACACCGTATCCATCATCGCCATTTTTCTGATTATCGCCCTGGTGGAGAAGAGCTTCACCCTGCCCTTCCTGCTCATCGCGGTAATCGAGGCGGCTATTTTCATCAACCTGGGCCTGCCTCACTACCTGGGTCAGAGCCTGCCCTTCATCGCCCCGATCTGCATCAGCACCATTCAGTTGGGCGCAACGGTGGACTACGCCATTCTGATGACCACCCGCTATAAAGCCGAACGCATTGGCGGCGCGGACAAAAAGGAAGCCGTCCACACGGCGCTGGCGTCCTCCGTCCCCTCCGTTCTTGTCTCCGGCATGGGCCTCTTCGCCGCCACCTTCGGCGTGGCCCTGTACTCCGACCTGGACATCATCAGCTCCATGTGCATGCTGATGGCCCGTGGCGCTCTCATCAGCATGGCGTCGGTCATCTTCATCCTTCCCGCCCTGCTGCTGCTGTGCGACCGGCTTATCTGCGCCACTACGGCGGGCATGCGGCATATCGGCCGCGGTAAAAACAGCGGCTTCATCCCGAATCAGGAGGTTTATGTAAAATGAAAAAGACATCCGTCCGGCTTACGGCTCTGAGCCTGAGCGTTGTATTGGCCCTGGGCGGCGCGGTCCATGCCTGCGCCGCCGGAAATGACGGCGCGCCTGAGGCAGTTCCCGCCGCCAGGCTGTCCGTCCCCGGTTACGCGGCGGCTCCCGCCGCCTACCGGGACGAGACCGTGTATGTCTTCGCCGACGCCGGCGGCGCGGTGGAAAACGTGATCGTCAGCGACTGGCTGAAAAATCCCGAGGGTCTCGCTCAGCTGGAGGACGCCGCCGCTCTCACCGGCGTGGAAAACGTCAAGGGCGGCGAGGAGTGCATCCCCAACGGCAGCAGCCGGATCTGGGAAGCGCAGGGCAGAGATATTTACTGCCAGGGCAGCACAGACCGGGATCTGCCTGTGGACATGACCGTCAGCTACTCCCTGAACGGCCAGAGCGTGACCCCCGGCCAGCTGGCCGGGAAGAGCGGCCGGGTATCCATCCGTTTTGATTATGTCAACCGACAGTATGAAACCGCCTCCATTGGCGGCAAAGCCGGGCAGGTTTATGTCCCCTTTGCCATGGTGACCGCCGTTCTGCTGGACAGCGACCGCTTCACCAACGTATCCGTTGTCAACGGCCGGCTGTGCAATGACGGCGACCGTCTGGCCGTTGTAGGCGTGGCCCTTCCCGGACTGCGGGAAAATCTGGCGCTGGATGAGGATATCAGTATTCCCGACTATGTGGAACTCACCGCCGATGTGACGGACTTCGCCCTGGAAACCACCTTTACTGTAGCCGTCAGCACGCCCTTTGCCGGTCTGGATACGGAGAAGTGGACGGACAGGGACGGTCCCGGCGAATCTCTGGACGAACTGGAGGACGCCATGAGGCAGCTGCTGGACGGCTCCTCCCAACTGTACGACGGTCTGGGCGAACTGCTGGAAAAATCCGGCCAGCTGGCCGGCGGCGTGAATCAGCTGTCCGATGGCGGGGCCGCCCTCTCCAACGGCGCGGGTGAGCTGAAGACCGGCGCGGCCCAGCTCCAGGAAGGCTCTGCCGCTCTCCAGGAGGGGCTGGAGCAGCTGACCGCCAGCAGCGATACCCTCAACGGCGGCGCGGCGCTGGTATTTGATTCCCTGCTGGCCTCCGCCTCGGCGCAGCTGGCCGCCGCCGGAGCCCAGGTCCCGGCGCTGACCGCAGAAAACTACGCCCAGGTGCTGGACGGCGTAATCGCCTCCCTGGGGGAGAGCCCTGCCGCCAAACAGATCGCCGGGGTAAAGGCCTCCCTGGACAGCTGTAACGCCTTCTATCAGGGTCTCCGGCAGTACACCGCCGGAGTGGCACAGGCCGCCGAAGGCGCGGCGCAGCTGACACGGGGAGCGGGCAGCCTCTCCGGCGGCGCGGCCGCCCTCTCTGACGGCGCGGCGCAGCTGAATGCCGGGCTTCAGTCCCTTCAGAAGAGCGTTCCCGCCCTGACAGACGGCGTGACGCGGCTCCACGACGGCGCAGGAGAGCTGGCCGGCGGGCTGGAGGAATTCGACGAAAAGGGCGTTCAGAAGATCCTCGACGTCTTCGACGGCGGCCTGGACCTGCTGGCGGAGCGGCTGGAGGCCACCGCTGCCGCCGCCAGGAACTACCGTTCCTTCTCCGGAGGTACGGAAGCCGGCGGGCAGGTGAAGTTCATCTACCGCACAGCGGCAATCGAGGCAGCGTAATACTTTTAACTGCAAAAGGAGCCCATCCCGCCGGGATGGGCTCCACAGCTGTTCAAATCACAGCGCGAAGTTGCCGTTTACAAATACCGGAACTTCCCTGCCGTCGCGGGTCCTGCCGGTGATGCTGAGATCGGCGGTCCCCACCATGAAGTCCACATGGGTGATGGAGTCGTTAAGGCCGCGGGCCTTCAGCTCCTCCCTGCTCATGTCCTCGCCGCCTTTAATGCACTCGGCGTAGGCCTCGCCGAAGGCCAGGTGGCAGGCGGCGTTCTCGTCAAAGAGGGTGTTGTAGAACAGCAGCTCCTGGTTGCGGATGGGACTGTCATAGGGCACCAGAGCCACCTCGCCGAAGTAGGACGCACCCTCGTCCAGCGTGGTCTCGGCCCTCAGCTTCTCCTCGCCCGTTTCGGCATGGACCTCGACGATTTTGCCCTCCCGGATGACGAAGTGGAACTTGTCCACCACCTCGCCCTTCAGACACAGGGGCATGGAGGCGTAGACCACGCCGTCGATGCCGTTTTTCAGCGGCGCGGTGAAAATCTCCTCGGTGGGCATGTTGGCGATGAAGTGGATCCCGGCTCTGCTGACGCCGTCGCCGCCGCCCCAGACGTGATCCTCCGGCAGGCGGATGGTCAGGTCGGTACCCAGCGCGTTGACATAGTGGAGGCTCTCCAGGCGCAGGTCATTGAGTTTGTCAATTCGGACCTGCAGGGTATCCAGATGCTCTTTCCACCGCTGAACCGCCCTGCCGTCGCCGGTGACCCGGACAGAGGTGAGAATCGCGTTCCACAGCTTCTCCATGGCCTCGTCCTCCGGGCAGCCGGGGAAGACCTTTTTCGCCCAGCTGGGCACGGGGATGGCGCCGATAGCCCAGGGGAAGGCGTTGGACATCTGCATCTGCCGGTACTCCTTCATCGCCGCGCCGCTGGCACGGGCTGCGCGAACCATCCGGTCCTGGTCCACCCCCTTGAGGATCTCCGGATCGGAGCCGCCGATATGAAGGACGGCCGCGCCCTCCCGCGCGTAGTCGGTATTGAAACGGACCCGCCACTCCGGCACGGTATCGAACACGCCGTCTGCGGCATGAAGATACTTCTCCCGTGCCAGCTGATCGTCGCCCCAGCTCATGACCACCTCCCGGCAGCCGGCGGCATAGGCGGCTTTTGCGCACAGCCGGGCAAACCAGGCGCAGTCCACCGGGCAGCTGATAACCAGAGTCTGGTCCTTCTGAATGTTTGCGCCCACCTCTACCAGAAGCCTGGCGTATTCCTCAAATTTTTTCTCCATGGGTTTACTCCTTTATTTCTTTATTTTCTCAGGTTGGACAGGCAGGACCGGCGTCATCTCTTTTTCCACAGACCGGGGAACAGCAGCAGAAGAAGGGGCATGATCTCCAGCCTCCCCAGCAGCATATTGACGCTGAGAAACACCTTGCTCACATTGGAAAGAAACGCAAAATTGCAGGTAGGCCCCAGAATGTCAAAGGCGGGGCCCACGTTGCTGATACAGGTCAGCGACGCGGAAAAAGCGGCGGTAAAGCCCACGTCGTCCCACGCCACCACCAGCGCGCCCAGCAGCAGAATGCAGATATACGCGAAAAAGAAAAGCGTGATGCCGGACAGAATGGGCTCGTCCACCCGTTCGCCGTCGCTCTTGATGGTGGTGACCACACGGGGATGGAGAATCCGCTGGACCTCCCGGCGGAGGTTCTTGAACAGCAGCACCACCCGGATCTGCTTGACGCCGCCTGCCGTGGACCCGGCGCAGCCCCCGGCGAACATTACCAGAATCAGTATCACCTGGGAGAATGTGGGCCAGAGTACATAGTCGAAGGTCATGTATCCCGTGGTGGTCATCAGTGTCACCACCTGAAACACGCTGTCCGTCACCGTCCGGGCGTCCAGCGCCCAGGAGGCGTGGACTACCAGATTCAGCACAATCAGCGCCGACGCACCCACGGTCATAAGGGTGTAGGAGCGCAGCTCCTCGCTCTCCAGCACCGCCCGGAAATTCCGGAGGATCACATAGTACAGCAGGGCAAAGTTGATGCCGGAAAGGAACATGAAAATAATGATGATCCATTCAATCAGCAGGCTGCCGTAGGCCGCGATGCTGGCGTCCTTCACCGAGAAGCCGCCGGTGGAGATGGTAGTGAAGGCGTGAATGATGGAATCGTACCAGGGCATACCGGCAAGACGCAGACAGATAACCTCCGCCACCGTCAGGCCGATATAAATGCTGTAGAGGATCTTGGCCGTGTCGCTGACCCGGGGCGTCAGCTTGCTCTTGATGGGGCCGGGAGACTCCGCCCGCATGAGGTACACGCTGCCCTCTCCCAGCTTGGGCACCAGGGCCAGGGCCAGCACCAGAACGCCTACGCCGCCCATCCACTGGGTCTGCGCCCGCCAGAAAAGAATGCCCTGAGGCTGCCCCTCAATGAAGGTGAAAACCGTGGCGCCGGTGGTGGTGAAGCCGGATACGGTTTCAAATACGGCGTCCACATAATTGGGCAATACCCCCGCGAATACATAGGGCAGCGCGCCGAACAGGGACAGCACGATCCAGCACAGGGCCACGGCGGCAAAGCCGTCCCTGGCCTGCATTTTCAGGTTTCGCCCCGGCAGCATGGTCAACCCCTGCCCCACCGCCAGAGTAATGAGCGCAGCGTACAGGAACGCCATGCCGTCTCCCCCGCCGGCGGCAAAGCCGATAACCATGGCCGGCAGCATCAGCACCGCCTCTACCCGCAGGATCATGCCCAGCATGTGAAATACCAGTTTATAGTTCATATTGTCAGCTGAAGCCTTCTTTCGTTATTCACGCCCTACTCCTGCAAAATCTCATCCAGATCCTGGAGGAAGATGCTCTTGGCCATGATGATGACCTTGTCTCCGGCCCGGATGGAGGTGGAGCCGTCCGGTATGATGGTTCTGCCCTCCCGCGCAATGGCAGCCACCAGGATGCCGGGCTTGAGGCGGCGGCCCAGATCCTTCAGGGGCGTATTCAGAAACTTGGCGGTAGCGGTTGCGGTAAACTCCACGGCCTCCACCGCGCCGCCCAGAGGCTTGTATACGTTCTCCACCGCGCTGCCCTCGCTGCGGGCCATGGCCCGGACATAGGCGGAGATCTGGTTGGCGGTGATGTCCTTGGGGCTGATAATGCTGTCCACGCCGCTCTCCCGCATCATGTCAATGTAGTTGGGACGGCTCATCTTGGCGATGACCTTCTTGACCCCGCGGCGCTGGGCGGTCATGGCCATGAGCAGGTTTTCCTCGTCCCGGTTGGTCAGGGCGATGAAGGCGTCGGTGTCCAGCAGGCCCTCGCTGTCGATGACGGCGCTGTCGGTACCGTCCCCCTGAATGATGAGACTGTCCGGCAGCTTGTCCGACAGCGTCAGGCATTTTTCCGGGTTCTGCTCCACAATGCGGACCTTCATCCCCACCCGTTCCACCGCCCATGTCAGGTAGGTGGCAATCTTGCTGCCCCCCAGGACGGTAATGTCCCGGATGCGGTTGCCGCCCCGGCCAATGGTCTGGAAGAATTTGACAATCTCCTTCTGGGAGCCTACCATATAGGCCTTGTCGCCCACCTGGGGCACAAAGCGCCCGTTGGGCACGATGGCCTCCCCGTCCCGGACCGCAGTGCACATCAGCACGCCGTTGGGATGCTTCTGGTTATACTCGAAAAGGCTCACGCCGGCGATGCCGTCGCTGTCCAGAATGGGGAAGCCAATCATCTCCACCAGACCCCGCGCAAATGTCTCCACGCTGAAGGCGGAGGGAACCCGCAGCAGGCGGGAAATCTCCTGGGCGGCGGCATATTCCGGATTGATAATCATGTTCAGGCCCACCTCCCGCTTGAGGAGGTTCGCCTCCCGGAAATACTCCGGGGACCGGATACGGGCCACCGTGTGCCGGGCGCCCAGCTTCTTGGCGATCAGGCAGCAGACGATGTTCAGCTCGTCGGAGCCGGTCACCGCCACCACCAGCTCCGTGTCCTTCACCCCCGCCTCCCGCAGGACCTGGATAGAAGCGCCGCTGCCCTCCACGCAGAGAAGGTCCAGGGTGCTGTCTGCCACCTGCATGGCCTCGGCCCTGTGATCGATGAGCACCAGGTCATGGTTCTCTCCGCTCAGCTGCCGGGCCAGGGTGAAGCCCACCTTGCCGCAGCCAATAATCATGATTTTCATATCGCGCCGTTTCCGGCGGACGAGGCGTGCGCGCTCTCTCCGCCATCCTTTCTGTTCATTGCTTTCGGCGTCCTCCGGCCCCGCAGGGAGACCAGCACGCCGTTGACCTCGGCCCCCATGATAAGGACCACCGCCGTCAGGTTCAGCCACATCATCAGTACGATGACGGTACCCAGCGCGCCATAGATCACCGTGTAGTTGGCGAAATTCTCCACGTAGAAGGAGAAGGCCGCCGACACCACCAGCCAGCCCACCAGGGCCACCAGCGCGCCGGGAACCACGTTCCGCGCCGGCTGGCGGCTGTCCTGGGCGGCGGCGTACAGCAGCCCCACCGCCCCGAACATGACCCCGCCCAGCACCAGGAAGCGCAGATCGGACCAAAGGTCAATAAACGCGTCCGGCACCACCACGAACCGGTCCGCAAATTCCAGCGCCGCCCGGCCCACGGTGGCCAGCGCCAGCGTCAGCGCAATGGTCACCAGCAGGAAAACGGTGTACAGCAGCACCTTCGCCATATAGAGAATCTGGTTCCTGGGCCGGGGAAGATGGTAGGCCTTCCTTACGGACATCATCAGGCAGTCCGCCGCCCGCATGGGGAAATAGATGGTGAACACCAGACCGAACCACAGCATGGCGCGGCTGGAGGTCTGGCTGACGTAAGTAAGATAGCTCTCCACCAGATCCACCACGCCGGCGGGCAGCAGCGCGGCCAGCGCTCTTGAAATGCTGGAAATATCCAGCTCCAGCAAGCCCAGCAGACTGCTGAGAAAGATCATCAGGGGGAACAGCATAAACAGCAGGTAATAGGCCAGGGAGGCTCCCTCCTGGGCCACCCCGTGGAGAAAATAGCGCTCCAGCGTCCTGGTCAGAAATCGCCCGGGCCAGCTGTTCTGTACAGTTTTCAACCATTTGGGCACTGGACCTTTCCCACCCTTCCCTCCGCTTTTCCGGCCGTCCGGTCATATTCTATCCCATTCCCGCCAAGAATCCCGTCAAAGATTGACAACGTTTTGGGGCTTTCCGTCCAGGAACGCCCGCAGGTTCGCAACCGCGATATCCATCAGCCGCTGCCGCGCCTCCAGCGGAGCCCAGGCGATGTGAGGCGTGATGACGCAGTTCTTCGCCGTCAGCAGCGGACTGTCCGCAGGCAGCGGCTCCGTCTCCGTCACGTCCACTCCGGCTGCATACAGCCGTCCGCTGTTCAGGGCATCGGCCACATCCTGCTCCACAATAAGAGGTCCCCGGCCGGTATTGAGAAGGATGGCCCCCTCCTTCATTTCCCTGATCGACTCCCGGTTGATAAGCCCCTTTGTCTCCGGGAACAGGGGACAGTGGAGGCTGACCACGTCGCTCTCTGCCAGCAGCTTCTTCAGGGGAACACAGGGCGCGGGGCGCTCCCCCTCCTTCCAGGGGTGCGGTCCGGTGGCGATGATGGTCATCCCCAGGGCTTCGGCAATTTTACCCACGGCCTGGCCGATGCTGCCGTAGCCCACGATGCCCATGGTCTTTCCCGCCAGCTCCATCAGCATGCCGTCCCAGAAGCAGTAGTCGATGCTCTCGCTCCAGCGGCCCTCGTGGACGGCCCGGTTGTGGTGGCCCACCCTGTGGCAAATCTCCAGCAGCAGCGCGATGGTCAGCTGCGCCACCGAGGCCGTACCATAGCCGGGAACGTTGCACACGGGGATTCCCCGCTCCTTCGCAGCTTCCGTATCTACCACGTTGTACCCGGTGGACAGCAGTCCCACGTACCGGACGGCGGGGCAGCGGTCCAGGATGACACGGGTAATGGGCGTCTTGTTGGTCAGGACGATCTCGCTGTCCCCGATCCGGCGGACGATCTCCTCCACGTCGTGGACGGGCGTCCGGTCATGGACCGTTACCCCGCCCATGGCGGAAAATCCGTCCCAGCGCAGGTCTCCGGGATTCAGGCAATAACCGTCCAGTATCACAATTTTCATATTCGGCCTCCCAAGCGGCGCAGGCGCGCCGGTAATCTGTTTTTCCATTTTATACCAAAGAGGGGAAACTGGCAAGTGAACGAGACTTTGATTCACGGGAACGGACCTTCGCCGCCCTGCGGGCGGCGAACAGGGACCTTTTCGTGAATCGGTTTTCCGGGGGCGCGGAGCCCCCCGGAGTTATGGACGCTCCACCAGAGGCCGGATCCCCTTCTCCAGCTGCTCCAGCCGGGAAAGCGCATCCTCCTCGCTGCCGCCCCGGACGGAAAGGTAGAGCTTGAGCTTCGGCTCCGTGCCGGAGGGACGGACGATTACCTTTCCCTCCTCCTCCAGCCGGAATTCCAGCACGTCGGAGGGAATCAGGCCGGTGTCTTCACCCAGATAGTCCACCACGCCCGTGACCTTCCTGCCCCCAATCTCCGCCGGGGGACTGACCCGCAGGGACGCCATCAGACCGTTCATGGCCTCCATGCCGTCCTGACCCTCAAAGGCCCTGCTGACAAGGCCGTTGCGGTAGAACCCGAACTTCTCATACAGCGCGTTCATGGCGTCCAGCAGGGTCATCCCCTGCCCTGCGTACCACGCCGCGCACTCACAGGCAAGCATCACGGCGTTCACCGCGTCCTTGTCCCGCACGTGGGCTCCGGAGAGATAGCCGTAGCTCTCCTCAAAGCCGAAGATATAGCGTTCCCTGTGCCCCCCGCTCTCCAGCAGGCCGATCTGCTCACCGATATACTTGAATCCCGTCAGCGTCCGGCGCAGCTCCACGCCATAGGCCGCGGCCACCGGGGTCGCCATATCCGTGGAGACAATGGTGGTCACCGCCACCGGATTTTCCGGCATGGTCCCCCGGGCAATCCGGGTCCGGCACAGGTAGTCCAGCAGCAGCACGCCCATCTCATTGCCGGTAATCAGGCGGTAGCCGCCCTTCCCGTCGGGCACCGCCGCGCCCATGCGGTCGCAGTCCGGGTCCGTGCCGATGAGCAGATCCGGGCGGACTGCATCGCACAGCCGGAGCCCCTCCTCCATGGCCTCCCGGATCTCCGGGTTGGGATAGGGACAGGTGGGGAAGCGCCCGTCAGGGTGTTCCTGAGAGGGCACCACCGTCAGCGCCGTCACGCCCATCTTTTCGAGCAGCTTCCTGACGCACTCCAGGCCGGAGCCGTTGAGGGGGGTATACACCAGCTTCAGTCTGCTTACGTCGTTGCCGGGGCGCAGCGCCAGTACCGCGTCCACAAACGCGTCCAGGCACCCGTCGGGGATACAGCGGATATCTCCCGCCGCCAGGGACTCGTCGAAGTCCGCCAGCTTCACCCCGTCGAAGCAGTCGGTCCGTTCCATGAAGGACAACACCTTCTCCGCCGCCTCCGGCGTGATCTGGCATCCGTCCGCGCCATAGACCTTGTAGCCGTTGTACCGGGCGGGGTTGTGGCTGGCGGTGACGCAGATGCCGGCCCCGCATTCCAGATACCGTACCGCCCAGCTCAGCGCGGGAGTGGGCTCCAACCGGGGATAGAGCCAGGCGGTAATGCCGTTGGCCGCCAGCACCCGGGCCGCCTCCCGGGCAAACAGATCTCCCTTGATCCGGCTGTCATGGGCGATGGCCACGGCCCTGGGCAGTCCGGAGGCGTTGAGGTAGTCCGCCAGCGCCTGAGTGGCCCGCCGGACGGTGTAGATGTTCATCCGGTTCGTCCCCGCGCCGATGACGCCCCGCAGTCCCCCGGTACCAAAGGCCAGGTGGCGGTAGAAGCGGTCGGAGACCGCCTTTTCATCGTGCCGGACCTCCCGAAGCTCCGCGGTCAGGTCAGGGTCCTCCCCGGCCCGGTCCAGCCAGAGGGCCAGCTGAGTTTCATAGGTCATAGTCTTTTCCTCCCTGTCAATCGTTTTGGCAGTTGGGTCCAGCATAGCACAGGGCAGGAGAAATTGCAAGCGGCGAGGGGAAACTGCTTCCTGCATCAGGACGCCGCGCTCCGAAGGCCCGATTCGCCGGATTATATTCCATCTCACAGCTGTAACGGTTCGCGATGAAGTGGAAAGTCCGGCCTTCATCTGTCCACAACGGAAAGCGCCCGGCGGATCACTGCCTGCGTTTTCTCATGCTCCTTCGGCTCCAACGCTTCATATGGGCACAGACACCTGTGAAGCTTCTTTTCCGCATCCCGGCTTCCGCTCTCCGGAATACCGTACTGCCAGCCATTGAGGGTGTGGAACCGGCACCAGCGCAGATGCTCCAGTGCCGCCAGCTGCTCCAGGGTCAGCGCCGGGCGGGCGGCCAGGATGTCCGGCAGAACCTCCTGAAAGTCCGCGGAGGAGATGTTGGACCACTGGGTAAAGCCGTCCAGCTTCCGCCAGGCCTCGTCCACCGTCTCCCCCGGGGCGAGATGGCCGTATTCTCCGGCGTAGTCATAATTCTGCTCCTTGGCCCGCAGAACCAGCGCCTCACCCCGGATATTTTCGTCGGTATACAGCCCCTCCCCGAAGGGATGCAGCCCGGAAAATTTCAGATAAGCCCCGATGTCCCTTCCGTCGGGGGCGTAGTAGTACACCGCTCCGTTTTCACAGGCAATCCGCAGCGCCTGAATCCGCTCCACCGGGGCCTCCTCTGCCAGAATCACCACATCCGCCCCCCGGACCGCCTCCCAGGCCGATGCGCTGTCCATGTCATGGAAGGCGACCGTATCCCTATTACCGGAGCGGAACTTCCTGCGGCTGATCTGATACAGCGTGGTGTCCCCTGCCAGGTGATACGCGATCTCCTGATTGGGGACAAACAGGTTCAGCAGCAGCCCGTGATTCAGGATATTCTGCCCCAGATGGCCGCCGCCCCAGATCACCACACTGAGCCGTTCCTTCCCCTGCCGCCACAGCTTCAGGTTTTTCCACAGGACCCGGGCCGCGGCGCCATCGATATCGTAGAAGGTGACGCCGGGAACATCCCGCATATGGCCCCTGTCCAGTTCCCGCAAGCCGATGTACACCGGATGGCCCCGCAGCCCGCTCCGGTTGGCCTCATAAAACGCCAGGCTCTCGCTGTCCCGGGCCAGCATGATGATGTGGGACCTGGCCCCTGGACGAAATTCCCGGCCCGGATAGACCACGCTGTGACCGCTGTCGGAAAAGATCACCTTCTCCTCTCCGTCGCAGTATACCGCCACGCTGTCCCGCCCCAGGCACAGCGCCGCCCACCACAGCCTGGTCCAGATCCGCCTCAGGGCGTAGAGCACCGCCGTGGTAGTTACCAGCGCCGCCGTCCACCGGGCGATCTCCACCAGGACGTTGGAGCTGTCTGACACCAGGTTTACAAAGTACAGGCTGAAGCTGAAATACAGCGCGTCCAGTACCCGCTCCCCGGCCAGAGCATACCCCGCCGCCCCCAGCAGGAACGGCAGGACGCTCAGGACGGGGACCAGTTTTTTCAGCAGTCTTCCTATTCCAGGCACAGGCAGCGCCTCCTTTTTAACAGCTTTAATAGCGGTCTATCAGGTCCTTGATCCCAAGGCCCGCATCGTTTATCCAGGCGGTGGTTCCCCGCAGGGTCTTTACCCGCCCAGGGATCCCCTTTCGCTCCCGGCGCAGGTTAATCACGTCCACCCCGGCCTGAGAGGGATTTTCATAAATGCCCACGATCTGGCCGTTCTTCACAAAGGGCTTTCCCTGCTCGTCCAGCACCTGGAAGTAACAGCTGCACCGGTCGTCCGCCAGGACGGTCCGGGCCTGGTAGACCTCGCCGTCGCAGGTCATGCGGAATATCATGCCGTCCGTCACCGCGCCCCGGCGGTAGAGCTCTGTAAAGCTGACGCTCTGCCGCTGCAGCCGGGCCTTGGGGGTGCGGCCATACCGCTCATCTACCGAGAGAAAGATTTCATCAAAAATGTCCCGGTAGTGATCGTAGGCCATGCAGGCGGGGTCGCTGCTGTCCCGCAGGCTGTCCGCCTCCTGCGCCGCCTGGAAGACGCCGTCCAGGATCTCCGCATAGTCGTCATAGATGCTTTTGCACAGGTTCACGTTCACCAGCGCCATGGGGGTGTTGGAGCCCCGCACGGTCTCCCGCAGATTGGCGGCGTACTGCTCCAGCAGATACCGGCTGTCCTCCGGGACCTGGGGGTGTGCCATGCACCTGGAAAGGATGCTGTCGAACATCTCCTGATAGGATATCTGGACGTACATGTCAGCGTAGCAGGTCTGCTTCTGGTCGGCGGTAATGAAAAAATACAGCGTCCGCTGGCCCGGCTTCTTCACCGACTCGGCGTAGTGGTAATAGTCGATGGTCTGGCCCTGGCCGGAGTTGTTAAAATTCTCACGGGCGTTCACCTTGTTCTCGATGACCAGCATCAGCTCATCGCTCTCACCGAAGACATCAATGGAACGCTTCTTCCCCTGACAGGAGGCGTCCTTCTCCGTACAGAAACGCACCGCGTCCAGATCCCAGGCGTAAATGTCCCGCAGGGTAAAGCCGCAGTCCGGCTTTTTTATCATGTACAGGTTCAGCAGCCTGGCCAGCGGGAAATGTCCCAGCCGCAGAGAGGAATGGGCGTCCAGCAGCCAGCTGAGAAACGAGCTGTGCCAGTGCTCCGTATGGGTCTGGCCCACAATGGTGAAGACATTGGTCCGCTCCTGGCGGAATTTCAGCTCCTGGAAGCGGGCGTCGGTAATCAGGGCTTCCAACTGCTTACAGGTCATCGTCTCCTCCTCAGTCATCGCCGTCAACCACAAAATTTTCCTTTGGTTCGCCGCACAGCTCAATCAGCTTTTCCATGTACTTCTGCGCCTGCGTCCGGTTCAGGGAAGTCCCAATCGAGATGCTCCGGCCGTTAATGTTGACGGTATCTCCGGCGCGGAAGGTTGAGGGCTGGGCGTCAGGACTGATCCCCAGCCCTTCGCGCAGGCAGGGCAGCCTTTCCAGAAGCACGTCCAGCCTGTCCGGATGGCGGGCCAGCGTTGTTTTGAATACCGTCAGCATCATATTCTTCAGGATCAGACCATGGTAGCGTTCCCCCCGGAGGGTGAAGCTGTAGCCGCCCTCCTTCGGGCCCTGCTTTTTCTGCGTTCCGGTTTTTCCATCCAGGGGAACAGGTCCCCCTATGCCGCCGGTGGGTTCGGTTCCCCCTTCCCCGCCGGCGGGTTTGGTTCCCTCTCCCCCACTGCCGGGTTCGGTTCCCTCTCCCCCGCTGCCGGGTTTGGTTCCCTCTCCCCCGCTGCCGGGTTTGGTTCCCTCTCCCCCGCTGCCGGGTTCGGTTCCCTTTCCCCCGCTGCCGGTCTCATGCTTTTCACCCTGCTCGCCTGAATTGGGTATGTATTCCAGAGAGAAGGCCCCCAGCGGCAGACCCAGCTCCAGGATGCGTCTGCGGAGAACATCATTCATCCAGCCATACTGCCCATAGTGGCGGCACATGGACCAGCCCTCCAGCCCAGGCAGCTCGAGGTTACGGTAGGTAACGGAGTATTTCTCTCCTTTCCGCTTCTGGTGCTCTGCCTCCGTAATAAAGGGCGGGTTTTTGTTGCCCGAATTTTTCCTGTTGACAAAATGCAGATAGTCCTCGCCCCGCTCCTCCAGCAGCTTCATGACAAAACTCCAGACCAGGGGATAGGCGGAATCAAAAAACGGGGTGCTGTACGCCGCGTATTCCCCCTGCCCCACCAGCCGGACCTGCCGGAATGTCTCTTTTTTAAAGGTGTTGTTATTGTACTTTTTCAGGAAATCAGGGAGGAGGACGGTCTCCGTTTTGTCCGGTTTAGACTCTTCAGACTCTTTAGACTCTTCAGACTCTTTAGACTCTTCAGACTCTTTAGACTCTTCAGACTCTTTAGACTCTTCAGACCCTTCAGGTTTGACCGGGTCAAACGGGAGCGGTTTCCAATCGGGGATGAACACAGACTTCAGGCCCGTTTGCCCCTCCTGCATCAGCTTGTCATAAACAGCGTCCTCAAAGGCCTTGTTGGTGCCGTCATTATTATTCTTGTCCGGGCAGACCAGCCCCATCAGCCTGCGGCACTTGGTTACGTTCAGGTATGGTTTCCCCACTGCCAGCTGCGTCTTTGTGGCCTCGTAATACAGGTCCCTGTCTTCAAAGCGGTAGTAATGGAACTCCAGTTCCTTTTGGGAGTAGGCAAGCTCCCTGAAGATTCTGTTAAACAGCGTCAGCTCCTTGTCCGCCTGCTTGTTGAACGTCCCATCCTGGAACCGTATGGTGCCCAGCCCGGTGTTTTCATTGCTGCTGGCCTGCTCTTTGATATCCTCCAGATTGATGGGCAGGAAGGCCAGTGATCCAAAGATACCGTCTCCCCCCGCATCGCGGGTCTTATGGGCCATCATTTCCAGCAGGGTGGCGTAGCTGGAGTAGTACCTGTTGCTGATAAAGGCGATCATAGCCTTGCAGTGCGGGCTGCACATGTTGTCATAAAACTGGTTGATCCAGGAGTCCGACCCGTCGTCAAAGGCCACATCGAAATAGACCTTCAATCCGTATTTCCGGCAGGTCCGGTATAAAATCTCGTCCAGCGCCTGCTCATAATCGTCGGATTTATAGCTGATGAAAACATAGTCCTCACCGCTGTCCATCGTCCGCAGGCACGTGTCCTTGATCCACTTGATATGGCCGCTCTCTGCGGAAAGTTTTCTGGCTTTCTTCTGCTCGTCTGTCATCGTTCTCCCTCCTCCGCTTACTTCAGCCGGTAGATGCGCAGCCCGTCAAACATGCGCAGCATGGCCAGCATACATTCCATGGGTTCGGTATCCTTATCCTGCTCCGCCCTGTCCAGCCGGTCGTAATTCTGCCTGGCCAGCTCCTCCGGGACGGTTTCGCCCGTCCAGCCGGGAATCATGTCCTTATGCTGCCGGACCTGCTCACGCTGCGCCCGGTCCGGTTCTCCATAGGTCCAGCCCATGTCGTAGTGCTCCTGGAGCCAGCGCCGGTGCTCCATCGGGCCGATTTTTTGCAGATCATCCCCGGAAAACTTCTCCACCAGCTCAAAGTCCACAGGACGGTCGGTGTAAAAGCAGTCGAGCTCCTGCATGTATCCGGCAAACGCCTTGGCCTGGTTGATGTTGGACAGCTGGTACTCCAGAGACAGCGTCTGGAAGTTCCGGGAAAACCGCTCCGTATTTTTCCCGTCCATCAGATACTGCTCCTCCCGGCCCTCGGCGCAGGCCTGCTTCCACTCCCCACTGTTCCAGCGTTCGTTGAGCACCACGGCGAAGTGATACAGCCCCAAAAAGCTGCTGTCCGAGAGATAGCCCCGCCGCCTTTTGTTCTCCACCGTCTCCGCTTTCACCGTCAGGCGGATGGCGCTCAGGTCCACAATGCGCTCAATGTCCTGCTGAAATCCGCATACGTCCTTCTCACTGTCCGTATACATCCCGGCATAGGCCTTCAGCCCCGGCCTGCGTTTCTTCCACAGCCTGTATTCCTCCGAGTTCTCATCCGCAGGCTTCAGGGGTTTCCAGGCGCCGTACGCCTTCTCAAACGCCTCGATCTTTCCCTTCTCCCGTTCGTCATAGAGATAGACCGCTTCGATGGCATCGCCCTCAAAGGTAAACCGGCAGTCCATAGGATGCAGCTCCTTCCTGGAGTTGCGCCCATAGGCGGTGCGGTCCCAGCACTGAAGCTCGTCGCACAGCATGAGCATGTAGGCAAGGGGGTGGTCGGAAACCGTCAGGGGGGTGTTGTCCCTGTCCTTATAACAGGCAATGCTGAACTTGTAGAGGCTGTTGTGCGTCAGGATACCGGTGAGGGCGTCCAGGTGTTCCTGCTCCAGGGGGCACTCCAGCTCGCAGAACAGCTTTTTGAAAATCACGGCGGCGCTGAAATAGGCATGATCCATAAAGTGGTTGAACCGGTTGGGTTGGGTGGGCTTTTCCCGCAAAACCCGCAGCATTTGCGCCTGAGACAGGGTGTACTTCTTTCCAAAGCGCCTGGCCAGCAGGGCGGCAAAGAGCTCGTCGGTGGTCTCATACACCTCTCCGCACAGCGCGGCCAGCTGCTTCACCACCTGGCGGGGAATCTTCACAAAAGGTTCCAGCCCCTGATACGCCACAAAGGGGCGCTCCTTCCGGTCCTCGCCCTCTACCTCAAAGTAGGACGCCACCTGCTCAAAGGGCAGCTCGAAGGGATAGCCAATATCATGAAACAGGGACGTCAGCCCCCAGAAGCGCAGAAAATGGCAGGCCGCCGGCTGTCCGTCCGCCAGATGATAGAACTCCTGATAAGCCCCCCGGAAGACCGGGCTGCTCTGGTAGATGGCCAGGCCCAGGGCGAAGACGTAGACCGAGTGGGAGTAGTGGTCCCGGTGCTTCATCAAAAGGCCGCTGCCGTTGGCCTCAAACTCCGAGAGCAGTTCGATCATCCGCCGGGTCTTCTGATAGTCCCCCACAAACATTTCCAGATAGCAGAAATAGACGTCAAAGGCATCCTCCTTCCGCCCGGAACGCAGAAAACGCCTCAGCGCGTTCTCCAGACACAGCCGCTCCGTGTCCATCTGCTGATTGTAGGGGACCTCCCCCTTCTTCAGGCCGGTCCCCAGCAGCGTTCCCGTCCGCGCCTCCTCCGCCTCCTTTTCAGGGCTGAAGCGCAGGCCCTCACAGCGGTTACGAAGAAAAGTCAGCGCCGCCCCCTCCAGACTGAACGTATCATATTGCTGCTCCGGCACCCTCAGTTTTGTGTACCCCATGTCATACCTCCACTAAATTTTCTCTGTAAGAAAGTTTATACCGTCTCCGCATTTCGCCCGGGATATTTTCAATATGTAACGGATTCAGTATAACACACCTTTCCTGTCAAGTCGAGGATATTTTCCCTTTTCAGCCAATTCCTGCAGGTAAATCTGTTGATTAAATCAGAGGTTCCTTAAATCCCCGCAGATGTTCGATACGGCATATTGCCTCAACCCGTCTGTTGCAGCGCCCCATATCCCGCGATGGGCTGTTCTTCCTCTTCCGGTATGGTTAAGCAGGGGATGTAATCGGCTCCCTGGCGTTCATACGGCAAACCGTTACTCTCATCAAAGATGTACCTGTTCATATTTGCAGCAATCATCAGAATTCATGGCAAAAGCCCGGGCAAGAGCAGCCTGGTGTGAAACCGAATAAAGGGATACGGCGAACTCACTGTGAAAAGTCCTCTGTTTTCAAGGTCTTTGGAGGACGCTGTTGAAAACCTGCGGCAATTTATTCTGTGGGCCATTGACGGACGGTGCATTTTCCCGTATAATCGGGGCAGATGGAAAAAACCACTGAAAAATTTTCGTTTAGGACGGTGTTTACTATGCCCGCTTATCAGCTCATCCCCGCCTGCAAGGACTACCTCTGGGGCGGCCAGCGCCTGAAAACCGATTTCGGTATCCAAAGCGATCTGGACCCTCTCTCCGAGGCCTGGGTGCTCTCCTGCCATCCCGACGGCCCCTCTGTGCTGGCCGACGGCCCCTGTGCGGGGATGACCCTGACGGCATACCTGGAGAAGGCCGGGAAGGAGGCGCTGGGGACCGCCTGCCAGAGCTTTGAGAATTTCCCCATGCTCATCAAGCTCATCGACGCAAAGAAGGATCTGTCCATCCAGGTCCATCCCTCCGACGAGTACGCCCTGAAAAACGAGGGCCAGTACGGCAAGACGGAAATGTGGGTGGTGCTGGATGCGGAACCCGGCGCGTTTCTCTACTATGGCTTTGACCGGGAGGTCAGTCTGGAGGAATTCTCCCGCCGGGTGGAGGACGGCACCCTGACGGAGGTGCTGCGCAAGGCCCCGGTGAAGGCGGGCGACGTGTTCTTCATCCCCTCCGGCACCCTCCACGCCATCGGCGCGGGGCTGGTCATCGCAGAGATTCAGCAGAACTCCAACGTCACCTACCGGGTCTTCGACTATGGCCGTCTGGGACCGGACGGCAAGCCCCGGCCCCTCCATGTGGAAAAGGCGCTGGAGGTGACGGACCGCCGCCCCGCGCCGGAGCTGGATTTCGGCGAGCACCTGGGCTCCTGCCGGTACTTCACCACTGACGGCCATGACGGCGCGTTCCAGGGAAACTGCGACGGGACCTCCTTCCACGCCCTGCTGGTAACGGAGGGAGAGGGAACGCTGACCTGCGGCGGCGAAACCCGGCCGGTGAAGAAGGGCCAGTGCTTCTTCCTCCCTGCCGGGAGCGGCTGCTACCGGGTGGACGGCGACTGCCGGACGCTGACGGCCTACCTTGGTCCCCATTCTTTTTCCTGAAAGAAAAAGAATCAACGATTTCGCAATGACCCCATCGAGGGGTCATGCGAAATTTAATTCTGCACGGCCACTCGATGTGGCCGTTGCAGAATCGTAAGAACTTCAGGAAGGCTATAGTTTGCCTCGCAGGAGCTCCTAGAAGGATTCCTGTAGGGCCATATATTCCATAAAGTGACCAGGGGCAGGACAGACCGCGGCGGTCTGTCCTGCCCTTTTTGTCTGGTTACTGTTCGCAGCATTCGTTCCATTCTCCCAGAAGAACGTCAAAGATATCGTTCAGTCTCCGGATGATGGCGCTGCTTACCGGAACCGTCTTATCAAGAAATTTCATCCCTCTTTCGCCCATGAAATCCACGCAATACATCAGGCAGTAAAAAACAAACGCCCTGTACTCCGTCGTATTCGGATGAATCTCTTCCAACAGATAATCAATATACCTGGTATCCAACTCCATATTAAGCAGCGCGACCTTTGTCATGGCGGCAAAGGTAAGCAGGTCGCCCAAACCGACCCAGTCAATATCGATGATCCCGGACAGTTTCCCCTTATAGATCAACAGGTTTTTTGTGCTGATGTCATCCAAATATGGTATTGGTTGGATAGTATCCAGATATTCTTCGATCTCCTGCTTCAAATTCCTGACGACGGTTACCTTACCGGCATCAAAAAAATGCTTTCTTTTTATCCTCTCCCCGGCGCGATGCAGCATCTCATCAATCACGTGGTTCCAAGTCCACCCTGCACCTGCCGCCATATCGATCTGTGATACCTTTCGCTGTATAGCCACGACCTCTCTGGCAATCTGCCTTTTCTCGCTGTCACTCAACCGGGAATAAATCGTTCCAATATCGTCTCCCCGGATGTAGGAAAGGATCAGACAGGCGTAATCCCTGTATTTTCCCTGCCACAAAACAGTGGGTATGGGTATTTCGCATTCGGACAGCCTGTCAAGCCAGGCAATTGTATCCCTGTATGCATCTTTCTCCCTGCTGCATCTGAGAATAAACTTTCCGCTTGCCGTGGTGACAATAAAAACACAGTTTGCAATGCCAACGCCGCAGCGTTCTATTTCAACAACATTTTTTTGGGTGCAGTGTTCAAATGCAATAATCGCTTCTTTGCAATCCATGGGGCAGTATCCCCCCATTCCCTGTAGATTGACGAAAAAATCCGGATTTTCTGTTGGGTCCGGTTTCCTTATCCCCCGCGCGGCGCGCCTGCGTTGCCGCTTTTTGTCAGAGGATGACCTCCATCCCCACCTTCTGGGGCTTCAGTCCGCAGGCCTCGTAGAACCGCATGGCGCTCCCGTTGCAGCTCCATACGTTCAGCGTCACGTTGTAGCACCCGGCCTCCCGGGCCATCGCAAGGACCGCGTCATACAGCGCCCGGCCCACATGCCGGCCCCGACAGGCCTCGTCCACGCACAGATCGTCCAGATACAGGGTGGTCATGTCCTGAAAGGACCCCTCTCCCTGGTGGCGCTGGTAGACGCAGAAGGCGTAGCCAAGCACTGCTCCACCATCCTCCGCCACCAGAATGGGGCGCTCCCCGTCCCGCAGCAACAGCTTCAATTCCTCATCGCTATACTTCCGGCCGCCGGCCCGGAACAGGTCCGGCCGGCCCTCATGGTGGACCCGGCAGACCTGGAGCAGCAGCTCCCCCAGCCGGGGGATGTCCCGTTCCTCTGCCCGTCTGATTTTCATGGCAGTTCCTCCTTGCCCTTTTCTTTCTTCGGGATCAGTCCCTCGATCAGCTCCATCACCGCCGCGCCGCCCAGCAGTACCCCCGCCACAGGCGGCACCCAGGGCACGCTGCCCGGCACGCTTCGCCGCCCCGGCGGCGGGGCCTCCAGCGGGGCGCAGTACGCAGGCTCCTCGGGGCTGTACACCACCTTCAGATGGCGGATCCCCCGGCGGCCCAGCTCCCGGCGCATGACCCGGGCCAGGGGACAGCCGCAGGTTTTGCTCAGGTCCGTGATCTCCAGCCGGGAGGGATCCAGCTTATTCCCGGTGCCCAGGGCGGAGAGAATGGGAATCCCCCGTTCCACGGCCTGACAGATCAGGTCCACCTTGCAGGCCACCAGGTCGATGCAGTCCACCAGGCAGTCGTAGGGTCCCCAGAACCGCCCGTTATCCCCCCGGTCGTATTTCCCCACGATGGGATGGACCGTGCAGTCCGGGTTGACGTCCAGCACCCGCGCGGCCATGGCCTCCGCCTTGGGCAGGCCGACAGTGGAGGTCAGCGCCCCCAGCTGCCGGTTGATGTTGCTCTCGCCGTACTCGTCCTGATCGATCAGGGTCAGCTCCCCCACGCCGGAGCGGGCCAGCGTCTCCGCCGCCCAGCTGCCCACGCCCCCCAGGCCCACCACGCAGACGTGGGAACGGGCCAGCTTCTCCATGGCGGCGGAGCCCAAAAGCATTTCATTTCTGAGAAACCGTTCGCTCATGCGCGCCTCCTCTCTGAGAGAAAGCCCAGCGTCCCTTCCGGGACGCTGGGCTTTTGGGCTGGTTTAATCAGATTCAGCCGACATTCTTCATA
The DNA here is from genome assembly GCA_910587505.1 of uncultured Oscillospiraceae bacterium. Lineage (GTDB taxonomy): Bacteria > Bacillota > Clostridia > Oscillospirales > Oscillospiraceae > Pelethomonas. Next base: position 5,085 of record CAJULD010000036.1, on the reverse strand, counting down.
CCGCCCTCGTTGATCTCGGCGGAAGCGGCAGCGATGAGGCCCTCCTGCCACTCGCTTTCCGCGCTGCTGCGCATGGCGTTTTCACAGCCGTAGTGCCAGTTCTGCTCGTCGCCGTAGCCCACAAAGTACATGATGTGATAGCCGTAGCTGCTCTTCACCACGCCGGTGTCGCCCTTCTGGCGGCCGTCCTCGTAGCACCAGTCCTGGAAATCCGCCACCATCTGGCCCTTGGCCACGTCCTCATACAGACCGCCGTTGGTGTTGCTGCCGCCGTCCTGAGAGTTGTCGTTGGCGAGAGCGGCGAAGCCGTCCTCCGTGCCGTCCCAGCCGGCCAGAATCTCATCGGCCCTGGCCCTGATCTGCTCGTCGGAGGCTTCCTCGCCCTCGGGCAGATCCAGGTTGTCCGCCGTCACCAGAATGTGGCGGACGCTGTAGGTGGCGGGGCTGTCGTCCCGCTGGCGGCTGTTGAACACCGCCACGTAGTACCGGCCATTGGTACCGTCCTCAATAATGTCCGCGTCCCCGGCCCTGCGGGCCTCGTCAAAGAACCACTCGCCGTAGACCGTGGAGGCGCCGGAGATCGTGGTAGTAACCGTGGCGTCGTGGGCGCTGGCCGCAGCCTCCAGATCCCCGCTCTCCTTGTATGCGTCCAGAATCAGCTGGGCGGTCTCGGCGGCCTTCGCCATAGCGTCGGCCTTCTCCGCATCCGTAGCCTCAATGGCGTTGCCCTCGCTGTCGGTCTTTGCCTCGGGGGTGCCGTTGATGCTCACATACGCGCCGTCGATAAGGTCGTAGGTCTCCCTGTTCTCATTATAGTAATTGAGGATATCGTCCTCGGAATAGACGAAGTTCTCCTCGCTGTATTCAGCGGCGTACTTGCTGGCCAGCAGCTGCTCCCGCAGGCAGGACTCGAACACGGAACCGGTCATGGTGGGGCCGTACACCGCCTTCAGATACGCGCCATAGCTCACGCCGCTGTTGGCGGCGGCGGACTTCATGCTGTCCACGTTGGCCTTGACGGCATCCTCATCGGCGCTTTCCAGGGCAAGGTTCGCCTCCCTGGCGGCGGCAGCGGCGGCGTGGATATACTTCATGTTCTCCACGGCCTGCTCCTTGAAGTAGTCGTTATAGGTCTTCCCGCTGTCCTGGGGATGGGGCTGGGCCTTCAGCGTCTGCAAATACTCCTGGCCGAAGAGGGAGGCATAGTTGTTGCAGACCTGACCGTAATAGTAGGCCGTCTGGGGGACGGTGTACTTTTCCCCGTCGATGGTCACGGCGGTCTGCCCGCGCTGGATGATGCCGGAGTTATAGATCAGCAGGGCGGCGGCGACCACCACGAAAATCGCGGCGATGGCGCCGTAGAGGATGTTGGACCTGCGTTCGGCAGCCTTCTGTTCCGCCGCGCGGGCCGCCTTGGGATCGACCACGCCGCTGGCTAAAATTTCCTGACGCTTTTTCTTTTCTCTGGATGCGCTCATGTGTTGTTCATTCCTTCCAAAATTTTCTGCCGCCGGGGAAAAGCATAGCGGCGATAACATTTGCAGTTGTCCGGTGATACCCCGATTGGGCTCAACAATCCATAGTATACTCGAATGAATCCGGTTTCGCAAGTAAAAGTTCTATGAACACGCAGATTTTTTCTGGCAGACGTCAGGGAACCCAGGCCAGCGCGGTGGCCGTAGCCTCCGGAACCCCGGATTCGTCCCACTGGTGGTCCGTCCACCGGAGAAATTCGCTGGTTACATTAAAATATTGATGATGCATGGCCGGAGGCAATGTGCCGTAACAGACGGGATCGTCCCAGGTAACGTCCACGCAGTACCACTCGTCCTCCAGCTTCACCATGTTCCACGCGTGCTCGGTGGAGCCCCCATGGCTGGTTCCCCGGACGGTGATGCATTCGATGCCGCACAGCTCCATCAGCAGCTGGAAGGTGGCGGCGTACCCGGAGCAGATCCCCTTCCTCCCGGTGAAGAATCCGTAGGGGTTGTCATTGTCCGGCATGGGCTCGCCCACGGGATCGTTGCTGAGCGCGCCGGGGTCGTACTCCGCCCAGTCGATCATCCAGTCGTGCAGTACCAGCTCCCGCTCATACGCCGTAAGGGACGTATCCGTCAGGGCGGAGGGAAGCTCCGCCAGCGCGTCCAGGATGGCCGCGTCCTGCTCCCACAGTCCCTCCCGGTTCCCGCTGTTCCAGGCGGAGACGATGCGCTCCTGATTATAGGACCAGTCCTCCCTGGGCGGTTCCGGCTCAGGGTCCGGCTCGGGAACCGGCTCCGGAACGGGTTCGGGTTCCGGCTCGGGTTCCGGGTCAGGAGCCGGTTCCGGTTCAGATTCCGGCTCAGGCTCCAGGACGGGCTCAGGCTCCGGGGCGGGCTCAGGAACCGGTTCCGGTTCGGGTTCCGGGTCCTCCGTCACAGGCGGTTCCTCCCGTACGGTCAGAGGCGCGTCGTCCGGCGGGTCGGTGGTGAAACACGCCGCAAACGCCTCCAGGGCCGCGTCCTGGTCCGGGGCAATCAGCAGGACGGCGTACCGGCCCCGCTGGACGGCGGCGGATTTTTCCACAATCTCATACTGCTCCGGGGCGTAGCCCGCGAAGGCTCCCGCCCGGGCATCCCTGTACGCCTCCAGGGCTTTTACCGCTTCGGCGGCCTCCGCCTCGTCCGTCATGCGGAAGACCGCGATCTCATGGGCGTTGACGCCGCCGGCATACAAAACCGCGCCGTCCTCCACCGCCTCCGGGTCGATCCCCAGAACATCCCGCAGATAAGGCTCAAAATCCGCCGCCCCCAGGACGTTGTAATTCGGCGCGCCCGCCGGGTACTGGGTTATCCATATTGCTCCGGCCATCTGGTCCGCCCGCCAGTATGTCCCGGACGGCGCGTCCGCCCCGCCGCCGCAGGCGGATGCAAAAACGAGCAGACACAATATCGTTAACAGGATCGCTCCCCAGCGCTTCACACGGCTTTCCTCCCCGTATGGAGGAACCGCCGCATTACGGCGGCATCCCTCCGTTTTGTATCGGGGGTTATTATACAGGATACGTGGAAAAATTGCAAGTTCCGCGGCAAAGCACAGTTTTTACCGCCGCTGCGCGGTCCTGCACGCCTGCCGGGGCAGTCAAAAAAGCTGAATAATTCCCCATTTTTCTCTTTACAATAAGAAATGACTGTGATATAGTAATTGGCACGCGGCGTGTATGCGCCCGGCCTTCCCTGGCTTCGACGGCGGCGGCACCTGCCCCGGCGCGGCCTGCGGAGCATTTATTTAAGAAAGGTGATGCAACGCTATGATGCAGAAAGATCAGAAGACCTCCATCATCGAGGCCAACCGTACCCACGAAAACGACACCGGATCCCCCGAGGTCCAGGTGGCCATCCTCACCGAGCGGATCAACCAGCTCACCGAGCACCTGAAGGTCCACGCCCACGACAACCACAGCCGCCGGGGCCTTTACAAGATGATCGGTAAGCGCCGCAGCCTGCTGGACTATCTGGCCAGGAAGGACATCGAGCGCTATCGTGCCCTCATCGCCAAGCTGGGCATCCGTAAATGAGCGCATAGCGGGGGGAAGGGCCGGGACCCTTCTCCCCGCGTTTCACTGTTTCTCCGCAGTCCCGGAAGCCGCTGTTTTAGCAGTTGATCTTGCTGCCGGCTCCCCGGCATTGAGATCAAGTGCTAAAAAGCGGCTCCAGCCAAACGAAACATACAAAAGAAAAGGAGTACGCCATGTCTACCATCATCACCAAAAAGCAATTTCCCAACTACCGCAGGTACACCATGGATCTGGCGGGCCGCCCCCTGACTCTGGAGACCGGCAGGCTGGCCGAGCTGGCCAACGCCGCCGTCCTGGTCACCTACGGCGAGACCACCGTCCTCTGCACCGCCACCGCCGCCCCCCGGCCCCGGGACGGCATCGACTTCTTCCCCCTCAGCGTGGACTTTGAGGAGAAGATGTATTCCGTGGGCCGCATCCCCGGCAGCTTTATGCGCCGGGAGGGCCGCCCCGGCGAGAAGGGCATCCTCACCAGCCGGGTCATCGACCGCCCCATCCGTCCCCTGTTCCCCGGCGACTTCCGCAACGACGTGTCCGTCATGGCCACCGTTATGAGCGTGGACCGGGACTGCTCCCCCGAGGTGGCCGCCCTCATCGGCACCTCCGCCGCGCTGGCCATCTCCGACATCCCCTGGAACGGCCCCGTGGGCGCGGTGAAGATGGGCCTGGTGGACGGGAAGATCGTGGTCAACCCCAACGCCGAGCAGGCCGGGATTTCCGACATGGATGTGACCGTGGTCTCCACCGGCAGGAAGGTGGTCATGATCGAGGCGGGCGCCAACGAAGTCTCCAACGACGTCATGTTCGAGGCCATCCAGACCGCCCACAGGGAGAATCAGAAGCAGGTGGCCCTCATCAACCAGATGGTTGCTGAAATCGGCAGGGAGAAGTTTGACTATCCCCACGCCGACTTCAACCAGGAGCTCTTCGACGACATCGTCGCCAACTTTATGGACGAGGCCAGGGCCGCCATGGACACTGACGACAAGAACGTCCGGGAGGCCCGCTGGAACGCCATGATCGAGCACTGGCACGAAAAGTATCTGGAACAGTACCCCGACATGGACAGGTATCTGGAGGAGTTCACCTACAAGTTCCAGAAGAAGATCGTCAAGGCCTGGCTGCTCCAGGGCCACCGGGTGGACGGCCGCGCCAGGAATGAGATCCGGCCTCTGGCCGCCGAAGTCGGGGTGCTGCCCCGGGTTCACGGCTCCGGCCTGTTTACCCGCGGCCAGACCCAGGTCCTCAGCGTCTGCACCCTGGACACCCTCTCCGCCTGCCAGAAGCTGGACACCATCTGGCCCGAGGAGTCCAAGCGGTATATGCACCATTACAATTTCCCCGGTTACTCCGTAGGCGAGGCCAAACCCTCCCGCTCCCCCGGACGCCGGGAGATCGGCCACGGCGCGCTGGCTGAGCGGGCCCTGCTGCCCGTGCTGCCCAGCGAGGACGAGTTCCCCTACGCCATCCGGGTGGTCAGCGAGGTGGTCAGCTCCAACGGCTCCACCTCCCAGGGCTCCATCTGCGGC
>CAJULD010000035.1 GCA_910587505.1 uncultured Oscillospiraceae bacterium | reverse complement strand
TTTGTGCGCTGTGCTGATTATTCTAATTTACTGCAATTTATTCTTGACTTCTGGCGCCGTCCCGCCACCCGTTCAAATTATGAAATTCATCAGCAATTCAGATGCTTTTTCCGGAAAAACCAGGCCAGAACGGCGCACACTGTTATTCCGGCCCCATAGGGAACGCACAGCAGAAAGGCAACGTCAGCCGGAGCGCTGTACCCAGCGTAACGTCCGCCCCACTGAAGCGCGCAGTAGTTGTACGCAACGGCGGCGCACATGACATTGGAAAGCAGAATCGCAAGCGCGGTAAAAAGGCACGCCAGACGCCTGTACTTTTTCATTATAATTTCCTCCATAATTTTCCTTACTTTTTCCTGAGAATCAGAATCACTCCCCACAGCATCAGCAGCACAGACAAAGCAACAAGTATTCCCGTCCCGTTCAGCGTAATCATCGACGATTCATTCAGCCGGCCGGCGGCCGGCGGATATATAACCGTGGCCAGACCAAACAGAATCAGGCAGACAGCGCCGGTCAGGCAAAGGCAGATCCCCGCCCTGCTTTCTTCTGTTTTAATGGGCGCCGGATTTTCTTTTTCCGTCATTGCGCCGTCAGAAGCGCTTACCGTCCGGTTTTCCGTAAGCTCGTCGATTGTGACCTGAAAACACTCGCTTAACGCCTTGAGCCTGTCCAGCTCCGGAACCGACAGCCCTCCCTCCCATTTTGAAATTGCCTGTCGGGAAACTCCGATTTTTTCCGCAAGCTGCTCCTGTGAAAGTCCCTGCTTTCGCCTGAGGGTATATATTTTTTCAGACAACATCCACTGTACCTCCCTGTCAGTACCATACCATAATTTCCGGCGGCGCGCTATCAACTGCTCCTGAAACTTCCGCAACCAGCGGTTGCATATGGGCAAATAACCTGAAAACCGGCAAACTCCTAATGACAAAATGGCGCATGCATGAGACCGCCCGGTCCTGAGCCTTCGCTCGGGGCCGGACGGTTGTATTATTCCCGCAGCAGCTTTCTTCTCTCCCGCCAGTCCGGCAGCGTCTCCTCCACGCAGGCATAAAACTGCCTGCTGTGGTCCCTGTGCCGGATATGGGCCAGCTCGTGGACAACGACGTAGTCCACCGCCTCCTCGGGATACTGCATCAGCCGCCAGGAAAAGCAGAGCCGGTTTTTCCCGCTGCAGCTGCCAAAGCGCTTTCTGGCCCCGGTGATGGAGATGCCGGTGGGGTACAGGCCCATCAGACGGCTGTACCGTGCCACCTTTTCCGGCAGGATCTCCTTCGCGCGGCAAATCAGCGCTTCCCGCTCCGCATCGGTGGGCTCCGGGTGGTTTTCCCGCCGTTTCTCCTGGAGGGCCTGATGCTTCTCGATCCATCCGGCGTGCCGGCTTACAAATTCGTCGATCCGGCTTTGGGCCAGACGCACGGGCGCCCGCACCAGCACCCGGCCCTCCCCGGTGACCTCCAGCGCCAGCGTCCTCCGCCGGGAGCGGATCAGTTCATACGCCGGGACGCTCATTGGATATCGCCCCGTTCCTTCAGCTGCCTGACGATCTCCTGATACATGTCCCCGTCGATCCTGTACTTTTTCAGGTACACGACGTACCCCGCCGCAATGGCCAGCAGCGGCAGCGCCATCATGGCGATTTTCATAATCAGAAGCCCCTGGCCGGTCACGTCGGCGGCGCTTTCCGCCTGATTGATTCCCGACACGATCAGCGTCAGCGTCACCACGCCGGTGGCTATGGCGGCCCCCAGCTTGTTAATCAGCGGCTGGATGGAGAAGGTGACGGAGTCGTTCCGCCTGCCCAGCTTCCACTGGCCGTACTCGATGGTGTCCGCCAGAAACATGAGCATCAGTGTCTGGATAAAGGCCTGCCCCACGAACAGCAGCACCCCGGCAACCGCGATGGGGATCATGTTCATGGGCGCGAAGAAAAACACGGCGTACCCCGCCACCACCAGCGCGGTGGCCACGGTGTACAGCTTTTTCCGGCTGATCCGGGCGGCGACTCCGGGGAACACCGCCAGCGCGGCCAGCTGGCTGACGCCCAGCACACCGGCGAACACGGAGTACATGTTCTCGTCCCCGTAGGCATACTTGAAGTAGTAGGTTCCGAAGCTGGTGGTGGTACAGTAGCCGGTCATGAACAGGGCCATGCTTACCGTAGTCCACATCAGCTGGTCGTTTCCAAACAGCGCCTTCATCATGTCCCGCAGGGAGGTGCTTTCCTCCTCCCGGAAGCTCCGGGTCTCCTTCACGCCGAACACGGTAATCATCTGAAAGCCGGTCATCGCCACGCACACCGCGGCGGCCAGCGTGAACCAGGCCCTCTGCCCGTCCCCGCCGAAGGCGTCCGTCAGCGCTCCGGTCACCGGCAGGATGCCCACCACCACCGCGTACATGCCCACGTTGGCACAGATCCGGGCAAAGGCCCCCATACTCTCCCGCTGCCGCTGCTCCGTGCTCAGCGCCGGAAGCAGGGTCCAGTAGGCGATGTCGTTGACCCCGTAAAAGATGTCCCACAGGATATAGCTTACCGCGAATACGGCTACATAGGCCCCGCCGGTCAGGGGCAGGTTGGCAAACATCATCAGCATGCATACGGAGCTTACGACGGCGCCGGTCACCATCCAGGGCTTGAATTTCCCCCAGCGGGTGTGGGTGTTGTCGATAATCACGCCGGTGATGGGGTCGTTGAAGGCGTCCAGAATCCGCAGCACGGTCAGCACGCCGCCCACCAGAGCCAGCATGGCGTCGTCCAGATTTCTGATCTCCGTCAGGAAGAACAGGAGATACATGCTCTCCATGGAGTAGAACATATCTCTCCCGATGGTCCCCAGACCAAAACAGTATTTGTTTCTCCGATCCAGATTTTCCATTGCGTCTCCTTCCATACCGGACAAATTTACCGCAGAATCACCGCTTCCCACGGGCCCAGATTTCCGTCGAAGGTCTCCCTTCCCAGATTGGAGCGGACCACGCCGCCCCGGCAGGAGACCCGGGCCGGTTTATCGCTGAAGTTCAGCGCCACGGTCCATTTCTCCTCTCCCAGCTCCCGCCGGTAGGCAAACACCTGCTCCCCCGCCTCCAGAGGCACGAAGCTGCCCCGCCGGAGGACCCCGTTCTCCCGGCGCAGCCGGGAGAGGTCCTTATACCAGCTCCAGATGGAATCCGGATCCTCCTCCTGGCTTGCCAGGTTGATCTCCTGACAGTTGCGGTTGATCCCCAGCCAGGGCCGTCCATCGGTGAATCCCGCGCCCTCGCCGCCGCTCCACTGGAAGGGCGTGCGGGCGTTGTCCCGGCTGGTCCGGGAAATGATCTTCCAGCGCAGCTTCCGGGGAATGTGGAACCGCCGCAGAACCTTTTCCACATTTTTGCTCTCCACGTCATTGAGCTGCCGCATCCGGTCGAAGTCAAAGTTCATCATGCCGATCTCCTGCCCCTGATAGATAAAGGGCGTGCCCCGGAGGGTCAGCAGCAGCGTGGCCAGCAGCTTTCCGCTCTCCTTCCAGTGGGCCTCGCTGCCGAAGCGGGGAATGGATCTTGGCTGGTCGTGGTTCTCCAGATAGAGGGCGTTCCACGCCAGCTCCTTCTGCCACTTTGTCAGACAGTTGAAGAAGGCTTCGGGCCGGAACTTCCGCTTGAACCATTTCAGAAAATACTGGTCGCACTCCATGTGCTCGAAGGAGAACACCATGTCCAGCTCATCCTCCCGGCACAGGGCCCGGGCCTGCTCCGGGGAGACGAACACCGTCTCTCCCACGGCAAAGGCTCCGTACTCGTCCAGCACCTCCCGCAGCTGCCGGAGAATCCTGTGGGTCCCCTCCAGAGACAGGTAGTGCTCGCTGCCCGTCAGGGCCAGCCTTTTCCTGCCGCTTTCCAGGCTGTCCTTCCACAGGATGTTGATAACGTCGCACCGGAACCCCGCCACGCCCTTGCGCAGCCAGAACCGGAGGATGTCCCTGACCTCCTCCAGCACCGCGGGGTTGTGATAATTAAGGTCCGCCTGGGTCCTGGCGAAGAGATGCAGGTAATACTCGCACCGCTCCGGGTCGAACTCCCAGCAGTCCTCGCCGAAAAAGCCCGTCCAGTTGTTGGGCAGGGCCCCGTCCGGCCCGCCGTGCCGCCAGTAATAGTAGTCCGCGTATCCGCTGGTTTTATCCCTGCTCTGCCGGAACCAGTAGTGGTCGGTGGAGGTGTGGTTGATGACCAGATCCATAATAATCCGGATGTTCCGCTTTCCCGCCTCGGCAATCAGCCGCTCCATGTCCTCCATGGTTCCATACTCCGGGTTGATCTCCCGGTAATCGCTGATGTCATAGCCGTTGTCGGCATTGGGGGATTTATAGACGGGGCTGAGCCAGACGGCGCCCACCCCCAGCTCCTGCAAATGGTCCAGGCGGCTGATGATGCCGGGGATGTCCCCGATGCCGTCCCCGTTGGAATCCTGAAAGCTGCGGGGATAGATCTGGTAGATGATCGCGTCCTTCCACCACTCCATTACGCGTCTTCCTCCTCGCCGGGATAGGCCGCGCCGCAGAATTCCCGATACAGCGCCTCGCTGACGCCTCCCTCCGCGATGACCCGCCGGTAGAACGCTCCGCTGGACTTGACGGTCCGCTCCTGGCTGGCACAGTCCACATGTACCAGTCCGAACCGGGCGGTGTTGCCCTCCGTCCATTCCCAGTTGTCGCAGAAGCACCAGTGGTAGTACCGCTCCACCGGCAGCCCGCTCCGGCACAGGGCCTGCAAGTGCTCCGCGATATACCGGGCCCGGAACCGGTCCTGGTTGTCACAGGTCCCGTTTTCCGTGATATAGATGGGCCGGGGCAGCATGTCATACAGCGTCCGGCACACCTCCGCGATGCCCTCCGGATAGATTTCCCACCCCAGGTCGTTGACCGCACACCGGTCGGCTACGCCGTCGGAGGGCCCGCTGACGGTGGAGCGGCTGTAGTAATTGACCCCGTGGAAGTCGCAGTACCTGCCCGGCACGATGGAGGGGTGCCGCCCGATGGGGAAAGAGGCCTTTCCCAGGCACATGGCGCGGGTCAGACTCCCCTGGAACAGCTGCCCGGCCCGGGAGGCCCAGAACCGGTGCAGGGGATTTTCCGGGTCCCTGGGGGCGAACGCCCGCAGATGGTTGGCGAAGCCCACCCGGGTGTCCCGGTACCCCATTTGCAGCCGGGTCTTCCGGATGAGACCGTAGGCCTCGATATGGGCCGCCGCCATATTGGTCATCACCCGGCTCATCTCCAGAAAGCTCTTCCTTCCCGGCGGCCAGGTTCCCTCAAAATATCCGTTATAGGCGTATACGTTGGGCTCGTTGATGGTAATATACTCGCTGACCAGGTCCCCCACGTTCTCCACCATCTTCCGGACAAACCGGAGGTAGCAGGTGATGTTGTCCCTGACCGCGAAGCCGCCCCGCTCCTCCAGCCACAGCGGATTGCTGAAATGATGGAGCGTCAGCAGCACCGGGATCCCCGCGTCCCGCAGGGCCTGAATCTCCTCCCGGTAGCGGGCGATGGCCTTCTCATCGAACACCCCGTCGGCGGGCTCGATGCGGCTCCACTCCACCCCCATCCGGTAGCACTGAATCCCCATCTCCTTCATGAGCGCCAGGTCCTCCCGCCACCGGTTCCAGTGGTCCGTGGCCACCGAGGGATCCGCGCCGTCCCTGATATGTCCCTGCCGGTACCAGTCGTACCAGTTGTTGTTCTGATCTCCACCCTCGATCTGGGTGGCGGCCGCCGCCGCGCCCAGCAGCATGCCGCTGCGCAAAGTAAACTCCATATAATCTCCTTTTTTAACCGGCGGCTGCGCCGCCGGTCCTCCGCGTTCTGTCCCCTTTTTCCTTATTGTACGCTTACCGGAGGATTTTTTCAACAGAATTCTTTCCCTGAACACAGAAATCAATTTCCGGGCGGGCCGCTTTTCGCAAAAGCCGATGTCCCTGTTTCTTATATCATCGGGAGGCAAATCTGCCGCCGCCAGGCTGTCAGAACCCGCACCTGCAGCCGTTACGCGCCGTCTGCGGGGCCTTTTTTCCGCCCATCCGGCATCCCCGATCAGGAATGCGGGTTCTTAAAAATTTGTTACAGGCCAACAGAATTTGTTATCAAATCGTAAGCTCCATGAAACGACTTTGAGGCTTTTTTGTGGTATGATAATCTGGAAAAGGCCAAAGAGACGGCGCACGCGCCAAAAAACAACCGGCCTGTATACAGAAAAAGCAGGAGGTATCTACATAATGTGGGAAAAACTGAAAAATCTGAGCGGGGCGGCCAGGGCCGGCATCGCGGGAGGTCTGGCGCTTCTGGCGGCGGCGGGCGTGGGGCTGGGCGTCTGGCAGCCCTGGAACCGGCCGGATGCGGATGAGCCGCCGGCGGACGTGCAGCAGGAGCCCCAGCTTCCCGGGGACGAGCCCCAGGCGGACCCGGAAAGCGGTCTGAGTATCCTGGCAGGCGGCGAAAAGGTGAACTGCGCGCTGTACGAGGGCGACGGCTGGAGCATCTGTGTGCCGGAGGGCTGGTCCGCGGAAAAGCTGGGCGCCAACGGCGGGCTGTTCTCTGCCGGGGACGGGAGCCGGCTGTCGGTGCAGTTTGAGGCGGAAAGCGACTATACAGGGCAGTTCGTCAATCTGGCGGCCAACGGGAACGACCGGGTCCTGCAGTTTTACAGCGGCGCCGGCGAGGGAAGTCCGGTGGTAGAGGGCAACGCGCCGAAGACCCGGTGGGCGCAGAGCGGCAAGCTCTTTGTCGCAATGGCAAGGACGCTGACCGTGGGAAGCGGAAAGCCCTTCGCGGAGAGCTACATCATTCCGGAGGAGCCGGACTGGCAGAAGGCGGACGGCATGACGGTGCTGTTCCTGGACAAGGACGGCTATGTGGTGGACGACGAGGCCCAGAAGGCGGTGGAGTCCTATATGAAGAGCTGGCCGGAGTCGGACCGGGAAATCTATACGGGACAGTACCGGATCAACACCCTGGAGTGGGCCAGCAGCTATACGGGCCTGACGAAGGACGGCTATGTGGACGTGTTCCGGGCGGACGTGCAGTACCGCGTGCGGGACGGGGCCACGGTGGAGGGCGCGGTGAACGGCTGGGCCAACGCGGGCGAGAGCGTCTATCTGGCCGTCATCCATGACGGCGGCTCCGTCAGCCGCGCGGCCGGAATGGCCACCGGGCTGGAAAAGGGCTGGCCGGGATTTGCGTCGGAAATCATGTAGTCTTTTAACGCATAACGCATTAGGGAGGGCGGAGCAAAAGCTCCGCCCTCCTGCTGCAATGTACGCTTCCCGAAAGTCCTCAGGATTCTGCAACGGGCGCATCAAGCGCCCGTGCGCAGCCGCTGATTCTCTTTTTCATGGAAAGAATATCTACCCGCCTCAGCGCAGCTTCACCGCCGTGCCGTAGGCGATGACTTCGGCTGCCCCCTGCATGACGGAGGACGAGCCGAAACGGACATTCACAACGGCGTCGGCTCCCAGAGCCTGAGCCTCGTCCACCATGCGCTTGGTGGCGATCTGGCGGGCCTCGACGAGCATCTCCGTGTAACCGGTGATCTCGCCGCCCACCAGAGTCTTCATCCCCGCCATGAAGTCCTTGCCGAAGTTCTTCGACTGGACCACGGTTCCCTTCACGATCCCCAGGGCCTCGATCTCCCGGCCCGGCACATGGTCAATATTGAGCAGCAGCATCTTCTTCTCCTCCTTGAATCTCTTTTAATCTTGTTTTCAGGCTTATCCAGATAAAGGGAATGCTCCCCAAATCCAACACAAGTATGATGAGCAGCAGTCTGGACAGCAGTCCGGCGGGATCCGCGCCGGCGTGCAGCCACAGGACGAGCACCGCTGCGGTCAGCCGCGCGGCGGTAGAGGACAGGGCCCCCAGAAGGGCGTTCTTCCGCCGCCGGAGCTGAGACTCAGTATTTGCTGGCTTCATCCTCTTCTCCTCCGTCGATCTCCCGCAGCCGCTGGGTCATGGCGGACAGCACCCCCACGATCACCGCCCCGCCTGCGGCGGCGTACAGCAGCAGGACGGGCAGAAAGCTCCAGCCGCCCTCCGCGCCCAGCAGTCCGGCGGCGTAGGCCACCATGGCCACCAGCGGCCCGACGTAGGCCACCACCAGCACCGCAATGACAACAGGCGCGATTTTCTTACGATTTCTGTTTTCCATATCGATTCCTCCGTTTTAAAGCAAAAAACTGAATACAATGACCGGGGATAAAATATTCGCCGCCGCGTGGATGCACCAGCCATACAGGATGCTGCCCTCCGCCCTTCGTTGGGAGAGCCAGCCCAGGGCGAAGCCGATGCCGCCGGTCAACAGGACGATGACAAGCGCCGGGACAATCCCCTTCCCCCACACTGCCGGAAGATGGATTGCGCCGAACAAAAGAGCCTGAACAGTCGTTCCGATCTTCCACCCACATGCGCCGCAAAAGCGTTTGCAGGAACCTTTGCCGCTGGTTTCAGGCCAATCCATTTAAAAAATCCGGCAATTCTCCGCCTGCTTATGAGATACCAGACCAATGGGATGGCGGTCAGGAGAACCAGCTGCAAAATGGCGCTCAGGAGCTGATTGCACAGGATCACAGGATTGCCGCACCTCTTCTAATATTTTTTCGCATCATCGATCTCTCCTTTCCCAATCTCCATGATCCGTTGGAACAGGGCGTACAGTATCCCGCAGATCAGCAGCCCCGGCAGAGCCGAAAGCACCACCGCCAGTCCCAGAGGCGGCGCGGAAGCGGGGTCCGTCAAAAAGCCCCAGATCATCAGCCCCATCATTCCTCCCAGCAGCGCCACCAACACCGCGGAAATCGCCACCGGGGCCACGTACCGGATGCGCACGTCCTGGCGCTGCTTGTTGGGGAAGGTCGTACCGGTCTGCTCCAGCTTCTCCAGCGTCTCCAGCACGCTGCCCGCGTCCAGCTCTCCCAGCGGCTCGGTGCGCTCCCGGAGCAGCTCGCACAGCCGGACCGACTCCTCCAGGTTCCGCCGCTCCCGCTCCAGAGTGACCAGATGCCGCCGCATGCCGTCGCCCACGGTCTGCGTCCCCGTCTGCATCCGCCGGATCTCCTCGATGGGGACCCCCAGCTTCCGCATGAGCTTAATTCGCCGCAGGGTGGCCACCTCCGCCTCACCGTAGTCCCGGTAGCCGTTTTCACTGTTGCGGCTGGGGGAGAGCAGGCCCTTCTCCTCATAAAACCGGATGTTCTTTTTCGTGATGCCCACCAGGGCCTCTACCTCGTTGATCTTCAGGCGGATCACCTCTTTCGGCTTCATTTTACACCTTCCAGTTGGGGGAAGGTCAGGCGTTTTCTACATTTTTCCGTCAATCGGAGGTCCGTGACGCCTCCAGCGCGGGCAGCCGCCGGTATACCCCTGAGGCGAGGAGGGCCGTCAGGATCGCGGCGGCCAGCACGATAAGCTCCACAACCGCAATGGGCAGATACGCGCCGGCGGCCACGGCCAGGAAATTCACCCCCGCGTGGGTCAGAATGGCCACGGGGAACCAGACCCATTTCCCGGTCCGGACGGCGGCGAACACCAGAACGGAATTGGATACATGTACCGTTATGGCGGAGGCCCGCTCCACCGCGCTCCACAGAAAGGCGGCAGCCGGGGTGGCGGTCAGCGTTTCGGCGGCGGCGGCAAACTCCGGCGGAATCTCTCCGCCGTTCATCAGCAGTACGCTCAAAAGCAGGTTGTTCACCATGGCGGTCCCTACCAGAAGAAGCGCCTCGCTGCCACCGTGGCCCAGTCCGTAGCAGAGGGCCGTCATGGGCGCTTCCTCGTTCCGGAGCACCATCCGGAATGCCAGCAGCCGCCCCGTTTCCTCAAACAGCCCCGCCGCCAGGCCGCCGTACAGGCCATAGGCCCAGATACTGTTCTGCAAAACCGGTCCCAGGGAGCTTCCCAGCACCGCCACGTGGAGCAGCGGCTCCAGCATCATGGCAAACACCGGGAAGAACAGAACGCCGATGAAAAAGGGCAGCCACCGTCCGCCGCGCTTCCTGTTCAGATAAATCATACACCCCAGGGGCGCGGCCGCCGCGAAGAGCAGCACAAATACCATGGCGATGATCTTGCCGGCTGTCATAGAAATTCCTCCTTTTTTGGACGGGGCCGCCGGAAGCGGCCCGTTTCTTCCTTAGTGTACCCCTTCCACCAGGGGGAAAGTCAAGAGGTTTTTCAAACTTTTTTGAAAATCTTTTTCCGGGGCCGGAGGAATCGGGAAGAAAAATCTGCCGCCGTGGCCGGAGGGCGCGAACGCCCCCGGCAAAAAAATCTTTTTTCCGGGTGACAGAACCGGAAAAGCATGGTAAAATAAGAAAAAAGGGGAAGGAGGACCTCCCATGACTGCTTCTATCTGCGGCGCGGACTGCGCCGCCTGTCCCTCGGCCGGCGAATGCGGCGGATGCCGTGAGACCGGCGGACGCCCCTTCCGCGGCGGCGAATGTATTCTGGCGGCCTGCTGCCGCAGGCGGGGACAGCAGGACTGCGCTCCCTGCGGCGCTGCGTGCGCCCTGAAGGCGCTGCTGATCGAGGAGTTCAACGCTCTGGGCATTCCGGATCTGCCAAAGGTCACGGACCTCAACGCACTGCCGGGCGCTTACATTAATCTGCCCTTCACTCTTCCCAACGGGCAGACGGCAAAACTGCTGGAGAATGAAAAAATCTATCTGGGCAACCAGGTGGAAAAGCCGGGCGGCGGGCGGTGCTACGGTCTGGCCGCGGACGGGAATTTCCTTCTGGTCTGCGAATACGGCGCGGAGGGAGCGAATCCGGAAATTGTCCTGTATAAAAAGCGGAAACAGTGCATACTACCTGCTGGATTACCAAAAAAATAAAACGAGGGAGATTTTGTCATGCTGATTAAAAACGCGAAGGTACTCATCGGAAAGGCCTTTCTGGACGCGGACATCCAGTTTGACCGGACCATTACCGCCATCGGGAAGCTGGACGGTCCGGCGGATCTGGACGCCGCCGGAGGCTACGTGATTCCCGGTCTGGTGGACATTCACACCCACGGAGCCGTGGGGGAGGACTTTTCCGACGGCAGGCCCGCCGGGCTCCAGCCCCTGGCGGACTACTACGCCGCCCACGGCGTGACCAGCTATCTGGCCACCACCATGACCCTCAGGGAGGAGACTCTGACTCCCGCCATGCACGCCATCCGGGACTTCCGGCCCAACGGCGGGGCCAGGTGCGCCGGCGTCCACCTGGAGGGCCCCTTCCTCAGCTACGCCAAGCGGGGCGCGCAGGCGGCGGAAAATCTCCACAAGCCGGACGCCGCCCTGTTCCACCGCCTCAATGAGGCCAGCGGCGGCCAGGTAAAGCTGGTGACCGTGGCCTGCGAGGAGGAGGGCGCTCTGCCCTTCATCCGGGAGGTCTCCCGGACCTGCGCCGTCTCCCTGGGCCATACCACGGCGGACTATGATACCGCCATGGCCGGTTTCGCCGCCGGGGCCAGCCATGCCACCCACCTGTATAACGGAATGAATTCCTTCCTCCACCGGGCCCCGGGGGTCATCGGCGCGGCCTTCGACGCGGGAGCCAGCGTGGAGCTGATCTGCGACGGACTGCATATCCACCCTGCAGTCATCCGCACCACCTTCCAGATCTTCGGCGACCGGCTGAACCTGATTTCCGATTCCCTCCGCTGCGCCGGGATGCCCGACGGCGACTACGAGCTGGGCGGGCAGCCAATCGTGGTAAAGAACCACAGGGCCACCCTCCTGGACGGCACCCTGGCCGGGTCCTCCATCTCCCTTCTGGACGCGGTGCGCAACGTGGTCCGCTTCGGCCTGCCCCTGGCAGGCGCCGTGTACGCCGCCTCCACCGCCCCCGCACTGGCCGCCCGGCTGGATACCGGCGTGCTGCAGGTGGGGAAGGCCGCCGACCTGGTGGTGCTGGACGGAAATCTGGACTTGCAGGCGGTGTTTGTGGACGGCCAGCGCCAGTAACAGCGTCCGCCAGCGGCGGAAAAAACGGCTGTCAATTGTATTTTTCTCCAAAATTAGCGTGCAGTTTTTGTTAATTGTAACGACATACCGGCGGCTTAACTGTAAAATTTAGGCAATATCAACATTGACAAAAAGTACCTGAAACTGGTAAACTGAAGCCAGTTTAGGAGAGAAACCTAAACTGTTGTATCGTTTTTCCTCAATCTTCTCCATCAAGGAAAGGGCCGCGTTCTTCGGAACGCGGCCCTTTTCCTGCGCGGGGTTTTCCTTACCCCGGACAGGTATACCGTACAGTACAGGGATTGCCGGGCATAAAACTGCCGCCCCCGCAGGGGCGGCAGAAGCTTTATCCGTTGTTGGACTGTCCCCCGTGGGCCTTGAGTACCACGTCGTGATAGCCGCCCTCCACAATGGAGGTGGAGGAAACGAGGGTCAGCCGGGCGTTTTGCTGGAGCGCGGGAATGGAGGTGACGCCGCAGTTGCACATGGTGGATTTGACTTTGTAAAGACTCTTGGCCACATTGTCCTTCAGCGGACCGGCATAGGTGACATAGGAGTCCACGCCCTCCTCGAAGGCCAGTCCCCGGCCGCCGCCCAGATCGTACCGCTGCCAGTTCCGCGCCCGGTTGGAGCCCTCGCCCCAGTATTCCTTCATGTACTGTCCGTTGACCAGCACCCGGTTGGTGGGGCTCTCGTCAAACCGGGCGAAATACCGGCCCAGCATCAGGAAGTCCGCCCCCATGGCCAGCGCCAGGGTCATATGGTAGTCATGGACGATGCCGCCGTCGGAGCAGATGGGCACATAGACGCCGGTCTCCCGGAAATACTCGTCCCGGGCCGCCGCCACCTCGATGAGCGCCGTGGCCTGTCCCCGGCCGATGCCCTTGGTCTCCCGGGTAATGCAGATGGAGCCGCCGCCGATGCCCACCTTTACGAAGTCCGCCCCGGCCTCAGCCAGGAAGCGGAAGCCGTCCCGGTCCACCACGTTGCCTGCGCCCACTTTCACCGTCTCACCGTAGCGCTCCCGGATGAAGGCCAGGGTTTCCGCCTGCCAGCAGGAGTAGCCCTCGGAGGAGTCGATGCACAGCACGTCCGCTCCGGCCTCTACCAGCGCGGGCACACGCTGGGCGTAGTCCCGGGTATTGATGCCCGCGCCCACCATAAAGCGCTTCTGGCTGTCCAGCAGCTCGCCGGGATTCTCCTTGTGCCGCTCGTAGTCCTTGCGGAACACGAAGTACAAAAGCCGCCCGTCGGCGCTGACAATGGGCAGGGAGTTGAGCTTGTGGTCCCAGATGATGTCGTTGGCCTCCTTCAGGCTGGTTCCCTCGGGAGCGGTAATCAGTTTCTCATAGGGCGTCATAAATTCGCAGACGCAGACGGAGGGATCCATGCGGCTGACGCGGTAATCCCGGCTGGTGACGATCCCCAGCAGCCGGCCCTGGCTGGTGCCGTCGGAGGTAATGGCCACGGTGGAGTGGCCGTTGCGGGCCTTCAGGTCCAGCACGTCCTGAAGGGTGGCGTCGGGGGGCAGATTGGAATCGCTGGGAACAAAGCCGGCCTTGTAGCTTTTGACCCGCGCAACCATGGCGGCCTCGTTCTCCACGGACTGGGAACCGTAAATAAAGGACAGCCCGCCCTCCTGCGCCAGCGCCACCGCCAGGGTGTCGTTGGACACAGACTGCATAATGGCGGAGACCATCGGAATGGAAAGACGGAGGGGGCACTCCTCCTCCCCCTTGCGGAACCTGACCAGCGGCGTCTGGAGGGACACGTTGGAGGGAACGCAGTCGGGGGAGGTGTAGCCGGGCACCAGCAGGTATTCGCTGAAGGTATGGGACGGTTCGGGGTAGTAGTAGGCCATGAGAGAAGCACGCTCCTTTTCAATTTTTTACCGGGAAACGGACGGGTGTAATTGATTAAAAAACATACCACAAACAGGATGGATTTGTCAAGATGCCGGTTTGCCCTGCAGCAGAGGTTCAGCCCGCTTTTTCCCTGGGCCCTGCCGTCTCAGGCGCGGTAAGCTCCCGCGATGCGTCCGTCAGACAGTCCCTCCTGCGGCGGCCCCGCCCGCAGAGCCGCAGAGTAAAACCGGGGAATTTCCACTTGCCGCCGGGGGCGTGCATAGTATATAATACATTTATCACCCCACGGGAGGTTATAAAATATGGACGTAAAAACCATGCGGAGCTTCCTTCTTTTTCTTCTGGGAGCGCTGCTGCTTGCCGCGCCCGCCGGGGGAATGGAACGCGGGGAAACGATAGATGCACCCGTCCGGGCCGTCGTCCTTTACACCGAAAGCGCCGACCCGGACCGGATGGAGGCCGCCCTGGCCGCCCTGCCGGACGTGGACGTCCTCTGGCGCTACGACCGGCTGTTCTGCGGAGCAGCCGTGGAAGCGGACGCGGAGGGGCTGGCTGCCGTCGCGGCGCTGCCCGGCGTATCCGGCGTGTCCGGCGTGCGGGACTATACGCCATTATCCGCCGCCGGTAAGGACGCCTGGCCGGACGGCAGCCTGGCGCTGATGGGCGCGGAGGAACTGTGGCAGGAGGGCTGGACCGGCGAGGGCACGGTGATCGCCGTACTGGACAGCGGCCTGCGGACCAGCCACGAGGCCTTCTCCGACGCTTCCCTCGTCCGCTCGCCCGCCCTGAGCCGGGAGGACGTGGCCGCCTTTACCGCCGGCGGCGGCACAAAGGGGCAGTATGTCTCCGCCCGGATTCCCTTTGCCTACGATTACTATAACCGGGACGGCGACGTATCCACCACCAACAGCCACGGCACCCATGTTACCGCCCTGGCCGCCGGATATGCGAAAAAGAAGGACGGGACCGCCGCCTTCCGGGGCGCAGCGCCCGGCGCACAGATCCTCAGCATGAAAATCTTTCCGGACAACTCCGGCAGCGGTACGGACGACGCCGTCATCCTCCGGGCGCTGGAGGACGCCATGAACCTTGGCGCAGACGTCGTCAATATTTCCGCCGGTACCGGGGCCGGGTTCAGTCAGGACGGCCTGCTGGACGGTCTGTACTCTCAGGCTTACGCACGGCTGGCGGAAGCGGGCGTCGTCGTCTGCTGCTCCGCGGGAAACGGGGGGACCGTCGCCGCCTGTAAAACCTGGGCTCCCCCTCTGCCCACCGGCGCTTATACGGACTATGGCGCGGTGACCTCTCCCGCCAGCTACCGGGGCGCGGTGGCCGTAGCCGCGGCGGTGAAGCAGGACGGCCGGCCGGCCATAGCGGGTTATTCCGCCTGGGGACCCGCCACGGAGCTGCATCTGGCCCCCGCGCTGTCCGGGGCCGGAGGGCCCTCCGTCTCCGCCGGTACGGCGGACGACGGCGCGTATTTTCAGGATTACGGCACCTCCATGGCCTCCGGCAGCGTCTCCGGCCTGTTCGCCGTGACGATACAGGCTCTGCGGGAGCGGGGGATCACCGACAGGGCGGAGGCCGCCCGGCTGGCCCAGGGTCTTCTGGAAAGCACCGCCCAGGTTCTCTCCGGCAAAGGCGTTCCCATCTCTCCCCGAAAGCAGGGGGCGGGTCTGGCGGACCTGAAGGCCGCCCTGGACAGCGCCCTGACCATTGTCAATCCCCTGGCGGAGCCGGGAGACAGTAAGGACGGGCGGTTTGAGATAACCTTCACCGTCAAAAATTTCTCGGATCAGGCGGTGACCGCCTCGGTGAAGCCCCAGGTCCTGACCGACGGTCTGGTGGAGCAGGACGGTACTTATTACAGCGCCATGACCGCCCGGGACATCACCGCGGAAACCGCGGTGACCGGGCCCGCCTCCGTTATCGTGCCCGCCGGGGGAGAGGCGGAGGTGAAGCTGGAGCTGGCGGTCGGCGATACGCTGCGGCAGGAGCTGGCAAAGGTATTTCCCAACGGCTTTTACGTGGAGGGCTACGTCACCCTCGCCGGCGGCGGACAGACGGTGCACGGAACGTTTCTGGGATACTGCGGCGACTGGGATGCCGCGCCGGTGACCCAGAAATGGGACTTCCGCGACGTGCAGACGGTCTGGTACCGTCTGGCCGGGGGAGAAATCCGCCTGACGGAAGCAGACCCCCTGCAGGATATGAACGGCTGTCTGGCGGAGCTTGGCGCGGAACTGGGGGTCAACCTGGCCTGCCTGCCCGCCAGAGACAGCGGGAACGCCCGGTATGGCCGGATGCTGGGGTCCAACGGCCACGGGGCCGTTCCCTGTGACGACGCGCGCGCCGCCATTCCCGGCAGAAACAGCGGCGCGGTCTACAGTATGGAGCGGCAGCTGCGCGTAGAGCTGTACACCCTGCGTCCCGCCGCCGGAGTGGTGTTCCTGGTCACCGACCCGGACACCGGTGAAATATACCACGCCGCATCGGACGCGTGGGTGGGCCGGTCCTCGCCCAACGCCTTTATCGGCCGGATCGACGCCGGGACCAGCTTCCTCTGGAACGGGACCGGCGCCAGGGGGTCCGCTCTGCCCGGCGGAACCCGGGCGCAGGTGGACGTTTACGCCTGGCAGGGCGCGGACAGCGCGATCCAGAAGAAGTTTGAGAAGAACGTCCGACAACAGGACCCGGAGACCTTCCGCTGGCTGCTGGACGGGGCGTATGACGGATACCGGGTGATGCGCTTCCCGGTGACGGTGGACAACGCCGCGCCGGTGGTTGCCGGTGCCTCGCTGGAGGAGGAGCAGCTGACC
The DNA here is from genome assembly GCA_910587505.1 of uncultured Oscillospiraceae bacterium. Classification (GTDB taxonomy): domain Bacteria; phylum Bacillota; class Clostridia; order Oscillospirales; family Oscillospiraceae; genus Pelethomonas. The sequence goes on along the minus strand of CAJULD010000035.1, from coordinate 12,490 downwards.
GTCACGCTGAAGGACGACCAGTATCTGGCCTACGCCTCCATTCAGGACGGGGAGGGCCTGGTTCTGGCGGAGCAGATCTTTGCCCCGGAAAAGGCGGGGGAGAGCGCAGTCCTGACGGTGGACCTGTCCGCCTGGCGGCTGTCGCCGGACACGCTGTATGTCACCGTGGAGGACTACGCCTCCAACCTGGCCGGGTACGCGCTGGATCTGAAGGAACTGACCGGCACGGACGGCAGGGGCATCCGCCGGGCCGCCCGATACCTTCTCAAGGATGTGGACGGCGGGGACTGGTACGGGGACGCTGTGGATGCTATGGTGGGCAGAGGATGGATCGACTGTGACGGCGAGATGTATTTCCGGCCTCAGCGCAGCGCCAGCCGGAGCACCATCCTCTCCGCGCTGTACCGGGCGAACCGGCCCAGCGGCTGCAGGCTGACTCCGGCGGATCTGCCCTTCACCGACCTGGACGAACGGACGGACGACCTGGATGCGCTGTGCTGGGCCTGTGAGCTGGGTCTGGTGTCCGGACGCGGGGACGGAACCTTCGGCGGCGCGGACAGCATTACCCGTCAGGAGCTGGCCGTGATGCTCTACCGCTACGCCAGGCTGGCAGGCGGCGGGGAAACCTCCGGCGGGGACCTCTCCGCCTTTTCCGACGCGGACAGCGTGGCGGACTGGGCGAGGGAGGCCGTAGCCTGGGCCGTGGAACGGGGACTGCTCCGGGGCGGCAGCGACGGCCGGTTATCGCCCCGGGCGGACGTGACCCGCGCCGAAACGGCGCAGATCCTTCAGAGATTCACTGCGGCGTAAGCGTCGGTCCACGGTCTTTTTCCTGAAAAGCTCAGGGCCGCCCCATGAAAAGGGCGGCAGAGTTCAGAGGCGGAGCCCAACACCGCAGCGTCAGACAGCGCACGGGCGCGGAACCATGGTTCCGCGCCCGCAGATTATAAAGGATCAGGCCAGCAGCTCCTCCGCGATCTTCTCCATGGCGGCGATGTCCGCGTCCTTGACCGCGCCCTGAATGGTGTGCGTTGTTTCACAGATGGCAATATCCTTCATGGCCTCCAGATAGCCCCGCATGACCTTGACGGCGGCGGGAGCCCAGGAGCCGTTCTCAATCAGCGCCACCCGCCGGCTCCGGTAGGTCTTGTCCCGCAGATGCGCCATGAAGTGATCCATGGCGGGGAACAGGCCCCCGTCATAGGTGGCGCTCAGCGCCGCCAGCCTGCCGCACCGGAAGGCCTGCTCCACCGCCGCGGCCTGGTCCTCCCGGCACAGGTCCAGCAGTACTACCCTGGCGCAGCCCTTCTTCTCCAGAATTTCCGCCATCTTCTTTGCCGCCTTGGCGGTGTTGCCGTGGATGGAGGCGTAAGCCACCAGCACGCCCTCCGGCTCCTCCGGCTCATAGCGGCTCCACCGGTCGTATTTGTCAATATAGTACCCCAGGTTTTCCCGAAGGACGGGACCGTGCAGGGGGCAGATGGTCCGGATATCCAGCCCCGCCGCCTTTTTCAGCAGAGCCTGGACCGGCGCGCCGTACTTGCCCACGATATTGAAGTAATACCGGGCCGCCTCCGCGTCCCAGCTTTCGCCGGAGGACAGCGCGCCAAAGGTGCCGAAGCCGTCGGCGGAGAAGAGGATCTTCTCGCGGGCTTCATAGCTGACCATCACCTCCGGCCAGTGGACCATGGGAGCCATGACAAAGGTCAGCGTGTGGGTCCCCAGGGAGAGGGTATCCCCCTCCTTGACGGTGACGGAACGGGCGGAATAGTCCCCCGGAAAATACCTGGGCAGCATGGCGAAGGTCTTGGCGTTGCCAACCACCGCAACGTCGGGATATTTCTCCAGCAGCATGCCCACGCTGCCTGCGTGATCCGGCTCCAGGTGGTGGAGGACCAGGTAATCGGGACGGCGTCCCGCCAGCTGCTCCTCCAGATTTTGCAGCCACTGCGCCGCGGCCCGGCGGTCCACGGTGTCCAGAACGGCCACCTTTTCATCCAGGATGACATAGGAGTTGTAGGAAACGCCGTTGGGCGCCGGGTATTGACTCTCAAACAGATCGATGGTCGTATCGTCCACGCCGGTATAACGCACGGCGTCGGACACATGAAGATCACACATGACAGAATCTTCCTTTCCTTTGGATTATCGCCCATATTATAATGACTGTAAAGGGGCTTGTCAACCGCGCCGCCGGGTTTTGAACCAAAATTTTCCGGTTTCCGCCGCCAGAACGGACCGGTTTTGCCAAAATTTCCATTTTTGCTGTTTGAAAGTTTGACGAGCAGGGAAAAATCTGGTACAATGCACCATAACCCAGGGGAGTCTCCGGATAAATCTGCCCCCGCTGATGGAAGCAGAGGTTCCCCAGTGAAACGAGGAGATAACGATGAAGAAAAGCTTTTTAATATGCATTCTCTCCGGGCTGCTGTGCCTGTGCCTCATGCCTGCCGCCGCCGCGGAAGGCGGTTACTCCGACGTGTCCGCAGGCCACTGGGCGGCGGAAAACGTGGCGCGGGCCACCGAACTGGGCCTGTTCCAGGGCGTGGGCGGAGGCCGGTTCGGCCTGGGCCGTCCGATTTCCCGCGCCGCCTTTGCCACCGCAATGGCGCGCCTGTTCGACTGGGAGACGGTCTGTCCGGAGGAGCCCTCCTATTCCGACGTGCCCAGGGACAGCTGGTACTATACGGCGGTGGAGACGCTGCTGGCCAACGGCGCTGTGGCGGCCTCCAGTCAGACCTTCCGTCCGGAGGAGGAGCTGACCCGCAGCGACATGGCCTCCATGCTGATGCGCGCTCTGGGGTATACCTCCCTGGCCGGGGCCGCCGCAGGCTATGGCGGGCCCTTTACCGACGTCACCGTCAATCCGGGATTCATCACGCTGGCCTATGACCTGGGGATCATGGTGGGGCAGGGCAACGGCCGCTTCCATCCCGACGGCGCGGCCACCAGAGAGCAGGCGGCCACCGTGCTGGTACGGATTCACGACCAGCTGTCCACCCCGGCAACTCTGCTGACCGGCGCGGAGGGTTATCGCGTCATCAGCATCGCCACGCCCATGGCGCAGGCCGGGGAGGAAATGCCGGTCACGCCGCTGGAGCCCCTGCCGGAGCTGTACGCCACCCTGCGCCGGATGAAAAATAACGGCGAGGACATGTCCCGGATGGCCCTGCGCCTGATGGCGGGCGGCGTGCGCACCGTTACGGACGCCGGCGGAAATCCCGTTGCCGCCAGCGCGCTGATCTCCGCCGGAGAGGTGCAGGAGGCGCTCTCCCGTAAGGACGTGACCACCTTCTACTCGGAAAAGTACGAGAGCGCCTACTGCATATACGCCCCCAACGCCTATCAGAGCGCCACCATCTGGTATCAGAGCGACGGGAGCATGGCCGCCAAGCTCCAGCTGGCCAGACTGTTCGGCGTGACCAGATATGTGATGGAATAGCCGGACCGCCAGCACCCCCCGGAGGGCAAGCCCTCCGGGGGGTGCTCGTTTATTCTTCAGCGCCTGCTTCCATCATCCGCTCCATATGCTCCAGCGGAAACGGCGGCCGGGCCAGCGGCCTTACCGCCAGACTCATAAGCTTCAGCGGGTCGTCGTCCGCCGCCAGGCGGTTGGAGTGGAGCACGCCGCATTTGCGGCAGCGATGGATCAGCGCCCACTCGCCGTCCCGGCGCACCCACACGCCCACCGGCTCCATCACGCCGCCGCAGGCGGCGGAGCGGTCTCCGGGAACATCGTCCAGGTGGAGACTGTGCAGGCATCCGGGACAGTGGTTGCGGTGGCGGGTGCCCCCGCCCCCGGGGGTAATCAGATGGCCGCAGACGCGGCAGGGGAATGGCTGCATTTCATCGGGACGGAGGGGTCCTCCGCCCGGTTTGTCTCGATAGCGGGACATAAAGATCCTCCTGGTATGTCACAGAATACACATACGGGAGGCTTCGCCGCTTTATTCTGCGGAAACCTCCCGGATTTCCACAGACACCGATTCATAAAATTTAAACATACATTTCTCCTTTCTTTCGTGGTGAAATGAACCAGCGGGGGACGTTCTTTTCCCTTGTGGGAAAAGAACCAAAAGTACCCTCAAGGGACGTTCCGTCCCTTGAGAATCCCTGGCATTACGGGGGCTATTGTTTTTTGCGCCCGAGGCCCGGTCTGTCTGGTCTGCCGTTTTACCGTCCGCTTACCGGGCGAAGCGCCCACTTCAGTGTGCGGATCGGTAGACCCTGCCGTCCGCTTCGGGAACTCCCGGGGCACTTCCGTCAGACACTCCCCATAGCAGACTCTACCCCTTTAACAGGGCGACAGCCGGAGTCGGTCAACCACCAGGGCATGGATCAGATGCCCGAAGGAACTGACATTCGGAGGCTGACGGCAGACCGTTTGCAACACAGTCCGCAACCCCCTCGCCGAGGCAGACCGCCGGACAGGCGGTCCCGGGAAGGGATTCTTAAACCGCAGGTTTAAGCGCGTTTTTGCCTGCTTTTGGCTTGCGCCAAAAGCAGGCGTGGGGTCCGGGGCTGCGTAAGCCCCGGGCCGATTCGAGAAGAATCCACCGTTCGCGCGCGGAGCGCGCGAAGATTACCGCTCCATCCTCCAGTACTGCACGCTGTAGGGCGGCAAAAGGCTGCCGCCGCCGAAATCGTGATTCTCCCCGGTGACCAGATCCTGCGCCATGCCGCATCCCGCGTCAAAATGGGCGGTGTAGGGCGCGCCATCGGCGTTGACCGCCACCAGCACCCGCTCGCCGTCGCAGGAGCGCTCAAAGATGATCTGCCTGTTGGTCAGCACCACGTTCCGGTAGGAGCCACAGCACAGGGCCCTGCTGCCCCTGTGTGCGGCGGAGAGCCGGGCGATGAACTCTGTCAGTTCATTGCTCTCCGGCTTTTCCACGGCGGGGCGCAGGGCGGCGTCGCCCTGGCTCTTCTTCCCCTCCATGCCCCACTCGCTGCCGTAGTACACCGCCGGGACTCCCGGCATTCCGAAGAGAATGCCGTAGGCGGGGCGGAGGTGCTCCTTATTGGTCAGCATGCTGGCGATGCGCTCCACGTCGTGATTGTCCAGGAAGCCGAGCAGGTGCTTCCCTCTGTAGAGGGTCCAGTTTTCCGGCCCGAACTGCCGGGCCAGGGAGTGGCCGATTTCAAAGAGATTCATGGAGTTGAAGCTGGACCACAGACCCTTGTAGCACTCGTAGTTGGTCACCGAGTGGCAGGCGTTGTCGTTCATCCAGCGGTTGTAGTCCCCGTGGAGGGTCTCCCCCATGAGGACGAAGTCCGGCTTGAGGCCGCCTGTGAACTCCCGCAGCTGCCGCAGGTAGTCCGGACTCAGGCAGTAGGCCACGTCCAGCCGCAGCCCGTCGATGTCAAACCGCTCCACCCAGGAGCGGATGGCGTCAAACTGGCAGCGCACCACGTCCGGGTTGCTCAGGTTCAGCTTCACCAGCTCATAGTGGCCCTCCCAGGCCTCGTACCAGAAGCCGTCGTTGTAGCCGGTGTTGCCGTTGAAGTCGATATGGAACCAGTCCTTAAAGGGGCTGTCCCAGCGCTTCTCCTGTACGTCCCGGAAGGCCTGGAATCCCCGGCCCACGTGGTTGAACACGCCGTCCAGCATCACCCGCAATCCGGCGGCGTGAAGGGCGTCGCAGACCGTTTGGAAGTCCTCGTCCGTGCCCAGACGGCAGTCGATGTGGAAATAGTCCCGGGTGTCGTAGCCATGTTTGTCACTGTCGAAAACAGGGTTGAAAAGGATCGTATCCGCCCCGACCGCCCTGATATGGTCGATCCAGTCCAGCACCCGGAGGATACGGTGAGACGCAGCGCCGTCGTTATATTCCGGCGCGCCGCACAGGCCCAGAGGGTAGATCTGATAAATGACCGCTTCGTCAAACCACATAATAGAATCATCCTTTCTCTTACTACAGGGTAAACCGCCCGTTTTCCTCCCGGAAGGACGCGCCGTAAAAGGCCGTCATGGCCCGGATAAGATATTCCGTATCCTGCACCCCCGCCGTCTCATAGCAGGAGTGCATGGCCAGCTGGGCCAGACCGATATCCACCGTATGGGCCGGCACATGGGCGGTGGCGATCAGCCCCAGGGTGCCGCCGCCGGGCAGATCGGCGCGGTTGGCGTAGTGCTGCACCGGCACGCCCGCCTTCTCACACAGGGCGGCAAATACCGCCTGAGACGCCCCGTCAGTGGCATAGCGGATGCCGTGCTTGAGGACCACGCCGCCGTTCATCCGGGGACGGTGAGTGGCGTCGGCGTACTCCGGGTGGTTGGGGTGGACGGCGTGGGTGTTGTCGGCGCTGACCAGAAAGCTGTTGGCAACGGCGGGCAGCCGCTCCCGCTCCACGCCGTCGCAGATGCGGTAGAGCCAGTCGATGAGGAAGGTGCCCGCGGCCCCCTGTCTGGTGTTGCTGCCGGTCTCCTCGTTGTCCAGCAGGGCGTAAACGGGGACGCTGGCGCTGTCCTGCGCCGCCATGAAGCCCCGGAAGCAGCCCCAGGCGCACTGGAGGTCGTCCAGCCGGGGCGCGGAAACAAACTGATTCTCCGCCCCCCAGACCACTCCCTTCTGCCGCAGGCAGAGGTACAGGTCCGTCCCCAGAATATCCTCCGGGGCGCACCCGGCGGCGCAGGCGATTTCCCGCCGGAAGGCGCCCTTCTCCAGTCCCATGCCCATCAGGGGAACCATGTCGCATTTGGGGTCGTACTTAAAGCCCTCGTTGGCGCTGCGGTTCATATGAATCGCCACATTGGGAATCATCAGCAGCTCCTTATCCACATAGACCAGCCTGGTCTCTATGGCATCCCCGCACTGCGCCAGCACCCGGCCCGCCACGGTCAGGGGCCGGTCCAGCCAGGGCGCGCACAGCATCCCGCCGTAGCGCTCCGTATTCAGGCGCACATAATCCTCAGGCCCGGAAAGCTCCGCATTTTCCCTGATCCGGAAGGTGGGAGCGTCGGAATGGCTGGCGGAAATCATGAAGCCGGTAAAATCCCGGCGGGGAATCCGGAAGGCCAGCAGCGCCGAGCCGCCGCGGGTAACATAGTATCTGCCGCCCGGGGCCACGGGCCGGGTTCTCCCCTCCGTCAGGCGCGTATACCCCGCGGCCTCCAGTTCTCCGCAGAGGTTCGCCACCGCGTGATAGCGGCTGGGGCTGCGGTCCAGAAATTTCAGAAGATCACTCATCTCCGGTTTATTCTCCTTTTTCTCAATAGAACCACACAAAGGCGTGGTGGACTGCTTTTTCATCGGTTTCACTCTGGATCTCCACCTGGTGCTTTCCGTCCTCCGTCAGGGAGTACAGGCAGCGGATGGGAGTACCCAGCAGGATCTGACGGCGGAAGGCGACCTCCACCGTGGCGGGCAGGGACTGATAGACCTCCTCCGGCAGCGCCTCCACAGCGTAATCCAGATAGTGAAGATTATTCACATGATGGTTGGTGTCGATGTCCCGGCGGCCCACCGTGGTCTCAAAGGCTACGGGCGTCCCCTCCGGCGTACCGCCGTTGTGGGGGATCGGTTTCCCGTCAAAAAGCTCCAGCCCGTCCATATGGGACCGGTAGGCGTCCCGGACGGCGTCCGTAACCCGTACGGGCCGGCCCGTACCGGCGCTGACCAGAATCCAGCGGCTGTCGGCCCGGGCGACCGGCTCCTCTCCGGCAAAAACCAGGAAGCTGCGGTCCGACGCAAATCCCTCCAGCGCTCTGGGCCATGTCTCCACCCGCAGGTCCGTCCGCCAGTACGGGCGGCTTTTCAGCTCCAGCCTCCAGCCGGAGAGAATCCAGTGGACCCCGTTGCGGGGGATGTCCTTCAGACCGAAGCCCACCTCGTCGGATGCCACGGAGGCGGCCTCCTGCAAAATCCGCAGCAGCCCCTGATGGGTCAGCCGCTGGTCCGGCCCCACGTCGGAATAGGCCACGGCGGTTTCATAGATAAAATGAGGCGTAGATATCCCTCCTGTTTTCCAAGGTTGTCCTCTCATTGTACTCTCAATGGCGGGAGATGTCAAAGAGGAAATTGCGCGGCTCTTTTTTTCGGCCCTGCGGGCCCCGCCGTTTCTCAGGGGCCTTTGGCCCCGGACCCTTTTTTCGGGGTCTCCTGCTCCGGCAGGGGGCAAAATTTGACAAACCGGAGCCCCCCGTGGTAAAATGGCAGAGATTACCCGGAAAATATCAGGACAGGAGCGAAAAACCATGGAATTGATGCAGAGAAAGGACGTTCCGGCGGAGCTTACCTGGGATCTGACGGTCCTCTATGACAGCGAGGAGGAGTGGCGCGCGGACGTGGAGAGGCTCGGGCAGCTGGCAGAGGAAATAGAGAGAGACTATAAAGGCAGGCTGACCACCGCAGAGGCCATTCAGGGGTGCCTGGACAGGTACCGGGCGTGGATGGAGCTGGTATTCCGGGCGGGCCGGTACTGCAATCTGAGCGCCTCCGTGGATTACGGCGACGCCGCGCTTCAGGAGCGGGACGAAGCCTTCTCCCGGCTGGAGGCCCGGATGAACAGCCGGCTGACCTTTATTGAAAGCGAAATCATCGCCCAGGACGAAGCCCTGCTGCGGGCGGCCGCTGCGCAGGAGGGACCCAACCGGCCCTACCTGGAGGACCTGCTGCGCCAGAAGCCCTACCGGCTCCAGCCGGAGACGGAGCGGGTGCTGGCGGCGCTGAATCCGGCGCTGGGCGCTCCCTACCAGATTTACAATATGGCCAAGCTGGCGGATATGAAGTTCCCCTCCTTCCGGGCGGAGGGGGAGGAGCATCCTCTGGGCTATTCCCTCTATGAGGACAGGTATGAGTACGATCCCCGCACCGGGGTCCGACGGGAGGCGCACAAAGCGTTTTACGGGAAGCTCCGGGAGTACGGAAACGTCACCGCCGCCGCCTACCAGGCCTGCGTGCAGACGGAAAAGATCATTGCGGACCAGCGGGGGTACGGGTCCGTGTTCGACTACCTTCTCTTCTGGCAGAAGGTGGACCGGGACATGTACGACCGGCAGATTGACCTTATCATGGAGCGTCTGGCTCCCCATATGCGGAAATACGCCCGGCTGCTGCAAAAAATCCACGGTCTGGATAAAATGACCTTCGCCGACCTGAAGCTGCCGGTGGACCCGGGCTATGTGCCGCCGGTGACCATCGAGGAGTCGAAAAAGTATATCGTGGAGGGTCTGGCCGTCATGGGGGCGGATTATCAGGAGATGATCCGCGACGCCTACCGGGAGCGCTGGGTGGACTTCGCCCAGAATCATGGCAAATCCACCGGCGGTTTCTGCTGCGACGTTTACAACGGCCATGCCTATATCCTGCTGACCTGGCAGGGACAGATGAGCGACGTGTTCACCCTGGCCCACGAGCTGGGCCACGCGGGCCACAGCAGGCTGAGCAATGAGGCCCAGTCCATCTTTGGCAGCAGCGCCTTTGTCTCCGCCTGCTTTGTGGAGGCTCCCTCCACCATGAACGAGCTGCTGCTGGCCCATTACCTGCTGAAGACCAGTCCGGACAGGCGCTTCCGCCGCTGGGTCCTCAGCAACATGGTCAGCAACACCTATTACCACAATTTCGTCACCCATCTGCTGGAGGCGGCGTACCAGCGGGAGGTCTACAGGATCGTGGACGCCGGCGGCGGAGTCCAGGCCGAGACGCTGAACCGGCTGATGCGGGAGACGCTGGAGAAATTCTGGGGCGGCGACGTGGAGCTGACGGAGGGCGCGGAGCTGACCTGGATGCGCCAGCCCCACTACTACATGGGCCTGTACTCCTACACCTACAGCGCCGGACTGACCGTGGCCACCCAGGCCTGCAAACGCATCGAGGCAGAAGGGCATAAGGCCGTGGACGACTGGAAGCGGGTCCTGGCCGCCGGCGGCACGAAGACGCCGCTGGAGCTGGCCCGGATGGCGGGGGTGGATATCTCCACTGACGGGCCCCTGCTGGACACCATCGAGACCATCGGCAGGTATATCGATGAAATCTGCCGCCTCACAGAAGAGCTGATATAATCCTGTCGCAGGATGGAAAAATGCGCCCGGCCACGCTGTGTGGCCGGGCGCATCTCAGTATTACCGCCTTCCCCGCTTTCCTATGACCTCCTCCATGGTCCGCAGCAGCCGGGGCACATCCACCGGCTTGGCCAGATGAGCGTCCATGCCTGCGTCCAGAGAGGTCCGGATATCGCTGTCGAACACATTGGCCGACAGCGCCACGATGGGAATACCCGACCGCGCCGGGTCCGGCAGAGCCCGAATGGCCCGGGCGGCCTGCCAGCCGTCCATAACCGGCATCTGAATGTCCATCAGGATCAGATCGTAGCGGCCCGGCGGGCTGTTTTGTACCTTTTCCACGGCAATCCCGCCGTGGGCGGCGGACTCAATCCGGAATCCCAGACTCTGGAGAATTTCCGTCTCAATCTCCAGGTTGATCTCATTGTCCTCCACCAGCAGAATCCGCCGGCCCGGCATTTTCTCCTGCGCTCCGGCGTCCCCGCCGGCGGAGGGCTGCATCCGCAGGCGCAGCGTAACGGTGAAGGCGCTGCCCCTGTCTACGGCGCTGCTGACCTCAATGGCTCCGCCCAGAAGATCCGCCAGGCTTCTGGCGAGGGTCAGCCCCAGTCCCACGCCGTGAACCCCGCTGAGCGTCGTGTTCCGTTCCCTGGTAAAGGGCTCGAAAATCTGACGGAGAAAGTCCTCCCCGATACCGATTCCGGTATCCTCTACCGTGATCTGATAGACCGCGAAAGAGTGCGTCAGCTCCTCCCGCTCCGCGGCGGTAATCGTGACGCTGCCGCCGGGGGGCGTATAGGTCACCGCATTGTTGGCCAGATACATCACCAGCTGACTCAGCTTCTCCCGGTCGCTGTAAACAGCGCCATGGCGCACCTGAGAGCAGTCCAGAGAAAAGGCGATGCCCTTCTCCTGGGCCTGCGGCATCAGAAATTCGTGGATCTCCTCCAGAATTTCCCCCAGACGGCAGGGACTCTCCTCTGTCTGCGCCTCGTTGGAATCCAGCCAGGACAGCCGGAGCACCTTGTCGATCATATCCAGCAGCTGCCGGCTGCTGGCCTCGATCCGGTCCAGATATCCCGCCAGCGCCGCCTGATCGTTCAGGCGGTTCCGGGCCAGCGCCGTAAATCCGAAAATGGCGTTCAGGGGGGTACGCATATCGTGGGACATATTGGAAAGGAAGGTGTTTTTTGCGGTGATGGACAACTCCGCGCTGTGCAGCGCCTCCTCCAGAACCTGCTTCTGCTCCATATCCCGCCGGAGCTCCTCGTCCACCTTCCGGCAGCCCATGACCACCTGGGCGGGCCGCGACTCCCGTCCCACGTTGGCAAAGCGAATCTGGAGATGCTGCTCCTCTCCCTGCTCCACCACCCGGTAGTTGAGGAGGAAGGACGGCTCCTGCGCCAGACGGGAGCGGATGCTGGCGGGAGCGGTTTCCCGGTTTACCCGCTCCCGGTCCTCCGGATGGACCCAGTCCCGGATATACTGCCGGATGCATTCGTTATAGTCCCCGGCACGGTCCGCCGCGCCAAAGATCCGCTCCGTTCGCCGGTTGAGCCGGTAGGGCAGAATCCTGTTCCTTTCCAGATCCAGATAAAAAATGGATTCATAGTTGACGCCCAGACCGTTGATAACCTCCATGCGGCGCAGGTATTCCTGACTCATGCAGTCCCGTTCCCGACCGTACTCCTCCGCCTGAAGGCGCAGCTCCCGCTCGCTGTTCTCCTTTTCCCGGATCAGGCGGTTCTTTTCCACCTGGCGGCGCTCCCTCTTTTCCGTTGCGTCCGCAAGAAACACATAAAATATATCTCCCATGGCGGCGCTGTGGACAAAATGTCCGTAATCCTCGATCCAGCATACTGCGCCGTCCTTCCGGAGTATCCGGTATTCTACATAGTCCAGGTCATATTGACTGGCGGCAATCTGCTGCCAGATGCTTTCCTCCACCGCCGCCCGGTCCTCCGGATGAACCATTCCCCGGAAGGAGCCGCCGGTCAGGGCAAAAAATTCCTCCATGCTCCCGCACTGGAAAATTCGGAGCAGCCCGCGGTTGGCATACAGGATCTTCTCCTCCGCGTCCGCCTGGTAGATCAGAAAGCCTCCCGGCATTTCCTCCATGAGCTCCACAAGCCCCCAGTCCGGCGGAAGCTTCTCCGCCCGGTCCGGATAACCGGACCGGCTCTGTCCGGCAGGAGCCAGAATGTTTTCAACGACAGAATACTCCCTTTCTTCCATACATGCTGTGCTCCTTTCGCCGGTTTTGAAAAATTTTATCACAAATCCGGTGATTTGTCATCCCTTTGCAGGAAAAAAGTTTCTTTTACTCGGGGGCGGGTGCCATTGCCATGCCGGCCGGAGGCCCCGGAAAATATTTTTATGAAAGGTTGCCGTTTCCACGGCAACTTTTTCTGCTTTTCTGTCTAATGCATCACAGGAAAGTCTAATGGTATAAAGTCAAGTAGGTGATGCAAGGAAAATTTGAGAAGA
>CAJULD010000034.1 GCA_910587505.1 uncultured Oscillospiraceae bacterium | reverse complement strand
ATGCGGGACGCCAACGACACCGCCATCACCGTCTGCAACATGGAGAACATCGACCCTGTGGGCATCCACACCGGAGACTCCATCGTCGTGGCTCCCAGCCAGACCCTGACCAACAAGGAGTACCACCTCCTCCGGGACAGCGCCCTGCGGCTGATCCGGGCCCTGAAGATCGAGGGGGGCTGCAACGTCCAGTTCGCCCTGGACCCCCAGTCCTTCCAGTATTACGTCATCGAGGTCAACCCCCGGGTTTCCCGGTCCTCCGCTCTCGCCAGCAAGGCCAGCGGGTACCCCATTGCGCGGGTCTCCGCCAAGATCTCCGTGGGAATGCACCTGGAGGAAATTCAGCTGGCCAACACCCCCGCCTGCTTCGAGCCGGCGCTGGACTACGTGGTTACCAAAATGCCCCGGTTCCCCTTCGACAAATTCGGCTCCGCCAGCAACCGCCTGTCCACCCAGATGAAGGCCACCGGCGAGGTCATGGCCGTGGGCCGCACCCTTCAGGAGAGCATCCTGAAGGCCGTCCGCTCCCTGGAGGGGGGCGTGGGCCACATTTACATGGAGAAATTCAACGACTACACCGATAAGGAGCTGCTGGACTATATCAGGCCCGGCACCGACGACCGCATTTTCGCCATCGCCGAGCTGATGAGCCGGGGCGCCGACCTGGGCCAGATCTGCACGGCCACCCAGATCGACATGCTGTTTCTGGATAAGATCTGCAACATCGTTCACTACGAAAATGAGATCCGGGCCCGGCCATGGGATACGGACATGCTCCGCCGGGCCAAGCGCCGGGGCTTTTCCGACAAGGCGGTGGCCTGGCTGTGGAAATGCACCGAGCGGGAGGTCTACGACAAGCGGAAGGAGCTGGGCATCTTCCCCATCTACAAGATGATCGACACCTGCGCCGGGGAGTTTGACAGCTACGTGCCCTATTTCTACTCCACCTACGAGGACGAAAACGAGTCCGTGGTCTCTCCGCACAAGAAGATTATCGTTCTGGGCTCCGGCCCCATCCGCATCGGCCAGGGGGTGGAGTTCGACTACTCCACCGTCCACGCCGTCCAGACCATCAAAAAAAGCGGCTACGATGCCATCATCATCAACAACAACCCGGAAACCGTCTCCACCGACTACACCTGCTCCGACAAGCTCTACTTCGAGCCCCTGACGGTGGAGGACGTGATGAACATCGTGGAGCTGGAGAAGCCGGAGGGGGTCATCGCCTCCCTGGGGGGCCAGACCGCCATCAATCTGGCCCAGCCTCTCCGGGACCACGGGGTAAAGATCATCGGCACGGACTGCGACGCCATCGAGCGGGCAGAGGACCGGAAAATCTTTGAGCAGGTCCTCCGGGAGCTGGATATCCCCCAGCCGAAAGGCGAGGCCGTCACCAACCTGGAGGACGGCGTGAGAGCCGCGAAGGAGATCGGCTACCCGGTGCTGGTGCGGCCCTCCTTCGTCCTGGGCGGCCGGGCCATGGAGATCGTGGCCAACGAGGAGATGCTCCGCCGCTACCTCAAGACCGCCGTGGAGGTGGACGCGGAAAAGCCGGTGCTGGTGGACAAGTACATTATCGGCAAGGAGGTGGAGGTGGACGCCATCTGCGACGGCCGGGACGTGTTCGTCCCCGGCATCATGGAGCTGGTAGAGCGTACCGGCGTGCACTCCGGGGATTCCGTCAGCGTGTATCCCGCCTTCTCCATCTCGCAGGATGTGAAGGAGGTCATTCTGGACTACACCCGGAAGCTGGGTCTGGGCATCGGTATCGTGGGGCTGTACAATATCCAGTTCATCGTGGACCGGGAGGAAAAGGTGTATATTATCGAGGTCAATCCCCGGTCCTCCCGGACGGTGCCCTTCCTCAGCAAGGCGACCGGCTGGTCTCTGGCGGACATCGCCACCAGGGTGATTCTCGGTGAAAGCCTGCGCCGGCAGGGGATCACCCAACTCTACCCGCCGGAGAAGAAGCGCTGGTACTGCAAGGTGCCCGTGTTCTCCTTCAGCAAGCTCAGCGGTCTGGACGCCTACCTCTCTCCGGAGATGAAGTCCACCGGAGAGGCCATCGGCTACGACGACCGCCTGCCCTACGCCCTCTACAAAGCCATGCAGGCCGCGGGGATGACCTTACAGGACCACGGCACGGTGCTGCTGAGCATCAGCCAGGAGGACCTGGAGGAGGCCCTGCCCCTGGTGCGCCGGTTCTACCGGCTGGGCTTCAACATTGAGGCGACCACCGGCACGGCGGACTTCCTCCGGGAACACGGCGTCCGCACCCGGCGGAAGCGGGACTACACCGAGGATCCCGCCGATATCACCGAGGCCATGCGCAGCGGCAAGGTGGCCTACCTGGTGAACACCCGGGACCCCAGCTCCTCCGAGCACGTCAGCGCCGGATTTGAGATGCGCCGTCTGGCCATCGAGAACAGCGTCGCCACCTTTACCTCGCTGGATACGGTCAGCGCCCTGCTGGACGTTCTGGAGGCCATCTCCAGCCGGATCTCCACCATCGACGCACAGTGACAAAAGTTTTTTCAGATTTTAGACTTTTGTAACAATCTGTGCTGGTTTTGTTAACAACCTTCGGGTATCCTTAATCTTGCAAGTGACAAGACTTCTTTTTCATCTGATCCTCCAAACCATAGAAAAATTCCGGAAGCATGGCTTCCGGAATTTTTCTGTTTATCCTGTACGGCCCCGGACCCCGCGATCCCTTTTTGTGCGAAGAGGAAGGTACCTTAGAAGCTGCGGTTTCAGAATCCCTTATCCCCAAAGACGGGCTGTGGGGGGAAAAGGCGGGCGGCGCCTCTTGCTGATCGTTGCTTTTCGTGATATGATACAAAAAAAGAAAAGGAAGTGTTTTTTATGCGGATTTACGGTCTGGTGCAGGACTCCATCGTGGACGGTCCCGGCTTCCGCTTTTCCTGCTTCGTCCAGGGCTGCCCTCACCACTGCCCCGGCTGCCACAATCCGGACAGCCACGATCCCGGCGGCGGAAAAGAGATGTCCGTGGAGGAGGTGGCAAAGGAGCTGCTGAAAAACCCTCTCACCGACGGACTCACCCTCTCCGGAGGCGACCCCTTCGCCCAGCCGGAGGACTGCCTCGCCCTGGCTGTAATCGCCCACGCCAACGGTCTGAACGTCTGGGCCTGGTCCGGCTGGACCTTTGAGTACCTGCGGGACCGGGGAACCGATGGTCAAAAGGCTCTGCTGGAGGAAATCGACGTGCTGGTGGACGGCCCCTTCCTGCTGGAGCAGCGGAGCCTGGCCCTGCCCTGGCGGGGCAGCAAAAATCAGCGGGTCATCGACGTACCCGCCTCCCTGTCCGCCGGCGAAGCCGTCATCCGGCCTGACTGATTTATTGTCGTTCTGCCTGAATTTCAAGTAGACAACGCGGACCTCCTATGGTACAATAGCCGAAAGGCGGCGGGACCACAGGGGTCTGCGTTCCTTTTGCGGAAAAGGAGGATCATTATGGGAGCGGAAAGCTATACCGGCCGGATTAACCGCAAGCTGAACAAAAAGCTGCGCATTGTGGAGATAGCCGCAGGCCGGGAAAAGGCCGACCTGGTTCTGAAAAACGCAACATACGTCAATGTGTTCTCCAACGAGCTCTGCCACGGAGATATTGCCGTGGCGGAGGGGCTCATCGTGGGCATGGGGGAATACAGCGGGGAAACCGAATATGACATGTCCGGGAAGCTGGTCCTCCCCGGCTTCATCGACGCCCACATTCACCTGGAAAGCGCCATGGTCTCCCCCGGAGAGTTCGCCAGGGCCGTGCTGCCCCACGGTACCACCACCGTCGTCACCGATCCCCACGAGATCGCCAACGTCATGGGCGCCGACGGTGTGGAGTACATGCTGCAGGCCACCGAGGACCTGCCGGTGGACGTGCGCTTCATGCTGCCCAGCTGCGTCCCCGCCACGCCCATGGACGAGAGCGGCGCGGCGCTGGATTACCGGACCATCGATTCCTTTTACGACCACCCGCGGGTCCAGGGGCTGGCGGAAATGATGAACTATCCGGGCGTCATCGGCGCGGACCCCATGGTTATCGAAAAAATCGTGGCCGCTCAGGCCCATCACAAGAAGATCGACGGCCACGCGCCCGGTCTGGTGGGAAACGACCTGAACGCCTATATCGCCGCCGGCGTCTACTCCGACCACGAGTGCAGCGACCCCGCGGACGCCATCGCCAAGCTGGAACGGGGCCAGTTTATCATGATCCGGGAGGGCACCGCCGCCCGGAACCTGCGGGCCCTGCTGCCCCTGCTGACGGAAAAGTACGCCGACCGGTGCATGTTCTGCTGTGACGACAAGCACCCCAGCGACCTGCTGGAAAAGGGGCACATTGACTACAACGTGCGGGAGGCCATCCGGCTGGGGGTGGACCCCATTCTGGCGGTGAAGGTGGCCTGCCATCACGCGGCGCGGTACTTCCTGCTGAACAACCGGGGCGCCATTGCGCCGGGCTATCTGGCGGACTTCGTGGTCATCGACAGCTTCCAGGACTTCAACATCCTTCAGGTATTCAAAAAGGGCGTGGAAATGTTCGACGGAACGGCCGTCCGGGACTTCCCCGCCCCGGAGATCGATCCCTATCTGGCCCGGAAGGCCCGCGACACCTTCCACGTTTCCCGCCTGACGGCGCAGGACTTTGCCGAGCGCCGCCCACGGGGTATCATCGGCATGGTCCCCGGCGAGATCGTCACCGAGGATCAGGGTTACTCCGATCACATTGATCCGGAGTGGGACATCCTGAAAATCGCCGTCGTGGAGCGGCACAGGAACACCCGTCATATCGGCATCGGCTATCTCCAGGGCTACGGGCTCAAGCGGGGGGCGGTGGCCACCAGCGTATCTCACGACTCCCACAATATTATCGTGGTTGGCGCCAACGAAGCGGACATGGCCGCCGCCGCCAACCGGGTGGCGGAGAACCGGGGCGGCATTGTCGTGATGGAGGACGGTTGGATCCGGGGAGAGCTGGCCCTGCCTGTGGCGGGCCTGATGAGCGACGGCACGCTGGAAAGCGTCAACCGGGACCTGGAGAGCGCCAGGGCCGCCGCGTTTGCCCTGGGCGTCAGCCGGGACATCGACCCCTTCATGACGCTGAGCTTTATGTCTCTGCCGGTGATCCCCACGCTGCGGCTGACCACGAGAGGGGTCATCGACGTGGCAAAGCAGCAGTATGTATAAAAATCATATTTGACAGGGGCGCATCTCCTGCCTGAAAGCCGCCTGGATAGATCCGATCCCCGGTGGATTGCAGATACACCGGGAAAAGCGCATCCTCTTCCGGTTTCGGAGGGGGGCCCGTCGGGGAGGAGGAATTCTCCGGAGTATCCATGCTGCCGCAGGCAGAAAGGCGGAGGCTGAACAAATTCAGACAGATTCTTTTTTCATTACAGCATATTCCCTTTCAGCGGGGCAAAGTCAAAAGAAGCCATATTGGATTTATCATGAAATCCAATATGGCTTCTTTGCTGTTCTACAGGCTCTGACGGGGAAGCGTCATGAAACCATGCACGATGCGGTGGATGGTTCCCTGCTGCACGATCAGGCGGTCCTGACCGGCCGGGCGGCTCAGGGAAGATACTTCAGCGGGTTCTGCCGCTCGCCGTTATAGCGGACCTCAAAGTGGCAGTGGTTGCCGGTGCTCCGGCCGGTGGAGCCCATCTCCGCGATATGCTGCCCCTTGTAGACCTTGTCGCCTGTGCTGACCAGAATCTTGCTGTTGTGGCCGTAGTAGGTGACGTAGCCGTTTCCGTGGTCGATCTGCACCAGATAGCCGAAGCTTCCCATCCATCCGGCGTGAATGACCGTGCCGCCGTCCGCCGCCACGATGTCCGTGCCATAGGAGTTGGCGATGTCCACGCCGCCGTGGAAGGAGGTGCCGCCGAAGATCTTGCGGGAGCCGTACCGGGAGGTAATGGTGCCGCTGGTGGGCCAGCGGAAGGAACCGGTGGGCGCCCAGCTGGGCCGCTCCATGGTGCCCCGCGCCTGAATCTCCGTCACAGGCTCAAGGAAGATATCCTGGGAAATGATTTCCCGCTCTGTTTCCGTCACGCCCTCGTAGGTGACCTTTGCCACGGTGTTTGCCTTGCCGTACTCGCCTCGGGAAATAACCCTGGTGTCGCCCTCCCACATGGAGTCGTCATCCCGGTATTCGATCTCATAGGGGATGTCCTCTTCGTAATACTCCATCTGGGTGGCCCGGACGGTCAGATAGGGCACGGCGTTGCTGATGAGCAGCTCGTCGCCGATCTGGAGCTTGTCAATGTCATAACCGGGATTCAGCGCAAGCAGCTCCCTGCTGGTCATATTGTTGTCCTCGGCAATGACCGACCAGCAGTCGCCCTTTTTGACTGTGTAGGTGACCTCCCCGGTTTTGGTACTGTTAATCAGCAGGGCCACGTCCGCCAGATTGGTAAAATCCTCCACCGGCAGATCGCATTCCTGAATCTCTACCTTTTCCACGAAATCAATGGAAACCGTATTCTCATTCCGGTACTCCGCCGACACCTGGTCCAGCAGGCCCTCAAAGGCCCCCTGGGTCTGGGTGGCGCCCAGCGTCTGCCCGTCCACGGTCAGCACATATCCGTGCTCCACCACCCGCAGGGATTCGCTCAGGGCGGCCTCCAGATCGGACTCCTCCACCAGCGCGCTGCGGAAGGCCAGACCGGTGGTATAGGACACCTTGTCCGGTTCCAGGGTATAGCTGCTGCCCAGAACCCGGGAAATGGAGCTCTCCACCTGCCGGACGGCGGCCTGCGCTTCCTCCTCGCTGGCCACGGTGCCCAGCTCCTGTCCGTCAAAGGTGAGGGTAGTGGCCGTGGTGTACAGCACCTGGAAGGCGGCATATACCGCCAGAATCACCCCGGCGGTCAGGAACACCGACGCCTGAATCAGCCGGTGTCTGGGGGTTCTCTCCCGCAGGCGGGCCGCCAGCTTGGAGAAAACGGAGCGGATCTGATATTTGAGTCCTCCGGCCTTCTGCCGCAGCAGCGGCATGCTGCCGCGCAGCAGCAGCCGCAGCTGCCGGTAAGGACTGCTGGACTCCGGGAAGCGGCGGTGCGCCCGGTAATCCAGAATCCGCCGGGGACGGACGGTCTGTCCGGCGCTCTTTCCCGCGCCGGCTTTTTCCGCGCCGGCCGGGCGGGTCCTGCCGCCGGTCCGGCTCCTCTTTACTTTCTGCGTCTTGTCGTTATTATCCTTTTGGACCATAGAGCATCCTCCACAGTTACAAAGCAGCGAAAAGGGTTACAAATAGTTACAGAGCCATTTTACCCTATTTTATCCACTTCGTCAAGCCCCTATATTTTGTGGTCCGCATGATGGTCCGTGGAAATATCCGGCAGAACATTTCTCTTCGCCGCGGCGATAAACTCCCGGAACAGCGGGTGAGCCCGGTTGGGACGGCTTTTCAGCTCCGGGTGGAACTGGACCCCTACGAACCAGGGGTGCTCCCGCAGCTCCACGATCTCCACCAGCCGTCCGTCGGGGGACAGGCCGGACAGAACCATGCCCGCGTCCGTCAGGGCCTGACGGTAGGCATTGTTGAACTCATACCGGTGGCGGTGGCGTTCGTCGATGCGCTCCCGGCCATAGGCCCGGCGCGCGTTTCCCTCTTCCGTCAGGAGGCAGGGACAGCCGCCCAGACGCATGGTGCCCCCCTTGTCCGTCACGCCCATCTGATCCGGCATCAGATCGATCACCGGGTACGGGGTATGGGGGTCCAGCTCGCTGGAGTGGGCTCCCGCCAGGCCGGCTTTGTTTCTGGCCAGCTCCACCACCGCCATCTGCATTCCCAGGCAGATCCCCAGGAAGGGGACGCGATTCTCCCGGGCGTACCGGATGGCGCTGATCTTCCCCTCCACGCCCCGGCTGCCAAAGCCGCCGGGTACCAGAATGCCGGAGCACCCGGAGAGCAGGGCGGCGGCGTTTTCCTCCGTAACCTCCTCGCTGTCCACCCAGCGGATATTCACCTTCACGCCGTTTTCGATTCCCCCGTGGGTCAGGGCCTCCGCCACCGAAAGGTACGCGTCGTGAAGGGCCACATACTTGCCCACCAGGGCGATTTCCACCGTGCCGGAAGGGTGCTTCGCCCGGTGGACCATCGTGGCCCACTCCGTCAGGTCCGGCATGTGGCAGATGAGCCCCAGCCGCCGGACCGCCACGTCCGCCAGCCCCTCCCGTTCCAGCATCAGGGGCACCTCGTAGAGCAGCTCCGCCGTCAGATTGGGGATGGCGTGGTCCACGGGGATGTTGCAGAACAGAGAAATTTTCTCCAGGATGTCTTTCGGCACCGGCTTATCGGAGCGGCACAGGATGACGTCCGGCTGGATGCCGAGGGAAAGCAGCTCCTTGGCGGAGTGCTGGGTGGGCTTGCTCTTCAGCTCGCCGGTGCCGGGAATGGAGACAATCAGGGAGACGTGGATAAACATGACGTTGTGCCGCCCCCGCTCCGCGGCCACCTGGCGGATGGACTCCAGAAACGGCTGGCTCTCGATGTCGCCCACGGTTCCCCCGATCTCCACGATGGCCACGTCCGTGTCCGGCGTATCCAGCTGGTAAATCCGGCGCTTGATTTCCCCGGTAATATGGGGGATGATCTGCACCGTCCCCCCCAGATAATCCCCCCGGCGCTCCCGGTTGAGCACGTCCCAGTACACCTTTCCCGAGGAGACGGAGGAATTGACGTCCAGATTTTCGTCAATGAACCGCTCATAGTGCCCCAGATCCAGGTCCGTTTCCGCCCCGTCGTCGGTCACAAAGACCTCACCGTGCTGATAGGGATTCATGGTTCCGGGGTCCACGTTGAGATACGGGTCCAGCTTCTGCACCCTGACCCGCAGCCCTCTCTGCTTCAGCAGCCGCCCCAGGGATGCGGCGGCGATTCCCTTCCCCAGACCGGATACCACGCCGCCGGTGACAAAGATATATTTTACGGACACGGATAACCCCTCCCATGCTTCGCGGGTCTCAGGACTTCATCCCGCAAAATAAAAACCGGTTTTTTATAGTAGACCCCTTAAAAGGAAAAGTCAAGGCGGTACGGGCGGAATCTGCAAAAGGACGAAAATTTTTCCACGCGCTTGTTACAAAATTGTAAATCTTTTTCCCGTAATTTGTGGTACACTGGATCATGTGATTTTATGCAAATGCTTCCCCCGTATTTTGGGGGAAGGAGGAGGTTGCCATGTCCGGAAAACGGGTCGCCCTGGCCGGGGGTACGCAGACCGTACAGAAAAAATCCAGGGCAGGCTGGATTGCCCTGGGGCTGATTGCCGCGCTGGTAATTGGCGGGATTGCGGGCTTCTGCGCCTATACGGGCGGCTATGACAGGGTTTTCCCCGGCGTGACGCTGGGGGACAGGGATCTGTCGGGCCTCTCCCGGCAGCAGCTCCGGCAGACGGTGTCGGCCGACGCGCTGCTCTCCGGCCGGGTCTCCATTACCGCCGCCGGCGAGGACCTGGGGGAGCGGACCCAGCGGGAGCTGGGCGCTTACATCGACGAGGAATCCATTGCCGGCGCGGCCTGGAACGTGGGCCGGGAGGAGGGCGCGGCCGGTTGGCTGAAAAATGCCTGGACCATGTTCTGCGGTCTGGTGGGCGTGGACGTGCCCATGGACCTGACGGTCTACTATGACGACGGGGTCCTCCGGTCCACGGCGGAGGAGCTGGCCGCCTCCTTTGACCGGGAGCAGATCGACGGCAGCTACGAGCTGACCGCCGACGGCATCTACGCCACCCGGTCCGCCGAGGGGCGCTTTCTGGATCAGCCGGGCCTGATCCGGGCCCTGACGGCCCTCAACGGCGAGTCAGGCGAGGTGGAGGCCCCCTTTGAGACGGTTCCCGGCCAGGAGCTGGATCTGGAAACCATCGCGCAGGAGCTGAACGCCGAGCCCAGCCCGGCCCGGTACGACATTCCCACCGGCAAGGTGGTGGAGGGGACGGTGGGCGTGGACCTGGATCCCCAGGCGGCCCGGTTCGCGCTGGACGCCGCGGCCCCCGGAGAGACCATCCGGCTCCCCGCCGAGGTAACCCGTCCCTCCATGACCGCCGCGGAGCTGGAGGCGGTGCTGTTCCGGGACGTGCTGAGCACGACCACGACGAAGGTGGGCGGTACCAGCGTCCGGCGCAACAACGTCAGGCTGGCGGGGGAATGCTGCAACGGCGTGATCCTCAACGACGGGGACGTATTCGACTATAACGCGGTGGTGGGCAGACGGACCACCGACCGGGGCTTCGGCGCTGCCCCGGCCTATGTCAACGGGGAGACGGTGGAAACCGTGGGCGGCGGCATCTGCCAGGTGTCCAGTACCATTTATTACGCCACGCTGCTGGCCAATCTGGAAATCGTGGAGCGCTACGCCCACCGCTACGCGCCCAGCTACATCACCTGGGGCATGGACGCCACGGTCAGCTGGGGCGGTCCGGAGTTCCGGTTCAAAAACGACACCGGCTATCCCATCCGGCTGGACGTCAGCTATGAAAACAGCAAAATCACCGTGAGCATCGCCGGCACCAAAACGGACGACACCTACGTCAAGATGACCTACAAGAACCTGGGCGACACGCCCTATGAGACGGAATACGTGGAGACGGACGAGCTGGACTGGGGCACCCGGCAGCAGAAGCAGAGTCCCTATACCGGCCATCAGGTGGTCTCCTACCGCAACGTCTACAGCGGGGACGGCAAACTGATTTCCAGCGCCAAAGAGGCCAACAGCAACTACAAAAACCGGAATGAGATCATCCTCGTGGGCACCCGGGGCAAGCCGGCCATGGGTACCACCATTCCGGAGTATGGGGAGAACGGCGGCGATCTGCCAGGCCTGCTGCCGGAGGACCCCTATCCCGATTCCTGGGACGAACCCCAGCTGCCGCCGGACGACGGCTCGCCGGGTCTGTCGATCTTTGGATGACACTTTTTCCTGAAAGAAAAAGCAGGGCAAAAAGAACTTTAAGAAATTTCCCCGTACCCGCCGGGTGCGGGGAAAATTTTTTTGCTTTTCCGTCAACACTTTCATCCCTTCATCCGTTTTATTATTGAACACACACGAGAGGAGCGGCCCGCCAATGGAGCTTGAAGACCTCTACGGCAGATTTTACAGAGACCTGCTGGCATATTGCACCGCCATGACCAAAAATGAATCCGCCGCCGAGGATCTGGTCCAGGAGACCTGGCTGCGCGCCTTCACCCACTGGGAGGACGTGGAGGACCTGTCCGCCGGCCAGCGCCGGGCCTGGCTGTACAAAACGGCCCGGAACGCGTTCATCGACCAGATCCGGAAGCAGGCGCGGGAAGCGCCCACGGAGGAGGAGCGCTTCCCCCCTGCTCCCTTCGAGGAGGACCTGAGCCAGGCCGCCGTGGCCCAGCTCATCGCCCGCCTGCCGGAGGGAGAGCGGACCGTCTTCACCCTGCGGTATTTTGAGGGGTACAATTCAAAGGAACTGGGCGAGCTGTTCGATCTGCCGCCCGCCACGGTCCGCTCCCGGCTCTCCTCCGCCAAACGGCGGCTGCGGGAGTGGATTCAGGATTAGAAAGGATGGAATCTGATATGAAGAAAGTAAAAAACGTCCGGCCCTGGTATAACCCCATGGAAAAGGACCGCAGGGACGCCCTGCTGGAGCGCAGCGGCCTGGCCGGTCTGGCGGCCAATCGGGAGGGCCGGGCCCTGCTGGAGTCCTACTGCCGGATGTACCGGGCAAAGCTGTAAGGAAAACACATTATAATAGATTTGGGAGGAATGTAACCATGGAGAACAAGAAAACCTTGAAGGTCAACGCCGCCGTCTGCGACGTGCGCAACATCACCGAGGAGCTGCTCAGCGCCTGTGAAGAGGTGAAGATCAACGCCGCCGGCATCATCACCAGCCCCGCCGCCCAGGCCCTGCTGAGCCGGTACGGGGCCAGGCTCAACTGCGCCAATACCGTCATCCTGGAGGAGAACGCCCGCTTCTCCACCGTCAACGGCCCCCTGTCCATCACCGCGGGGCAGGCCGTGCCGGAGGAAAAGCTGTTCCTGGTGGCCAACGGCCCCGTGGACATCGAGGCCGGCTGCGAGGCGGTGCTGAAAGGCTACGCCGGGATGATTATCAACGGTCCCGTCACCTGTCCGGCCAGCATCGCGGGCCTGCTGAGGGCCTTCAGCATCAACGGTCCCGTCCAGGTCTACCCCGACGGGGCGATCGTCCTGAAAAAGTCCGCCGTGCTGGACCGCTTCTTCCACCTCCGGACCAGGCAGGACGCAGTCTATTATGCCGCCAGCAGGATCGTCGCCCTGTCCCCCGACATCGACTTCGGCAGGCTGGCGGAGAAGAACGTCCGCTTTGTCACCAGGAAGCTGCTGGTTTCCGAGTCTCTGGCGGAGGCCGCCGTGCCCCTGTTCGACGAGAAGACGGACATCGTGATCCTGCCCGACGGCTGCGCCTACGTGGACGACGACGCGGAGCTCAACGGGGCGCTGCTCAAGCGGTATGGCGGGAAGCTGTATATCAATGGCCGCCTGACCATCGGCCCGGATGCCGCCGCGGTGCTGGACCAGGTCTCCTGCCTGCAGATCAACGGCAATCTCCGGGTCTGCCGCAGCCTGAAGGACCGGGTGCTGGAGATGGATCTGACGTATGACAGGCTCCACGTAGTCGGCGGCGTGCTGATCTGCGACCGGCCCGCCCTGGAAGTCACCGCCAGCCTGCTCTCGGACGCGGAGGACGGCGTGAGCATCCTTGACTGCGCCAACGTGACCATCGCGGAGGATGTGACGCCGGAGCTGCTGAAGGAACAGCTGGTGAGCATCACGGACTCCATCGTGTTCTGCGCAAACGGGGAGCAGATGTCCGTTATCCAGGCTTTGGCCAGGGACTGTTCTGTTTCCTGCCTGACCGATGCGGATGAAGACGGGGAAGACGCGCCGGAGGACGAAGACACCGTCAAGATCAACGCCGCCTTCTACGCTTTCTAACTGATTTTTCCCTCCTGTCAATATGCAGGGCCGCCGGAACATCCGGCGGCCCTGCACAAACCGTCCGCCCAGGCCGGCGGCATAAACAGGACAGACTCCCCATATATATAGAACAAACCTGCATTGGGAGGAGCGACCTTATGCCGTATGAAGAACTGAGCGGGATGCAGCACCGGCTGGAGCTGGACGGCCGGGAGCGGCTGCTGGTCTCCGGCGTGGAAGAGGTGGAGCGGTTCGACGAGGAGGAAATTGTCATGAATACCACGGCCGGGACCCTGGTAGTGGGCGGCTCCGGCCTGCACATCGGGAAGCTGAACCTGGACGGCGGGGAGCTTCACGTGGACGGCGCCATTCATACCCTGCTCTATGAGGACACCGCGCCCCGGAGCGGCCAGGGCGGACTGTTCCGCCGGCTGTTCGGCTGAGCGGTATGCGGACTTACGTATCCGGGCAGCTTCTTCTGTTCCTGCGCTCCATCGGCCTGGGCATGTGTCTGGGGCTGGTGTACGACCTGCTGGGGACCCTGCGGGGCCTGGGCGGGAAGGTGTGGGGCGGTCTGCTGGACGCGGCCTTCTGTCTGACGGCGGCGGTCTCGGTGATCTTCTTCGTGCTGGCGGGGGAGGGGGAGCTGCGGCTTTTCGTGGCGCTGGGCGTTCTGGGGGGCGCCATTCTGTTCTGGTGCCTGCTGGGCGCGATTTTGCGGCCGGTGTGGGCCTTCTGGCTGTCTCTGGCGCTGCTGCCGGTGCAGCTGGTGGAAAGGTTTTTCAAAAAATGCGGGCGGGCAGGAAAAAAAGTCTTTTCTTTTTCCCGGAATTGGGTTACAATAAAAGGTACATCACTGCGCAGACGGCGAAAGCCGCCCCGGCAGGAGGGAGAGGAAGAGATGGGCAGACCGTCCGGGAAGAAGAAAAGCAAACGGCCGCCGGAGAGTCCCCGGCCCGGCAGCAGACTGACCATGCTGGTTCTGGCGGCCCTGCTCCTTGGACTCGGCGTGCAGATTTCCAGCATGTTTGGACAGCTTCACGCCGCGCGGGAGGAGGAAAAGGTCTACGAGCAGCAGCTGGCGGAACTCCAGGAGACCAACCGGCAGCTGAAGGAGGACCTGGACAACAGCGGAAGTCAGGCCCTGATGGAGGACATCGCCCGGGACCAGCTGGGCATGGTCAATCCGGGGGACAAGGTTTTCCGTTTCAGCAAATAGGCCGGAAAACGCGGCGCGCACCGTTTGGTCTGACGGTGCGCGCCGCGTTTTATTTCTCTGTCAGTGCCCGGACGATGGCCTCGATCTGTTCCGGCGGAGGGCCGCCGGACAGGCGGCAGGTGACGATCCGGTCCGGGTAACGGAGGCAGAAGGAGTCATAGCCCACCTCCTGATACGCCTCCTCCGCGCCCCAGGGGGCGGGGTCCATCCGCTGCAGGGGCCAGGGAGTTTCGTTCTCTTCCGCCGTCAGGCTCTCCCAGCACCGCGCCAGCAGCCAGGGCCACCGGGCGTCACAGGTCTGATAAACCAGCCGGGGAAGATCGCTGTCGGAGCTGAGCGCCTCCTGTGTGTACGCGCTGTAAGTGGCCAGCGGAGAGCGGCTGATCTCCGCTTCGTAAGTACAGTGGTCCTCCGGCGTGACGGCATAGCCCAGATCCTCCAGGGTGACGGGGAGATCGTCGTAAAAGACGTTCAGCGTGTGGGTCCAGGCGGCGTTTTTCCAGGTTTTGGTGTAGGTCTCCGCCGGCTCCCGGCCCAGGCGGATCACCCCCGCGCCGTCCAGGACGCCGAACAGTACGGGGGTCCCGACGCCCACCACCAGCCCCGCCGCCAGGGCAAAGGCGAAATACAGGCCCTTCGCATTGCCCCGGCTGGTTCCCCGCTTCTTCATCGCCCGCAGAATCCAGCGGCCCAGCGCGATGACGCCGCCATACAGCGCCAGAAACAGGAGCAGGGCGGGCCGCCGTCCTGCAAGGGCCGGGTCCAGGAGAAACACGGCCAGCGCGACGGCGCACACGGCCAGCATCATGACATTGAGGCCCATCCGGAAGCGGGTGTGGGGCCGGACGCAGGGCCCGCCCCGGGCCAGGTTGCGTCGGGAGCGCAGCACCCAGCTCAGATAATCCAGCAGATTCCCAAGGGAAAAGAGGCCGATCCCCGCCATCAGGGCCAGCTGCGCCAGCTGGGAACTGCTGCTGAAGAACTCCATGGGATGCCGGAGCTGGATGGAGAGCAGCGGCAGGTATATCAGCGGCAGAAGCAGCAGCATGGCGTAGCTGGGCACAGCGGTTTTCCGCATGGTCCGCCGGATGGCGGAGAGCTTCACCGCCTCGTCGGTTTCAATGGGCGTGGGGTCCGGACGGGTGGAGCGGAAGTACTGGATGGGGCCGTAGGCCGCCGCCAGCTCCCACCCGGCGGCCCGGCAGTAGTCCGCGTAGGTCTCCTGCCCCTCGGTGAGGCCGGGGTCAAAGATGGAGGCCTCGGGGAAAAAGGTGACGGTGTATCTGACCCGGCAGGGGTCGGCCCGGCGGAAGGTAAAAAACCAGTTGTCCACCTTCTCCAGCAGCCAGCCCTTCCCGGCCATTTTCTCCAGATGCCGGGCAATCGCCCCGGTGTCGTCCACCTGGTACCAGAACATCTGGCGCTTTGTCTCCCGGCTCATGCGCGGACCTCCTCTCCGTACTTTGCATAGTCCTCTGTCTGGCGGCGGAGCCGCCGGACCTCCTCTTCCAGCCGCAGCCGGCCCTTCACGGTGATCTGATAGCTGCGCTTCCGGCCCTCCACCCGCGTCTCCTGAATGAAGCCCCCCCGCTGGAAGCTGTCCAGCAGGCTGTACAGGGTGCCGGGGCCGATGGTCACCCGGCCCCCGGTCATCCGGGCCACCCGGTCCATCACGTCCACCCCGCAGCACTCCCGCTGGAGGCACAGCAGGATATAAAACATCTGCTCCGTCAGGGTCTGAAATTTTTCCCGCGCCATGGGACAGCCTCCTTTCTGCAATAGCGATATTCGATAGTTCTGCCGCCATTATAATACCGATATTCGATATTGTCAAGGGCGTTTCGGGAAAACGCCTCTTTACCGGATCCGGAGCTTCGCGCCTCAGACCTGCGGTTGCCTTCTGTACGAATAAAAGGCAACCGGAAAACCGATTATGAATACAGATTCTTAAACCCGTGGAGCCGCCTGATGCCGGATGCCTGCCGTGGCGGCAGGAGAAAATTTTCCCGAGAGTTGCCTCTTCTCCGGCAACTTTTCCCCTTTTTTAAACCCATGCTGAGGGAAGACCACCTCCGGGTTTTTATGTACTGAAGCAAGTCGATGCCCCGGCCGGATATCAGGCCAGCGCAGCCGGGCTGCCCAAAGGACTGCCGCAGCGCACCTTGATAAATCAATATGTCCTGAAGTCCGCGGATGTTTTTATCCAAAAAGCATGCATATCACACGCCTGAAAAAGGGGCCGGCCTCCGCGCCGGCCCCTGCGGGCGTCAATCTTCCTTTTTCTCTTCGGGCTTCTTCTCCTCTGCGCCGCCTGCCGGGGGCGGGACCGGCGCGAACCTTGCCGCCCGTTTTTTCCTGCTGCGGCGGAACAGCAGCACCACACCGGCAATAACCGCCGCAAAAAGCAGCAGCGTCAGCCAGTTCCGGGCAACGAAGATGGCGAAATCGTCCAGATTGGCCACACCGGCGGACAGGCCGCTGGAAAAGGCCACGGCCAGCCGGTCGCCGAAGGTCATCGGGACCTCCTCGTCGGTAGAAAGGCGGTAGACCTCCCGGAGAGAGAGATTAACCGTGGAGTAGTTGATCTGGCTGTCGTACTTCCGGAGGCTGCCGGTGAGGTACTCGATTTGCAGCTCCGTGTCGCTGATGGCGCTCTCGATGGTGATGATGTCCGCCATGTTCTCCGCTTTGCTCAGAAGATCCTGAAGGCGCTCCAGCTTGATGCGCTGGGTGGCCAGACGGGTCTCCTGATCGTAATAGGCCTCGCTGACGTCCTCCAGGTACTCGGAGCGGCTGGTCACATGGGCGGCCTCCCCGGCCCGGTCCAGGAAGGTGACAAAATTGTCCACCGGAACCCGGACGGTGCAGTTCAGACTGCGGTAACGTCCGCCCTGGTTGACGTTGCGTCCCTCGAAATATCCCCCCAGCTCTTTGACGATTTCCGCCAGAGCCTTCGAGGCGTCGTCAAACTCCCTGGTTTCCAGGTCCATGTCGGCGGTGTAGATAATTTTGGCGTTGGCGGGGACGCCGCCGTAGCTGCCGTCCATTCCGCCATAACCGCCTTCGGGGCTCTCCGGTTCGGGAGCGGGCATGGCGGTATCCCACCCGATTTCCTCCGCGGGCATGTCATAGCCCTTTTCTTCCGTGTAAGCGGGAGCGCGGGGAACAGACTGCGCAGTGGAATTGAAGTCGGCGCCGCCTGCGCTGCCGCCGCAGGCGGCCAGGGACAGGAGCAGCAGCAGGGCCGCGCTGAGGGCAAACAGTTTCTTTTTCATCCGATTTTCCTCCCTTTCTGTTTCTGCAAGTGCTCTATACTGATACAGACGCAAAGGAAAAGGAAATGTTCCTGTGCCGAAAAATTTTTTATTGTTGAATGGCCCGCAGCTGTACGGCGTTCTCCTCATAGAGCTGCTGGCTGACCGCCATTTTCCGGATGATGTTTTTCACCGTGATCTCCAGCGCCGCGCCCTCCCGGTAGTCGGCGGGATAGATGAAGTCCACCCGGCCCTGCCGCAGCAGCTGTTCCACGCCCCGGCGGTTCACCGCCTGGTAAACGGCGATGGCCTGGCCGCCGTAGGCCCGCATCATTTTCATGCAGGGCACGTCGGAGAGTCCGTCACCCAGATAGATCATATTGGAGAAGGGCACCCGCTTGCTGTCGTCAGGCATGGAGTCGTTAAGGGTCCGGTCGTCGGAGACGTCCAGCACTCCCTTGTTGATCCGGTAAACAAACTGGGTCTTGGCGGTGAAGTTCACCGCCAGGCGGGGCCAGACCGGCCGTCCCTGTCCGTCGTAGAAAAATTCGCTGGCGTAAACCTCCCTGAATTCGCCGGCAATGGCGCTGCCGTCGATGATCTCACGGAGGCCGGAGGAGATCACATAGTGCTCCACCTGTACGCCAAGCAGGCCCCCGTACTGATTGATCCGCCGGAACCAGTCGGTGACGCCGGGGAAAAAGGAGACGCTCCGCCCGCAGTGGTTCAGCTGCTGCCGGGTCAGCGGCAGACCCCGCTTTTCCGATTCCCGGAGCATGGTATACATGTAGGCCAGGACGCTGTCCATCTTCTCCTGCCGCCCGAAATCGTTGGCGATTTTCCAGAAGTCGCCGGGGGCCAGCCCCAGGGAGGGAATAAAGGCGTAGTTCTGCATATCCTGGGTACACAGGGTCCTGTCAAAGTCATAGAGGAGAGCTACGATGGTCTGATTTGACATGGCGTTTCTCCTTTCGTCTTCCCTGTGTCAGAAAAGAAGCAATGCATCTTTTCTGACACAAGGAGGCGGCCGCAGGCCGCCTCCTTGTCAGTCTTTCGTATAATTGGGGCCAAACTGCAGATCGTCCAGGTTGATGATCCTCGTTGCCTCCGTGTCCTCCAGATCCTCTTCCGCAAAGGGGTCTTCTTCGGCTTCGGCAGGCTCCGGGTCGCTCCGGGGAGCAGGGGACGGCTCCGGCTCCTCCACGGACGCAAAGGCGGAGAGGGCCTGGACCAGATCATCGTGGGAAAGGTCCTCTTCTTTCCCCTGGGGCTCCGGCTGCGGGGCGGGCGGGATCACCTGCACCACCGGTTCCGGCCTGGGTTCCTCTGCCGGAAGCGACGGCAGCAGCTCCAGCTGGGCAAGCTCCTCCTCGCACACCGCCCGGACCTCTTTGATAAAGGCCCGAAGCTGCTCCTGGCCCACGTTCAGGCGCCTGCGCTCCGCCTCCAGCTCCTTGTCCACCTGGAACTGCACCGCCGACAGGCGGCGCTCCTCCTCGGCAATCTGCTGTTTCAGCTCGGTCACCCGTGCCTGAGCCTCGGCGGAAGCGCCGGCAATCATGGCGTCCCGCTTCTGCTCCGCCTCGGTCAGCATGGCTGTGGACATCTTCTGCGCCGCCAGCAGGGTGGAGCGGATGGCGTCCTCCGATTCCCGGTACTCCGTCATCTTGTCTACCGTCATTTTCAGCTTGGCCTTCAGCGCGGCGTTTTCCTTGTAAAGCGCGGCGTAGTCCTCCGTCAGCTTGTCCAGAAAATCATCCACCGACGCCATGTTATAGCCGCCCATCATCGATTTGGCGAACGTGCAGTTCGCCACTTCCTGCGGGGTCATCATCGTATGTGGTCCCTCCTAAATCCAAGTAGAGCTAAAAAGCCTCGCAGAGTTTCGCGTCCGCTGGCGCGAAATAACATCCAATCGTTTTTTCAAGGACAGGCGCCTTGAAAAAACACTTCTCGCGAAGTGAGCGTCGAACCGTCAGTCCACGACTGACGGTGAAGCGCAGAACGCAGCGAAATCCCTCTTCAAATGAAATGGCGCGGCCGTTTCATTTGACTTTTAAAAATACATCCCGTTGCTCTCCAGCTCATCGATCAGGTCTCCCTGAATGTCCACCGAATAGGGGGTGATGATGTACGTATTGGCGGCAACCTTCTTGATTTTCCCCTCTCCCGCGTAGGCCACGCCGGAGAGGAAGTCAATCAGCCGCCGGGCAATATCCTTGTGGGTGGATTCCAGGTTCACCACCACCGTGCGCTTCTCCTTGAGATGGTCGGCAATCTCGCTGGCCGCCTCAAAGCGCTCCGGCTTCACCAGCACCACCTTCAGCTGGGTGGTGGCGTGGATGTTCACCACCTTGCCCCGGCGGCTGTCCACCGCGCCGCTCCGGTCGCCGCTGCGGGGACGCTCGTCGATAAAGGGCGAGTCGCCGTCGCCGAAGAACTCGGGGTAATCGTCGTCCTCGTCGCTGAGAGGGCTGATCATCCGCTTGATGTTGTCGAAAAAGCTCATGGTGGAAACCTCCAAATCATACTTGGTACTGTCTATGCCCAAAGATGGCCGAGCCAACCCGGATCATGGTCGCTCCGGCGGCTATGGCATCCTCAAAGTCATCGCTCATCCCCATGGACAGGTATTTAAAGCTATTATCATACAAATTCCGGCTTATGTCAACATAAAGCTTGGAAACTTTCTCAAAATAGGGCAAATTCCCATGGGATTCCTCCGCGACGGGAGGAATCGTCATCAGTCCAAGGACACGAATGCCGGGAAATGTTCGCGCCGCCTCTGCCGCCGGGTACAGTTCATCGGGGGAAAAACCGCTTTTACTCTCCTCCCCGCCGATGTTTACCTCCAGCAGCACATCCTGAACCAGCCCCTGCTTCTCCGCCTGCCGCCGGATCTCCTCCAGCAGCTCCAGAGAGCCCGCCGACTGAATCAGAGCAGCCTTCCCTACCACCTGGCGGACCTTGTTGCGCTGGAGATGCCCGATAAAGTGGAGGGGCGCGCCGTCATAGGCGTGCTCCGCCAGCTTGGCGGTCATCTCCTGCACCCGGTTTTCTCCCAGCGCGTCGATCCCGGCGGCGATGGCTTCCCGGCAGGCGGCTGCGCCGTTCATCTTGCTGGCTCCCACCAGCAGAATCTCCGCCGGGTCCCGGCCCGCCGCCAGGGCGGCGGCGTTCATCCGCTCCCGGATGCGCCCAATGTTTTCCGCAATGCTCATCTACCGGACCACCTTTCCGTCGTACATCTCCGCCGCAGCGGTAATCACCTGGTCTCCGGCCCGGAGGCGGCGTCCCTCCCGGACCTGCCCCTGAGAGAAGCCCGTGAGGGCCTCCTCGTCGGCGGCCACCAGAATATATTCCTCCTCCTGCCAGAGCACCTTCACCGGCTTGAGCCGGGCGGTATCGCCCCAGAGGCAGTAGACGCAGGTAACAGGCCGGGTCTTGGGATTCCCCTGGCTGTCCAGAACGGGCTGTCCGTTCTCGTCGGTCACCGCCTGGGCGTCCACCCGGACGGCGCTGCGGGGCACCCGGATGCCGTCGTAACTGGCAAAAATCACCTGGGCGTTCTGGTGGCGCAGAAGGGTGGCCAGATGGAGGTAGCGCCGGGTGCTGAAGGCCACCACCCGGCGGCCGCCCTCCTCCTCGCTGATATAGGATACCTTCATGCTCATATCCCGGTCCAGCCCCTTCTGGAACCGCAGGGTAACGGTATCCCCCTTCTGAAGGCGCTTCACATCCTCGCTGCGCATCAGGGTGACAAAGGCCCACTCATCGCCATAGATCATCTTGCCCACGCCCCCGGTGGAGACGGGCGCAATGGTGCGATATCCGGCGGGCGTCATCTCCTGGACCGACGCGAGGGACAAAACGGACTCGTACCCGTCCACCAGTCCGGAAAACAGTCCCGCCTCCGGCGCGGAAACCCGGGTGGCAACCTCCCCGGCGGCGGCGGACAGCGCGCTGATCTGCTCCTGCAGGGAGGCAATGGAGGCGTCCAGTCCCTCTGCGCCGGAGTAGGCGTATTCCCGGCGGAGGACCGCGGCGCGAAGGGACTGCCCGGTCCGGGAGGCCGCCTCCAGATCTCCGGAGGCCATAGCGCCGCGGAAGCCGGAAAGGGTCCCGGCAATCTCGTCATCCAGACGGGCGGAGGCCTGACTGCCCTCCGCCAGGGAGCGGGCATATTGCAGCTGGTCCATCCGGCCGGTCAGCTCCCGAAGCGTGTTGGCGTCCTCCAGCGCCTGGGCGTCGGGGTACACCAGAGCGACGACGCCGCCCCGGCCGACCCGCTCCCCCTCGCTCCGGGAGGAGTAGACCAGGTCGCCGCCGCCCTCCAGGACCTCCTCATCCCGGACCACATAGCCGGAGACGGTGACCGCGTTCTCCCCCACATAGCTGAATGCCACGGTGGTCGTGTAGGGATCGGAAAAATAGGCGGCCAGGTTTACGCCGAAATAGACCAGTACGGTCAGGGTAATGGCGGCCAGCATCAATTTTGTCGCAAACGTGCTGTTTTTCATGATGTACGTTCTCTCTCTCCGGGGCGGACCGGCTGCCGGTTACAGGGTGTCCTCCCATTCCGCCAGATCCACGGTCCGCGCCGGACTGACGGTGGAAATGGCGTGCTTGTAAATCAGGTTCTGCTTGCCTTCGGCGGTGAGGACCACGGTAAAGGAATCAAAGCCGGTGATGACGCCCCGCATCTGGAAGCCGTTCATCAGGAATACCGTAACCGGAGTCTCGTTCCGCCGGGCGGAAGCCAGGAATACGTCTTGCAGGTTTGGTGATTTGCTCATGGTTGTCTACCTCTCTTTTGCTTTTATTGCGGGGCAGACATGCGCCTGACGGCGGCTTGTCCCCCAGGGACTATTGTAGCCCCTGGGCAGTGAGGATTTCTGTCGCAATTTGGAGAGCGGCGGCAAAATTCCGTTCTTTTTCCCAATAAATCCAGCGTATGTCAGGATTCCTCCTCAGCCAGGTCAGCTGCCGCCTGGCATACTGCCGGGACCGGAGCCTGATTTCCTCCACGGCGTCCCGGAGCTCCGTTCCGCCCTCCAGGGTGGGAAGCAGCTCCTTATACCCGATGGCCTGGAAAGCGGTGGCGGTCCGGGGGACGCCCGCGGCCAGGAGGGCGCGCACCTCCTCCGTAAGGCCCGCGGCCAGCATCCCCTCCACCCGCCGGTCGATCATGGCCTTCATATCCTCCCGGTCCCGGAAGGCAAGGCCGATATAGTGGGGAGCGTACCGGGGAGGCTGGGCCCGGGTCGCGGCGTTATGCCGGGAAATGGGCTCCCCCGTCTCCCGGTAGACCTCCAGCGCCCTGACAATGCGTCTGGTGTCCGCGGGATGGAGCCTCTCCGCAGACAGGGGGTCCACCGCCCGCAGCTGCTCCAGCAGAGGGGCGACTCCCTTCTCCTCCAGCTCCCGCTCCAGCTCCCGGCGGACTGCCCCGCCGGACGCGCCGGGGGCAAACCGCCGCCCCGTTATGACGGCATCCAGATACAGCCCCGTCCCTCCTACCAGTACGGGGAGCCGCCCTCTTCCCAAAATCTCCTGCACGCACCGGTCCGCCACCTCCGCATAGCGGGCCACGGACCAGCTCTCCCGGGGGTCGGCCACCCCCACCATATGATGGGGAACGCCCTCCATTTCCGCCTCCGTCGGGGCGGCGGAGCCGATGGTCATCCCCCGGTAAATCTGCATGGAGTCAACGCTGACCACCTCGCCGCCAAAGCGCTTTGCCAGCAAAACGCCCATTTTCGTCTTGCCGCAGGCCGTCGGACCGACGACGCAGAGAACCTGTGGCTGCATGCCGCGCTCCTTTCGCCTCCACCGGGCGCTACGCCCGTTTGAACATTTTTTCCAGCTCGTACCTGGAAAGCTTCACCCTGACGGGCCGTCCGTGGGGACAATACTGTATCTCTCCGCTCTGGACCCTGGCAATCAGGACCTTCAGCTCTTCCGGGTCGGAGGTCCAGCCGCCCTTGATGGACGCCTTGCAGGCCATGGTGTGCAGCATCGCGTCCCGGGCGGCGGCGGGGTCCGCGCTGCCGGCTGTCAGCAGCTTTTCCCCCAGCTCCTCCAGTGTTTCTCTTACCAGTCCGGCGTCCAGATCGGAGGGAATCCCCCGGATCATCAGGCATCCGGCGCCGAAGTCCTCCGCCTCAAACCCGAATTCCTCCAGAAGGGGAAGATTCTCCAGCAAAGCGGCGTACTGCTCCCCCGGCAGGTCCACCGCCTGGGGGGCCAGAAGCTGCTGGCGCATGACGGGAACGGCGTTGGCCTTCAGGCGGTCAAAGTTCATCCGCTCGTGGGCTGCGTGCTTGTCGATCAGCCACACGTCGCTGCCATCCTCGGCAATGATGTACGTGTGCAGCACCTCCCCGGCGAACCGCCAGGGGGCCGGTCCGGACTCCAGCGCCAGCTGCTCCGGCGGCGGAGATTCCGGCTCCGGACACGGGGGATTCCGCGGGGGCTCCGTCGGCGCGCCGGTATGCGCGGCAACCGGCCGGTCCGGCTCCGTCGGACGGCGGCGGGGACCGGGAGGCTGCACGACGTCATGAAATGCCAGAGCGCCCCTCTGCTCGGAGCCGGTGATTCGGATTTCTCCCGGATGGGAGGCGGCCTTCTCCCGGAAGGTCCGGGCGTCCATGGTCTGGAAAAAGCCGGAACGGGGCCGGGGCCCGCCGGAAACAGGCCGGCCGGCCGGTGCGGAAGACACCTGCGCCGGCGCGGAGGCAGCCTGAACCGGAGCCGCCGCCGGACCGTCCAGGGCATCCTTCACAGTGTGATGCACGGCGGAAAACAGCGCCCGCTCGTTGACAAATTTCACCACCGTCTTGGCGGGGTGGACGTTCACGTCCACCAGATGGGGCGGCAGGTCGATGTGAAGGACGCAGCCGGGGTACCTGCCCTTCATCTGCCGGTTGTCGTAGGCCTCCTCCAGGGCGGTGGTCAGCAGGGCGGACCTGATGATCCGGCCGCAGCAGAAGAAGGTCTGCATGGCCCGGTTTCCCCGGCCCGCCAGCGGCTCGGTGACATAGCCCCGGACCGCGATGCCCTCGCCGCCCCCGTCCACCTCCCTCAGGCACAGGGCAAAGTCCCGGCCCCGCGCGGCATAGATGGCGGAGAGGAGCCTGCCGTCTCCGGGCGTATGGAGCTCCTCCTTCCCGTCCCGGAGATACCGGATGGACACCTCCGGATGGCTCAGGGCAATCTGGGCAATCAGCGCGGAGGCGGCGGACGCCTCCGCGCTGTCGCTTTTCATGAATTTCAGGCGGGCGGGCGTATTGTAAAAGAGATCCCGGACCGCAAAGGTGGAGCCCTCCGGGCAGCCCGCTTCCTCTACGGGGCCGGGGACGCCGCCCTCCAGATGGAGGGACGCGCCCAGCTGCTCCCCCTTCCGGCGGGAGTACACGTCCAGGCGGCTGACGGCGGAAATGGCGGCCAGCGCCTCCCCCCGGAAGCCCAGGGTCCCGATGGCCGCCAGGTCGCCCGCCTCCCGGAGCTTGCTGGTGGCGTGCCGCAGGAAGGCGGTGGGCAGCTCGTCCGGCGCAATGCCGCAGCCGTTGTCGGTGACCCGGATGAGGGACATGCCGCCGCTCCGGAGCTCCACCACCACGGCGGTGGCTCCGGCGTCTATGGCGTTTTCAACCAGTTCCTTGACCACGCTGGCGGGGCGCTCCACGACCTCGCCGGCGGCGATCAGGTCCGCCACGTGGGGAGAAAGCTGCCGGATATGGGGCATAGGGCCGGTCTCCTTTCCTGTTTTTCAGAGGTTTTACAAAATTATAACAAGTTTGCGCTTCGTTTGCAAGGGGAGGGGGTTACTTTTCCCGCGCGGGAAAGGTAACCGGAGGTGCGCGCGCAAGGGGGCCTGGCCCCGAAGGAATCAGATCAGATCATTTTGCCCTGCCGCCCCGCAGGGGCGGCAAAGAAGCCTTACAGCCGGCGAAGCTTTTCCAGCAAAAAAAGAAACTCCCCGCTGAGCGGGCAGCTCAGTTCCACAATCTCCCCTCTCCGGGGATGAACAAACCGCAGCCCCACCGCGTGCAGGCACTGGCCGGTCAGCCCCGGTACAGGCTTTTTCGCGCCATATACCGTGTCCCCATAGATGGGGTGGCCGATATAGGCCATATGCACCCGGATCTGGTGGGTTCTCCCCGTCTCCAGACGGCAGCGGACGTGGGTATAGCCCGGGAAGCGCTCCAGCGCCTCCCAGTGGGTCACGGCCCGCCTGCCGCCCCGGTCCGTGACCGCCATCTTTTTCCGGTCTGTGGGGCACCGCCCGATGGGTGCGTCCACAGTGCCGCCGTCCTCCCGGAGACTTCCCACCACCACCGCCTCATAGGTCCGGGCCAGGGTGTGATCCTGAAGCTGGGCGGAGAGCGCCTGATGAGCGGCGTCGTTCTTGGCCGCAATAATCAGGCCGCTGGTATCCCGATCGATGCGGTGGACAATGCCGGGCCGCAGCGCGCCCCCCACGCCGCTGAGGCTGTCCCCGCAGTGGTGGAGCAGAGCGTTGACCAGGGTGCCGTCCGGATGGCCCGGCGCGGGGTGAACCACCAGCCCCGCCGGTTTGTTGACCACGATCACGTCGCCGTCCTCATACACCACATCCAGCGGGATATCCTGTGGCAGGGCCTCCACGGGCTCCGGGTCCGGCAGGGCAACGGAAATCTCCTCTCCCCCGGAAAGACGGCAGCTTTTGACTGCGGCCCGGCCATTTATCAGCACCTGCCCGGTCTCGATGAGCCGCGCGGCGGCGGAGCGGGTCAGCTCCGGCAGAGCGGCGGACAGAAAACTGTCCAGCCGGGTCCCTCCGTCCTCAGCGCTCGCCGTCAGGCAGATCGGTTCCATGCTCCGGCTCCTTTCCCTTCGCTTCCCTGTCGTGGAGCAGCAGG
Organism: uncultured Oscillospiraceae bacterium; assembly: GCA_910587505.1. GTDB lineage: Bacteria > Bacillota > Clostridia > Oscillospirales > Oscillospiraceae > Pelethomonas. Next base: position 3,102 of record CAJULD010000034.1, on the reverse strand, counting down.
TAATAGACGGCAAATCCGACGGTCCCGCAGACCACCAGAATGTCCGCCACGTTAAACACCGGGTAGCGCATAAACTGGAAATTGAACATGTCCACCACATATCCCAGCCGCACCCGGTCAACGAGATTTCCCAGTCCGCCGCCCAGAATGGCCGTCAGCGTCCACATGGCCAGCGGATGGGCGAAGACCTTCTTCACCAGTGCCGCCGCAACGCCCGCCATCAGCACCGCCGTCAGTACCGTCAGTATCCAGGTATGCCCCGCCAGAATGGAAAAGCCGCCGCCGGTATTCCGGATGTGGAGCAGCTCCATAAAGCCGGGAATCAGCGGCGCGCTCTCATACAGGGCCAGATGGGAAACCACGTAATATTTCACCGCCTGATCCGCGGCCACGCATGCGATAATGGCAAGGATATACGCCATAGGTCATACCTCCAGCTCTCTGAGCAGGTCTTTGTTTACCCGGTTGCTGGCCCACACGCTGCACCGGTCCGTCAGGGAAAGGGGCTCTCCCGTCAGAGTGCAGGCAAAGCCACCGGCCTCCGTAAGCACCAGCGCCCCCGCCGCGTGATCCCAGGGACACAGGCTGTACTCAAAAAACAGCTCCGTCCGGCCGCAGGCCACGGCGCACAGGTCCAGCGCCGCCGCTCCCATGCGGCGAAAATCGCAGCTGCGCCGGAACAGCTGCTCCGTCAGGCGCAGGGTGGGCTCCAGATACTCCCGGCGGTAGATGGCGGTGCCCATGCCGAACACGCCCCGGTCGAGGGGCAGAGCGCTGACATGAATGGGACTGCCGTTGAGAAACGCGCCGCCGCCCCGCCGGGCGGAAAACAGCTCGTTTTTGAACGGGTCGTACACCACGGCGCACTCCACTGCGCCGTCATGGGCCAGGGCCACGGAAATGGCGCTCTGCTTCATCCCCCGGACAAAATTGGTGGTGCCGTCGATGGGGTCCACGATGAAGGCCCACCCGCAGGTGGGATCCGCGTTTTCCGCCTCCTCCTCACCAAAGAAAATAGACCCCGGAACCAGCGGCGGCAGCTTTTCCTTCAGAAAATTCTCCACCGCCAGATCGTACTCCGTCACCAGGTCGGCGGCGGAGGTCTTCTCGTGGGTCCGGGCCGCAATGTCGTGGGCGGAGAGAACGATCTCCCCCGCCTGCCGGACAATCGCGATGATTTCTTCCAGCATAGTAACTCCCTTTCTCCATTCGCCGGGCGCCCCCTGCGCGGGATCCGCCCCGGCTCGCTTTTTCAGGATCCCTCCCGTGAAAACGCTCAGAAGCAGGAGGGCAATATTATATTGTATGGGCGCCAAAAAGCACACATTAAATACCGCGTGCAGCAGAGCGGCGGAAAGTACATTCCCGAATGAATCAAAGAAGATCCCTAAAACGATGGAGATCAGGACCGCCCAGATCAGCAGCGGAACGATATCAGCCAGCCCCAAAGCATTGCGGATCGTCCACATGGGGATGTGCCAGACCGCCCAGATCACGCCCGACAGCCCCGCCCGTGTCAATACGCCCCTGCCGGCGGCTACGCGCCGGAAGAGGAATCCCCTCCACGCCGCCTCCTCGACCACCGCGGTGGCGAACAGATAGACGCAGCCCGCCGCCAGCGCCGCCGTGGAGGGATACGCAGCGCGAAACAGATCCGCCTCTCCCGGCCGGGAACAGGCCGCTGTGACCATGATGCCGAGAAGCGCGGCAAGAAGGCAGACCGCCGCCTCTTTCAGCGAAACAGCCTTGAAGCTCTGACGCAGCCACGGCCGCAAGCCGCGCTCCCCCAGCAGGAATACCGCGGAGACCAGCGCCGGGGCCAGCACAAAGCCATACCGCAGCGTCAGCAGGCCTCCAGGAATTTTCACCCCGGAGCGTTCCAGCAGCATAGGGACATAGCAGCCAAAGGAGATCAGATAGACTGCGAGGATCCATCCGAGGATCCCCGGGTGAGCCGCCTGCGTCTCCCCCCTGCTCCCGCCGCTCATGTCAGGCTCCACTCAAAATTCTCCCACTTCAGCCTGCTGCCCACGTCCGTCCCCTCCGGCAGCAGGAACATGGCCACCTGGTTCTCCACCCCGCTGTCGCTGGTCAGCCAGGCGTAGTCGCCGTTAATGGTATTAACCGTATAGTACACAACCTCCATAAAGCGCTCCTCCTGCCGCAGAAATGGTTCAGAGGGAGTATATCACAAAACCCGCCGCTTTACAAGGCGGCGGTCCGTTTCCGTTCACAAAAAGTTCACTTGACTTTTTCCTCCGTATAGGGTATATTCTTTTTAGGATTTAATCCCAATAAGGAGTTAGACCCATGGCGGACAGAAACACCGTGCAAAAAGAGATCATTCACCACACGCTTTGCGAAATGGGGACGCATCCCACCGCTGCGATGGTCTATGACCGCGTCCACCGGAGTCACCCTGCCATCAGCCGTTCCACGGTCTACCGGGTGCTGTCCCGGATGGCGGAGGAGGGAAAGATTCTTCGTCTGGACCTGGCCGGGGGCGACAGCCGCTACGACGGAGAAATGCAGCCCCACAGCCATGCCCGCTGCCGCCTGTGCGGCGCGGTGGCGGATCTCCCGGCGGTGGAGGTGGGCCGTCCCTGCGAAAGCGGAGGCTTCCTGCTGGAGGACTGCGCGGTGGTATACCGGGGCGTGTGCCCGGACTGCCGCCGGAGTCGTGAAATATGTTAGCTACGCCGGAAGGCGTCTATAAAATGATTCAGGAAATAAGATTGAAAAGGAGATTTTTACTATGAAGAAGTGGGTTTGCCCTGTCTGCGGTTATGTTCATGAGGGCGATGTTCCTCCCGAGAAGTGCCCCCAGTGCGGCGTCCCCGGTGCGAAGTTCACCGAGCAGAAGGGTGAGATGACCTGGGCTGCCGAGCATGTGGTCGGCGTTGCCAGGGGCGTTGACGAGCGGATCATCGACGGCCTGCGCGCCAACTTCAACGGCGAGTGCTCCGAGGTGGGCATGTATCTGGCCATGGCCCGCGTGGCGCACCGCGAGGGCTATCCCGAGATCGGCCTGTACTGGGAGAAGGCCGCTTACGAGGAGGCCGAGCACGCCGCCAAGTTCGCCGAGCTGCTGGGCGAGGTGGT
>CAJULD010000033.1 GCA_910587505.1 uncultured Oscillospiraceae bacterium | reverse complement strand
GTACTAAACAGATGCACTTAAAATTATCTGCAAATCTTATTATACGAGGAGGTAACAAATATGGTTTTGGATCGGATCGCGCTGATCCTGGTAGTGATCGGCGCATTGAACTGGGGCGTCATCGGACTGTTCGGACTGGACCTGGTAGCGTTTGTCTGCGGCGGGCAGATGGCGGTGATTTCCCGCGTGATCTACGCGCTGGTGGGTCTGGGCGGGCTTTGGTGCGTCTCCCTGCTGTTCCGGGAGCGTGTGCCCAGTGAAGCAACCGCTTAAAAACCGGCATGTGCGCAAAGATCCTCGCCTGCGTGTCCGGGACGCGGGCGGGATTTTTGATATATAGAGCATGGAAAGAGGCGCGGCCGGACAGCCGCGCCTCTTTCAGATGTGTCAACTGTATTATTCAGATGAGATTCTTTTTCCTGAAACAACCCGCCGCTTTACGGCGGTTTGGGCACTAAATGGAAAAAGTCAAAAAATTTTTGAGAATTTCCCGCTGCTGCCTCGCAGGAGCTTCCTCCTTTGGAACAGCGCCTTTCATATTCGCTGCCTTTCCTGCAAATTTTGAAAAAAATGCTTGCTTTTTCCGACGCGCTGTGGTATTCTATCATGGCGATAAAGGGCGGTCCTCTGACATAAGGCGGGGCCGGATGTGCGCCCGCTCTGTAAAATTGTTAAGAACGCCTGTATATTAGGAGGAAAATTCCCATGGATCTCATCAAGGAACTGACCAAATCCCAGCTTAAGGAGATGCCCGAAGTCCTTGTCGGCGACACCGTCAAGGTGCACGTGAAGGTCAAGGAAGGCGCCCGCGAGCGCATCCAGGTCTACGAGGGCACCGTCATTGCCAGGAAGCATGGCGGCATCGAGGAGACCATCACCGTCCGCCGCGTGTCCTACGGCATCGGCGTGGAGAAGGTGTTCCCGCTGCACTCTCCCACCATCGACAAGATCGAGGTGGTGCGTCACGGCGTGGTGCGCCGGGCCAAGCTGTATTACCTGCGCGACCGCGTGGGCAAGGCCGCCAAGGTCCGCGAGAAGCTCTGATAAGGCAAAAAGTTCCGGCAGGCGTGAGCCTGCCGGACTTTTTTGCGCTGTCAGGGGGAGGCGGAGGGAACGGGGGACGCGGCGGGCGGTTTCGTCAGAGATGGCATATCATCCTGTAGCGGCTGGCCATGGTTCCGTCTGACATTTGCTCTTTTAACGCTTCTGCGATGGTGAAACCGCACTTCGCATAGCATTTCTGCGCCGCCGGATTGTCCTGGCCTGTAAACAGCTGAACGGATGTTATCCCCTGGTTTTTCAGGTGCTCCAGGATCCATTTTATCACATAGGGACCAGTGTGCTTTCCCTGATGAGCAGGCATGAGAGCCGCCATTTTCAGAAATGCCGTGTGACCGTCCGCCAGCAGACCGTTTACCGCGAACCAGCCCACAGGCTGGCCGCTGCTGAAAACGATATACCCCTCTTCGTCTGCATCCTCGTTCCAGGAGGAGACGGCTTCTTCCCAATCCCGCTTTTCCGTAGGGACTTCGTTCAGGGCTTTCATGACGGAGGGATCGTTCATCAACCGGAACAGGAATTCCGCATCCTGAACGGTGACAGGTTTGATCTCAATATTTTCCATAAGACGCCGCCCTCTCTACCGCCACTCTGCCCTGGCCGGGTTTCTGGGCGCAGTGCGGTAGAATTTCAGGTTCGTATGTCCTGTAATGAGGCAGCTGTCGATATGCCGCTTCTCTGTGACGCCGAAATACTCCCGCAGCTCCGGGTCCGAGTCGATGGCCCGGGCGGCAAAGCCGCAGTACAGCGCTCCCAGGCCCAGGGCGTGGGCCATCAGCTCCATGTTGGCCAGGGCCAGCCCACCGTCCACCGGGCGTTCGGAGGTCACCACGATCATCTGGTTGCCGCCGTAAAACAGGGTGTCCGGCTCTTCCGGGTGGGCCAGATAGTTCTCATAGCGGCGGTAGAGCAATTTACGGCCCTGCTCCTGGGCGTGGCGGGCAAAGGCCTTCCAGATTTTGGGACGCATGGCTTCAAATTCCTCATCCAGGACGGTGAAGCCCACGGTCTGACTGTTGGAGCTGGTAGGGGCGCAGCGGCCCGCGTCCAAAAGGAGCTCCAGCTCCCGGCGGGTGGCCTTCTCGCCGGTAAAGCTCCGGATGCTCCGGCGAAAGCGCATGGCGTTAAGGAGGGTGTCCGGGTCCAGGTCAAAGGTCCCAGGAGCATAGGGGATGGGCGCTTCCAGTCCGGGCATGGACGGCGCGCCAACCGGACAGACAGCCACGCACTGACCGCAGCCAAAGCACCAGGTCCTGTTGCAGCGATACGTGCCGTCCTCATTGCGGACGATGGCGTGGACGGCGCAGTTTTCTTTACACAGGCCGCAGCCGGTACAGAGGGCAGGATTGATGTCTACCATAGCGTTTCTCCTTCCTTTATTGCAGGGAAATATCAAATTTTCCACAAAAATTTTCCGAGGTGATGCGCACCGTGCAATGTGTCCAGTTCCGGCAGTCGATCTGCTCCGACAGGGAGCTGCAAAAGGGCCAGCTGTACAGCGCGATCCTGTTGGGACCCAGAATCTCCACACTGGCGCTGCCGGAGCCGGCCTCCAGCCGGAGGGAAAGGGTCGTATATTTCCCGGCAATGCGGAACCGCTTGGAAACTGAGCCGCACAGGTTCCGGTACTCGCCCCGGAATTTTGTCGGTGTCCCCATGGTGTTTCCCACCCCCCGATAGCCGGACTTTATTACCATCAGGCCGAAATAGTCCAGCACCAGAAAGAAGGGAATGAGAACAACGGCCAGCAGCAGCGCGGTTTGCAGGGCTTCCATCACGCACCTCCTCAAGTAAGCGTCTTACCCAATACCTCCATCTTATTCTTCGCCCGGATGCCGGGGGCCTTTTCGTAGCCTCTGGCGAGGTAGAAGTCCACGGCGCCGGGGTCGGCGGTCAGCAGGGCGCGGTGCGCGCCCTGCTCCAGAAAATAATCCTCCGCCTGCGCCAGCAGCAGGGAGCCGTACCCCTGCCTCCGGTGGGCGGGATGGACCCAGAACTCCCGGATGAACCCGAAGGGCTCCTCAAAAAACCAGTTGGAGAACCCGGTCATCTGAAACTGGAGAAACCCCAGTGCGCTATCGCCTTCCGGCAGGAAGCAGGCGAGGTTATCTCCCTCCTCGTTCATCTCGCGGAACAGTCCGTCCCAATCTTTAACAGGGACCTCCAGCTCGGCAAAGTACGCCTGAAAGGCAGCGCGGAAGCGGGAATCGGTAAAATCAGATAAAAGAATTGCATTAACAGCCATAAAACTCCTTCTCGCGGCAAAACAAAAAGCGTCCCCATCTTCGGGAACGCTGAATTTTGTCATTCTGCTTTCCGGCAGCAGCCGCGTCAGGCTACGGACAGTGAACGGCAAAAATTCCCGAACCGGTTAATTCTTCTTTTCATGCCATTCACCTGCCTTTCCTGTTTTCACCATAGCATATCCCGGAAATTTTGTCAATACATTCCATCCGGTTTTTTCGTAAAAGGGCACCAGTTTTTCGCGCTCCATTATATTTTCGCCTGCGTCAGGACGGGCGTCCTCAGCGGCTGCCCCGACAGGACCTCCCGTCCCGGACAGCTCATCACCCGTGGGGAGTCCGCCGCCATCGTGCCCAGCCCCTTTCATAAAAAGATCGAAAACTTCTGAAAAGCTCCTGTAAGGAACCATACGGGCCTCCCCCAGGTTCTTTTTGTGTCAGGAAAAAGAATGGATGACAGAATATGCGCATGATAAAAAACGCCTCTTGCCACCGGCGGAGAAATCACGTATAATAGAAGTACAGATTACAGGAAAATGGGGTGACACACATGTCGATCAAGGATAAGCTGAAATCCTTTTTATCCGGGACCCCGCCCGAGAAGCAGGCGGCGGACGCGCCGGAGCAGACTTCTGCTCCGGCGCCTGCCCAGGGAATGTCCTTTGAGGACGGTGGTTCCAGGGGCGGGAAACTGGAGCTGCCCCAGGAGCATGCCCTGTATCAGCTCTACAACCTGCGCCGGAAGGAAGCCGGATACCAGCCCTCGCCCAGAATCTCTCTGGATGAAGGCGGCGCGCTGCCGCCGGAGGTGGAGAAGCGGGAGCTGCTGCGGCTGCGTACCTTCATCAATCAGGTGTGCAACGCGCGGTGGAAGGAGGCCCGGGGAAAGAAGGGCAGGAACGCCGGAAAGCAGAAGGACGGAAAGAAGGACGCGGAAACCGGAGAGGAAAAGAAGGCGGCGGAGCCGCTGTGTCTGGACGCGCTGCCCTGTTTCTTCCTCTCGGCGGATAAGCTGTACGCGTGGGTGTTCGTACTGCCGCCGGTGGGGGAAGGGGAGGAGCTGACCAAGGCGATGCTCTACCAGGCCATGGCGAGGCAGGAAATCTGCTACGGCGTGAACAGGAATCTGGCGGACCGGCTGTACCGGGAGGAGAACCGGTACCTGACGCTGCACCGGATCGCGACGGGAAAAGCCGCCTTCGACGGCGAGAACGGCAATATCGTGGACTATTTCTCCAGAGTTGTCGAGCGGGTGCTGGAGGCGGACGAGTACGACCAGGTGGACTATACCGCCCTGAACCTCATCCGCAACGTCAAGCAGGGGGAGGCGATCTGCCGCCTCATCGAGCCCACCGAGGGAGAGCCGGGCCGGACCGTGCTGGATCAGGAGATTCCCGCAAAGAGCGGCAAATCCGTGCCCCTGCCCAAGGGGCGGAACACGGAGGTCAGCGAGGACGGCGTCACCCTGGTGGCTTCCATCGCGGGCCACGTGGAGTTTACCGGGCGCAGCTTCCAGGTGAAGCCGGTGATGAACATTCCGGGCAATGTGGACTTTTCCACCGGAAGCATCAACTTTCTGGGGGACGTCAACATCAAGGGCGACGTGCTCAGCGGCTTTACTGTCCGGGCCATGGGGAACGTCCAGGTGGGCGGCGTGGTGGAGGCCGGGAGCACGGTGGAGGCCGGGGGCGACCTGATCGTGGCCCGGGGCATCGTGGGCGATGGCACCACGGTGATCCGCTCCCACCGGAGCGTCTTCGCCAAGTACATTGAAAATTCCACCATCTACGTCCGGGAAAATCTGCAGGCCGACTGCATCATCAACGGCCGGGTGTACTGCGACGGCGAGGTGCTGGTCCGCTCCGGACGGGGCAGCATCATGGGCGGCCGGGTCTGGGCCGCCAGGCTGGTCAACGCCCGTGCCATCGGTTCTCCCTCGGAGTGCCGGACCTCCATCAGCCTGGGCGGACTGCCCTGCACCAACTTCGAGCGCGAGGTGGTCCAGCAGGAGCTGAAGGACCTGGAGATGGAGGCGGAGCGGCTGGAGTGCCAGCTGGACAGTCCGGCCAAGACAAGTCTGCTGGGCAAGCTGCGGGTCAGGCTGTCCGCGGCGGAGCTGAAGCTGCGGCAGCTGGAGGACGATCTGATTGGCATCCAGCTGGAGATGTCGGAAAAGGAGACGGAAGCCGGCTCCGGACGGCTGGAGTGCTCCATCGCCTATCCGGATACGGAAATCAGCTTTGGCGATGAAATGATCCGCCTGCGGCAGGAGCACCGCCAGTGCGCCGTCAAAATGGTGGACGGCGAAATCGTGGTGTCCTAGAGCGTCTGCCGGGCAGGCTTGAATTGACAGAAAGAAGGAAGAGGATATGAAAAAACGGGTTATGGTGGTGGACGATTCTCGGGTCCAGGAGTACCAGATCTGTAAGCTGCTGGAGGGCAGCGATTTTGAGGTGGCCGCCTACTGCGAAAACGGCGAGGAGGCCATCGCCCGCTATGAGGAGGTACAGCCGGATATCGTGACGATGGATATCATCATGGACGGCATTGACGGGCTCGAGGCCGCCCAGGTGATTGCGGAGGCTCATCCCGACGCCCGAATCATCATGGTATCCTCCCTGGCCTATGAGGATACCATCAACGAAGCTGAGACCATCGGCGCGAAGCTGTTTCTTTATAAGCCCATCGACCGGGATACCCTGCTGAAGGCCCTGGAACAGGCCATGCAGGGGGAATGATGCTTACTTGCTTTTCTGATGCTTTTTCCTGAAAAAGGATCAGAAACGATTCAGAAATTTCATCTTTTGCCTCGTAAGAGCTTCCTGAAAGCTCAGGGATGCTCCGCAGAAAGCCCGTCCAGATACCTTGCACCCCACTGGCACATGGCGTCAATGACGGGAATGACGCTTTCCCCGAAGGCGGTCAGGGAATACACCGTCTTCGGCGGCTTTTCCGGGATCACCTCCCGATGGATCATCCCACAGCTCTCCAGATTCCGAAGCTGCTGGGACAGCATCTTGGGCGTCGCGCCGGATATCCGCCGCTGCAGCTCCATATAGTGCAGGGGCCTGTCCGCCAGATACCAGAGAATCAGGGGCTTGTATTTCCCGCCAATCAGCGACAGCGTGGCCTCGACAGGACAATTGAACTGCGTCTGCTTCATTGTCTCACCTCACATTTACTATACCATGGTATGCTTATTTGAAAAAGGACTGTCTTTTTGGGAAGTAACTATCGGAAAAGTGCGTTCTTGCAAAATTTCCGGGGGCTGGTAAAATCATGGCAGACGGCGTTTCCGGCCGTCAGACATCAGATGATTCAGAAAGGACGACATATCATGGACTTTATCACGATTGCAAAGACGCGCTGCTCCATCCGCAGCTATGCCGGCAGGAAGGTGGAGCGGGAAAAGCTGGAGAAGATTCTGGAGGCCGCCCATGTGGCCCCCACCGCCGCCAACCGCCAGCCGGTCCGCCTGCTGGCCGTCCAGAGCGAGGAGGGGCTGGCAAAGGTGGGCCGGGCCGCCAACATCTACGGCGCGCCCCTGGCCATCATTGTCTGCGCCGACCACAACAGGGCGTGGGTGCGGCCCTTTGACCAGAAACAGACCGGGGACATCGACGCGTCCATCCTTACCGACCACATGATGCTCCAGGCCACGGAGCTGGGGCTGGGCAGCGTGTGGGTGTGCTACTTCAAGCCGGATGTTCTGCGCAGGGAGTTCTGCCTCCCCGACAATCTGGAGCCGGTCAACATTCTGGCGGTGGGCTATGCCGGGGAGCCCCCTGCCGGACCGGAACGGCACAGCAGGACGCGAATCCCCGTGGAGGAGCTGGTCTCCTGGGAGGCGTTGTAAACCGTACAGAAAGCGGTCCGGAGACGGAGGTCTTCGGACCGCTTTCTGGGTTATTCCTTCTCTGCGAGCTCCCGCTCAATCAGACGGACGGCAATGGCGAAGGCCTCCGCCCGCCGTCTGGCAAGGGTGATTTGGGACCGGTAACGCCGGGGATTTTCTCTGGCCTCAAAGGTTTCGATGACCTTTTCCGTCTTGTGCAGCGTGGAATCGATCTGCCGCTTTGCCTCCAGCAGCTCCTCACGGGTATATTCCATGTAAATCCTCCTGCACGGAAGTTTTGCGCAGACGGCCTCTTTAGAGATCCTTTTTAAAGAAAAGTCCGTATGCCTACTTCGCCGGCTTCACGATCAGGTTTACCAGCTTGTTCTTCACATGGATCACCTTTACGATCTCCATGCCCTCAATGGCACGGGCCACCTTATCCACCGCCCTGGCAGCCTCCACCACAACGGCCTCTTCGCTGTCTACGGGGACGCTGACAGTGCCGCGGAGCTTGCCCTGGACCTGGACGGCCATCTCCACGGAGGAGGCCGCCGTCTTGCTCTCGTCGTAGGCGGGCCAGCTCATCTGGCAGGCCATCCTGCCCTCGGCGGCGGCGAAGCCCATGGTCTCCCACAGCTCCTCGCACATATGGGGCGCAAAGGGATTCAGCAGCAGCAGCAGGGTCTTCATATCGCCTTTGGAGCAGCCGTTGGCGTAGAAATCGTTCGCCAGGGCCATCATGGCGGCGATGGCGGTGTTGAACTTCATGGCCTCGATGTCGTCCGCTACCTTCCTGATGGTCCTGTGAACGCCGGACTCGTTGGCGGGGGTATAGTCCAGGCTGTCCGTGCAGCTCTCGGACAGGTTCCACACCCGGTCCAGGAAGCGCTTGCAGCCCTTCACGGCATTGTCGGACCAGGCGGCGGCCTTCTCAAAGTCGCCGATGAACATGATATACATTCTCAGGGTGTCCGCGCCGTAGGCCTGGATGATGTCGTCCGGGTTCACCACGTTGCCCCGGCTCTTGCTCATCTTCTCGCCGCCCTCGCCCAGAATCATGCCATGGCTGGTGCGCTTCTGATAGGGCTCCCTGGTGGGGACTACGCCGATGTCATAGAGGAACTTGTGCCAGAACCGGGAGTAGAGCAGGTGCAGGGTGGTGTGCTCCATGCCGCCGTTGTACCAGTCCACCGGGGACCAGTATTCCAGCGCCTCCCTGGAGGCCAGGGCCTTGTCGTTGTGGGGGTCCATGTACCGCAGGAAGTACCAGCTGGACCCGGCCCACTGGGGCATGGTGTCGGTCTCCCGCCGGGCGGGGCCTCCGCAGCAGGGGCAGGTGGTCCTGACCCAGTCCGTCATCTTGCTGAGAGGGCTCTCGCCGTCGTCGGTGGGCTCGTAGCTCTCCACGTCCGGCAGCAGCAGGGGCAGTTCGCTCTCCGGTAAGGGCTGCCAGCCGCACTTTTCGCAGTACACCATGGGGATGGGCTCGCCCCAGTACCGCTGGCGGGAGAACACCCAGTCCCGAAGCTTGTAGTTGACCCTGGCCTCGCCGATGCCTTTCTCCTCCAGCCACCTGGTGACGGCGGGGATGGCGTCCTTGACAGTCAGGCCGTTAAGAAATTCGGAGTTGACCAGAATGCCGGTTTCGTCCCTGGCGGTGAAGGCGGCTTTCTGCACGTCCTCGCCGCCGGAGACCACCTCTATGATTTCGCAGCCGAACTTTTTGGCGAACTCCCAGTCCCGGTCGTCGTGGGCCGGAACAGCCATGATGGCCCCGGTGCCGTAGGTGGCCAGCACGTAGTCGGAGATGAAGACGGGGATCTCCCGGCCGTTCACCGGGTTCACACCCTTCACGCCGTCCAGGCACACGCCGGTCTTTTCCCTGTTGAGCTCCGTCCGCTCCAAGTCACTTTTGGAGGCGGCGGTACGCTGGTAAGTCTGGACCTCCTCCGCATTTTTCAGCAGGGGCATCCACTTTTTCACCAGCTCGTGCTCCGGAGAGAGGACCATATAGGTGGCTCCGAAGAGGGTGTCCGGCCGGGTGGTGAAGACCACGATGTCGTCGCCGGTGGTGGCCTTGAAGACGACCTCCGCGCCGGTACTCCGGCCGATCCAGTTCTTCTGCTGGATCTTGACCCGCTCGATGAAATCCAGGTCGTCCAGGTCGTCGATGAGCCGCTGGGCGTACTTGGTGATGCGCAGCATCCACTGGCTCTTCTCCTTGCGGATCACCGCGCTGCCGCAGCGCTCGCAGACGCCCTCCACAACCTCCTCGTTGGCCAGGACGCACTTGCAGGAGGTGCACCAGTTCACCGGCATGGTGGCCTTGTAGGCCAGCCCGTTCCTGTACAGCTGGAGGAAGATCCACTGGGTCCACCTGTAGTAGCCGGGGTCGGTGGTGTCCACTACCCGGTCCCAGTCGAAGCCGAAGCCCAGCATTTTCAGCTGACGGGTGAAGTTGGCGATATTCTGTTTGGTCACAATGGCGGGGTGGACGTGGTTTTTGATGGCGAAGTTCTCCGTGGGCAGGCCGAAGGCGTCAAACCCGATAGGAAACAGTACGTTATAGCCGTCCATCCGCTTTTTGCGGGTGACGATGTCCATAGCGGTGAAGGGACGGGGATGGCCTACGTGGAGCCCCTGACCGGAGGGGTAGGGGAACTCGATGAGGCCGTAGAATTTGGGCTTCTCGCTGTGGTCGGATGCGGCAAAGATTTTGCCCTCCTCCCAGCGCTTCTGCCACTTGGGTTCGATGGTTGCGAAATCGTACTTCAAAGCAAATCACACTCTCTTTGTATATTGTCCGGACGCGCCCGGAAAAATTTTCGTACAGGCGGTATTATATCGGATTTTTGGCCGGAATGCAAGGGAATTTTCCTGAATCTGCGAAGAAATCCACGGAAATCAATTTTTGCCGCCGCTGCGGGGCGGAAGGGCAAACTGTTCCGCTTCGATACCTCCGGGGCTCCCAGACCCGTATCCCGGTAGAATTGTTCAGCGGTTCTTAAAAAAATCTCTTGACCTGGAGCACGCTCCAGGTGCTATTCTGTTTATGGAAGGAATCACGCAGAACATAAAAAAGGAGACAAACTGTTATGCAATACCGTACATTGGGCCGCACCGGCATTCCGGTGGGCGAAATCGGCATGGGCTGCGAGGGCTTTTCCGGCAAGACGGCGGAACAGGTCCGGGAGATGGCGGATCTGATGGAATCCGCCGGGGTCAACTGCATCGACCTGTACACGCCGGAGCCGGAGCTGCTGGACAATCTGGGCCGGGCCATGGAGGGCCGGCGGGAAAAATTCGTCCTCCAGTGCCACATTTGCGCCGTCTGGCAGGAGGGGCAGTACAGGCGGACCCGCCGCCTGGACGAGGCGAAGGCCAACTTTGTCCAGCGGCTCCGCCTGCTGCGGACGGACCGCGCAGAGGTGGGCATGATCCACTATGTGGACGCCATGAGCGACTGGAACACCGTGGTGGAAAACGGCATTCTGGACTATGCCCTGGAGCTGAAAGCGGCGGGGATCATCCGGAGCGTGGGACTCTCCAGTCATAACGCGGCCGTATCCCTGGAGGCGGTGAATACAGGGAAGATCGACGTGCTGATGTTCAGCGTGAATCCCTGCTATGACCTCCAGCCCGGAGAGAGGGACATCGAAGCGCTGGGCGACGCGGACAACTATGACCTGCCGCTGGTAAATATGGACCCCCAGCGGCAGGCGCTGTATGAGACCTGCCAGCGGCTGGGCGTGGGTATTACGGTGATGAAAGCTTTTGGAGGCGGCGACCTGCTGAAGGCGGACATGTCTCCGGCGGGGAAGTCCCTGACAGTCAACCAGTGCCTTCACTACGCCCTGACCCGTCCGGCGGTGGCTTCCGTTCTGTGCGGGGCGAAGTCCATGGAGGAGCTGCGCGCCGCCGTCGCCTACGAGGAGGCCTCCGCAGAGGAGCGGGACTACGCCGCCGCCTTTGCCGCCATGCCCAGGATCAGCTGGGTGGGCCACTGCATGTACTGCGGCCACTGCGCTCCCTGTCCCCAGGGTATCAGCGTGGCGGACGTGACCAGATTCCTCAATCTCTGCAAGGCACAGGGAGAGATTCCCGAAACCGTCCGGGAGCATTACGCCGCCCTGCCCCATAAGGCGGGGGCGTGCGTGGCCTGCGGCGCGTGCGAGAAGCGGTGCCCATTCGGCGTGGCGGCGGTGGAGAATATGAAGCAGGCCGCGGCGCTCTTCGGCGCGTAAGAGGAGACTGCCATGACGATTGCGGAGGTCAGCAAAAAGTATGGCGTTACCGCCGACACCCTGCGCTACTATGAGCGCATCGGCATCATTCCGCCGGTGCCCCGGACCAGCGGAGGCATCCGGGATTACGATGAGGATTCCTGCCGGTGGATCGAACTGATGAAGTGCCTGCGCTCCGCCGGGGTGCAGATCGAGGCGTTGATCGAGTATTCCGCCCTGTGCCGGCAGGGGGGAGGCGCCGAGGAGCGGCGCCGGGAGATCCTGATGGAGCAGCGGGAGCAGCTTCTGGGCCGGATGGCCGAAATGCAGAAGTCCCTGGACCGGCTCAATTATAAAATTGAGAACTATGACAGAATCCTGCGGGAAAAGGGAGGCATCAGAACTCCCTCCGGTTATCCCGATTCCGGGAAAAGTGAGAACATGCGGTAAGGCTTCAAACAGTGCCGTGTACGCTCGGAACGTACACGGCACTGCATATATTATCATGGGAATTGCAGCGGCTTAGAGAGCGTTCTTAAAGCGCTGAGAAGCTGTACGGGCGCATACCCCCAGCAGGGTTATTGCATAATCGTTGATACCTGTTCTCTCAGGAAAAAGTATCAGTCAATGCAGATCAGCTCGTAGTCCGTAACGCCGCAGCCCAGCGCCGCCGCAGCCTCAATGGTATGAGCGCCGTGGAGGGACTCCACCCGCTGGAGGAAGTGGTCCCGGCCGGGGTCCGTGGACTGATAGATCAGATCCAGGCACGCCCGGTCCAGCGCCACCGGATCCAGGGAAGAGAGAATGCCGATGTCCGCCATGCAGGGGTCCTCCGCCACGGCGCAGCAGTCGCAGTCCACCGACAGGTTGCACATCATGCTGACATAGGCGGCGTTCCCTTTGAAAAAGGCGGCGACGCTTTCCGCGGCGTCGGCCATAGCCTCGCAGAAGACGTCCTGTTCCGCCATGTGGTCCCAGACGATGCGCTGGTCGCCGGTCAGTCCGCCGGAGTGAATCAGCGCCTTTCCCTCGGAGGAAGCGCAGCCGATGGACAGCTGCTTGAGGGCGCCGCCGTAGCCGCCGGCGGGGTGTCCCTTGAAGTGGGACAGCACCAGCAGGGAGTCATAGTTGGCCAGATTGCGGCCCACCCGGTTTTCCCGGAGCACCTTGCCGTTGGGGATGGGCAGCACAAGGTCGGGTCCCTCCGCGTCCAGCAGGTCCACCGGGAAATAACGGGTCCACAGGTGGTCCTCCAACAGCTTCCGGTGCTTTTCCGTGGAGTTGCGCTCGCCGTCGTAGGCGGTGTTGCACTCCACCACCACGCCGTTTACCGCCTCCACCATGGGCTTCATGAAGTCGGGACGGAGATAGTTCTGATTGCCGGCCTCGCCGGAGTGGACCTTGACCGCCACTTTCCCCGGCAGGGGCTTTTCCAGGACGCGGTACATCGCTACAACGGCCTCCGGCGTAATGTTCCGGGTAAAGTATACTTTTGCTTTTTCCATGGCTGCGGTTCCTCCGGTTTCATTTAAAATAGGATCTGTTTTATTGTACCCCACCGGATGAAATCTGTCAACTGCGGAGGATTTGGAACCTGTAAGAGACGGTTTTCTTCCGGGCGGTTCTCCTGACTGGGGGCCGCTTTTTGCGGCTCCTTTGGACGGCCTGCCGGCTGCCTGGACTGTTTTATTCCATGGCAAGTCAGGAAAAGAATCACTCCCCGGCCTTTTTCCGCATGTTTCCGCCGCAGTTGGCATATATATGAGCCATAACGGGATAGGGAGTGTTGGGTCTTGAAGGGAAACATCGAGGAGCGCGCCTGTGAGCTGGCCGCTTATATCATCGAGAACCGGACTACCGTGCGGGAGGCTGCCCGGCGGTTCGGAATCAGCAAGAGCACCGTACATATGGATATAGTGAAACAGAACGGTTTGTATGGATCATCCCGCAGAGCAGTAAGACCGGCGCCCGATTGTGGGCGCCGGTCTTACCCGTTTATATGAGATGCGCTCGAATCCTGGCTGACAGGTCCTGTTCACCTGCGCCGCCACCGCCCGTTCCTGCAGTTATCCAAAGTCCCCAGGCGTTTGACACGCGGGAGAAGCTCCACAGTGAACCGCGCCGAAGGCATGGTCCCGTACCGCGAAGCAGTCCTGCCGTCTGGTACGCCCGGTTGAAAAACCAGCCATATCACGGCAGGCAATACAGCGCAATACAGAAAAACTGCAGCACGCTGCCCGCCAGCACGAACAGGTGCCAGACAAAATGCATATACCTTCCCCTGGCTTTGTAGAAGACGATTCCCACCGTGTAAGCCAGACCGCCGCCAACCAGCAGCGCCAGCCCTGCCGGCGGCAGCGCGGAAATGATGGCTCTCATGGCCAGTACCACCAGCCAGCCCATCAGCGCGTACAGCGCCAGGGACACCCTGTCAAACCGTTTCAGGTCGATGGTATTGAGGGTGATGCCGACGGCTGCCAGCGTGGTATTGGTCAGAAACAGGGTCCAGCCCAGCCGTCCCCCCACCACCAGCAGGGACATGGGCACGTAGGTGCCAAGAATCAGCACAAAAATGGAGCAGTGATCCATGATCCGCAGCCGCCGCTTCACCTCCGGGTTCCGCACCCCGTGGTACACCGCCGAGGCGGTGTACAGCAATATCAGACTGACCGCGTAGGCCGTCAGACTGAACCCGGTCTTGGCGGATCCGGACAGAATGCCCCGCACCGCCAGCGGGACCGCTCCCGCCAGGGCCAGCACCGCCCCGAATCCGTGGGAAATGGTGTTGGCAATCTCCTCGCCCCTGGACTGGGGCCGTCTTACCTTATCAGCTGCCATAACAGACTCCTTCCTGCGATTTCAAAAACCGCCTTATCTAATATACAATATTAGTATAACGCGTTTTAGATGACATGTCAAGCGCCTGTGCAGGATTATTTTTTGATTTCAGATATTGCATTATGCATCCAGATAGGCTATACTGTTTCTTAACAAAAGAGAGAAGGGAGGGGTGCGCCATGTCCGACGGGAGAGGCGGGGCGGCCCGGCGTCTGTCCGGGTGGCTGGATGGACTGAAAAATTTTGATTTACCGGACTGGGACAGTCTGCCTCAGCTGGATTTGTACATGGATCAGGTGATACTGCTGCTTACCCGGTATCTTTCGCCGCTGGAACCCTATGAGGAGGAAAAGCCCGTCACCGCCAGCATCATCAACAACTACGTGCGAATGAAAGTGATGCCTCCGCCTGTGAAAAAACGGTACTCCCGGGTCCACCTGGCCTATCTGGTCATCATCTGCACCCTTAAGCAGAGCCTGAGCATTTCCTGCATTCAGCGAATGCTGCCGGCAGAACCCGGCGAGGAGACGGTGCGGGCGTTCTATACGGATTTTGTTCGGAAGTACAGGGCCTCCATCGGCTTCTTATGCAGCATGCCGGTGGGCGGGGATCTGCTGCTGCCTGGCGGCGTGCGGCTGCCACTGGAGGAAGAAGGCAGTCTGGTCACCACCTCCGCCATTCTTTCCACGCTGTCGAAATCCATGACGGAGTTCTTGCTGCACAGGGAGGATGGCGGGGAAATTCCCGACGATGAGGAGGAATAGAAGAGGCGGCTCCATAAAGGGGCCGCCTCAGAACTGGAGCCGCTTTCAGCGGCCTGACGCCTGCGGAAAGCTTTTTGACAGTCTGAAGGGGCCGCCGGAAACCCGGCGGCCCCTTCCTGTTTTGATTGTCGCAGCTGCCTGAATGGTCTTTTGCTCTGAGAAGCTGTACCAACAGGCGAAGTGCGCAGATTGACGGGAAAAATTTCCGTCTGGATGTGTGCTCCCGCCTGTTGGTACAGCTTCTTAATCCAGGATATATACGGTGCACTCCCGCACGCCGAACTGGATGCACTGGCGGTTGGTGTCCATATACAGATCAATGGAATTGCCCCGCACGCCGGTGTCCTCTGCAATGGCAAAGCCATAGGTGTACATCCCGTCGTTGGAAACCACGTATACCTTGGTGCCCAGGGGAACAACGCTCCTGTCTACGGCCACCACGCCCACATGGACGGACGTACCGGAAGCGGTGCGGGTACCTACGCTGCCGCCGGTGGTGTAAGCGGTGCCCCGCATGGTCCGGCTGGAGCGGAAGGTGACGGTCTGGCCGTTCTCCAGGGTGATGGTTCCGGAGCCGTCGTCGTTGGTGGTGATGCCGGAGACGCGGTCGTCATTATTGGCAAAATTGGACAGGGTGCCCTTTTCAATGACGGTGGCCTGGGGCTCGGTGTCGATCACGTCGATGAGCTGGCGGGCGGTTCGCTGCCCGTCCTCATAGAGGATCTCATAGACCTCGGTGTACTCGCCGTCCCGGCCCTCCTGGAGAACCTCCTCGTGCCAGTCCGGCCTGCTGTCGTCATAGCGGTAGACGGTCTCGTGCTCCGTAATGGTGGAGACGTGCTCATAGAAGACGAATTGTCCGCCGATCTCCACGTCCACGCCTCCGTCAGGGAAGGAGACGGATGCCATTTCCAGCGGGCTGGGCTGCACGTCCAGACGCTCCAGCAGCTGCTGGAGCGTTTCCGCCTGAGAGACGGCGCGGAAGGTCTGCTCCTGGTGGGTCACCGTGACCTGCAGGCCGGGGTTCAGCTCCAGCCGGTTCCCGCTGGTGCGGGAGACAAGGCCGGCGGAGCCGTCGGTCAAAAATACGTCGCCCTCCAGGTCGTCCACATGTACGGGGCCGTCGTTGGACAGCACGAACATGGCGTTGGCCGCGTGGGGCGCGGAAAGGCTGCTCAGGCAGAAAATCAGGACAAAGAGGGCCGGTACAGCTGCGACAGCCAGCAGCCGCCTGCGGGAAAAAGCGGCTTTTCTGCTTCTTTCAAACATGATACTTTGTTCCTCCGTTCGCTTTCAAAAAAGAATGTCAGGCGGGGTCGTGGGCAAACCTGCACGGGAACAGGATAGACAGAATTTCCTGTCGCCAAACAGGCCGGCTACCAGATTGTAACCTTTGTAACTTTTTTAAAAACTTCGTGTAGTGTACCAGAAAAGCGCCCGTTTGTCAAGTCTTTTCCTGAATTTCTGCGGAATAGGTTGACATAATGGTACAGGAAGCGTGCCGCAACGAGGAAAAAGCAGGAGATCAGACGGAAAAATAGTTACAAACCGAGTTACAAAGGTTACAACAGCCGGACGAAAAAACGCCTCCGCCGCCCCGGACTGGCCGGGACGGCGGAGGCAACCATATCCTGCTTTTTTCAAAGGAACGGGCAGAGGACAGAACGGCCTTACAGCAGGTCCGCAAGCATTTTCACAAACAGCATCCCCAGCACCACGAAGATCATTCCGCGGATCTTCCTGCCGCCGCCCCGGATGGCGTACCGCGCGCCGCACCAGTTCCCCAGCATGCTGCACGCCGCCGCCGGGACCACCAGCGCCCACAGGACCTTTCCTCCCAGAATGAACGACACCGCCGCCGCCACATTGGAGGCCAGGTTGCCTACCTTCGAGCATCCCGAGGCCGTCACCATGTCCATCTGAAGCAGCGCCGTGAAGGCCATAATCATGAAGGTACCCGTGCCGGGCCCCACCATGCCGTCATAGCACCCGATCACCAGTCCGATGCCCAGACTGACGCCGGTCTCGCGAGGGCGGGGGTACTGCTTTTCTCCCGTTTCCTGACCGAAATCCTTCTTTACCATCAGGAATACTGCGACCAGCGGCAGCGCCACCAGCATCAGCCCCTTCAGCAGGCTCTCGCTGAGGAGCTTGGCGATTTCCGCGCCGGCATATCCGCCAATCAGCGCGCCCAGCGCCGCCGCCAGGGCTGCGTGGACCCGGATCTTTCCGCTGCGGAAGAATTTCAGCGACGCGGTGGCTGAGCCGCAGCCGTTGACCACCTTGTTGGTCCCTGCCGCGAAGTGGACCGGCACCCCCGCCATCATATAGGCCGGCAGGGTAATCAGTCCGCCGCCCCCCGCCACGCTGTCCACAAAGCCCCCCAGAAACACCAGCGGGCAGACGATCAAAAGGGTTTTCACCAGCTCCGGCATACGGGCAATCACTCCTTTCCGGAAATGACAACAGGCATCCCTGTTTCTTAAAAAAATGAGTGCGTACCGACAGAAAGCGGCATGTTTTTCAGTGCTGGATCTGTCCCTGCATGCGCTGCATCCGTGCCATGGTCATGGGCTCCAGAGCCTCGATGAGGGCGTGGTCATAATTAACGGACAGGTGGCTGTCGGGTCCGAAGCGCATAGTGTACTCCTCCTCCGGCGTGCTGGCGGTCCAGCCGGGAGCGCCGGTACGGGCGAAGTCCATCAAAGTGCGGAAGATTCGCTCCTCCAGCGCCGCGGCGCCGGGGAAGTGGCACACGGGGACCAGCTCCGCATTGTGGAAGAAGAAGGGGATGTCCGCGCAGTGCCAGGCCACGGCCCCGCCCTCCAGGGGGAAGTCCTGCTCGAAGAAATAACTGTAAACCGCGCCGCCGGCCTCTGCCCGCTGCCGGATGTACCGGATGGAGGGGGCGCGGAAAACGGTGTCCAGCGCCAGCAGGTCGCCGTCCCTGCGGCCGGGGTAGGCCCGGTGGAACAGGGGCAGCAGCGCCGCCTCCGGGTCGCCGGGGCCGGGCGCGGCAGCGCCGCTCCTGAAGCCCAGAAACTCCGCGTACACCGTGCCCACCAGCAGGGGCACCTTCACCGTCCCGGGCCGGAAGCCGCTGCCGTTGGTCATCGGGTCTCCCAGATAGAACCGGTTGGGGCAGGGGGCGCAGCCCACGCTCTTTCCCTGGGCCTTCAGCGCGGGACTGACCCTGTTGTACGCCTCCGCCAGCCGGGCATAGGGGACCTCTTCCATCTCCTGGACCTTCTTCAGGCCCAGCCCGGCCATCATGACCTCGGCGCACTCCCTGGCGCTGCCTCCGGCGTCGGCCAGCACCGGGCCGATGACGCCGCTCATAATGACGCCCCGGTGATACAGGCCGTCCGCCGCCGGGGACTGGAGCAGGGTGGTCACCTTGGCGCCGCCGCCGGACTGGCCGAAGACGGTGACGCACTCCGGGTCGCCGCCGAAGGCGGCGATGTTCTCCCGCACCCACCGCAGGGCCAGGATGATGTCGTCCCCGCCGGCGTTGCCGGAGTTTTCATATTCCGGCCCGAATTCCGACAGGTCCAGATAGCCCAGAATGTTCAGCCGGTGGTTGATGGACACCACCACGCAGTCCCCCAGCCGGGCCATGTTCTCCCCCTCGTAGGCCACCTGCTCGATGGAGGACCCGGCGAAATAGCCTCCGCCGTGAAGCCATACCAGCACCGGCCTCTTCCCGCCATCGCAGCCGGGGGTCCACAGATTCAGGTTCAGGCAGTCCTCGTCCTGGACCCAGTAGCGGTGGGGGACCCGCAGCTCGCCGGCGGGACGGTCCATGGACAGCAGCGGGCAGACGCAGCCATAGCTGGTGGCGTCCAGAGGCTCTTTCCACGGGGAAACCGGCTCCGGCGCGTGGAAACGCCGGGCCCTGCCGTAGGGAATACCTTTGAAAATGTCCAGTCCCCGGTCGTGATAGCCCCGGACCGGACCGGCGGCGGTCTCCGTCAGGGGAGCGGCGCTGAAAAAGTTCATATCGTTTCCTCCTCATTTTTATGTCAGAAAAGCGGCTGCGCGTCTTTTTGAATCAGGGCTGTCATTCAATATTCCGGTTCTTCACCCGCAGGCGGTTCAGCGCCCGGGCAAGGGTGGCCTGGGCCACCTGGTGCTCCTGGCGGCTCTTCTTTTGCAGCAGGGCCTCCCGTGCCTGATCGGCCTCCCGGCGGGCCCGAACCTCGTCGATCTCCTCCGGACGCTCCACCGAGTCCACCAGAA
The DNA here is from genome assembly GCA_910587505.1 of uncultured Oscillospiraceae bacterium. Classification (GTDB taxonomy): domain Bacteria; phylum Bacillota; class Clostridia; order Oscillospirales; family Oscillospiraceae; genus Pelethomonas. The sequence goes on along the minus strand of CAJULD010000033.1, from coordinate 10,420 downwards.
CCAGCACGTCGTTGTTTTCAATCTTCATCATGCCGGGGGAAATGGCGGCCAGCTGCACCGGCCGGCCGGGGATCTGATAGCGCAGCGTCCCCGGCTGCACGGCGGCGATCATGTTGCTGTGGTGGGCCAGAACGCCCTGCTCTCCGTCGCTGGTGGGGACGGTGAGGCTGAGACAGGGGCCCTCGTAGAAACTCTTGTCCGCCGCCAGAATGTGTACCTGAAAGGTTTCCATTACCGCTCGCCCGCCTCCAGCTTCCTCGCCTTCTCCACCACGTCCCGCCAGGCGCCCACGTTGTAGAAGGCGGCCTCCGGATACTGGTCCAGCTGGCCGTCCACGATGGCCTCAAAGCTCTCCAGGGTATCCTTCAGCGGCACATACACGCCGGGGATGCCGGTGAATTTCTCCGCCACGTGGGTGGGCTGGGCCAGGAAGCGCTGGAGCCGCCGGGCCCGGGCCACCACCCGCTGGTCCTCCTCGCTGAGCTCGTCCATGCCCAGAATGGCGATGATGTCCTGAAGCTCCCGGTATTTTTCCAGGGTTTCCTGAACCTGCCGGGCGATACGATAGTGCTTCTCGCCCACCACGTCCGCCTCCAGAATACGGGAGGTGGAGGCCAGGGGATCCACCGCCGGGTAGATGCCCTGCTCGGAAATCTTCCGGCTGAGGACCGTGGTGGCGTCCAGATGGGCGAAGGTGGTGGCGGTGGCGGGGTCGGTGAGATCGTCGGCGGGGACGTATACCGCCTGCACCGAAGTGACCGAGCCCTCCTTGGTGGAGGCGATGCGCTCCTGAAGCTCTCCCATCTCTCCGGCCAGAGTGGGCTGGTAGCCCACGGCGGAGGGCATGCGGCCCAGCAGGGTGGAAACTTCGCTGCCGGCCTGAACAAAGCGGAAAATGTTGTCAATGAACAGCAGCACGTCCTTGTGCTCTCTGTCCCGGAAGTACTCCGCCATGGTCAGGCCCGCCAGGGCCACCCGCATGCGCACGCCGGGGGATTCGTTCATCTGGCCGAAGACCAGAGCGGTTTTCTCCGACACGCCGCTCTCCCCCATCTCCCGCCACAGGTCGTTGCCCTCCCGGCTGCGCTCGCCCACGCCGGTGAAGATGGAATAACCGCCGTGCTCCATGGCCACGTTGTGGATCAGTTCCTGAATAAGTACCGTCTTGCCCACGCCGGCTCCTCCGAAGAGGCCGATTTTCCCTCCTCTGGGGTAGGGCTCCAGCAGGTCGATGACCTTGATGCCGGTCTCCAGAATCTCCACCGCGGGGCTCTGCTCCTCAAAGGAGGGGGGCTTGCGGTAGATGCTCTGCACGGGGGTGTCCCCAGGCAGGGGGCCGCGGCCGTCGATGGGCTGACCGAGTACGTTGAACATGCGTCCCAGGGTAGCCTTCCCCACAGGGACCTGGATGGTATGGCCGGGCACGTCCACAGCCAGGCCACGGGCCAGGCCCTCGCTGGGGGAGAGCATGATGCAGCGCACCACGTTTCCGCCCACGTGCTGGGCTACCTCCATGACCCGGACCTCGCCCTTCTTTTCCACGGTGAGCTCCTCCCGCAGCCGGGGCAGCTCACCGTCCTGAATCTCCACGTCCACCACGGGACCGGAGATCTGTACAATAATGCCTCGTTCCAAATCAAGCACCTCTTTCATTGCCGTGCTTCCCGGGGAGCTCTGAATAAATCAGAGCTCCCCGGGTTCTGCCGGGGCGGCGCAGAGGCCTTCCCCTACAGGACCTGATAATAATTCTCCAAAAATTTTTAATTCTTTTCCCGCCATACTGCGCTGAATTTTCTTACCGGGGGTCAGCCCGCCTGCGGGACTTTTCCCTGTCTGGCGAAAAAATTTCCCGCCTCCGGGCGTTTCGCTATTTATCAAACAATGCCTGATATCCCCGATTTCCCTGCCGCGACTGCCGCTGGGCGCGGGCTCCGGCGGAGATTTCGGTAATCTCCTGGGTGATGGCGGCCTGCCGGACCCGGTTGTACTGGAGGGACAGGGCGCCCAGCAGCTCCCCGGCGTTCCGGTTGGCGCTGTCCATGGCGGTCATGCGGGCCTCCTGCTCACAGCAGAAGCTGTCGATCAGGGCGCTGTAGATGAACCCGGAGACGTAGCTTGGCATCATATTGTTGAGCACTGCCCGCACGTCCGGCAGGAACTCGAAGGGCTCTGCCACCGGCCGCTCGTCCGGCGGCAGGTCTTTGGGATCGGAGAAATGGGCCCGGTGAAAGGGCAGCAGACGGGTAGAGCGGGCCTGAAAGGACAGGGCGCTGCCCATGTCGGTATAAACGATGAATATCTTTTGCAGCTCCCCACGGTCGAAGCCGTCCAGCAGCAGGGCGCTGATCTCCCGCGCCCGGGCCATGGTGGGATTCTGGGCGGTGTAGAGGAAGCTGTGCTCGATGGGGATGTTCCGCTGGGAGAAATAGCGCCGCCCGTATTCGCCCACCACGAACAGCTTGGTGGCCGGGTGCTGCTCCAGCAGCTTCATGGCTTCCCGGATAGCGTTCTGGTTGTACGCTCCCGCCAGTCCCTTGTCGGCGGTGATGACCAGGCAGCCGTAGGTTCCTCCCGCTGGCTCGCCGCTGTCGGGATAGAAGTAATGGCTGTCCACGTGACTCACCGTGCGGAAAATCCGCCGGATCTCCCCCTGCAGGGCGTTGAAGTAGGGCCGGGTATTCTCCAGCTCCTGTTTGGCCCGACGCAGCTTGGTGGAGGCGATGAGATACATGGCGCTGGTGATCTTCCGGGTCTCCTGCACGCTCTGGATATGGCTTTTGATCTCCTTTGTTCCGGCCATATCAGCCTCCCTGCCCGCCGGAAGCCAGGAACCGCCGGGCCAGATTCAGCAGCTCCTCCCGGTCGCCCTCGGGCAGCAGGCCGGTCACGTCGATCCGGCGGCACAGATCCGGGGCCTGCTCCTCCACACAGGAGAGCAGGCCGTCCCGGAACTCCTCCAGACGCTCCAGAGGTACGTCCTGCATCACATGATTCAGGGCGGAGAGCAGGAGGATCACCTGCCGGTGCTGGGAGAAGGGGGCGTACTGCTTCTGGCGCAGCAGGCGCATGAGCCCCTGGCCGTAAGCCAGCTGCCGCCTGGTGGCCTCGTCCAGATCGCTGGAGAACTGGGTGAAGACCTCCATCTCCCGGTACTGTGCCAGCTCCAGCCGGATAGCTCCGGCGGCAGACTTCATGGCCCTGGTCTGGGCGTCTCCGCCCACACGGGACACGCTGAGGCCCACGTTGACGGCGGGCCGCTGGCCGGAGAAGAACAGCTCGTTCTCCAGGAAGATCTGGCCGTCGGTGATGGAGATGATGTTGGTGGGGATATAGGCGGACACGTCCCCCGCCTGGGTCTCCACGATGGGCAGGGCGGTCATGCTGCCGCCCCCCCGCCCGTCGGAGAGGTGGGCCGCCCGCTCCAGCAGCCGGGAGTGGAGATAGAACACGTCGCCGGGATAGGCCTCCCGCCCCGGCGAGCGCTCCAGAAGAAGGCTGATGCAGCGGTAGGCGATGGCGTGCTTGCTCAGATCATCGTAGACGATGAGCACATCCTGCCCCTGATACATAAAGAACTCGGCCAGAGCGCACCCGGCGTAGGGCGCGATGTATTGCAGCGCGGCGGAAGCCCCGGCGGGAGCGCTGATGATGCAGGTGTAGTCCATGGCGCCCCGGCGGGCAAGATTCCCCGCCAGCTGGGCCACGGAGCTGGTCTTCTGACCGATGGCCACATAGATGCACATCACGTCCTTGCCCTTCTGGTTGAGAATGGCGTCGATGGCGATGGCGGTTTTGCCGGTCTGGCGGTCGCCGATAATCAGCTCCCGCTGGCCCCGGCCGATGGGGAACATGGAGTCGATGGCCAGCAGCCCCGTCTCCAGCGGGGTGTTCACCGGCTGACGGTCCAGAATGCCGGGGGCGGGGGCCTCAATGGGCCGGTAGGCGTCAGGGTGGATGACGCCCTTGCCGTCCACGGGGATGCCCAGCGCGTCCACCACCCGGCCCAGATAGGCGTCGCCCACGGGCATGCCCGCGGTCTTGTGGGTGCGGCGGACCATGCCGCCGGCCACGATGTCCTCCCCGTCGCCGAAGAGAATGCAGCGCAGCTCATTCCGGCGCAGATCCTGAACCATGCCCTTGACCCCGCCCTCGAAGAGCAGGATCTCGCCATACTGGGCGTGCTCCAGCCCGCCTACCACGGCGATTTCGCTGTCCACGGACAGCACCTGGCCGATCTCTTCCGGCGTCACGGACAAAGACCAGTCCTCGGCCGCCTGCCGCATCAGGGGCAGCAGGTCCTCCTCCCCCGGCTGAAGCTGGCGGAGGTAGTCGGTAAACTGCCGGATCCGGCCATCCAGCGTCCAGTCGTATATGTCGGAGCCCACCTGGAGCCGGAAGCCGGTGCGCAGCGTCTCGTCCTTCTCCCAGTGGAGGGGCGTTTTGCGCTGATAGGTCCGGGTGAGGAAGGCGGCGAAGCGCTGGAGCTGTTCCGGCGTGGGCTCCCGGGCGCTGCGCAGCTCCGCCGTCAGGCGGCCTCTAGCGTTCCTCATGCTGTGCGCCCTCCTCTGCCAGGTCTAAAAACTGGTCGAAGGGATCCTGCTCCATGGCCAGCTTCCGGGTGGCGGCGGCGGCCAGACGGCGTAACTCCCGCTGGGAGGAGCGCAGAATCTGTTCCCGGTCGTGTTCGGCCTCGGTGCGGGCGTGGACCAGCATCTGCTGGGCCTGCGCCCTGGCTTGGGAGAGCTGCTCCTCGGCAGATTGCTGGGCGGCCTGCTGGGCTTTGGCGCGGGACTGGCGGATCTCCTCGGCGGCGGCGTCCAGCCGGGCCTGATACTCCGCCCGGATGCGCTCGGCGTCCGCCAGCTTTTCCTCGGCCTGCCGGTCCCTGTCCTGATAGTAGGCCTCCCGCTTCTCCATGAAGGCCTTGACGGGCTTGAAGAGGATAAAGTACAGTCCTCCCACCAGAATCGCCAGGTTCATCCAGTGGAGCAGGATCTGCTGCAAATCAATATTCAGCGGCATGACGGTCACCTGCCTTTACAGCACGAAGATAATGAGGATGACCACCAGCAGGGCGTAGATGATGGCGGTCTCGATGAAAACCAGACCCAGCATCAGCGTGGTACGGATCTTGCCCTCGGCCTCAGGCTGGCGGGCGATGCTCTCGGAGGCCTTGGCAGTGGACAGGCCCATGCCGACCGCGCCTCCGGCGGCGGCCACGCCGACGGCGATACCGGCGGCGATGGCCTTCAGACCGATGGTGTTATCCTGCCCGGCGGTCTGGGCGGCGTCGGCGGCGTAAGCGGGAGCCGCCAGAGCCAGGGACAGCAGCAGGGCGGCGGTGAGAGCGAACAGCTTTTTTGTCAGGCGATTCATAATAGGGTAACCTCCAGATTATGTAAATTGTATATTTGTGAAATAATGGACAGGAGCAGAGGCCCTGCCGCTTTTTTCCGGAGAAAGAAAAAGCATCAGGCCTTTTTTCGGACCCGTTTTTCCTTCGCCGGCGCGGGCTCAGAGACCTCGCCGTAGTACAGGGCCGTCAGCATGGTCAGCACGTAGGTCTGGATCAGCGCATGGAGCATGGTAAACAGCACGCCCACGATGACGGGCAGCACGAAGCTGAGGCTGATATAGTAGTACACCAGCTCCGTGACCAGCAGGCCGCTGAGCAGCGCGCCGAAGAGCCGGAAGCTCATGGAGATGGGCAGAGAGAACTCCTTCAGCGTCTTTCCGATGCCACGGGGACCGTTCCCGGCGATACCCCCGGAGAGGATGACCAGATAGGAAAGGGTGCCCATGGCGATGGCGGCGTTGACGTCGGAGAGGGGGGCGGGCAGGGTAATGGGGTGACCGTGGGTGGTCACCGCCTGAATTCCCAGCAGCTCAAACAGGGTGCCGGTAAAGATGTAGGCCCCGGCGGCAAAAATGTATGCCTCCATAAAGCGGAAGCGATGGGGGCTGTTGCTTCGGGCCATGCGGTCGAACATGCCCACCGCTTCCTCCAGCAGCAGCTGGAGCCTGCCCGGCTTCAGCCGGAACCGCGGGATGGCAAAGACCCGGATGCAGACGGCGGCTGCCAGCAGGATTGCCGTAACGGTGAAGGCGGAGATCAATCCGGGATTGACGGCCCGCCAGCCAAAGAGGCTGACCTGATTTTCTCCGTGGAGCACGGCGTCCCGCATGGCCTCCTGTACGGACTCGGCCCGGCCGGGGGAACCGGTGAGCAGCGCCCCGGCCAACAGCAGCAGGATTGCCGTCAGCCAGAGCGCCAGGCCCTTTTTGTGTTGTTTCATCCAGCAGACCTTCTTTCGTTTTAATTAATCAGCGATACAATTATATCACCGCTGTCAAGACCCCTTTTTACCGCCGCAGGCAGCCTGACGCCTGCGGCGGGGACCTTCCGCGAAGGTACTCCGGGAGCTCACCACGCCGGAACGGCAGGGACAAACGCAGAAAAACGGGCCGGGAGTACTCCCGGCCCAAATAAGAAGCTGTACCAACAGGCGGGAGCAGACATCCGGACGGAAAAATTTCCGTCCGGACTGCGTGAGAAAAGCATGGAAATCCGTCAGGATTCCTGCGTTTTCCTTCCTTGCCGGTCGAAAATTTTTCCCGTCAGTCTGCGCACTTCGCCTGTTGGTACAGCTTCTGAATCCTGTCTGTTATCGCATCTCCCGCTCGTCCAGATGCTCGAAATGGAGATTGTCCCCGGTGACGGCGTTGAAACGGATATTCCCGGTGCTGTTCTCCTCCGCCCAGACGCTGAACTCTGACGCAACATCCTCCCTGGTCATGGTGAGCAGCGTTTCCAGGTCCGTGCTCTCCCAGAAGCTGTTGATGGCCTTCAGCATCCCGCTCACGCAGCCGTCCCGCTCCGCCACCGTGACGGCGGACCAGTCGGAGATATGATAGGAAATATCATAGTACAGGTCGCACCACGCGACCCGGCCATCCCCGTGACTCTCCAGTTTCTCCGGCAGGTTGCAGGCCCAGCCGGGGTCCGCTTCGGTCCCGCCGGTGTGAAGGGCCCGGATCCTCTGACCGTTCTCCGTGCCGGAAAACCGGCAGGTAAGGGAGACGAAGCTTGTCTCCTCTTCGCTCAGCTGCACGCCGCAGTCGTTCCAGATCACGTCGCAGTTGATCCGGTCCCAGGCGCCGCTGTTGTCGTTGGCCCAGTTCAAAAGCCGCTGGTTGAAGTCCTCCAGGGACATTTGACCGGTCCGGTCCGTCCGCAGGGTCAGAAGAGAGGCGTAATCCTCCACCGTAGCCTGCGGGAACTCCCGCTGCTCCGATGAAAGCGTGGCGGTACCAAGAGTAAGAGTGGCGCTGACGCCGTTTCGCTCCGCATCCCACTTCGCCTGCTCTTCCGCTGTTGCCAGCCGCAGGCCGGAGAGCCTGCCGTCCGTGTAGACCGCGTACAGCTCCACCGCACCGTCGGAGTAGGCGCTGTTTCCGGTGTGCTCGGTGATCCATAGGCCTTCCTGCCCGTCCATGATGCCCCGGACCTCCTTGCCCTGGTACCACATGGTCAGGCCGTTGCCGTCCAGGTCCGGGTCGTTGAAATCCCAGGTCAGGCCGAAGGGAGCGTAGGGGGAGAGCTGGCGGTCCCACTGCTCAGCGGATTCCCGGGAGCTCTGGGCGTGGAGGGCGAAGTCCGGATTGGTGTCGGCGTATGGGGCGGTATTCAAACCCGCAGGCCGGTCCGTGGGCTGGCTGACTATCGGGGGCGCACACCTTGTGGTGATTTCCAGAGCCCCGTCCGGCGTCGTGGTAGAGAGCATCTGGCATACCGATGAGAACTGCTCCTCTGAACTGTTTTTTCTTTTTCGCAGCATTCTCTCCACACATGTCCTGGTAGAGTCGATCCTCTTCTCATACTCGCCCACGGTCAGCACGTCCGGGTCCAGGATGTGCATGGTGAAATCGTACTCCATCATAGCCGCGCCGCCGTCCGCCGTCCTGACCACCGCCACATCGGAAAAGGTGCGCTCCTGCCACCGCTCCGCCGTCAGGGGCTCGTAGACGTTGGAAAAATAGGTATGGAAGGCGTTCCATTCCTTTGTGGCGGCCTCGTCGTTGTAGACGCCGCCGAGCTGACAGGACTGCCCATACCGCTCGATGAGGGCCATGTCCTCCGGATTGTCCCGCTCGGACCACATCTTCTGCTGGTACGCCGACACGGTCATGTCCTCGTAGCCCTCGAACCACAGGGAGGCCAGACGGTCCAGCTCCGCTTTGGTGAAGGAGCCTTCCTCCACGCTGGGATAGGGCGCTTTTTTGGCCGCCGAGGTGACGAAGGCCATCCCGATGCAGCCTGCCAGCGCCACTGCCGCCAGAATGGCGGCCAGGGAACGCTTTTTCAGTTTCATAATGGCAAATATCCTCTCTTCAATCGCGTTTTTGCTGAAGGCGCTGGCAAAGGGCCCCAGGCCGCTGCGCTTCTCCTCCAGGGAAATCAGCGTCAGGGCGTACTCGCTCCGTTTGTCCAGACCCAGCCGCCGTACCACGATCTCGTCACACCGCAGCTCCATATCCCGGTTGGCCAGCGCGAACATACACCACGCCAGCGGGTTGAACCAGTGGACGCAGGCGGCGAGGGCCAGCAGGGGCTTCCACAGGGCGTCCAGATGCCGGATGTGGGCCATCTCGTGCTCCAGAGCGCACAGAGACACCTCCGTCCCCGCTCCCGGCAGCAGGATCACCGGCCGCAGCAGGCCGTAGGTCAGCGGCGCGTCCACCCGGCCCGACCGCCGCAGGGAGACGGTCCGCCGCAGCTTCTGACCGGCCAGCCAGTCCAGCAGCCGTCCGTCCTCCGCCGGCAGGGCGGCACGAAACTCCCTGCGGCAGCGCAGCCAGGCGGTCAGAAAGTACGCCCCGCACAGCAGGGCCCCGGCCAGCCAGAGCCAGAACCAGACCGGCGCCGGGGACGCCGCCGTCCCGGCCGACCCCTGCAGCCCCATGACGGCCCCCTGTTCCCCCGTTCCCACGGCGGGCAGGACGCCGGCTGCCGGAGCCGCCGCCCGCGCCGCGTACTGCACCGGGACCCGGTCTGCCAGGGTGTAGACGCTGGCGGGAGAGGGGATGGAGAAGGGGAGCAGCAGCCGCGCCGCCGCCACCGCCCACAACACCAGGAAGGTTTCTTTGGGCAGCCGGTGCAGTGCCAGCGAGCGCAGCACGATCACCGCCAGAATCAGCACGCCTCCGGCAAAGCTCATTTCCAACAGACTCATGGGACCCTCCTTATTCCAGCTCGCCCACGATGTCCCGCAGGCGCTGAAGCTGCTCGCCCGTCAGCTTCTTCCGTCCTACCAGGGAGGCGAACAGCTTATCTATGGACCCGTCGAACAGCTTGTCCACCAGCTCGTCGGTTTCGGATTCCTGCACCGCCGTCTTGGGGAGCAGGGCCCGGCACCGGAAGCCGGGGTCCGTGCGCTCGATGGCTCCTTTTTTCATGCAGCGTTTAATCAGAGTATAGGTAGTGTTTACGTTCCATCCAACCTCCGCCTCCAGCGCCGCGGCGATCTGGCGGGCGGGCAGGTCTCCCGCCCGCCACAGTACGTCCATCACCTTCAGTTCCGAGTCATGCAGCTTAACGGCCATTGCGTTGTCCTCCTTCATAAGACACTGGTAGTACCACCGGATGCCATACTACCACAGTCGTGCCGGTTTGTCAATACGACTGTGGTAGTAAGATGAAAATTTTTCGTCCAGTCACCTACGGGGGACTTTTGCCGCCGCGAAGCGCCGGAACCAGGGGCCCGGACCTCCTTTGCAGGGTATGCCAAAAAGCGGGCGCAGACTGCTCCGGCTGCAAAGCGCAAAAATGACCCGCGCCGGAGCTCCGGCGCGGGCCTTAACATTCTTTCGTCAGTCGGCAAGATAATTTCGTACCAGAATCTGCAGCAGCTCATCCCGGTCCACCTTGCGGATCAGAGTGCGGGCCTGATTATGGTTGGTAATATAGGTGGGGTCCTCGGAGAGGATGTAGCCCACGATCTGATTGATGGGGTTATAGCCCTTCTCCTCCAGTGCCTCGTACACCGTGTGCATGATCCGGTGAATTTCCGCGTCCTGATCGATGACGAAATCAAATTTCCGGGTATAATCGTCCACTCCCGCACCACCTTCCAAAAAGGATTATTCACGCATAGTATACTCGCTTTTTTCCCGGCTGTAAAGAGAAAAAACGGAATGTTACACAGATGTAATATTCGACAAACTGTGCAGCGAAACCCATTGAGAAAATTTCCGTGGAAAAATTGGAAAAAACAGCTTGACTTTTTCCGAATATCCGGTATAATGATAAGGCTCGTTGTTTGCGGGCTATCCTTGCTCCCGGCTGAGACCGGGGGCCATTTGTCCAAAAGTCTAATGGTATAAAGTCAAGTAGGTGATGCAAGGAAAATTTGAGAAGAAT
>CAJULD010000032.1 GCA_910587505.1 uncultured Oscillospiraceae bacterium | reverse complement strand
GTTCGCCCCGCAATAGGGGCAGCTGATGTTGATTTGTTTCATATGCGCACTTCCTTTCTTCACGCTGCGTTTCGTCAGTTCCCCCCATAGATGGGATGGACTGATTCAGTTTTGTCGGGGGTTGAGAGACTACCCCAAATTTATCAACTGCTTTAATACGCACCGCTCGAAGGAAAAAAGGGCATCAAAAATTGTGAATTTTTTGTAAACAAATTCAGGCGCAGAAAATTGTCCCGCCTGTAACCAACAGCCCCTATATGTTATCAGTCTGCTGGTCAGCCGCCGCAAGGCGTTCCGCGCATCTGGCGGCGTTTGTGCAAGTAAAGTACCGGATGGGGACGTCGCTGTTTCGGGCAATCTCGGCCACCTTGTAGTAGTAGGAATGGGCAATGTAGTTGGTCTGAATCCAAACAATATCCGCCCGGCGGATCAAGTCCGCGCTGGGACTGATATCACGCCTGATAAAGTTGACGCCTGGGAGCAGGGGGCGGATTGCCTTCAGCCAGTTATCGCTGCCGCCGAAAACCACCGTGCGCTGCCTGGCCTGATAGGGAAATTGAATCCCCTGTGATACTTCCGACTCCGGCTCTTGTCCGGAGGTTTGGTAAAACACCAGCTCCCGCAGGTCAATCAGTTCTTGACGCTCACTGCTGGCCTCGGCCTTGGCCTGCGCCAGTTCCGCCTGCCCCGCCTTGACAGCTTTCTCAGCCGTATGCAGGGCGTCCCAGGTTTGGGCAAGCTGTGTTTCCAATTCCTGTACCCGTTTGGACATCTCTTGCAAGGCCGCTGAATCTTCAGCCTCGGCATTCTCTGCGGCGGCCTCCATCATGCCCGTCAGCAGATTGTTTTCAATTATAAAGCGTCCCATCTGAAATTCTTCGACAAGATGCAGATATTTCTCCCATACGGGAACTTCTGCCTCCGGGATGCCAGCCCGCGTCAATGCCTCCGCCGCCTTGTCGGATATGGAGACGTGGCGCGGCATAATCAGCCCGGTCAATCCGAATACCAACTGCGGTAGATTGACAGCCCTGTATGGCCCCTCCGGGTCCAAAGGGTGGGGCATAATATCCGGCCGGTATTGCAGTTCATACAGACCAGCTCTTTTCTCATACGGCCCCCATGAGGTCGCAAGATCAAAGGAGCCATCGTTTACATCCGCCTCTCCATCTCCATAGCAAATCTCATACAGACCAGGGATACCGGGCGCCGCCATATACCAAGGCAGTTTCGCAACAGCGGCCATCAGCACAGCCAGAGCCGGCGAATACAGCCAGGGCAGGTCGCTCCCGGCTTCTACCATACACAAGAACGCAAAACAGGTTTCATACGGGTCATCTACGGTAAGCCCCTCCATAATCTGCCGTATCTCCGGAGGATACCGCTTTCCCCAATTCGCAATAAGCTCGCCCTCCATAACCGGCAGCAGATAGGCATATAGCCGCAGATCATAGTGGTCAAAGGTAAGCCTGTCCGCCTCATCCTGCTTTTCCAACCCCGTTTTCGCCAGCGTCTCGATTTCTTCCAGCCGTTTTTCCCGCTGGAAGGACAATACGACCGGGTGGACAGAGGGCTGGCTCTCCGGAGGAGATGCAAACGGGTATTGGGAAGAGCCTCTGTGAGTCAGATCTTCCAAACAGATGCCTCCGGCCTCGCGGTATTGCTGGTTACATTCGTCCGAGATTTGCCTGACCACGCTCCTGGCGCGCCGCTCTTTACGGGCATACTCCGCCATGCAGGCAAAATACCGGTCGATATAGTCCCACATTCTGACCTCAAAGTTTGCGGAAATCTGTTCGACCAGACCTGACGGGAGCATCGACATCAGTGTGTCAAAACGCTCCCTGTCTGTAACAAGGTTTTTAGATGCTGTCCACACCCCAGAACAGCGACGCCGGGCTGCGGCACCGCTGATCAGACCATAACTCTGGCTATGACCGCCATTCCGCTCCACAATCAACTGGAGTGTTTTTCGTATAACCGCCTCATCGTAGCGCGGCTCTGTATAATCCTCGACATACAGGTACTTACCTTTATCCTCGGGCAGATATTCATGGATGACACGGCTATTGCTGCACTCGCAAAATACATCCAGAAACCAGAGAGCTGCAGCCAAAGAAATATGACATTCCTCATCGACCATATTTACAGAGTCAGCAGGTGCAGCGCACAGCCTTGCCCATTCGACATCAATATCCAGTTCAGGATACTTCTCTGCATATCGGAATCTTGCTGTCTCCAGATAGGCCAGAGTAGCTGCTTTTCGCCGTCTTAGGATATCGCCGGACAGGTCGTATGTGGCCGCTCCATTTCCGCCCTCGGTCACCTCATTCACATATTGTATGGAATGCTTGAATTCTTTTGACACAAGCCGTATCGTTTTGGGGGATTCATTGATTTTATGCCCCATTTCATCAACCTCCTTGGGGGATAAATCGCTTAATGACTGCTTTTATGGCGCACCAATGATCCAGAAAGGCCCGCCCGCTGCCGCTCCTTTGCTGGCCTCGTTGAGTATGATGGACAGGTCCCACAGCTTCCCGCTCCGCTTATAGCTGGCGGGGTCAGCCACCAGGATTTTCCCGTCCTGTACCCCGCGGAGGACGATGAAATGTCCGCCGGTGGTAAAGTGCCCCTTAGTCATAATGGCGACCACCAGCTTACCGCTGCTCAGGGCGTCCAGGATGCGCTGGGGCTCGGAGGCCGTACAGCCCTCCACAGTCAGGCCCCACGCCTTGGCCGCGCTGGGAATCAGGGAATGGTAGGAACCGCTCTTGCTGCACCAACCGCCGTTTTTATAGGCCCACTCCGACATCTCAACCGGATCCACAATGTCGCTTGTCAGTGAGGACACCACAATGGACATGGAAGTGGGGCCGCAGCCGTAGCCGCCGATGTTGTCGGTGCCGTAGGGCTTGTTGGCCCAGCGTTCGTCCAGCTGGTTGAAGTAGACCACCTCTGTGGCCCCGTCTGTAAAGCGGACGTCTCCCAGAGAGGCAATCGTGGTGCCGCCGTACTCTGTGTACTGAAACAGCCCATCGCCCAGGAACAGGCTGAGGTTCTGGGCATAGTCGCCGGCCAGCGATTTCTGATCCTCGGTGAGATGAAACACGTTGTCCGCAAAATAGCCCTCCCCATTGTAGGAGAGAGTATAGATGTACCAGGTCTCTGTTTTGGTCTCCACCACGTCCGAGGTGTCCGGGTCGTCGTCCTCCACCGTCCGGGTCTCGCTGGTGCGGGTGTAGGAGTACAGATTGCTCTTGCCCTGCCGCAAAATGGCCTGCATATCGGCCAGGGAGATGGTGTCCCAGCTCTCTCCCTTGGCAGCGCAGTATTGGGCGATAAAGGAGTTGGTGTTGCTGGTCATATCGCTGGCATAGGGGTTGACGATCTCGTAGTTGTCGCCACCCGTCGTTGCAAAGTCCTGGGCGATCCGGGCCTCTGTGTCGGTGATGCCTTCGCCCAGCACCTCATTGACCGCAAAGGCGATGTCGTTCACGTTCTGGACAATGGCGGTGTTGTCGTTGAGGATGGGCTGGCTGGAGCTGCCGCTGCTGGTCAGGCCACCGAAAATCAGGGATGGCAGCATGAGCAGGAACAGCATCGGGAGCATGAGCAGCACAGCGGCGACCGCAAGGAACTTCCCGGCGTGCCGCCCCGCTCCCAGGACCAGCCCGGCCGCGGCCCCGTATGGCCCGCCTACTGCGGCCCCCTTTGCGGCGGCGGAGATGGCCTTGCCAGTCTTGATGGCTCCGTGGATGGTGTGGGCGGTGCCGGCCATTTGAGACAGGCTGCTTTTTTCTTGATTGTTCAGTCTTAGATACCTCCTGACCTTGTATGATAGTGATTATTCTGCTATAATGTCGCAGGTGATAGAAATGATTTACACTTGCGATAACTGCCACTTTATTTTCAGCCGCGTCAGCCAGCCGGAGCAGTGTCCCGACTGCGGGAAGTATGCCGTCCGGCTAGCAGACGAAGCGGAGCGGCAGGAATATGAGGAACGCCTGAAGGAGCCACGGGAGATTTAAGGAGCAGAGCCATGAGCCAAATATCTCAGCGTGAGCGGATCACGCAGTATATCCGGGAGACCTATGGAACAGAGGCGGAATACCTTTGGGCGGACAGCCCAGGTAGCGCGGTATTCCGTCACCCCGCGAGCAAAAAATGGTATGCCATCATTATGGATGTACCCGCCAACAAGCTCGGTCTCTCAGGTGAGGACCTTGTTGATGTAATGAATGTGAAATGCGGCACAATTATGGTCGGTTCTCTGTTGGCAGAGAAAGGATTTCGCCCCGCCTACCATATGAACAAGAACCACTGGATCTCGATTCTGCTTAACGACTCCGTTTCAGATGACCAGATATTCCCGTTGCTGGAGCTGAGCTATGACAGCGTTGCGCCCAAACATAAAAAGAGACGCACTCAAACAGCAGAGGAATAGACCGCTCTGGAGATTGCGCCGATGTGCTGGGCGAAGCAGGCCAGAAGCAGCGGATTAAAGATGCCGCAGGCCCCGGTCAATATCATCTCACTAGCTTGCTCCGGCGGGTAGGCCGGTTTGTACACCCGCCGGTGAATCAGGGCGTCAAAAGCGTCTGCCAGTCCCACCGCCTGCACCCATGGGGTAATGTTGTCTCCCTCCAGCCCGTCCGGATAACCGCCGCCGTCCCACCGCTCATGGTGGTGGCGGCATACGTCGCAAATCTGGGAAAACACCTCGCACTCCCGCAGCTCCGGCATCCGCTCCAGCAGGTCACACCCCTGTGTGGTATGGGTTTTCATCACCTCAAATTCTTCTTTGGTCAGAGGACCGGGTTTGTCGAGGATTTCCGAAGGGATGGCCCGCTTGCCGACGTCGTGGAGCAGGGCCAAGGCCGCATACATCCGTATCTCCGATACAGTCAGCGGCGGAATGACTGCGGCGGCGGAAAAAACGCGGAGCAGGCTGCCGGTCAGGTCCTGAAACTGTACGCTGTGGGGCGCGTGGTCAATGAGAAGCTGCTCCCGGCGGAGGATTTCAAATGTAGATTCTACGTTCAATTTTATATCACCTGTCACTTTCCTGTTATCATAGCCATTAACATACATATTTAGGAGATGCTTATGATGTCTGCCAAGTTCCCTGATTTCGTAGAAACTGATCTGAACATAATCAATGCTCTGTCATTCCGGCTGCCTGCCACGGCAGTGGGAATTGACAGCAATAAAATTATGGAGATCGTTGTGGAATACGGCGAGAATCCAACCAATACAAGTGACTTGATCGCCAACGCATGGGCCAGGGAAGTGGGGGCGGTCATCAGTGGATTTATCGCTTCCGTCCACTTGCCAGTCCAAAAAAATGAACCGCCTATGGAGCAGGCTAATCGAATCCTTGCTGCGCTGAACGAAAGCGAGACATTTGAGGAGCAGTTGTCTAAATTCATTGCTATGTTGATAAAAAACGAGCAGTAACAGCTGAGAGTGTAATAGGGCGGCTCCCATTTTAGAGAGCCGCCCCGCTTGTTGGTTTAGTAGCCAGTCTTGGGCAAAGGAATATTCGGTGTCAGCTTACGCACAATGGTGACCCAGGTGGCCTGCGCAGTCTGCCAGGTGCCCTGGTACTTGCCGCCCACATCGGCCCGGTTCACGATCTGGTAGCCGTTGGCGACAGTGCCCAGCACCTGCACCGTCAGGGTGGGATTGGCTACCGACTGGAAGCCCACAGGCACTTTGCCAAAATCCAGATAGATGTCCGTGACATACTCCCCGGCCTGGGTGGGGATGGCGTTCAGGCTGAAGGAATAGTTGCTGCTGGTGATCAGGTTGGACGCCAGCACCTGATAGGTGGCGGAGTAGTTTGTCTTGTAGAGGATACGGTAGTTCAGCCGGGCGCTGTAGGTGCCGGTGGTGAAGATGGTCGCCCGAGCCGCGTCGGTGGGAATGCGATCATGCCAATAATAGTTCTCAAGCGGCACGTTGCTGGTGTTCGCCACAGTGAAGTCGTAGCGCATCTGACTTCCCGCCAGTGCCTCAGCGTTGCCCCGCTTGGTAATGACCACGCCCAGGTTGGAGGGCTTATCGTAGTCACTTACTTTGATGATCTGGCCGGAATATTCCAGAGTTTCGTCGAAGACCGTGCCGCTGACCTGCCAATAGGCGGGAGCGGTCACCTCGACGATTTTGTATCGACCCAAAGGCAGGGGCTTGGAAGCGGCGACACCCCGGGCGTCTGTGGTGATGTAGTCCACTACTTTTCCGCTGCGGGCCTCGCTGATTTCGTAGACAGCCCCCTGGAGGGGAGCGCCGGCGGGTGTGCCGGTGACCTCGTTGTACTCGGCGGCATACTTGTGGATCTGGAACTGGCCGGTAATCGGAGTATTCTTCCACTCGATCTCAATGGTCTTGCCCGGCTGGACATAGACGGTCTTATATTCCTTGTCCAGTTCATAGCCGGGGGCGGCCTCCAGCTCGCGGATAAACAGCTTGCCCTTGCCTTGCACAGTGAGGTCGTCGATGTAAATGTACCCCTCATTATCGGTGGAATACTCCCCGATGGGGTTCTTATTCTGGTCATAGACCAGGAATTTAACATCGTAAATTCCCTCGCCGGTGACAGAATTGACCTTATGAATGATGATGCCAGAGAAGGGGGCGTTGGTCACGGTCAGGGTGGTAGTCTTGCCGTCCTGAACGGTGAAGTAGTGGGGCGTGCTGTCGATTTTGAAGCCCTCCGCCGCCTCGATTTCCACAGCGTAGTAGTCGCCGGCGTCCATGGGCAGGAACACCCGGCCATTGTCGCCGGTAGTAATGGTGTCCACCAGCCCGCCGTCCATCCTGCGAATCTCAAAGGTCACGCCCTTAATGCGCTGGGATTTGTCGCTCTCGGAGACCTTAATCAGCTCCAAACCGCCGACAGGGGTGTTGTAGAACATCAAAGTCTGTACCTCACCGGACTTGATCTCAATGCTCTGCGGAGTGCTGTCCAGCACATAGCCGTCCAATGCCTTGGTCTCCTTTGCGGTGATGACCGCGCCGGGCTTCAGGTCAGAGATGGTGATGCGGCCATACTTGTCGGTCTTGTAGATGCCGTTGTTCGGGCCCACAAAAGCGCCGCTGCTGTCCGTAACCAGGAACTCTACCCCGGCCAGACCCTGGTCCTTGCTCCCTTCCACCAGCTTCTGAATCACCAGAGTCTGGGTGGGGGTGTTGTAAAAGGTGAGGTACTGAGTGTCGTCCGCGTTGACCTTCACCGTCTGGGACTTGGTGTTGGGGTCGATGATGTAGCCGGGGATGGTTTCAATTTCGGTTGCGATGATGGTGCCGGTCACACCCTGGACGTTGATCTGGCCGTTGCTGTCGGTCACATAGATCCCGTTGGTGGAGACCTTGCCGCCATCCTGGTCCACATTGGTGCCGTCGGAATAGGTCAGCTTGAAGCGAACTCCGGCCAAAGGCTCCTTGGACACGGCATCCAGTTTTGTGATGACCAATCCGCCTGCCTTCTTGTTCCAGAAGGTCATCGTCTGGCCCTCGCCCACCTTGATTTTAATGCTCTGGGGGGTGCCGTCCAGGATGAAGCCCGCCAAAGTTTTGGTTTCCCGGGCGGTGATGGTCGTTCCGGGCTCCAGGTTGGAGATGGTGATGCGGCCGTCCTTATCGGTGTAGTAGTAGCCGTTGTTGGGGCCCACCACCGCACCGGAGCTGTCGGTGACCAGGAACTCCACGCCCTTCATGGGCTGGTTGTCTGTGCCCTCCACAAATTTCTGAATCGTGAGGGTCGTGGTGGGGTCGTTCTCAAAATCCAGATTGTTGCCGCCGCCTGTGCCGGTGCTGCCCGTCGAGCCGCCCGTATTGCCGGTGGAGCCGCCGCTGACCACGCTGTTGCCTGTGCCGTTTTTCAGGGTGATGGTCTGCGGGGTGGGATTGAGCACATAGCCCTGGGGGACCTTCGATTCCGTCACCACGACGGTGCTTCCGGGCACGAGGCCGGTGACGGTCACAGTACCGTCCCTACCAGTGGTGTAGCGGCCAATCAGGTTTCCATTCCCGTCCCTGACCGTAAACTCGGTGTTGGGGACAGGCTTTCCGGTGACAGAATCCCGCTTCGTCAGGGTGAGACTGCACAGGGGGTCGTTGTAAAACCGGAGAGTTTGCGTATCCTGGGGATTGACCACAACCGTCTGGCTCTTGTCATTGGAGCCGAGCACATAGCCATCCGGACACTTTTCCTCAGTCACAACAATGGTCCCCGTGACATTGGTAATCTTGATCTGACCATTGCTGTCCGTAATATAGATACCGTTGGACGACAGCTTGCCGCCCTCAGTATCCACTACCCGGCCGTCCGCATAGACGACCTTGAACTGAGCACCCATCAGGGGGGCCTTGGTAACGGAATCCAGCTTCTCGATCAGCAGCGTCCCAGCCCTCTTGTTCCAGAAGGTGAGACTTTGCACCTCACCGTCCTTAATCAGAATCTTCTGCGGAGTGCCGTCCAGCACGAACCCATCTACCGTTTTGATCTCGCGGGCGATCACCGTAGTGCCGGGCTCCACATCAGACAGCACGATCTCTCCAGCCTTGTTTGTGTAGTAGATTCCGTCATCGGGACCCACCGCCGCGCCGCTGCCGTCGATCACCTTGAATGCGACCCCGGAAAGAGGCTCATTCTCGGTGCCCTCGATGAACTTGCGGATAATGAGGGTCGTGCCGGGCGTGTTGTAAAAATGGAGCGTTTGAACGTCATTGGGGTTGACCACTACCGTCTGCGTTTTTTCGTTGGGGTCGATGGTGTAGCCGGGAATGGTCTTGACTTCGGTTACCACCAGCGCGCCTACCACCCCGTTGATGGTGATTTTACCGTCCCGGTCGGTCATATAGATGCCGTTGCTGCTGATCTGGCCGTTTTCGTCGGGGACGAACTCACCGGTGGCGGTCGTCACCTTGAAGGTCACGCCGGCCAGGGGCTTATTGGTGACGGAATCCCGTTTGTCGATGACCAGTGCGCCAGCCTTGGAATTTTTCACAATCACCGTTTGAGTGTCGCCGTTGGGGCCAATCACCACGTTTGTGGAGGGATTGTCGATCACATATCCGCCGTTCGGCGCCTTGATTTCGGACAGTACATACGCCCCTGGGGCGAGGTTGGAGATGCGGATCTCACCTTGGCTATCTGTGGTGAAAATCCCATTTTGGGTGAGCGTACTGGTGCCAATCACACCGTCCAGGCCCACCTCGCAGCCAGCCGCCGTTGTGATACGGAACTCCGCGCCGGGAAGCGGCTTGTTGGTCAGGCTGTCCCGTTTCTGGACAATGAGCTGGCCCTTGGGCTGGTTTTTCATGGTCACGCTGACCGTCTTTCCCGCCTGGATCACAGCGGTCTGGGACTGGGTGTCGATCAGGAATCCAGCGGGGGCTTTGGTTTCGGTGATGACAACGCTCTTGCCGGGGGTCAGGCCCTCGATGCGCACCTCGCCGTTTTCATCTGAGCGGTAGACCCCGTTGGAATCGCCAATGAGGCTGCCATCGGAGTAGGTCACCTTGAACTCCGCGTTCGCCAGGGTCACGCTGGGATTGACACTGCACACCTTCCGGATCAGAAGGGAGCCGGTGGGCTGGTTGCGGAACTCCAGGGTCTTGGTCTCGTTGGACTCGATCTTGACCGTCTGCGGCACATCGTCTAAAATGTAACCGGGACGGGTACGGGTCTCCTTCACGACCAGCGTCGTGCCCGGCATGATGTCGGACACCAGGATCGTACCCGCGCTGTCAGTGGTAAAGTAGCCGTTGCCGTTTCCTACCACACTGCCGTCGCTGGTGGTGATATAAAATTGAATGTCGCTCAGCGGCTCACGAGAGATGCTGTCAATTTTCTTGACCAGGAGGGAGCCGTACTTGCTGTTGGTAAAGGTAAGAGTGATGCAGTCCTGCTCCTTGCCGCTGATGTAGGCGGTCTGCGGGGCGGTGTCCATGACGTACCCATGGGGCGCCGAGATTTCCTCGCAAACATATGTTCCAGCCTCCAACCCGGTGATGACGATGTTCCCGTTGCTGGAGGTCTGATATTCCCCGATGATAGTGCCGCCGCTGCCGGAGGTCCCGCCCAGGTAGCGGACGCGGAACCAGGCGTTTGCCAGAGGGGCCCCAGTGTCGGAATCAATTTTCCGGATGACGAGAGCGGACTTGGGAATATTTTCAAAGGTCACCTCAACCGAGGTGTCGTGCTCGATATAGATGGTCTGCTCGGAGGGCTCTTTGAGCATGAAGCCGGAGGGCGGTTCCACCTCGACGATTTTGTACCACCCAGTATCCAAGTTGTCCAGGTGGATGATCCCGTTTTCGTCCGAGTAGTAGAAGCTGTTGGTGAGCTGCTGATAGGTGCCGTTCTGGTTCTTGTCCTTGGACACCCAGATTTCAAATTTAGCGCCCTTAATTCCGTCACCGACGATAGAATCCACCTTATAGATGGTGAGACCGGGCTTCTTCTCATTCTCGATGGAGACCTCAGTGGTCTTGCCGGGCCGCAGATAGACCTCGTGGGGCGTGGTATCCAGGATGTACCCGGCCGGGGCCTGTTTTTCCGTGATGATATAGTACCCTTCGGTGAGGTGCTTCTGAGGGACCGTAATCTCACCGTTTGCGTTTACCGGGAAGTCCCCGATCTTTACCCCGGCCTTGGTCTTGACCTCAAAGATCGCGCCGGTCAGATGCTTGCCGTTGATGTCCACCTTCACGATTTTCAAGGTGGGCCGCTGGTAGTTCTGGAACTCCACCTGGGCCTCCTTGTTGGGGAACAGCGTCACCGTCTGAGGGGTAGTGTCCAGGATGTAATTCTCCGGAACACTCTGCTCAATTACAGTGAACACCCCGGGCAAGAGGTCGGTGATGACCACCTTCCCATCCGGCCCGGTGGGCTTGGTGGTGATGGTGGGGCCGTCCGCGCCCCGCAGCGTGAAGGTAACGCCGGGAATGGGATCACCGGTGTCCTTGTCCCGTTTGCTGATAATCAAGCTGGGCCGCTTGTCGTTGCTCAGACGCAGCTCGGAAACCTTACCGGGGGACAGCTCCACATGGTACTCGGTCTTGTCCAGGATGTGATCCGGCAGCGTGGAGGTTTCTACCACAGAATAAATTCCAGGCTCCAGGTCCTCCACGAAAATCTCACCGCCGTTTTGGGTGGTGCGGTCGATGGAGTGGCTGGCGTCCCCGATGGGGGTGATTTTGAAGGTAACGCCGTCCAGAGGCGTCCCGTCCGCGCTGGTCTTTACCAGCCGCAGGCCGGGCTTTTTTGTGTTGGTGAACACGAACTCCGCCGTGTCATTGGCCCGGAGATGGATGATGCGCTGGGCGTTGTCAATGACATAGCCCGCACACTCCAGTTCAACCACTTCGTAGGAGCCCTCGGGCAGCTTGCTCAGGTCGATCTCGCCCCTGCTGTCTGTGACGAACTCCTTGGGGCCGTAGCTTCCATCCACAGCCCGAATACTGAATTTTACGCCGGGGATGGTCTTGGAGGGGTCGGCGCTGTCCACCTTCACCAGCTTCATGCCGGGCAGCACATCGTTGAAGAAAAACAGCTCCTTGACGCCGCAGCCGGCGGTCAGCTCGATCTCCTGGGGAGCCGTATCCTTGATATGGCTGTCGTCCCCGGTGTCTACCTCGACCGCCCGATAGGTGCCGGGTTCGATGCCGGTCAGCAGGATCTCACCGCTGCCGTTCGTCTCATAGTGGCCCAGGGAAACGCCGTCGCGGAAAATCTCAAAGGTGACGCCGCTCATGGGCTTGTGGCTCTGCCGGTCATATTTCAGGATTTTCAAACCGACCTTCGCCAGATTTTTGAACACCAGCGGGCCAGCCGGAATGGGATTGCCGTTGGCGTCCAGCTCCAGCTTGATCTGCTGCACTTCGGTGGTAGGCTCGTAATTGGGGGGCGGAATCAGCTCTGTCACGGCATATTCTCCGGGCTTGATGTACTTACCAGCCGCCTCGGTGGGGTCCCACCACTGGACGCTCTCCAGCACGCCGGCTTCATCGGTGTCAAACTCATAGACGCCGTTGGTGACGGAGGAGAACTTAAAGGTGGCGGGGCCGACCCCAGCGTTGGTCAGCGCGTCCCGCTTAAACAGGAGCGCCTTTCCGGGCTCAGGGATGCCGCCGTTCTCAATGCCGCTGGCGGGGCCAACCTGGGCCGCGCCTGCCTGAGTGGAGTTCTCCGGGGCCTTGCAGGTCACGGGAATGGGGGCGGCCAGCGGGGTACAGCCGGCGGGAGCTCTGGTCTCCTTGACATACAGCGTGACGCTCCCGCCATCCTCGACGATGTTGGGGACGGATGTGCTCGCCGTCCCGTCGGAGCCGGTGGTCATCACGGCCAGAGGGGTCCCGGTGCAGGAGGGGTCCGCATAGACGGAGAACTCCGCGCCGGAGAGGGGCTGCTTATCTTTTGCCGCGATTTTCTTCAGCTTCAGATAGACGGGCTTTTTCTCCGTGATGGTCGTGCCATTGGTGAATGTCACCTTGGACGCGCCGCCGCTGCTGATAAACTTTTTGGCGGACATATCGGCGGTGCCGCCGGTGCCGCTAATATTGGTCAGCTGGGAGGAGTCATCCTCATGCACCTCAAATCGGAAGGAGGCGTCCGCATCAAAGACAATACGGATCGTTTCATCGGCTTTCAGGGAAAATCTCAGACCATTGCCAGTGTTAATCACCTGATCCGTACAATCTGTGTTATTTTTCCTTGCTGTATAGTTGGAGGGACTTCCCGCAGTATAGGTTACAGTGAAGCTCCATGTCTTGCCAGCGGGAATAGATGCCCCAGACTTCTTGGTGACTTCCAGGGAAGTCCCTGTGGGCTCCGGCCGCTCAAAGTTGAAGGGGGACAGGATGTGCAGGCCATAGGAACGCCGCTCGGTAAAGATCGTATCCCGGATCTTGGCGGCCTTCGTGATGCTGTCCACAAAGCTGTCCGCCTCGGTATAGCCGTTGGTGGAGCACAGCTCCTCGCCGGTGGGAGTGCCGTCCCCGTTCAGGGGATACTCCAGGAACTGGCCCTTGGACTGCCGCATCCACTGCGCCATGTTGCGGATGGTGGAGGACTGGTCCCGAATCAGGCTGCCCTTGACGGCCGCTTCATTGTTGTAGAGCGTATAGGCCATCATTTCCCGCAGGGTATAGGCGCGGCGAACACCGTCGGGGTCAACGAACACGCCGCCTGTCTCAATGATGATCCGGTACTTGGTCCGCAGGTTGCCGCTGGCGTCATGGACGTACTCAGACCACTTGGCGATGGCGTCATCCTTGCTCCAGCCGGTTCCGCTGCTGTTCTCACTCAACCGGCCCAGCAGGTACAGGAAAGCGTCATTGGGCTTGTAGACTTTATATAGGTTGCCAGGGGTCACAGGCTGGGGATCGGTGCCCCACATGGAGGTGTAGTCGCCGTCAATCCAGCTGGCAGACCACTTGGAGCTGTTGCAGTGGAACATCTGCTCCTTCTGCTGGTCGGTGATCCCGGATTCCCTCTGAAATTCATCTGCCGTGGTGACCCAACGCTGATTGTAGCCGCTGGTGGCGTCATAGGAATAAACGCCGCCCGTTCCACCTGCCATCATCTGGGCCGCGTTGGAGCCCCTGCCGTTGTACTGCATGGCACTGGAATTAAACCATGTGATTTTGCTCCGGCACTGTTCCGCAGTCCAGTTTTCATAGGTGCCGTCGCTCCAAACGACATTGAGGGGGGTGCCGACTACGTGCCAGGTGCTGTAATCGTTGTTGCCGATATCCTTTACCACGCCCTCGGGGAACTCGATCAGGGTAAACCGCAAAAAGGTTCTTTCAGGGTCAGTACTCCAGTCAACATTGCTGGTGGTGGGCTTCTGACCGCCGGGACTGCCGGGATTGAGGCCGCCAGTTCCGCCGGTGGGATTGGAGCTGCTTGCTTTGATGGGAGCCCGCTTGATACCGCTCGCGCACAGCTCAGTCAGCGTCGTATAGGGAATGACGCTGTAAGCCCGGTCAATGGCGTTGGACAGCTCGTACCGGAGCAGCCCCAGTGTATCATCCGGGGCATCATACTCCGTCCAGTCCTCATACTTGGGATAGACTGCGCCATCCAGCGTGTACTGGTACAGCTGGCCGGCGTCGCCCTTAGCCCGGTGGATGCTGATATCCTGCCTGGACTGCTGAACGACCAATGTATCGCCGTCCGACATAGCCTCCCGCTGGAGCTGGGCCAGCTGTTCAGCAAAAGCGAAGTTGCCGGCAATGACGTACTCATACCGGCTCAGCCTGGACGAAAACTGCCTTCCGCCGTCCCGCTTGTAGGCGATGCCGGGCAGGATGTCAGGCAGGTTGACAAGGATATCCTCCTTATCCACCCAGCCGGTCTTTCCAAGTTTGCCGCCTTCCCAGCCGGTCACGCTGCCGCTGTCATCAACGGCCAGACCGACTTTGACGCGCTCGCCGCCGCTGTACTCCAGCAGGGCGAAGGGGAGGGGGGCCGCCCCGCCCGAGGCAGGGATGGTGGTGGTCTGCGTGCTGCCGCTCTCAGTGCTGTAAACGGTCAGCGGTTGGTGTGTGCCGTTCCAGCCAGTGGCGCCGGCGATGTTGACCTCGAAATCACCGGTGGGGGCGTAAACGGGGGTGCTGGCCGCTGAGCCAGCCGATGTCCTCTCAGCGGCGAATGCGGTGGCCGGGAGCATTCCAGCCACGGTGATCACCGCCAACAGGCCGGAAAGGGCTCGCCTCCACTTGTTTTTGATGCTCTGGGAGAGAGATTTCAACATTAAGCGTTTCCTCCTTAATCAATTTGTGAGCACAAAGGAAGGACTGCACATCATCGTGCAGTCCTTTGACTTTTGGCCGCAGCTCTGCGGCCAGGACGATTCGGTTTGGGGATCGGTGGTTTTTGATGCGCGTTTGCCCTCCCTTGGGCGGTCAGACCTGTCAGTTGAGGGCATCTGAGGACCACGCCCCCGCGCTGTTTCCGGTATAGGCCACATCCTCCGGGTAGCGGGTCCATGCCTCAAGGCGGTAGGCCCTGTTTTCGCCCCGGTAGCTATCTAAGTTGTTTTTGCTGTACTGGCTCTCCTGATTCGGCCAACGGATGATCCCGCCGTGGTTGCCGTCGGTTTCATGAAATGCATGGATTTCATCAGGAGATTCCAGTGCAACCGACACGTGCCAAATAGAGTTGTCACTATTTCGCACCCAGAAGAGGATGTCTCCAGGTCGAATCTGTGACAGGTCCTCCACTCTGCGGCCGGGGTTGGTCTTGTCCCCAAAAATGAGAGAGCTGACCATGGAGGCGTAGCCGCTGCATCCGTAATACTCGCTCACCCAGTAGACGTCCATGATACGGTTGGCGGCGGTGCTGGGCACCTCGTTTTTGTGGGTGCCCGGAGTATTGTGCGTCCCCCAAACCGTGCCATGGGGCCACTCCTTCTCGATCTGGCGCAGGAGCTCCAGCACATTCTCTTCTGTCACAGGCTTTCCGTTGCTTAGATAGCCGTCCCCGGTGTTCTGACTGGCAGAGGGCGTATCCCCAGGATGTCTACCAGTCAGCGCCCGGTAGATCAGCACCGCCATCTCGCCCCGGGTGATGCTTTCCGCATGGGCGGTGGGTTCGTCAATCCAGCCCAGGCCAAGGGCATAGGAACAGGCGGTTCCGTAGCTCCAGACGCTGCCTTCCCCGTCCATAATGCCGCTGGCCCGCAGGATCACCGTGCAGGCCGCCGCGGGAGTTACCGGGTCGGCCGCCCCATAATGGAGCTTGTCATATCCGGCCACCAGATTGTTCCGGACGCAGTAGCCCACATAAAGCTTGGCCCAGGCGGGGACATCTACGAATTTGCAGCCCCGCTCGTAGTAGGCGGTATTGGCCTGCAACTCCTCCACTCCGCCGCGAAACCGGGTGAGCAGGACGGCCAGCTCGGCGCGGTTCAGGCTGGAGGCCAGATTCATGTTCCCGTTCTGGTCCCCAACCATGATGCCCCGCTCCCGCACATAGTCGGCTGCGGCCTCCTGGTCGGAGGGCGGACTTGCGGCCGCCGCAGGGATGACCAGCCCCAGGCAGAGTGTGACAGCCAGCCCGATCATAAAAAGTTTTTTCCTCATTGTGAAAACCTCCGTTCATATGATTATACTACTTTATACGAAAATACACAGAGGTTTTTCAACAAGTTTTTTTACTTTTTTTCTACGGCCTGGACCAGCACCCGGCTCTCCGGGTGGTCGGCCAGACAGGTGGTGAGGGTAATGCGGTTGTCGGCGGTGGACTGGAGGTAGCTCCAATCCGTGTTGGAGATGACCTTCACGGTGGTGACCTGATAGGTGCGGGTGCCGTAGATCGTGGTGTAGGTGATGGTGTCGCCCTGCTCCAGGTCCTTGATGGAACCGATCACATACTTGCTCCCCCGGTTGTGTCCACACATTGCCACATTTCCATCCCAGGCGGAGGTAGAGCTGTAATGGCCCAGGCCCTTTTTCATGCTGGCGTCGGTCTCGCCCTCCCAGACCTTCATGTTGATTTTCAGCGAGGGAATTTTGACAGTGCCGATGCTGCCGTCCTTGTAGGCCATGCCCTCCACGCTGGTGTAGGCCGGCTGCTGATAGCTGGGAGTGGTGGGCAGGGTGGGCGTCGTGGGGGTGGTGGTCGAAGTGGAACCGGAGCCGCCCGTTCCGGTGGCCTCGGTGAGTACGGTGATGGGGCCGCCCCCGGCCACGCCGTAGCCGCCGCCTCCAGTCGCCACCGTCTGCTGGAGGCCGGGGAGCATGGTGCGCTCCATCACGCCGGTCATGGTGGTGCTCTGAACGCCGTACTCCAGCTCCGGCACCTGGTAGTCCACCACATTCCGGCCCCCGTAGTTGTACTGGGAGCCGTAGACGTCCTCATAGCTGGTGCTCTTGTAGTAGTCCTGGGGGGCGTCTGTGGTGAACGAGTAGTCCGACGCAAAGGCCGGGACGCTCATGCACAGCGCCGCCACAGCGGACAGCATCAGCCCGGCAAACATTTTGATGTGCTTCAAATAGATTCCTCCTTTTCCTCGGTAGGGTCGAACTCATGCCAGTCCCCAGGACGGTCCTGAAGAACGGTGTAGGCATAATCCGCTCCGCGATGATGGACGGTGAAGGTCTGGCCCAGCAGCTTTTTTGCCAGGGGACGCTTGATCTCCACCGCGATGATGCTTTCCGGGTAGGGGTCCAGACCGGTAATGTCTATCTCCGGCCGCTGAGGTTCCGCCCGGAACTTGGCGATCAGCTTGTAATCCCGGGGCCTGTCGCCCGGAATGTAGACATAGACATTCTTCCTGTGCAGGAACAGATAGCCGCCCGCTCCAGCCAGCGCCGCAAGCAGCAGCACCAGCAGGATCGTACCGCCGATAGCGGCCACATTCCCGCCGAACAGACTGCCCGGTTTTTTGTCCGGCTGTTCGGTAGGCTGCGGTGTCTCGGGCACGATCTCCGCTCCGGTGTAGACCACTGTATAAGTGATGCTGCTCACGCCAGAGGCGGTCACCGTTCCTTTATACTCTGCGGTGGAGACATAGCCTGTGGCTACCTGACTGCTGGTGGACGCGGAATAGGTCGCTACCGCCTGATAGGAGGCAGGGGCCAGAGCGTCCCCAACCAGGTCCGTCCCGATGACCTGCCACTCCACATTGACCAGATTGAGCGTTCTGCCGTCCTTGACTGTGGTAGCCGGAACGTAGGACATATCGTTGCGGTCCAGCGGCCCAATGGTTTTGGTGGCGGTAACCTTCCCGCTCTTGGTGGTATAGCCCGCCGCCTCGGTGGTGATGGTGGTGTGATCCAAAGTCAGCTCGCCGCTAAACTCCCCATCGTCATAGGGGATGCTGGGGGCCAGCTGCTCCAGGACCACGTTCAGGTCCTTTTTGACCGTCTCCACTGTGACCTTCTCGGTTACCGCTTTGGTCTCCAGGAAGGTGTGCTCCTCCTTGGTGGTGTAGGCCCAGGTATAAGTGAAGCCGTCGTACTCAAACGACGGCTCCTTCAGTGTCTCCGGGTCTGTCCCGGGGGGAAGCTCATAGGTCTTGACGATGCGCTGCTGGCCGTTCAGGTTTTCCACTACCAGACTTACCGGAACCTCAGCGGCCATGGCGGTGACTGTTATGGACAGTACCAGCAGCAAAGACAGCGCCAGACGCTTCAAATGCTTCATAGGCCCTCTCCTTTACAAATTTTGTTTGATGATCCTTGTGATGATGCCGACCGCCACGCCCTGCTCCGGGTCCAGCCGGGTGACGGAAAAACTCACATCGTCCCGCTTGCCGGGGGTGCGGCGGTCATAGCAGGAGTGGGCGATGGCGTTGACCCCATTGTTCAGCCGGATAAACACCACGCCGCCCCGGATGTCGGTAACCCGCCCAGCGTAGCGGCCCTGGACCACGCACTTTTTCAGATTATCATGGTCGGTGCCGTTGGACACACTTCGCACATCCGCCGTAATCGCCAGATTCTCCACGGTGCTGCCGCTGATCTTGAGGACACGTACCAGAATACGGTCGCCTACGCTGTACTTCTCGGTGGCGTCGCCCATCCAAGAGCGGGACAGCCCGCGGGCCACGATAGCGCACTCCACGCCAAAGACCTCCACACGGATGATCTTCTCGGAGACCGCCACCACCCGGGCCTGCACCACCCGGCCCTCGTAGATCATGGGCTCGCCCATCTCATCCCTGTCCAGATAGAAACTCTGCCGTTTGCGGTACATGGCGTCCTTGCGGCTGCCCACAGCACTGCGGCTCTTGTTGTCGTGGCCCTTCACCACGAAGTCAATCTCAGAACCCAGCCGGACCATGAGGATGCGGCGCAGACGGGCCATGGTCTCCATGTACTCCGGGCCGGTGGGCAGTTTGCCAGGGTAGAGCAGCATCTCTTTAAGGGGAATCGCCACCCGGAAGCCCTTGTAGTTGACCACCGCCAGGGTCAGGCCGGATTCCGTCTGCTCCACTCCATCCAGCGTACCAGTGAGGATGCGGCGCGTCCAGTCGGCGTTCTGGATTTCATGCCAGATGATGGCCTCCCGCTCCGCCTCGGTTTGCACCTCATCCCGGGCCTCGATGGTCAGCACCCGCTCACGGTCAGCCGTGCGGCGAGAGGCAGAGAGAGATGCGGCGGCCTCGCGGCGTCTCCGGGGGCGTGCCTCCCTGGGCGGCGTATCCTCCGCAAAAGTGTCCTCTGGGGCAGGAACATCCGGCTCCTCACCGGGCGGCGGTGCCAGCGTCAGCGGGTCATCGCCGACTCCTGCCTCACCGTCCGGGGAGACACTCGCTTCACCCCATTCCTGGAGTAAAGAGTCGTACTCAGGGTCAGACTCTTCCGGTTCACCGTCGAAAGGTACATCATCCTGGGGGACGCTCCCACCATCAGAAGACACATCCTCTGCGGGAAATTCCCCGTCCTGGGCTTCGCCGTCGGTTTCATCGCCCATGGAACCAGCGTCGGGTTCCTCAGCCCCGTTTTCGGTTACATCGGCCTCCGGGTCAGCAGGGGCGATACCACCATCGGCGTCATCGTGCGGAACATCGCCGCCGCCTTCCTCCCAAACGCCGGCATCGCCGCCGGAGAAAGGATCATCGCTGGGGGAAAAATCAGTCATCCCGGTTTCCGGGGCGGCTTCGGCCTCCATTCCGCCGGTATCAGCGGGAAGGCCAGTCTGCTCAGTCAGTTCCTGCTCTTCAGGAATGGGTACAGTTTTTTTCCTTGGCATTGTGAAATTATTCCTCCTCTTCACATTTTGATTTCGGTCTAACGAATATGGAATCTCTGGTCGCAGTCACGACCCGAGTTGTTCCTGTTGTTTCTGTAGAAGCCGGCACCGGCTGTTCTTCATCCGCCGCCGGCTGAGAGGAAACAGAGGGCTGTTCTTCCTCTTTGGGATGAGAAGCTGTCCTCTTTGCCTGCGGTGATTGCCTCTGCCGCTTTGCTGGAGTTTTGGGCACTGCTGGTTTCTTTTGCGTTCTGCCTGCCGGAGGAGCAGACGGCTCCACCATCTCTTCGCCCTGCCGGACCGTCCCTTGTGCCGGGTTCCCTGTCGGAGCGGCTTTCTTGGCGGGAGGCTTGGGCTGCTTGTTCTTCTCCTGGGCTACACGCCAGTCAGGGACATGGGCGGAGGCCTTGCTGGGCCGCAGCTTCTTAGCTTCCGGATGCTTTGAGTAGTCGTACTTATCCACCTCCAATACATTTTTGCCCCGGATAATCACCAGGGCGCGGTCCACATCCATGCGCAGCACCTCATCCATCGTCATCAGCCTGCGCTTGCCGACGCCGCTGGTCTCCCGGTATTCCGGGGTATAGTTGGAAATGCGCCAGGTCCCCAGCTGCTTGGCCTTGCTGGTTACGGAAATACTTGCCTCACCCGTTCGCTGGGAGATGAAATCCGCTGTCAGGGCATCGGTGCAGCCAAGGAACAGCGTCACATCGCAGTTGCCCAGTATCTCCTGCCACTGGTTCAGTGGGTAGCGGTTCTGGAGTCCCGCGAGGTTCTGGAATACACAGGACATAGAGATGTTCCGGGAACGGATGACTGAGATTTTGCGGGAAAGGTCAGGGATAACGCCGCAGGCACATAATTCCTCACCCAGTACATGGACGGGAACAGGCAGTGCCCCGCCGGGACATTCCTGATCGGCATAGCGTACCAGCCGGATAAAAACAAAGGACAAAAACAGCGAGGACAAAAAGTCAAAGGTGCTGTCCTGGTCGCTGGTGATACAGAAATAGGCACAGGGTTCTTTACCCGGCAGCTCCATGTCAATCTCCGTATGGCCGGTGATTTCCCGAATATCGCTGTTCTGAAATACCTGGAGCCGGGACCCCAGACCGATGATGACGCCGCCCCGGACATTCTCGCCGGACTGCTTGAAGATGCTGTAGGGGGATTTAGCCGGGTGGGTGACGGGCAGCACATCAAAAAGGGCATTCAGCTCCTTCTCACTGCTCTGCGTCAATAGCTTGTAGACCTCACCAATGTTCTTTTTCTCTTCCGGGTAGCCCCGCTCCACATAGAGAACCAAGGCTTTCAACAGATTCATTTCAGCGTTGTCCCAGAAGTGGTCTCCCTTGGCACTGCCAGTATTTTTGATGATGACATCACAGAAAAGCTGTGCCATCAGTTCCTGACCATTGATCTCCGCCAGACAGTTCCAGGAATCCGAGCAGGAGGGGGTGACCAGATTGAACACCTTCACCGTATAGCCCTTGTCTCGAAGATACTGGCTGGATTTTTCATAGAGTTCCGATTTTGGGTCACAGATTATAAGAGAGTGCCGCCGGGCGACCGTCTGGAGAATCATATTCATACAGAACGCCCGCGTCTTTTTGGAGCCGCTGGCCCCGTACACAGCCAGATTCCCATTGAACCGGGTCTTCTCCGGGACACATACCACCTGGCCGTCCAACTCCCCCAGGATGATGCCGGGGTGTTTGCGGATATTGGGAACCAGATCCAAGACACCCTTCAGCTCCTTTTTGGACATAAAGCCCGCTGTGCCGTAGGTGCCTTTGTTGGAGTAGATCAGGTTGCGGTCTCGGTCATACTCGCCGGTCTCGCTGTATCCCATCCGCATGACCATGAAAATCAGGACAGCCAACGCCCCCACGCAGAAGCCTATGCCGTACAAGCCATAGGGAAAGTGAAAGGCGGCGGCGATACAGGCGAAAAAATTGCCGCTTGGGAACTGGGGAGAGGTACCGAACACGCCACCTGCCGCCTCCCAGACCTGATAATTGTAGATGAACTGACCGATGTAGCCGCCGCCATAGAGCAGAGCAATCAGAGCGACAGGCAGGATAATGGCGAGCTTGATCATTTCTTTTCGAGAGATGGAAACACACTCCTTTCTACTGCCTCAAGGTCAAGACATTGAAGTTGGATACGAGGGCCAAGGCAGCGGCGGTACGCCTCCTCCTGGAAGTCAAAGCAAATGACGATGCCGTCCTTTTCGTGGATAGACAACGCATTATCAAAGCGCCTGAGCCGAGGCATATCACAGAGATAGCCAAAGAGGACGGGGGTATCGCCTTCCAATCCGTCATTCTCCATCGGCAGGCCGGGGTTCGGCGGATGAAGGCCGCTCAAAAGCAGAGTGTCCAAAGAGACACGAAGTTCGCCGTTGCAGAGCAGACGCACCAACGCATTTCCTTTGTGGTCACCTGGGAAGAAATAGAAATGCTCAAAGCCGCCATCCAGCACAAAGTTGTTGTGGGACAGGCCATCGCCTACACCCATCAGCGCACCCAGCCGCTCCATATCCGTGCCAAACACAACCGCGTCCACTCCAACATCCATGAATTGCGCCGGGAGCCGCTGTCGGCAGACTTCCGTTTGCAGCAGAAACTTAATCCGCATCTCGGCCTTGTACTCCCACTTCATCTGGAATGGGCCGGTGTTGTAGGCAATAAAAATACCGCCGTCCGATAGCAAGACGCCGGTTGAACGGGAACCGCGTATGATGGATGATTGCGGCCCGACCTCTTTGACCTCACGGGAGCTGTAATAGGCAGGCTGAGTAATATGAGTATGGCCCAGGGGCGGCGAGGGTTGAAACACGGCTGTCTTTTCCCATGGAAATACCGACACTCCTGCATTGTGCATCGTAACCAGCACCTCAGCCATCCGATGGAGGCGCAGGCGATGGGGAACGGAATATTTAGGTGCGTTTGTTACCGTATCGCCGGTAAAGAGAGAGGCAAACCGCTCTGGCCTGTCAGCGGAAAGAAGGCTTTTGGCATCGGCAGTCAGGCGCAGACCGCGAAGGCCGTTTTGCGAATAGGCATAGATCAGCATCTGTTTCTTTAACCGCTTGATGACTTTCTGCCGGTATGCTTTCGTACTGGGGAGACTGTTCACCAGATTGGTTGGGAACTCGCCAGAGAGGGCAACGAGAGTCAAAAGGAGGTCGGGCAGCGTATCCGGGGCAGGGAGTTTTGTCACTTGGTCTGGCAAGTTGCGACACCTCCTATTTCAGTAATCTCAACGCCCAGGGTCCGTATAACCTGGGCGTTTCCGCACTCAGCGTAAGCGGCCAAAACTCCTTGCGCTGCAAGCGTTTTTGGCGGTGGACCTGGGGTCCCAAAACGGAACACCTCAAAAGGGCCTAAATGGGACCCCTGTTTTGCCCTCTTTCGGCCTCTTTCAGAGGATTTCTTTTTCGGCCAGCCACGCCAGGAAACGGGACGTCTCCATGATGGAAATTCGGGTACAATCTACCGCGCCCAACTCTGTTGTGTGGTAGGTATCACAGAGGCCTCCGGTATCGTCTGTCAGAACAAAAGCGGCAACCACATCCTGGATCTGCTTCAGCTCCAGATTGTCGTAGTCTCTGATGCGGCGCTCCGGCAACTCCTGGTCGTAGATATGGGAGAAAGCAATCAGGCAGTGCCGGAACCGGGGAAGGGGATGACCCCTTGCGTACTGGGTCAAAGCCGCCCCCAACGGCTCCAACAGATATTCGCCGCTCTGCCACATTTTACGTTTTGGGAGCAGAGCAGGCAGCGTAACCTCAAAAACGCCGTCCTTACAGCGCACTGAGATGCCCTGCGTGTTGGCCGCGGAGGTCAGATACTCCGTCTTTGGTGTGGTCGTGCTGGCGTAGATGAGATGGCGCAGCCGACAGGCGATGCCCTCCGCTCGGAGGGCGGCGTCAATGGACAATACTTCGTAATTGTCCGGGTATCGCTGAAGATCGGTGGTATTCATGGCGTACAGTGCGTTGGTCAGACGCTGAATATCATCCAGAATGGACGATATCCGCCGGGAAACGGTGCTTCGGTTCAATGGTTCACCTCATTCTTTCTGGTAATATTGCACCTGCCCTTCCGGGGATACGGTGCAGTAGCCGCTGGCATGGGGGATTTGCAGCTCCGCAATCTGAGAAGCATCATCCACCAGCACAAGGTAGCGGGAGGGCTGCTCGCCGGGATCGGAAAGCACGTGGGACATCAGAACTTCTTTGCCCTGGGCGGCGTGGACGATCTCGTAGATTTCACCGCCGGCGAAAAAGATAATTTTGGCCGGGAAATCGCCAACGGAATGATACTCCACTTCATCCGCAAAGTCCGCCAGCACCCATACCGCAGCGAAAAGGCCCCGGTCCATGTCCTCCAGGGCATCCGGGGCCGCGAGATAGAACCGCTCATCTTCGGAGAGCCAAGCCCGCTGCTGCTTCACCAGGTAGGTCAGCAGATTCCGGATCTTATTCCGCTCCTTGGCGTCTTTCCCCGGATGCAGGCGCAGGATCTGTTCCGCAGTCAACACCCGGTACATGGAAATATCCCGCAGGATAGCCGCTGCCTCCCGGCCATAGACCTGTTCACGGGTTTTCATCATAATCATTCACCTCGTAAAATCGTATTAGCGCCGTATAAAAATCGCACAGCGGAACCGCCACAGCTATTGCCGAGGCGGTTTTCCGCATACGGACCGTATAAAAAACGCATTAAAAAATAGCCCTCGCATTAACACCGTATACGCTCCGCTTTACGCCACAGGCGGCGCGGCCTGGGTCTTGTCCAGCAGCTCTTGCAACTCCCTCCGGTCGGTGGTGATCAGCTCCTTCTCCATCTGGCTGCACTTGATTTCCACCGTCACATTGTTATTGTTGGTGCTGATAAGGCCGCTGCCCCGTTCAAAGTGGGTAATCTCCATGACTTCCGCCTCAGACAGGTGGAGCAGGGATTGGACACGCCGGGCTTCCTCGTCCTCCAGGTTGAGCAGGATCTTGGTCTTGGCGTTGTTGATGATGCCTTTGCCGTACTTGCCATCTTCCAAAGCGAAGAAGTCGTTGATGTCCTGGGTAGCGCAGATAGCGGAGCCGCCGTAGCCGCGAATGATCTTGAAAATCTCCAAAACAAACTCCGCCGCCAAACGGTTGCTGTTGGCCCCGATGAGCTGCCAGCACTCGTCGATGAAGATAGCCTTCTCCTCGGTACGGTTCTCCTTGGCCTTGTCCCAAACGTAATCCAGCGCCACGAACATCCCCACTGTCAACAGGTCGCCTGTCAGTTCAGAGATATCCAGCACCGTGTATTTGTTATCCAGAGATACGTTGGTCTGCTGGTTGAATGTCCGGGCAGAGCCGTTGACCAGACGGTTGATGATATTCGCCAGCCGCTTGGTCTCGGCGGACTGCTTCAGCACCTCATAGAGGTCGCCCAATACCGGCATTGACCGATAGTGGCCAGGGGCATTCGGGTCATCCAGAGTGCCGTTCTCATGGGTGATGCCTTTGAGGGCGTAGGTGCGGATCATAGCATCATCCAAAAGCTGCCGCTCCTCATGGGTCATGTCGGGAATCAGCAGGGAGAAAAAGATGTGGAGCCGTTGGATTTTTGCCGCCAGCAGAGACTTCTCCACGCCTGGGCCGTCCAGCAGTTCATCCACTGACTTGTCCACCTTACGGATTTCCATGACATTGATGCAGTTTTTGGAGGCGGGAGATATCTGAATGAACTCCCCGCCGATGTTGGAGCAGGCCCGGTGGAATTCATGGCCCTTTAACGGAGCCACGATGAATACCTGGATGCCCTTGCGCCGCATCCGGGTCGCCATCAACTGCATGGTAAAGCTCTTTCCCGCACCGCTGGTGCCCAAAATGGCGATGTTGGCGTTCTTGTAGACTCGGGAATCAAAGATGTCCACGATGATAAGAGAGTTGTTATGCTTGTTGACCCCCAGCAGAATACCGTTGTCGTCACACATTTCATAACTGGTGAAGGGGTAGCAACTGGCCGCACCCAAGGTCAGGACATTACGCCGAGATCGCTCATAGAGGTGCTTTTCCAGAGATGCCAGCGGCAGTGAGGATAAAAAAGCCTGCTCCTCACAGAAAGAACAGGGCTGAACGTCCATATCCTGACTGAGTAGCAGCTTTTTCATCTCCGCGCATTTCCACTCCAGGTCCTCTACATTAGAGGCGGTGATGGTCACCAGCAGATTGAGGTAGTAGAAGTCCTCGTTGTTGGATAAGCCGTCCTTTAGGAAGTAGCCGCTACGGATGGCCCCATCCAAGTCGTCGAAGTCCGTATTGGTATCGCTGGTCTCCTTGATTTTGCTGCGGTTGATGCGGAGCTGCTGGCCCAGTTTGCGGATCATGCGGTCTTTGGGCTGACGGGTCAGGAACATATCCAAGTCGATGCCGTCCCCGGCGTTCACCAGCAGGCTGAGCCAGCCGGCAGGCACTTGGGCCTTGTAGCCACCAGACGGAATCAGCAGATAGGCATAGTACATGCCGTCAATACAGATATGCCGCCCGTGAGACAGGTCGATTTGGGAGGGGGCATAGAACTCATTGACTGGGATTTCCTCCAGCGACCGGCCGGCGGCCATATACTCCGCCGCCACCTGCTTAATCTTCCCGGCAAAGGGCTTGTCGTTGCTCTCGGCGCGGCAGAGGACATGGTACAGAATTTCCGCTGTGGCCTCGTTCTCATCCTCATGGTTTAGTACCACAGTGTTTCCGCATTGACGGAGGTAGTTGGCCGCTGTCCGGGCGGCGGTCTGGAGGGAGGCGATGGCCTCCTCTTCCTCGTGGCCCCGCTTGGCGCCGGGCAGCGGTTCATGCTCGAAAATCAGGAAGAACCGCCGGGTGATGGCCTCACGGGAGCCAAGCTGTCGGATCAGCCGCAGATAGTCCTCCTGCAACTCCCGGCAGTGCGCATTGGTCTCCTGGGCCAGTTCCTGCCGCACGGTCTGCACATGGCGGTCAATGTCCGCCCGCTTGGTCAGCACCTTAAACTGTACCTTTACAGGAGCGATTTTCAGGTAGCTGATAAAGGAGTAGATGATGTTCCGCTGCTCCTGGGCGCTACGCAGGAGGAAGTTTACTGGGATAACCTCAACCACTTTCACATAACGGTGGTCTTTGGTGAAAATGACCCCATGCTCTATCTTTTCGATAGGCACATAATCCGCCAGTGGGTTGAGAGGCTTGACCTCCGGGGCCAGAAAGGTTTTGAACTGATCCACTTTCCGGCCTTTAAGGTCTACCTGCAACCGGCTACGGCTTTTGGGCAGTTCTTCTACATCTTCCAGCCTTGTTTTTTCTTTCCTCTGCGTCCAGCTGGGAAGAAGCCCCTTTTTACTCTCGCCCTTCCTGTCCAGCACCCGGCGATTGCGAAGAAAACTGAAAAATTGCAGGATGAACTCAGACAAGCTTCCGCCGCCCACCCCAATGAGGGCCAGCAGCACCAGAGGCAGAGTAGTCAGGCAGAGAATGATGATGCGCATAGTGAGGGAGATTCCCAGATTAAGCACCGGGAGGGCGGTCAGCGCCCCTAGGATGCCCGCTTCAATGGCGTTGCGGGTCTTGAACATCCCGCCCATCAGGGTGCCTCCCTCAATGAAATTAGGTGGGATTAGATAAGTATCCCGTTCTTCTTGACGCATAGGACCTCCTTATACCCGATCCTTACGCTTGGGTGGGTCGGGGAGTTTTTTAATGATGCGCTCCTGGTAAGCCACTTTATCGTCCGAAGCCATATACGGTTTGCGCTCCACTACATCCTGGGGCATCTGTGTATACCAAAGTGTCCCATCCGCAGAGCGGACCTTTGAAAAAGTGCCTGTTGGTTCCATATACTGCTCTGCATGATACATACCAAACGCAATCGGCTGCGGATGTTCAGGTGTGGATACATAGCCTGAAATTCTCCCGCCTCCAATTTCTGTATTGGAAAAAATGGGGGGAATTTTACCTTCTGCGGTATACCCCAAGTAAGATTGCAGAGACTGGGCCGCCATATCGCCAGTAATTCTGCCGGCTACCTCGCCCCGGGCCACTGTGCCGATAACATCATTGGCAAAACTGCCCCCCGCAACCAGAGATTTTGAGAAAATGGCGCCGCCCAAGCTGGGGATGCCGGTTTGTACGGGTTTTGTGTGGTTGCGGACGGTGTGGGAACGTTCTACAACGGAGGACTTCTGCACATTTTGCGTATCCGTGGAGCTCTGCGTGTTGGTCTGCTGGTCGCTGGCGGTGACGATTACGCCCTCCTGAACGGGACCGTTGCCTGCTCCGATAAGGGCCGCACCCTCACCCTGGGGAACATTCAGGGCAATGCCGCCATCAGATACAGATATATTTTCCGCAACGGAAACGCTCTCATTCGGAGAAACAATGGGAGCCGCTTCGGTTGGGACGGAACCATCAAGAGTAGAGCCGTATGGGATAGAACCGTCTGCCGGAGGAATGTTCAGCATTGTGCCGCCGCTCTGGGGAACACTAAAGGCAGCGCCGCTATCGGATATAGATATACTTTCCGCAGTGGAAACGCTCTCACCCGGAGAAACGATGGGAGCCGCCTCGGCGGGGATGGACCCATCGGGAATAGAGCTGTCCGGGATAGAACTGTCTGCCAGAGGAATGTTCAGCACCGTACCGCTGGCCTGGTCTGCGGCGGAAACCTGACCATCACTCTGCGCAGCAACGGGTGGAGGAGTGGCATCGGTCACAATAACGCCTTCTTGTGGGGATGAGCCGGCTGTGGCACTGCCTTCAGTTTGGAGATTGACCCCACCAGTGTGAATATCGTTGTTGACCGAAGGTCCCACCCCCGATGGTGCCTCTGGCGTGACCGCCGCTGTAGCCTGCCGTACACTGGACTGGGCGGTGTGGACGGCGGAGGTCTGAGAGGTGGCGGTCTTGATTGCGCTGTTGGTAACATGGCGGCTAGCCATACCAATCAATCCGCCCTTGAAAAAACCTGACATTCCGGATCCGCTGGTTGTTCCAGCCTTTCCGCTGGAGGCAGCTCCGGCCCGATTGGTACCGGCACCGCCTTTGCCGCCTGCAACCATTGTAACTGCCCGCATGGTGAGCATAGCCTCAGCCAGCAGGGAGCCGCCTGTGCGGCCCACGTTGACACCAAGGGTTGCCATGAAGCTGTCGATCTTCTGTGATACCTTGAGGAAAGCCACGGCGCACAGAAACCAGATCAGCACATTCCCGGTAACCTCCGACTTGCTGGAGGCCGCCACCTGCGCCTCCACTTCTGCCTCTGTAACGGCGAAAGCCGGGACACATAAAAAAGCCGCCAGCAGAGATACCAGCAGCAACGTGAAGAATATTCTCTTTTTCGTTTTGAGTCCTCCTTTACAGGGATAGTGGATTTGCGATAAACGCGCCTACCATGCTGACGAACAGCCGCAGGCACCAGGCGTTCATGACCAACAAAAAGAGCTGTCCCGCGAACATCCGGCACCAACTTTTGAAAATGTTGGAGGTGGCCTGAGACGCACCCATAGCGAAAGCGACAGGAGCCGTAAAGACCAGCACCCCTAACAGCACATACCGCTCCGCCGCCTCACACAGCAGTTTCAGGTAGTTCCATGCCAGCACCAGAAGCAGGATCAGTACAATGAGAGCGACGCCGCCGTTGGCGCAGACCCCGATGATGGTGAGCAGCACCGAGTTAAAGCTGGCGAAGTCCAGGCTGGGCAGGGATGCGGTCATAATCCAGTTGTAGGGCGTTCCGCCGATAGTTAGCGCAATGTCCACGATTTGGTCGGAATAATAGGCCAGCAGGATGAACAGGATAGAGCGGATGCTCAGTTTGATGGGGTCCTCCGCCTCGGAGCCGGCACCCAGTCCAAAGTTTTTGAACAGGTTCCAAACCCACAGCAGCAGAATCAGCCCGATAGCCAGAGCGACAAAACTCTCATACATGGTTTCGGCAGCAGGGAAGTATCGCAGAAACACGCTCATGTCGCAGCCCAGCGCGCCCAAAACTGATGTGTTAATCATATCCAGGCCGTACATGATTTGTTCCGCGATCCACTCCACTATGCCATCTAAGATACCCATAAGCCCTTACGGCGTGTACTGGCCGCCGGAGAAGAAGGGAGTGACATAGCTCATGATGAAGCCGAGGGAGTTCAGGATAATCCATGTGACGATGATGCGTTTGAGCCAAGCACGGGATTCATCCACCGTCCGTCCAGAGCGGGAAAAGTTCATCATCAGCAGGGCCACAGCCGCCGTAACCACAGCCGCGATGGTAGAGATACCAAGGACCTGAGTGTAGACGTCTTTCATGACTTCGCTGGCTTTAGTCCAAATAGTGGTGCCGGCGGCAAAGGCCGGCAGGCAGAGCATAGAAGCCATGCACATACAGAGAAACGCCGTATAGAGGATGCGTCCGCAGTCAATGTGTCTCTTCAGCTTGTTCTCCGGCTTTTTGACGGGGGGAACATTTTTGGGGTTCAAATAGATGCCTCCTTTTCGTTTTTCCGCCGAAAACGAAAGCGGCGACCAACTTTTGGACGCCGCCTGGCTGCTGTGGAGGGACGAAAAAAGGACGCCTTTCAGCGTCCCTCCATAGCCGTTTTCGTTTGTGATTACAGTTTTGAGCATGATTATCTTAACATATATAGATTCCCATGTCAATTCCAAAGCCGTCCTAATTCAGTCCCAAAACCGTCCTAATTTTGTACTACCATGAATTAAAACTCTCTGAGTACCAATTCCGTGACCCCGCCATCAGGGGAGAACACGAGTCTCTGCACCTGCGGATGGTGGGAATAGGTTTCTCGGATAAAATCCCGCAGAGCGGTTCCGCCATGGCAACCGTGAATCAGGCGGAGACGGTAAGTAGCCCTGTCAGCGCGGCGGAGCAGTGCCTCCACCGTCACCTTGGCCTGGTAGGCATTCTTTCCGTGGAGATCCGCTGTAATCACTCCCGGTCCCATGTACAATTTCCTCCTGTTTGTCCGAAAGCATAGACCCCTTTATTTTAGGTGTCGTCTTCCTCATATTCCAGATTGTTTTCCTTACACCAGCGAATGGCAATCTCCCGCTGGGCCTGGGCCAGATAATCGTACCATTGCTGTTCCAGGCGATGATAGCGGATGCCGTTCTTGAACCTGCGGAACGCGCCCTTGCCTCGGATAGCTCCGGCCAATTCTTCACGAGCCGCGCCGGGGCGTAGTTCGTCCACAAAATCAGCCATAATGCGGTATTCATGGATCTCGTACTTGCTGGGGAATGGAAGAAACCGGCCCGGGAAATTTATGATTAAATCCGCAAGCTCTTCGTCCCGTTCCCCGGTAATATCGGGGTCTGCCAGAGCTACGCTCTGCCCGGTTTGGGTATCAAAGTATTCCTGGAATGCCTCCGAAGCCGATTCAACCGCAAAGATGACCTGCGCCAGCTTGATTTTCATATAGTACAGCCTCCCTATCGCCCACAGCACTTCTTATATTTCTTGCCGCTGCCGCAGGGGCAGGGATCGTTGCGGCCGATTTTCTGCTTATGCGCCTGTTGGGGCAGCGCGCTACCGGTGATCTCCGCAATTTGGCGGAGCATATCAAAACGCAGTTCCTCACTGGGGATGTTATCCATAGTCAAGATGCCTTGCCGCAGTTCCTCGACATTCATTGTCCTGTCTGCCAATGCCTTGCGGATATTGGGGCCAAAGGACAGAGATTTCGGTATGCGCTCCTCTGGCGGAACCATCTCCATGATTTCGCGGGGCGTATGGCCCCGGTTGCGCTGCATACGGCAGTTATTCTGGAAATTGTTATAAACCGAAAGAAAACGGTTAATGTCTGCCTCGCCGTTGAACTGAAGCCCCAGCCGGGTTGCTTCGTCCATCACATTGGGGAAGGATGTGGATGTAATGCGCATTTTCATAATAAAGTCCGCAAAGACTGCCTGATCTAAATTATGATTTCCTGTTTTACTGGAAATCACCACCATAAAAGCCTTATGCTCCGGTGTCGGCTCGCAGTAGAACATATCATCGTATTTGAGCAATTCTTTTTTCGGCGGGATGTAATAAGGTTTGCTGTGTTGTGACCGCAGCGTTTCGTGGTAAGCGGATATATCTCCATCCAGCAAGAATACATCAATTATTTCTCGATCCAAGGGGCTACCCAGTTTGCCGTCCGTGTATAACTCGTCCAGACCCAGGATGTAGTAGTCCTCTTCCTCATGGCGGGCAATTTCCGCAAACGCTAACAGTTCTTCCTGCGTGAAACGACTGTGGTTTTGCTCCTGGATGATTTCAAAGGCCTTTCGGAGCGGAATAATCCCATATAGATTCGCCATTGCGTTGAAGTATTTACGTAGCATCCGTGAAACTATATCCGGGAGGGGAATCTCACGGTAGAGCGCATTCAGCCTGCGCCGGGAGTAAGGTTCAGGAAT
>CAJULD010000031.1 GCA_910587505.1 uncultured Oscillospiraceae bacterium | reverse complement strand
CGCTCGCCGCAGCCGATGTAGACCACGATGTCCACGTCGGACCACTTGGCCAGCTGGTGCTGGACCACGGTCTTGCCGGAGCCGAAGGGGCCGGGGACGGCGGCGGTGCCGCCCTTGGCGATGGGGAACATGGTGT
Organism: uncultured Oscillospiraceae bacterium; assembly: GCA_910587505.1. GTDB lineage: Bacteria > Bacillota > Clostridia > Oscillospirales > Oscillospiraceae > Pelethomonas. The sequence continues at coordinate 32,915 of CAJULD010000031.1, read as the reverse complement.
CGATGATCCGCTGGCCGGACTGGAGGGGGGCCACCGGGTTGTACTTCTGCCTGTAGGGACGGCCCACGCGGACAGGCCACTTCTGGGTCATGGTCAGCTCCCTGACCTCGCCCTTGTCGGTCTTGATCCTGGCGATGACTTCATCCACCACATAGTCGCCGGGGGCAATGGCCCAGCTGACGGTACCGGAGATGCCGTTGGGAACCATGATCTTATGGAGCACGACCTCCGTCTCGGGCACGGTGCCCAGCACATCGCCGCCTACCACGCGGTCGCCCACCCTGGCCACCGGGGTGTAGGCCCACTTTCTGGTGCGGGAAATCGCGGATACCTCCACGCCGCGGGCCAGATTGTTGGAGCCGGTCTGCCTGACGATCTCCTCCAGCGGCCGCTGGATGCCGTCGTAGATGTTCTCAATGATGCCGGGGCCCAGCTCCACGCTCAGGGGCGCGCCGGTGGAAATCACCGCCGCGCCGGGGCCCAGGCCGGAGGTCTCTTCATAGACCTGAATGGAGGCCCGGTCGCCGGTCATATTCAGGATCTCGCCAATCAGCCGCTGGCTGCCCACGCGGACCACGTCGGCCATGTTGGCGTCGGCAAGGCCGTCGGCCACCACCAGAGGACCGGAGACCTTAATGATTTTTCCTTGACTCATTCCTTCACTGCCTTCCTTTTCAAAATTAAAGGCTACTGCTTATCTTTGCCGCGCGCTACGCGGCAAATGGGAATTGTTTCGATTCGATACCCCCGGGCCCGGCGGGTCCTTTTTGTGTGAACGGAAAGTACCCAAAAAGGCACGCAAACCCGTGGGGCGGTGCGGCGTCCTTATCCGATATCCGCGCCAACGGCGCGCTCCACCGCGCTCTGGAGCGCCTGAGCCCCCAGGCCCAGACTCCCCCCCTTGCCGGGAATCAGAATCACCGCGGGCGTCACCATCGACTTGTACCGGTCGATGTCCGCCCGGATGGACTGGGCCAGCTGCTCGGTGATATAGATGATGGCGTACTCCGCCGGAGAGCCGGCCTGAGGCTTCGCAAGCTTATGGAGCGTCTGGCGGCCTTCCTCCACCCCTTCCACGGGGAAGATGTCCAGCCCCAGGGCCTTGAAGCCCAGTACGCTGTCCCGGTCGCCTAAAACCGCGATCTTATACATACGCCTCACGCAGCCTTTCCCGGATGGTATCGCCGCTGATGCCCGCCATACGGCCGGACATGATGACGCGAACCGCCGTAAACTCGATCTCCTTGGCCGCCAGGAAGCTGACGACCGCCTCTACGCCGAAGGGCACGCTTTTGGCGCTGGCAGCCACCGCCGTCACCGCGTCGTCGCAGGCCTTCTCAAAGGGCGTCAGGCTGCCGCCGCCCACTGCCGCCGTCCCCAGCTCCGCGGCCTGCCGCAGACTGGTGGAACGGTACAGCTCCTCCAGATTGCCGCCCAGCGCGGCCGCCTGGATGCTGTCCGGCGCGACGGAGCCGCCCTCCACCAGCACGCGGCGGAGCATATCCGCGCCCTTCTTCATCCGGAGGGTACGCACCGCGCTGCGGAGATTGGCCGCGTCAATGGCGGCCTGGACATAGCGGACCAGAAAAGCGCTGCCCGTGGCCTTTGCGGAGGAAATCATCTCCGCGTAGTAAGCCCGGTCCAGCAGGAAGTCCGCCAGCTGGGGGTCGCCGGTAGCGCTGAGCGTCTCCACCGCCTCTCCGGCAACCTGGCGCAGGGCCGGAGGCAGGGTGCTGTAGTCCCCCTCCCATACCGCGCGGCGCATCTCCTCGGCGCTCACCCGTCCCGCGTCCAGCAACAGCCGGTCGGGCGCGTCCGTGCCGGTGGCGCGGGCCTTGATGAGAGCCTTGAGGTTGTGATAATCATATTTGACCTTGAACACGTCCACCACCGCTTTGTCGGGAACAAAACGGTAGAGATCCTGAAACAGCTTCTCCTGCTCCTGCGCCAGCACGGAGCCCAGCCCCCGCGGGCTGGAGGCGTCGAACTCGCCGTAGCCGATCTCGCTGAGCACCTTGGCCGCTTCCTCCGCCGTGGGCGCTTCAATCATGCGTTCCATCCGGGCGGAGGTCAGCAGATCCCGCTCCCGGCTGTGCAGATAGGTGGAAATGAACAGATAGTCGGTGTCTTTCAGTTTCTTTGCCAAAGCCATCCTCCTTTCTTGCAGTTGCATTCATTGGATTGGCTTTGCGTTAAGAGAAGAGAATCCCGGCCACTTCGGCCGCCATCTCCTCCCGGAGCACCCGCAGCTGGGTCTCGAAGGCGCAGTTGACCTCCACGTTGCCGTCCCGGAGGGTCAGGCCTCCGGTCATATCGCGGGTCTCCTGGGCCAGCGTCAGCATGGCCGTGCCCTGAAGCAGGGCGCTGGCCCCGGTCACAACCGCCGAAAGCACCGCGCCGGCCTTTCCGCCCACCCTGGAGGCCTTTCCGGCGGCCTCGGGCTTCACGGCTTCCGCCAGCATGGCGTTGGCCCTGGCTACCACCTGCGCGCCCACACGGTCCCGGTCCCTGGCGTTAAGGAGGATCTCCTCCCGGCCGGTCCGGGCCGCCTTCACGGCCATACGGGCCAGCAGCTGGACATACTCGCCGTCAGGCAGGGCCAGCAGCTGCGCCTGCGCCTTGTCAAAGGCCTCGTTCAGGCAGAACTGCCTGGCGGCCAGCAGGCGCTTTTTCGCCTCCATATGAGCGGCGCTCTCCAGGCGCTCGGCCTGACGCTGGGCGGCCTCCTTCCCCGCGGCTTCGGCGGACTTCGCCTCGGCGGCGGCCTGGGCCCTGTACTGCTCGCGGATGGCGGCGGCCTTCTCCTCCGCCTCGCGGAGGATCCCGGCTGTCTCCGCCTTGGCGTCGGCTTCGATGCGGGCGGTGATTTTTTCAATTCCGTTCATATCGAATCCCCTTTTCCTGGTGGGATAATCAGAGCTGGAGCAGCATCAGCATGGAAGCCAGCAGAGACAGAATGGCGTAGAACTCGACGATACCGCAGAGGATCAGGCCCTTGGACCAGTCGTCGGGCTTCTTGGCCAGGATGTTGATGGAACCGGCGGCCACGCGGCCCTGGGCGATGGCGGACAGCAGGCCGCCGATGGCCATGGGCATGCAGGCGGCAAAGTAGGCCAGACCCTGCTGAACGGTCATGGAGCCGGCCACGGCGGCGGCGTTGCCCATGAAGTTCATACGGATGAGGGCGAAGAACCATACCACCATGCCGTACAGGCCCTGGGTACCGGGGAGCAGCTGCAGGACCATGACCTTACCGGATTTGGAGGGATCCTCGCACAGAAGGCCGGTACCGGCCTCGCCGGCGATGCCGGTGCCCTTGGCGGAGCCCACACAGCTCAGACCGACAGCCAGACCGGAGCCCAGCAGAGCCAGCGCCAGGCCGCCAAAAGATTCCAGAAAACTCATGATTGATTTCCTCCTTAATTATTTCTCGATGTCTACATATTTTGTGTTGATATTCAAGGGACGGAAGGGCTTGCCGCCGTCCTCATAGAACCGGCCGAAGAACTCCAGGCACTGCAGGCGCATGTCGTGAACGAAGCAGCCCAGGATGTTCAGCGCGAAGTTCAGCGCGTTGCCAATCATGGCGATGATGAAGAAGAAGACGATGTTGCCGGTAATGGCGCCCAGCTTGTTGAACACCTGGGCCACCACCGCGCCGGCCAGCATCAGGGCCATGAGGCGGGAATAGGACATGATGTCACTGAAATAACCGGTGATGCCGTTATACAGGGCGCCGAATACACCGGTTATGATACCGAAGCCCTTCTTGCCACAGGCGTTGGCCACCACCAGGATCACCAGCCCGGCGATGAGGCCCCAGCTGAGCTTCCCGGCGGCAAAGCCGATACCGGCCAGGATAAACACGGCGAACCACGCGCCCTCATTGCACAGGGCCGCCATGGTCTCGCCCCGCCTGATCTGCTTAACCATGCTGACGATCATGCCGGTGAAGATCTGGATGACGCCCAGAATCAGGGAGCCCACCAGCACCATCAGCGCGTCGTCCAGCGGGGAGAACAGGGACCACAGGGGGATGCTCTCCGGGTCCACTCCGGTGAGAATGCCCCGCATCTGGGGGATCAGGTCGCCGAAGAAGCCGCCGGTGAGGAAGCCCCAGATAAAGGTGCTGATGCCGCACAGGCCCATCAGGGGGATCATGTACCGCATGGTCGCGCCGTTGGGCCTGGCCTTGAGCAGGATGACCGCCGAGAGGAGCATCATGATGAGCCCGTAGCCCATATCCGCCATCATCATGCCGTAGAAGATGATGAAGAACGGGGCCATCAGCGGGTTGGGGTCCACGGTGCCGTAGGCCGGCAGGGAATACATGTCCGTAACCATGTTCATGGGACGGACCAGCTTGCCGTTGCGCAGCTCCACAGGCACGTCGGGGTACTCCTCCTCCTTCGGCTCGGTGAGCTCATAGGCGCAGTCAAACTTCGCCAGCGCCTTCTCCAGCTCCGGAATCTCCGGCACGGAAGCCCAGCCCTCCAGACAGAGGATGGACCCGCCGGTGAGGATCCGCTCCCTGGCGCTCTCCGTGGCGATGACCTGCTCCACCCGGTCCAGGCCGGTTTTCAGCTCGTCCAGGCAGGGACCCATTTCGGTAATGGCCGCGATTTCCCGGTTCCTCCGGGCGGCGATTTCGTCCAGCTCCCGGCCCAGCGCGAGAAGGTTCTCACGGGCCGTGCCGGTCAAATCCCTGAGCTGCGCGAAGCTGAAGCCGAAAGACCGCAGCGCATCCAGCGCCTCCTGCCGGCAGTCCCTGTGGACGATGACCTCCAGGTACTGCTGCTCCCGGTCGACCGAGAGCCGGCGCACCTCCGCCGCGCCCGCGGCCTCGTCCAGAGCGCCCGCCAGGGCGTCGAAGTCCACCGTGTTGGGCACCGTGCCCAGCAGCAGCTCGGTTTTGGCCGTCCCCTTCTGCTCCAGCGGCACGTCGCAGCCGCTCCAGGGCTCCAGGGCCAGCCGGTCGGCGTGTACCCGGGCCTCCCGGGCATTGAGCTGGCCAATGGTCCGGGCATGACCATTGATCGTCTCCGCCTTCGTCAGGGCCGCCTGCCGGGCGGACTCGTCCAGCAGCTCGGCTTCCCGCATCCGGGCGCGAGGGGTGAAAAGACTTTTTTTCCGGGGCGCGTACCTGCTCAGCACCTCGATGGCGTGCTGCAAGCTGGTCAGATCCCCCCTGGCCTCCGCCAGCGCGGACACGTCCCGGTGCAGCAGGGCGTCGCCCTCCAGCAGGGACTCCTCCGGCTCGCGCACCTCCACGCAGCCCACATGAAGCAGCTCCGACAGCAGCGCGTCCCTGTCTCTGGCAAGGGCGATGAGCCGGACCCGTTTCATCTTGACAATAGCCATTTAGTTTCCAACCACCCTTTCTAAGATCGCCTGCGCCGCTTTGCCCATGCGCGCTCCGGCTTCCTTTTTCAGCGCTTCGCAGTCCTGCTCCGCCTTCGCCAGGATCTCCTCCCGGCGCTTGACGGCGGCCTCCTCCGCCTTTCCCATTTCGGCGGCGGCGGCTTTGGCGGCCTGCTCCCTGCCCTGCTGCAGCAGAACCCGGCCTTCCCGCTCGGCGTCGGCGGCCAGCTTCTGGGCACGGGATCTGGCGTCGGCCCTGGCCTGGTCCATGTTCTCCTCCACAGAGCGGATCTTGGTTATGGCTTCCAGTGACATTGTCTCACCCCTTTTCTACCGATCTGAATCAGGATTTTTTCCTTGCGCGCCGCGTTCCGTGCGGCGGGGCGGAGCCGCCTCCGCTCCCCCGGTCCGGGCGACAGCGCGGGTATTGAATAGTATAGCACAATCCCCCTGGTAATACCAGCAATTTTGCCAAGATTTCCGCAATTCGGCAAAATTATACAGAATCAAAAAACAGGAATGTAGCGTTTTGTCAGAAGTGTCTACCGCTGCCTCCCACGGGGTTTACAGAAGAAAAGCAGACCGCGGACCAGACGGTTCGCGGCCTGCGGGGCAGGAGAAAATTTTCACCCGTCAACCCCCGGGCGGCTACGGCGCGGGGACGCACCAGTGCTCCGTGGTTCCCGGCTCCGTGAGGAAGCACACCAGCGCCGGAGGCTCCGCCTCCTCGCCCACGGCGGCAGCCAGCAGCGTCCGGGCGGCGGCGGCGTTGGACACGTCGGCGTATACCCCGTCCACCAGCGGCAGCATGGCGGCCAGATTCACGCCGGAGACCTCGTTCTCCCCCGCCAGGATATCCTCCTCGCTCAGCAGCAGAGACAGCCTGACGCCGTAGGGCTCCAGAGCGTCGCGCAATTCGGTAAGCAGCTGGACCAGGGCCCCGGTCTTTCCCTGGGTGTTGTTGTCATAGCCGATTTTGTAGAGGTTGCCCCTGGTGGGGTAGCACAGCTCCTCCAGCAGCAGCTCGTCAAAGCCCAGCTGAGCGCACTCCACGGCCAGGCCGGTCACATACTGCCGGGCCAGCTCCTTGTCCGGTTCCAGCCAGTGGTAGGAGTGGTTGTCATACCAGACGTATCCGCCCTTCTGGCAGATGGCGGCGTCCTTCATATTGGCAAAGGCGTAGTAACTGTCGTGAAGCACGTTGAACCGGGCCACCGACACCACGTCCTCCGCGGCGCAAAGTCCCCGCAGGGTCTCCGTGGCCTCCCCGCCGGCCTTGACGGCCTTCTTCTGTCCGGTAGCAGAGGCCCAGAAGATCGCTCCCGCATTGTCCCGGACGGTGTAGACGAAGCCGTTGGCCCCCGGCCCGGCCAGGATCTCCGCCAGGGCCGCTTCGTCAGCCGGCAGGGAGGACAGCTCCACCAGATGGTGCTGCCCGAAAAGGTCCACAGGCTCCGGCTCAGGTTCCGGTTCCGGTTCAGGCTCCGGCTCGTCCACCACCAGCTGAACAGGCGGCGGCGGTGGCTCCTCGTCCTCGTCGGGCTCCGGTTCCGGCGGGGGCGCCGCCGGCAGATAAACTCTGCCGAAATAGGGCAGATCCAGGTAGATCCGCCCGTCGTCTGCATAGGAAACATTTTGCTGCGCATACATGAAGAGGCAGGCAGCCGCTAAAATCAAAACCAGCAGAATAATGACGGCCCTCGTACCGGCTGCATGCCGGCCCCGATAGCTCTGGTATCCCTTTGACACAGTCGTTCCTCTTTTCTTTTATGGAAATCAGAAGGGAAGGGGCTCTCTATCCTTTACCATACCACATCTTAAGGGGAACATGCAACCAGATTTTGGAAAAAATGATAAAATTCAGGGGAAGGAACACTTTCGTCTCCACAAGCGGGAAAAAGTGTGTTATACTTCTTTCCAACAGTCCTCCGCGAAGGTAATGATTCTATCGGGAACAGGAAGAAACGCACATGATAAAGACAGTAGGCGTCGCCGGTCTTGGTCTGATCGGCGGCAGCATGGCAAAGGCCATCCATCAATATACCGACTGCACCCTTCTGGGTTACAACCGCAGCGGCGCAGTGCTCAGCCGGGCGCTGGACGAGGGCGTCATCGACGGAGTGCTGACGGAAGAACGTCTGGCGGAGTGCGATCTGGTCATCATCGCCCTGTACCCGGAAGCCACGGTGGAGTATGTCACCCGTCACCGGGACCAATTCCGCAAGGGCGGCGTGGTCATGGACTGCGGCGGCGTGAAGGGCGTGGTCTGCAATCCCCTGCGGGAGGTAGTGCGGGACGCGGGGTTCCGGTTCGTGGGGGGGCACCCCATGGCGGGCATCGAGCGCAGCGGGTACGCCAACGCCTTCCCGGAGCTGTTCCAGGGAGCGTCCCTGATCCTGACCCCCTACCCCGGCACGCCCCAATCGTGCCTGGACGACATCCGGGCGCTGGCGGAGAAGCTGGGCTTCGGCCACCTCCAGCTCTCCACGCCGGAGGAGCACGACCACATCATCGCCTATACCTCCCAGCTGGCCCACGTGGTGAGCTGCGCCTATGTGGGCAGCCCCTCGGCTCCCAGTTTTCACGGCTTTTCCGCCGGGAGCTTCAAGGATATGACCCGTGTGGCGAAGCTTAACGAGGACATGTGGACGGAGCTGTTCCTGGAGAACCAGGACGCCCTGGTCCGGGAGATCGACACCCTGGTGGAGGAGCTGGCGGCCTTCGCCTACACCATCCGCCGGGGGGACCGGGAGCGGCTGCGGGATATGCTCAGGCACGCCAGAGAGATCAAGGAAGCCATTGACAAAGACTGCTGAGAGAGGAGAATCATATGAATACCAGCTATATCACCGACTACTACAACAGCTACAACGAGGATGCCCGGACCAAATCCCGCCACGGCAGCGTGGAGTTCACCACCAATATGAAGTATATCCGTCAGTACGTGCCCCAGGGTGCGAAAATTCTGGACGTGGGCGCGGGGACGGGGGTCTACTCCATGGCCCTGGCCATGGACGGCTACGACGTCCACGCCGTCGAGCTGGTGGAGCACAATATCGAGGTGTTCCGGGAGAACCTGAAGGCCTGCGGCGCGGAGATCCCCGTGGAGCAGGGCAACGCCCTGGACCTGAGCCGCTTTGCGGATGAGAGCTTCGACGCGGTGCTGCTCTTCGGGCCCCTGTACCACCTCTACACCAGGGAGGACAAGCTGACCGTCCTCCGGGAGGCCAAACGGGTGACCAAGCCGGACGGGCACATCTTTGCGGCCTACTGCATGAACGATGCCTTCCTGATCCAAAACTCTTTCAGCGGGAACGGCAGCGAGATCATGGACTATCTGACCAGGGGACTGCTGACGGCAGATTATCACTGCATTTCTGAGCCGGCGGAGATTTTTGAGCTGGTACGGCTGGAGGACATCGACGAGCTGAACCGGGAGGCGGGACTGCACAGGGAAAAGATTATTGCCTCCGACCTGTTTTCCCGCTATATCAAGGACCGGCTCCCCAATTTCTCCGAGGCGGTGTATCAGGCGTACGTCAAATACCACCTTTCTATCTGCGAACGGCCCGATCTCATCGGGGCCACCAACCACAGCCTGGATATTCTGACCAAGGAGTGATTGCATGGAAACCGTGACCGTCAACGCCTCCGCTTCCTACCCCGTCCACATCGGCGGCGGACTGCTGGAAAAGGCCGGGGAGCTGATCGCGGGCGTTACAAAATCCCGAACCTGCGCCGTCATCACCGATACCACGGTGGAGCGCCTCTATGCCGCCCCCGTGTGCCGCTCCCTCCAGGACGCGGGCTTCCGGGTGTACCTCCACGCCTTCCCGGCGGGGGAGCAGAACAAGCGTCTGGGGACCTTCGGCGGGATGCTGGAGTTCCTGGCGGAGAACAGGCTGACCCGCTCCGACTTCGTTGTCGCCCTGGGGGGCGGCGTAACAGGGGATATGGCGGGCTTCGCCGCCGCCGCCTACCAGCGGGGCGTCGGCTATATTCAGATTCCCACCACCTTCCTGGCCGCGTCGGACTCCTCCGTGGGCGGCAAGACCGCCATCGACCTGTCGGCGGGGAAGAATCTGGCGGGAGCCTTCCACCAGCCGAAAATGGTGATCTGCGATACGGACACCTTTAAGACCCTGCCGGAGGACGCCTTTGCCGACGGCGTGGCGGAAACGCTGAAGCACGGCCTCATCGCCGATGCGGACTTCTACCGCTTCCTCATGACCGGAGATGTCCACAGCCAAATCGACGGCGTGGTCCGCCGGAACGTGGAGATCAAGGCCGCCGTGGTGGGAGAAGACGAGCGGGAGCACGGCAGGCGCAGGCTCCTCAACTTCGGCCACACCCTGGGTCACGCCATCGAGAAGTGCAGCGGCTATACCGTCACCCATGGCCACGCGGTAGCCACCGGCATGGTTCTGGCCACCCGTGCGGCGGAGCGCCTGGGGTACAGTCCCGCCGGGACCCTGGAGGCGGTGACGGCGGCCTGCCGCCGCTTTCGCCTGCCCACGGCCTGCCCCTACACCGCCCCGGAGCTCTACGCCGCTGCCACCGGGGACAAAAAGCGGGACGGCGGCAGCATCGACGTGGTGGCACTGGAGGAGATCGGACGGGCGAAGACCGTCCGGCTGGACATGGAGGGCCTGCGGGCCTTTACAGAAGCGGCTCTATAAAAAAACGAAGGAGAACATCATGCAAATTGAATACCGGCAACATCAAAACGGCAGTATCGCCGTCGTAACCGGCGAAGAAAAAATTATTACAGACGTCCAGTCCGCCCTGGACCTTGTCATGACGGCCCGGTACGAGGGCGGCGCGGAGAAGATCGCCATTGACAAAAATGCGGTTGCAGAGGACTTTTTCATCCTCAGCACCGGCATGGCGGGGGAGATCCTGCAAAAATTTACCAACTACCACATAAAGGCGGCCTTCTACGGCGATTTTACCCGCTACACCAGCAAGCCGCTGCGGGACTTCATCTATGAATCCAACCAGGGGAACGCCGTCTTCTTTGTCCCCGCCCAGGAGGAAGCGGTCCAGCGGCTGGCGGAGTGCGCCCTGTGAATCTGACCATCACCCCCGGAAAACTCTCCGGGACCGTTACCCCTCCCCCCAGCAAGTCTCAGTCCCACCGCCTGCTCATCGCCGCCGCCCTGGCGGGGGAGGGGAGCGTCATCCACAACCTGGCGGACTCCCAGGACATCCGGGCCACCCGGCGGTGTCTGGCTGAACTGATGACAAACAGTCGAACCCTGCCGGAATTAGACTGCGGGGAATCGGGGTCTACTTTGCGATTCCTGATCCCGGTGGCCCTGGCCCTCCGGGGCGGCGGAAGATTTACCGGACGCGGCCGGCTCATGGAGCGGCCCCAGAAGCCCTACTTTGACCTGTTCGATGAAAAGGGCATCCGGTATGCCCAAAAGGATGGGGTCCTCACCGTGGAGGGCCGGCTGACGCCCGGCGAGTACCGCCTGCCGGGGAACGTGTCCAGCCAGTTTTTCACCGGCCTGCTGTTTGCCCTGCCCCTGCTGGAGGGGCCGTCGGTGATCATCCCCACCACGCAGCTGGAGAGCGAAGCGTATATCGGCATGACCCTGGACGCCATGCACAAATTTGGCATAGACATCGCCTCCACCCGCTCCCTGCCGCCCCATTACCTCATTTCCGGAGGGCAGAAGTACCGGCGCGCGGAGGTCGCGGCGGAGGCCGACTGGTCCCAGGCGGCCTTCTGGTACGCCGCCAACCGCCTGGGGTGTACGGTGGATGTGCGGGGCGTTTCCCCATATTCCACACAGGGCGACCGGGTGATCGAGTCCTGCTGCCTGGAGCTGTCCCGGCCCGGGGATACGGAGATCGACATGTCCGGCTGTCCGGACCTGGCCCCGCCTGTGGCGGCGGCTGCGGCGGTACGGCAGGGAACGACCCGGCTGGTCAACGCCGCCCGGCTGCGCATCAAGGAGAGCGACCGGCTCTCCGCCATCACCCGGACGCTCAGCGCCATGGGCGCGGACGCAGAGGAGGGCCCGGACTTTCTCAGAATCAGGGGCCGGGAGGCTCTGGCGGGGGGCTGCACGGTGGACTGCTGCAACGACCACCGCATCGCCATGATGGCGGCCATTGCCGCCACGGCCTGCCGGGAGCCGGTGACGCTGCTGGGGGCGGAATGCGTGGCGAAATCCTATCCCAGCTTCTGGGATGATTACAAAATGCTGGGAGGGATTATCCTTGAATACGCTGGGGAATAAGCTGAAGGTTACCATATTCGGCCAGTCCCACGCCGCCGCCATCGGCTGCGTCATCGACGGCCTGCCCGCGGGCTTCGCGCCGGACATGGACCGGGCAGCCGCCTTCATGGCCCGCCGGGCCCCAGGGCAGAACGCCTGGTCCACCCCCCGGAAGGAAAGCGATACCCCCGAAATTCTTTCCGGACTGGTGGAGGGCCGCACCTGCGGCGCGCCGGTGGCCATGGTCATCCGCAACAGCGACCAGCGCAGCAGGGACTATTCCGGACTCAAGCGGACCCCCCGCCCCTCTCACGCCGATTATACCGCTGTGATGAAATATGGCGATGATTACGACGTGCGGGGCGGCGGGCAGTTCTCCGGACGGCTGACGGCCCCCCTGTGCTTTGCAGGGGCCCTTGCTTTACAGCTGCTGGAGCAGAGGGGAATCACCGTTGCCGCCCACATCAGCCGGATCGCCGGCGTGACCGACGCGCCGCCGGATTTTGCCACCGCCGGCCGGGAGGAGCTGGAGGCCCTTTTGCGGAAGCCCTTCCCTGTTTTCAGCGACGAGGCCGGAATGCAGATGCGAATGGCCATTGAGGCGGCCCGGATGGACTGCGACTCGGTGGGGGGCGTGATCCGCTGCTTTGCGGTGGGGCTTCCCGCCGGAATCGGCGAGCCCATGTTCGGCGGCGTGGAGAACCGGCTGGCCGCGGCCCTGTTCGGGATTCCCGCCGTGCGGGGGGTGTCCTTCGGCGCGGGCTTCGCCGCCGCCGGGATGCGGGGCAGCGAGCACAACGACCCCTTTGTCATGGACGGGGACCGGGTCTCCGCCCGGACCAATCACGCCGGGGGCGTACTGGGGGGCATCACCAGCGGACTGCCGCTGGTAGTCAACGTGGCGATCAAGCCCACAGCGTCCATCCCCAGAAGGCAGGATACTGTGGACCTGCAAACAAAGGAGAACACCAGCCTGGTCATCCACGGCCGCCACGATCCCTGCATCGTGCCCAGAGCCGTGCCGGTGGTGGAGGCCGTGACGGCGCTGACGGCGCTGGATATGATGCCGGAGTGATTGGTAACGGGTCAGACGAAGCTTATGCAGAATAGTAAATCGGAATTTGTTGAGTTGGCTAAATTCAGCAAAAAATAAGGAGAGATTGTAATAATAAGTTTGGTTGCGCAGCCTGCTCTTTGGATATGGTTTTTTGGCTGCATAAAATCATATAAAACAAGTAAATGGATATTGTCAAAGGGAGTTGGAATTAAGAGTGCAGAATTTGTAGTGCTGTGCCTTTTTACTACCGGAGTGGTTTTATATCATGCAGTATACCCTGTTGGGAAATGGTTTTTGCTGTTCGTTTTGTCATGTTGGATCATTGTTCAATTCTTCTGCCACTGGTACTTTACCATTTTTGGAGTGTCAGAAAAAAAGTTAACGGGATACAATGAATGCTTCAGCGATACTGTTCGTTTCATTCCGGCAAGTGATACGAAGCTGATACCTGATTTGTATCACACAATTTTACACATTCTCATCCTTATTAACATTGTACTTATTTTCCTGCAGAGATAAGGTATTCTTATGAATTAAAAGTTTTAGGTTGTATTGATAGCTTTCAGTTTATTGAGGCGTTCATACAAGCAGCTTACTAAGAGCCTGTCCGCAAATAGTCCGTACCCATCCTGCTTGCATATTTTCTGTCATATAGCGCCCGAATTTCTTGACAGGCATCAGCCTGCCTGCGAAATTTTGACGCCATCTGACGAAAAATCTGACGGCACAATCTGCACACGTCCTATTTACGGATTGGCTCTAAAAAACATTTGGAGGACAACTGTCATGGAATTACAGGATTACCGGGACCGGCTGGACCAGATCGACGACCAGCTGGCGGCGCTGTTTAAGCAGCGCATGGAAACCGTCAAAAACGTGGCGGACTACAAGAAGGAGCACAACACCCCCGTCCTGGCCGCGGGCCGGGAGCGGGACATCCTCTACCGGGTCACCGGCCTGGGCGGCGAGGAGTTACAGGAGTATACCAGAATTCTGTTCTCCACACTGCTGGAGCTGAGCCGGGATTATCAGGAGAACCGCCTGTCCACCGGGGAGTCCCCCCTCTGCCGGGAGATCCTGGCCGCGCAGCAGGAGGGCGCTTTCCCCTCCCGTGCCGTGGTGGCCTGTCAGGGGACGGAGGGCGCATATTCCCAGATCGCCTGCGACAAAATGTTCGAGCTGCCCCAGATTCTCTATTTCGGGCGCTTCGACGGCGTGTTCCGTGCGGTGGAAAACGGCATGTGCCGCTATGGCATCCTGCCCATTGAAAATTCCTCCGCCGGGTCTGTTACCGAGGTGTATGACCTGATGGAGAAGTACAACTGCAAGATCGTCCGCAGCCTGAAGCTGAAGGTGGAGCACTGCCTGCTGGGCCGTCCCGGCGTGAGCGTGAAGGACGTGAAGGAGGTGGTGGCCCACGAGCAGGCGCTCAACCAGTGCGGCGACTTCCTCAAGAGCAGCGGCGTGAAGGTCACTGTCTTCGACAACAACGCCCGTGCCGCAAAGTACGTGGCCGAGAGCGAGCGTACCGATATCGCCGCCATTGCCTCCGCCAACTGCGCGGAGCTCTACGGACTCCAGATTCTCTCCGACAGGGTGGCCAACTCCGACCACAACTACACCCGCTTTATCTGCATCTCCAAAAATCTGGAAATTTACCACGGGGCCAACAAGATCACCTTTGTCACCTCCGCCAGCCACCGGCCCGGCTCCCTGTACAGCCTGATCGCCAAGTTTGCCACACGGGGCCTGAACATCAGCAAGCTGGAAAGCCGCCCCATCCCCGGCAAGGACTTTGAGTTCCGCTTCTATTTCGACGTAGACGCCTCCGTCCGCAGCGCGGATACCCGGACGGTTCTCAGCCAGCTGGAGAAGGAGGCTTTCTTCACCTTCCTGGGGGCTTACAGCGAGGTGTTCTGAGAGGAGCGGACCGGTCATGGATGTAAACCGCACCTCCTTCCTTTTCCAGGAAGCCTCCCCGGAGGAGATCGCGGCCCTGTTTCAGGCCGCCCTGGGCGAAGGGGAAATCAGGACCAGCCGTCTGCTGAAGGGCGGGCTGTTCAACACCACGTACTATGTAGAGTACGGCCCGGAGCCCCGGCAGGCGGTCCTGCGCCTGGGGCCGGTCAACCGGCACCTGCTGATGGGGCACGAGCAGGAGCTGATGGCGGCGGAGGCCCGCATGTGCGCGCTCGGCCGGGAGGCGGGGATTCCCTGCTCCCGCGTCCTGGCCTGGGACGCCTCACGGCAGCGCATCGGCCGGGACTATATGATTGTGGAGTACATTCCATCGGTGGTTATGGCGGAAGCGGCGCTGCCGGAGGAAGAGAGGGACCGCCTCCGCAGGCAGGTGGGGATGTACCTCAACCGGCTCCATCAGGTGGAAGGGGACTGCTTCGGCTATCTGTCCCGCATCTGTCGGGGCGTCCGGTTTTTCTCCTGGCGGGAGGCGTTCCTGTTCGAGGCAGAGGATATCCTGACCCGGCTGGGCGCCTGCGGCGCCTTTTCGCCGGAGACTTTTGCCGCCCTGCGCCGCCGCTTCACAGCGGGCGGTCCGGCTCTGGACGAGATCAGAACGCCCCGTCTGCTTCACACCGACATATGGGAGGGCAACGTGCTCTTAACGGAGGATGCACGGGAAATCGCCGCCATTATCGACGGAGACCGGGCGGTCTACGGGGACATCGACTTTGAATTTGCCAGCGACTGGTGCGCGTGCCTCGCCCCGCTGTGCGGATGGGAACCCGCCCAGGCCGGCACGCCGGCCCGGCAGGAACGGATAGCCCTGTACCGGTTGTACTACGCTCTGCTGGAGGCTTACGTCGAGGCGGCGGAGTATAACAATCCGGAGTTCTTCCGGGAGAAGCGGGACGCCGTACTGGCCCTTCTCCGGGAAGAGGGGCAATAAAAGGAGCATCGGTAATATGACAGAATACGGCCTTTTAGGCGAAAAGCTGGGCCACAGCTTCTCTCCGCAGATTCATAAGGCGCTGGCGGGCTACGACTACGGCCTGCTGCCCACTCCGCCGGAAGAGGTAGAGATGCTTTTCCGCAGGAGGGAGTTCAGGGGGCTCAATGTAACCATCCCGTACAAGCAGACGGTGATTCCTCTCTGCGACGAGGTGGACCCCCGTGCCGCCGCCATCGGGGCGGTAAATACGGTAGTCAACCGGAACGGACGGCTCATCGGGTACAATACCGATATCGACGGGCTGATCTGTCTGGCCCGGCGGACCGGCGCGGACATGACCGGGAAAAAGGTGGTGATTCTGGGCTCCGGAGGCACCAGTCACACCGCCTGCGCCGCGGCAAAGGAGCTGGGCGCGGCGGAGATTGTGGTGATCTCCCGGCGGGGGGAGAACAGCTACGGCACCCTCTCCCGCCACGCCGACGCGGAAATTCTCATTAACACCACGCCGGTGGGCATGTTCCCCCACGCCGGGGATGCCCCGGTATCCCTGGAGTCCTTCCCCCGGCTGTCCGGGGTTCTGGACGTGATCTTTAATCCGCTGCGCACGGCGCTTCTGATGGAGGCGGAGGCGCGGGGGATTCCCTGCGGCTGCGGCCTGCCCATGCTGGTGGAGCAGGCCCGGCGGGCCGCCGAACTGTTCACGGGTACAGAAATCGATCCCGCGCGCACGGAAACGGTGCTGGCGGAGCTGACCGCCGGGGTGCGGAACGTGACGCTTATCGGAATGCCCGGCTGCGGCAAGAGCGCCATTGGCCGGGCCCTGGCCCGGCGGCTGGGAAAGAAATTTGTGGATCTGGACGCCCTTATTGTCCGGCGGGCGGGAAAGTCCATCCCGGAGATCTTCGCGCAGGAGGGGGAGGACGCTTTCCGGGCGCTGGAGTCGCAGGTTGTCCGGGAAGCCGGGGCCCGCAGCGGCTGTGTCCTGAGCACCGGAGGCGGCGTGGTCACCCGGCAGGAAAACTACGCCCCCCTCCATCAGAACGGCGTCATCGTCCACATCCGGCGGGAGCTTGCCCTGCTGCCCACGACGGGACGGCCCGTTTCCCAGAGCACGGACCTTCGGGAGCTGTGGCGGCGGCGGGAGCCGCTGTATGACGCCTTCGCCGACCTGACGGTGGACAACGGCGGCGCCATTGAGGACGCCGCGGAAGAAATCATAAAGGAGCTGAATGAGGCATGAAGCTGCTGTTTCTCAACGGCCCCAACCTGAACATGCTTGGCATCCGTGAGCCGGATATCTATGGAAGGCGGACCTACGCCGACCTGGAGGCGTATATCCGGGAATTCTGCGCGGAAAAAGGCGTGGAGTGCGGGATTTTTCAGTCCAACCACGAGGGGGCTCTGGTAGACGCCATTCAGGCCGCCTACGGGAAATTTGACGGTATCGTCATCAATCCCGCCGCCTATACCCACACCAGCGTGGCACTGCTGGACGCGGTGAAGGCGGTGGGGATTCCCACGGTGGAGGTACACCTGTCCGACGTGAGCAAACGGGAGGACTTCCGACAGGTCTCCCATATCCGGCTGGCCTGCTGCAAAACCATTGCGGGGCACGGGTTCGAGGGATACCGGATGGCGGCGGAGCATCTGCTGGCGCTTTGAGGGTGAGACCTTGCCCTGTCCCCCGGCAGGGGACCGGGGCCCCCAGGAGCTGTCACGAATCTGCGCCGTTTGCATACAATGGCCCAGTAAAGGAGGCTGTTGCTATGGAAAACACCCTGTACGGCGGGCAGGCGGCCCCGTCTCCTGCCTATGATTTCCGCTTGTACGATCAGGTCTGGCAGCGGGTCACGCCCGACGCGGACCCCTTTTCCCCGGACCCTGCCGTTGCGGGCATGACGGCCGCGCCCCGGACAGCGGCGCCGGAGGCCGCCGTTCCCGCGCCCCGGCAGGAGGGCGGCGGCGAGGGGAATCTGCCCGGCGCGGAAGCCAACCCCTGCTGCATGGGCAGCGAGGCCAGGGAATCCCTGGAGGTGCTGGAGGGCTTTTTGCAGGAGGAGCTGGCGGAAAGCCGGTGCTGTCAGGCGCTGGCCTGCCGGGTACGGAACCGGCAGGCGGCGCAGCTGCTGTGCCGCGCCGCCGCGGAGAAGCGGGCGGCGGCGCGGGAGCTGTGCGCGGCCTACTACCTCATCACCGGCAGCCGGTACGATCCGCCCATCACCGTGGAGCGCCTCCAATGGGAAGACCTGTCCCAGACGCTGCGGACCTGCTATCATCAGGAGGTCTGCAACGGCCTGAACTACCGGCGGGCCGCGGATGAGACGCTGGACACCTGCCTGCAGAAGCTGTTTCACCGGCTGGCAGATCAGGCCTACCGCCGCGGAGAGGAGATCATGACCCTGCTGGGGCGGCTGATCTGCTGATACGCTTTGATGAAAAGGAAAAACTTATGAGGAGGCAACAAAGATGACTGCGTCAAAAATCATTGTGGCAGTCGTGGCAACGCTGATTCTCTCATGGGTCGGGTTGATGGTGGGCGATGCCCTGCTGGCCGGGACGAGAGGCCTTTCCATCATCTTCGCCATCTGCTCCATGGGCGCTTTTATCATTGCTTACTGCGGCAAGGATCACGATAAATAAATTTTACAAAGGAGAACGGATACGATGACCCATACCAGAGAGGAAGCGCTGGCCCTGCTGCGCCAGTACAACAAGGAGCCCTTTCATATTCTCCACGCCCTGACGGTGGAGGGCGTCATGGCCTGGTACGCCGAAGAGCTGGGCTATGGCGGAGAGGCGGACTTCTGGGCCATGGCGGGCCTGCTGCACGACATCGACTTTGAACAGTGGCCCGAAGAGCACTGTCAGAAGGCCCCCGCGCTTCTCCGGGAGGCCGGGATGGACGAGAGACTGATCCACGCGGTGGTCAGCCACGCCTGTGGCCTGTGCTCCGACGTGGAGCCGGAGCACGAGATGGAAAAGGTCCTCTTTGCCGCCGACGAGCTGACAGGCCTCATCGGAGCCGCCGCCCGGATGCGCCCCAGCAGGAGCGTTCAGGACATGGAGGTCAGCAGCCTGAAGAAAAAATTTAAAGACAGAAAATTTGCCGCCGGATGCAGCCGGGATGTGATCCGCCAGGGGGCGGAGCGTCTGGGGTGGGAGCTGGATATCCTGATGGAGCGGACCATCCTGGCCATGCGGTCCTGCGAGGAGCGGGTGAACAGGGAGATGGCAGAGCTGTGAGAAGAGGAACCCTGCGCCTTCTCTGCCTTTTTCTGGCCCTTTGCCTGCTTCCGGCAGGCTGCCGGAGGCAGGCATCTCCGACAGAGGAGCCCGCCGTGCCGCCCGCCGGCGTTCCCGCGCCGGACGAACCGGCGAAGGAACCTCATCCCGTCGCCCTGGACCGGCTGACGGTGGAAGTTGTGGTAGACTGGGCGGATGCGGACCGGGTGCTGGGCAGACTGGAGGATCTCTCCAGTCTGCTGGAGCGCGCGCTGGCGTCCCTCGACTGCACGGTGGAGGAACCGGTGACCATCACCATCGGTACCGCCGGAGGCATCACCGCTCAGGCGTTGAAAGACGGCGGCATCGACGCGGCGTTTCTGCCCGGCGAGGACTTCGCCTCCGTCGCGGAAGGGGCGGCCACAGGCGTGCTGATGAACACCAGTCAGGATTTCTTTCTGGCGGCCTCCGCCGCCAGGCCGGAGCTGGACGAAGACTTCCGCTTTGTCCTGGAGGAGGCACTGACCACCACAGAAGACGGCCAGACCTTCCTGGAGACCTGCTACCCCGGCGTGGAATTTGTCCGGGCAGCGGAAGACCCCCCAGAAGATTAACCGCCCCGCGGAACCCGGTCCCCTTCAGGCGGGCCCCCGGCGCGGCGTGCGGCCGGATTCAGACACAAAAAACCGAGGGCGCGGAACCTGCGTTCCGCGCCCTCGCTGCATTTCCGTATTACAAGCGCTCCGTCCGAAGTACCCGTTGAGCAGGCGCAGGCCTGCGGCAAAAAGGGCCTTCTGCTTCTTTTCCTTTCAGGGAAAAGGAGGTTCCTTTCCTATTTCTTATACGGCACGTGCCAGATCCTGTCGGCATAATCCGCGATGGACCGGTCGGCGGCGAAGATGCCGGAGCGGGCAATGTTGTGCAGGCTCATCTGGTTCCACTTCTTCTGGTCCGCATAGGTCTCCGCCATCTTGCGCTCGGCGGCGCAGTAGGAGGAGAAATCGGCCAGCAGCATATACTCGTCGGCGGGGGAGTTGACGCCCAGCAGCAGGCGCTGCACCAGATCGTCATACCGCACGCCGTCCCGGAAGCCGTTGTTGATGTGATCCAGAACGCGGTGCAGGTTGGGGTCGCGGGCGTAGAGATTGAAGGGATTGTAGCCGATGTCCCGCATCTCCTTTACTTCCTCGGTCTTCAATCCGAAGAGGAACATATTCTCGTCGCCCAGAACCTCGTGCATCTCCACGTTGGCCCCGTCCAGGGTGCCCACGGTCAGCGCGCCGTTCATCATGAACTTCATGTTGCCGGTGCCGCTGGCCTCCTTGCCGGCGGTGGAGATCTGCTGGCTGACCTCGCTGGCGGGAATCAGGACCTCCGCCAGGGAGACCCGGTAGTTCTCCATGAAGAACACCTGAAGCCTGTCCCTGCAGACAGGATCGTGGTTGATCTGGTCCGCCAGGGAGTTGATGAGGCGGATGATCCGCTTGGCCACGGCGTAACCGGGGGCAGCCTTGGCGCCGAAAATAAAGGTGTGGGGATGGAGCTCCATGTTGGGGTTGTCCTGGAGCTGGTGATAGAGGTGAATAATGTGCATCACATTCAGCAGCTGGCGCTTGTACTCATGAAGCCGCTTGACCTGCACGTCGAAAATGGCGTCCGGATTGACCACGAAGCCCTGCGCCTTCCTGGCGTACTTGGCAAAGGCCTCCTTGTTTGCCCGCTTGATCTGCTCCAGGCGGAGGAGGACCGTCTTGTCGTTGGCATATTTATCCAGCCTGGGCAGCTCCGTACCGGGGTGGAGGAGATAGCCGTCTCCCCTGGTCAGATCCCGGATCAGCTGATCCAGTCCGGGGTTGATCTCCGCCAGCCAGCGGCGGTGGTCGATGCCGTTGGTGACATTTTTGAACTTGTCCGGTTCCATGTTGCACGCGTCGCGGAAGACGTCGCGGCGCAGGATGTCGCTGTGGAGAGCGGACACGCCGTTGACGGCGATGCCGCCGGCGATGCAGAGATTGGCCATGCGGATCTCGCCGTCCCAGATGACGGCCATATTCCTGATCTTGCTCTCGTCCCCGTGGTAGAAGGCGCTCACCTTCTCCTGCCAGCGGCGGCCGATCTCGCAGATGATCTGCCAGATCCGGGGCAGCAGGGACTCCATCAGCTGCTGGGGCCAGCGCTCCAGCGCCTCGGCCAGCACGGTGTGGTTGGTATAGGCCACGGAGTTGCTGGTGATGTTCCACGCGGTATCCCAGTCCAGGCCGGCGTCATCCATCAGGATGCGCATCAGCTCGGGGATGACCAGGGTGGGATGGGTGTCATTGATCTGAATGACGTTCTTCTCGTGGAAATTGGCCACCGTGCCATAGGCCTGAATATGCTTGCGCACGATGGACTGAATGGTGGCGGAGACGAAAAAATACTGCTGGCGCAGGCGCAGGCTCTTGCCCTCATAGTGGTTGTCGTCCGGGTAGAGGACCTTGGCAATCACCTCGGCCATGGCCTTCTCCTCGCTGGCCTTCAGGTACTGCCCCTGACTGAACAGTCCCATGTCAATGGGCGTGGGGCTCTTGGCGTCCCACAGGCGCAGGGCGTTGGTATGCCTGGTGCCGTAACCGGAGATAAACATGTCGCAGGGCACCGCCAGCACCCGGGTATAGTCTTCGTTAACCACGTGGAGCCGGTCGCCGTCCCAGAACTGGCGGAGCCTGCCGCCGAAGTGGACCTCCTCCACCTCGTCGGGACGGGGAATCAGCCAGGCGTCGCCCTGATCCTTCCAGTTGTCGGGCAGCTCCAGCTGCTGGCCGTCCACGATCTTCTGCTTGAAGATGCCCAGCTCGTAGCAGATGGAGTAGCCGTAGGCGGGAATCTCCAGGGTGGTCAGACTGTCCATATAGCAGGCGGCCAGACGGCCCAGTCCGCCGTTGCCCAGACCGGCGTCCGGCTCCATGTCGAAGATGTGGGCGGGCTTGAAGCCCAGCTCCTCGATGGCCTGCCGCATGGGCTCGATGAAGCTCAGATTGTAGGCGTTTTTCATCAGACTGCGGCCCATGAGAAATTCCAGAGACATATAGTGGACCTGCCGCAGCTGCTGCTTGCGGACCCTGGAGCGGGTCTCCACGGCACGGGCGCTCATGCGGTCCCGGAGGACCATGGCGCAGGCCTTCATCATATTGGCCTCGGTGGCCTCCTCCTCCGTGCAGCCGAAGTTCAGGCGCAGCTTGTCAATAATGGCCTGCTTCATGGAGTCCTTGGTCATTTTTTCCATATACTTTTCCCCTTTATCATTGGATTTGCCGGATGGAGCGAGCGGGGCGCTCCTGGAGGAAAGCCCCGCCCGGTCGAAATCGCGGCTCCGTTATGAACAGATTTTCCGGTAGATCCCGTTGTACGCCTCAGCGCTGCGGCCCCAGCTGAAGTCCTCGGTCATGCCAGCCCTGCGCAGGTTGGCGAATTCCCTGGGCTTGTCGTAGTACAGCTCCACCGCCTGCCGGATCACATAGAGCATGTCGCCGCTGTTGTAGTCGGCGAAGGTGAAGCCGTTGCCCGCGCCGCACCAGGCCTCGTAGGGATGGACGGTATCCTTCAGTCCCCCGGTCTCCCGGACGATGGGCACGGTGCCATAGCGCATGGCGATCATCTGGGCCAGGCCGCAGGGCTCGCTCCTGGAGGGCATCAGCAGCATATCCGCCCCGGCATAGATGGCGTTGGCCAGGTCCTCGTTGTACCCCCGGTACAGCCCCATCCGGCCGCCGTACTGGCCCCGCTTCTGCTCAAAGAACTGCTCGTAGTTCCAGTCGCCGCTGCCCAGCACCACAAACTGGCAGTTGAGGTCCATGATCTGGTCGAAGACCTTGCAGATCAGGTCCAGGCCCTTGTGACTGACCAGGCGGCTGACGATGCCGATGATGGGTACCTCGGGATTGACCTCCAGACTCATCCGCTCCTGGAGACAGGCCTTGTTTTTGGCCTTGCCGGCCATGTTTTTCACGCTGAACTTATACTTGATGCCCTCGCCTCTGGAGGGATCGTAGCGCTCCATATTAATGCCGTTGAGCACGCCGTAGACCTTCCCGGCGTTGCGCTGGATGACGCTCTCCATGCCGTGGGCAAAGAAAGCGTAGCGCAGCTCCTGGGCGTAGGTGGGGCTGACGGCGGTAATGGCGTCGCAGGTCATCAGCGCGCCCTTGAGCAGGTTCACGTCCCCGTCCATGGCGATGGTTCCGTCAGTAAACCAGCCGGGAGCCAGACCGAACAGGTCCTCCAGCGTCTCCTTGCCATAGCGGCCCTGATACTCGATGTTGTGGACGGTGAAGACGGTCTTGATCCCCCGGATCTCCGGCCAGCGGACGCACTCGTCCTTCAGATAGATGGGAGCCAGCGCGGTCTGCCAGTCGTTGCAGTGAATAATTTCCGGCATGAAGGCCAGCGCGGGCAGCAGGGAGATAATGGCCCGGGAGAAGAAGCCGTAGCGCTCGCCGTCGTCATAATGTCCGTAGAGCGCGTCCCGCTTGAAATAGTATTCGTTATCCACAAAATACCAGATCACGCCCTCCCGCTCCAGACGGAACAGGCCGCAGTACACCCGCCGCCAGCCCAGGGGGACCTCGATATGGCAGATGAACTCCATCTGATCCTTCCATTTATCCGACACCCTCTGGTACAGGGGCAGAATGACCTCCACCTCGTTGCCGGCCTGCGCCAGCGCCTGGGGCAGACTGCCGGCCACATCGGCCAGACCGCCGGTCTTACAGAAGGGGACAGCCTCAGAAGTGGCAAATAGGATCTTCATTGGAAAAATCCTCCTTTCAGAGATAAAAGCAGTATACTCTGCCGGGGCGGAAAAGTAAAGGATTTCAGCAATTTTACCTGTCCGGCGGCAAAAAATCGTCAGATATGATAAAGGAGGAGGAGGAAACCCCTCCTCCTTTATCATATAATTAAACCTCGCTGCCCTTGACGATGGTCATGGGGTAATGGGCGTGTCCCATGAGGGTGCGGGACTCCCGGACCACCACGTCCTTGTCGGCGATGACATGATGGAGCACCGCGTCCCGGCTGACGGTGGTATCCTGCATGAGGATGCAGTCCTTCACCTCCGCGCCCTTGGCCACGCTGACGCCCCGGAAGAGGATGGAATTTTCCACCGTGCCCTCAATGGTGCACCCGTCGGCCACCAGGCAGTTGCAGCACACGCCGGCAGGGTCCACATAGGTGGACGCGTCGTTGCGCTCCTTGGTATGGATGGGCCGCCCGGCGGCGAAGACCTCCCGCCGGATGGCGGGATTCAGCAGCTCCAGAGACCGGTCGTAGTACTCCTTCACGGACCGGATCTGGGCGGCGTAGCCGTCCCAGACGTAGCTCTGGATATGCAGGGAGTCCGCCTTTGCCTGAAGCACGCCGCCCCGGAAGCTGACCTGATCGTGACTCAGGCACTCGTCCACCAGCTTCAGCAGCAGCTCCCTGGACAGGATGTAAATTTCCAGGGAGCGGTGGCAGCCGCTGCGGTCCCGGAGGGGGAAGAGGGTCTCCTTCACCCTGCCGTTCCCGTCCAGACGGAAGAAGGTCACGTCCGCCTCGGACTCCACATCGCTGGTGCACACGGCGGTGATGTCCGCGCCGGAGGCGATATGGGCCTGATATACGTCCTGGAGGGGAAGATTGATGATCAGGTCGCTGTCCGCCAGGACCACGTGCTTCTGGCGGATCCCCTCCAGATAGGAGCGGACCCCCGCCAGGGCCTCCATCTTGCCCCGGTACTCCCGGATGCCGCCCACCACGTTATCGTCCGCGAAGGCCGGCAGCAGCCGCAGCCCGCCGTGCTTGCGGCTCAGGTCCCAGTCCTTGCCAGAGCCCAGATGGTCCAGCAGGCTCTGATAATTGCCCTGCAGCACCACGCCCACGTCGGTGATCCCGGCGTTGACCATGCTGCTGAGAATGAAATCCACCAGGCGGTAGCGTCCCGCGAAGGGGACGGAGGCGGGCATACGGGCCTCCGTCAGTTCCCGCAGTCCGGCCCGCTTCTCATAAGAGAAGATAATGCCATGCAGTCTTCCTTTCATCTGGACACCTCCCTGTGCTCGCTGTTGAGCATCGTTTTGGGCTTGACGGTTTCACCGGCGGCAATCACGCTGTTGGGCCCCAGGACGGTGATGCCCCAGGACTCGGGGTCGCAGCTCTCCGGGTCCGCGCCCACCACGGCTCCCGCCTCCACCTGACAGTTCTCACCCAGAATGGCATAGCGCACCACCGCGCCCCGCTTTACGGTGACGCCGGGCATGAGCACGGAGTAGTGGACCTCCGCGCCGTCCTCCACCCGCGCGCTGTGGGAGAGGACGGAGTTTTTCACCGTGCCGGTGATCTCGCATCCCTGTGTGACCACGGAGTGCTCCACCAGGGAGGTCTTGCCGATATAGGCGGGGGGCTCGCTGGGCAGCCGGGCATAGATGGGCCAGCTGTCCTCCAGCAGGTCCAGGTCGCCGCGGGAGAGCATATCCATATTGGCGTCCCACAGGCTCTCCAGGGTGCCCACGTCCTTCCAGTAGCCGTCAAAGCGGTAGGCAATCATCTTCTCCCCGGCGGCAAGGAACTTGGGAATGATGTTCTTGCCGAAGTCGTTGCTGGAAGCGGGGTCGGCCTCATCCTCAATAAGCGCCTGGCGCAGCTTGGACCAGGTGAAGATGTAGATGCCCATGGAGGCCAGATTGCTTTTGGGCTGCCTGGGCTTCTCCTGGAACTCGACGATGTTGTCCTCCCCGTCCACGGCCATGATGCCGAAACGGGGCGCCTCGGACCAGGGCACCTCCAGCACGGAGATGGTGCAGGCGGCCCTGGCGGCCTTGTGGGCCTCCAGCATCCTGTCGTAATTCATTTTGTAGATATGGTCGCCGGAGAGGATTACCACGTACTCCGGGTCGTACATATCCACGAAGCCGATGTTCTGGTAAATGGCGTTGGCGGTTCCCTTGAACCAGGTGCCCTTGTCGCCCTCCCGCATATAGGGGGGCAGAATATGGACGCCGCCGTCCAGCCGGTCCAGATCCCAGGGCTGGCCGGAGCCAATGTAGCTGTTGAGCTCCAGAGGCTTGTACTGCGTGAGAACGCCCACGGTGTCGATGCCGGAGTTGGTGCAGTTGGACAGAGGGAAGTCAATGATGCGGTACTTGCCGCCAAAGGGCACGGCGGGCTTGGCCACATTGCTGGTCAGCACGTACAGGCGGCTGCCCTGCCCCCCTGCCAGGAGCATTGCAATACACTCTTTTTTCATGTGCGCTTGATCCATCCTCTCTCGTAATTATTCGTCCGCGGAGGAAGCTTTCTTCCTGGTGCGGGAGGGAGCTTTCTTTTCTGCGGGGGCCTCCGCCGCCTTTCCGGCGGGACGGCCCCGCTTTTTGGGGGCGGGCGCTTCTGCCGCGTCCCTGGAAGCGGCAGCTTTTCCGGTCCGGACCTTGACGGCAGGGGCCCTGTCCGCCGCGGCGCTCTTTCCGGTTCGCTTTTTGGGGGCGGGCGCCTTCGTCACGGTTTCCGCCGCGGGAGCGGCGGCTTCGGGAGCGGCCTTCGCCGTCTTTCCGGCTCCGCCTCTGCCGGCGGTCTTCGCTGCTTTTTCCTCCTGCTCCTCACCGGCAGCCCTGCGGGGCCTGGGTCTGGCCCGCAGCTTCCCCTGTCCCCGGAGGAACACCGCGCCGAAGGGCGGGATGCGGATGGCCACGGAGCACTCCTGCCCGTGGGAGGGAATCCACTCCACCTTGCAGGGTTCGGCATTCACCGCGCCGGTGCCGCCATAGATCTCCGCGTCGGAGTTGAAGACCTCCGCGTATTCCTTCGCCGGCGGGCAGCCGAAGCGGTAGCTCTCGCAGGTGTTGGAGTTGAAGTTGATGGCGCAGACCAGCTCATGGCCGGACTTGTCCCGGCGGAGGAATACCACCACGTTGTTCTGGTTGTCGTCGGGCACCAGCCACTGGAAGCCCTCCCAGCTGTAGTCGTCCTCCCACAGCTCGCTGGCGCTCTGATAGAAATGGTTGATGTCCCTGATATACCGGTGGAGCCGGGCGTTGCCCTCATTATCCAGCACGCCCCAGTCCAGCTGATCCTCGAAATGCCACTCCTGCTCGGTACCCAGCTCCACGCCCATAAAGCTCAGCTTCTTGCCGGGGTGGGCCATGGTGTAGCCGTAGAAGCCCCGCACGCCGGCCAGCTTCTGCCACTGGTCTCCGGGCATCTTGCCCAGGACGGAGCCCTTCATGTGGACCACCTCGTCGTGAGAAAGGGGCAGGATATAATTCTCCGAAAAGGCGTAGAACATGGAGAAGGTGATATCCTTGTGGTTGCCCTGGCGGAACCAGGGGTCCATCTTCAGATAGTGGCACATGTCGTTCATCCATCCCATGTTCCACTTCAGGTTAAAGCCCAGACCGCCGATGCCGTTGGGACCGATAACGTCGGAGGGCCTGGTCACCAGGGGCCACGCGGTGGACTCCTCCGCCACCATCAGCACGTCGGGATTGACCTGGAAGGCGGTTTTATTGAGCGCCTGGAGGAAAGCGATGGCCTCCAGATTCTCCTTGCCGCCGTTCTGATTGGGGATCCACTCGCCGTCCCGGCGGTCATAGTCCAGATACAGCATGGAGGCAACCGCGTCCACCCGGATGCCGTCGATATGATACTCCTTCAGCCAGAAGGCGGCGGAGGAGAGCAGGAAGCTTTTCACCTCGGTCCTGCCGTAGTCAAAGACCCGGGTCCCCCAGGAGGCGTGCTCTCCCTTGCGTTTGTCGGCGTACTCATAGCAGGGAGAACCGTCAAACTCGTAGAGTCCGTGGGCATCCTTGCAGAAGTGGGAGGGAACCCAGTCGAGGATGATGCCGATCCCCGCCTGGTGCATGTAGTCCACGAAGAACATGAAGTCCTCCGGGGTGCCGTACCGGGAGGTGGGAGCGTAGTAGCCGGTGCACTGATAGCCCCAGCTGGGGTCATAGGGATACTCGGTGACAGGCAACAGCTCGATAAAGTTGAAGCCCATCTCCTTTACATAGGGAGCCAGCTCCCGCGCCAGGTCCCGGTAGTCGATGAAGTCGCCGTTCTCCCGGCGCTTCCAGGAGCCCAGGTGGACCTCATAGATATTCAGCGGAGAGGTGTAGACGGGGTGGGCGCGGCGGCTCTCCCGCCAGGCCCCGTCGTTCCAGGCGTAACCGTCGATGGAGTAGAGTTTGCTGGCGGTGCCGGGACGGGTCTCGGCGTGGAAGGCGTAGGGGTCGGCCTTCAGCCGCAGCACGCCGTCTGCGCCGGTGACGGCAAACTTGTAGGCGTCATAGGTTTTCCCGCCGGGAACAAAGCGCTCCCAGATACCGTCGGTAATTTTTTCCATGGGGTGGGCGGACGCGTCCCAGGAATTGAAATCACCCACTACGGAAACGGCCTGTGCCCGCGGCGCCCAGACGCGGTACATATAACCGGCAGTTCCGTCGTGGGTGACCGCATGCGCGCCCATGTATTCGTATGCATTGACAGCTGTTCCCTCGTGGAACAGATAGGTGTTCAGTTCGTCTGCTTCTCTGTAGGGCATAGAGTGTTCCTCCGTTGTAAATTGACAATAGGGCCAACCGCTGGAAAATTGCACCAACGGCTATACTACGCCTATTATACCCCAACGACTTACCCAGCGTCAAGGCGGCTTCGGGTAGTTTTCCATGTGAAAAGCCACAAAAAAAAAGGGCGAATCACGTCTATTTTGCCAAATGCCACCGACAGAATCTGACAGAGTCTGTATAATTTCGCCATAATTCGATGTTCTTCGCCTCCCCTGGACAAAAAAGGGAGGGTCGGATTTTGCGGAAAAGTGTTTACTTTCATGGACTGAAGTGTTAAGATGGAGGCATTCTAACCACACGGAGGAACGGCCCGATGGCAAGGATTACCAAAAAGGAAAAGAGCGACGGCCTGTATCAGGCCATTCTGACGCTGAAGACGGCGGAGGAGGTCTATGACTTCTTTCAGGATCTGTGCACCGTGACGGAGCTGCGGGCCATGGAGCAGCGCTTCGAGGTGGCGGTGCTCCTCCGGCAGGGGATGATCTATAACGATATTCTGGAGCGGACGGGGGCGTCCAGCGCCACAATCAGCCGGGTCAACCGGTCCCTGGCCTTCGGCCACGGGGGATATCAGGTCTTTTTCGAGAGGCAGAAGCAGGCGGAGGAACAGAAATGAGCGCCTATGAGTTCCTGGCGGCTTCCTATGACGCGCTGACGGCGGACGTAGGTTATGAGCGCCGGGCGGACTATCTGGAGAAGCTGTTCCGGCGCAGCCGGATTCCGGTACATACCGTTCTGGATCTGGCCTGCGGCACGGGGGAGATGACCGCCCTGCTGACGGAGCGGGGATATGAACTCATCTCCGTGGACGCCAGCCCGGATATGCTGGCCAGAGCCCGGGAGAAGGCGTCGGCGCTGAAGGGGGAGCCGCCGGTATTCCTCAACCAGTCCATGCCGTCGCTGGACCTGTACGGCACGGTGGACGCCGCCGTATGCTGTCTGGACAGCCTCAACTATCTGACGAATCCCAGGGATGTGCAGAAAACCTTTGAGCGGCTCCGGCTGTTTATTGCGCCGGGCGGGCTGCTGATATTCGACATTAACAGTCTGGAAAAGCTTTCCTCTCTGGGCGGACAGGTCTTTCTGGACGAGACGGAAGACGTGTACTGCGTCTGGCGGACGGAATACGGGAAAAGAAGCCGGGTCTGCTCCTACTGGATGGATATTTTCACCCGCAGGCCGGACGGCGGATGGTCCCGCAGCGGCGAAGAGCACCGGCAGCGGGCCTACACGGCGGAGGAGCTGCGCGCCTGGCTGCTGGAGGCGGGGTTTGTCCGCATCCGGACCTATGGGGATTGCCGGATGTCCGCTCCCCGCGAAGGGGAGCAGAGGATCTATTTTTCGGCGATCCGGGGGAAATAAAGCCTTCGCCGCCTTTCCGGCGCGAAAGACGTATTTTCCTTTGATCCGTCCGGGGGGCCCCAGCCCCTTGAGAATCCCCCATCGACGGGGGTTGTTCGGTTTGCGCCCGCGGCGCTCCCGTCAGACACCCCCTCTGCCGGGCAGTACCCCTTTAGCAGGCCGGCAGGCAAAGTTCCTCGAGATCCGGTCTCCCGGAAAAACCGGTGGTTCACGGAGCAGCGCAGCTCTTCATTTGCAGCCAATGTCCAAAACAAAGGAGGTCCGGACCCCTGGTACCGGAATCCGGTTCAAGAAAAAATCCCCCCTCGCGCGCCCGGCGCGCGAAGAAAGGACCTGAGCAATGGATCAGTTAGTCCGCGCCATTACGAAAGACGGCACCGTAAAAGCCGTCGCCGTCACAACGAAAGAAATCACCGAGAGGGCGAGAAATATTCAGAAGACGCTCCCGGTGGCGACAGCCGCCATGGGACGCGCCTTAGCGGCAGCGTCCATGATGGGCAACGCCCTGAAGGAGGAAAACGCCTCCCTGACCCTGCAGATCAGGGGCGGCGGCCCTCTGGGGACCGTGCTGGCCGTCTCCGACCACCTGGGCAACGTCCGGGGCTACGTCCAGAATCCCCAGGTGGACCTCCCCCTCCGGGAGGACGGGAAGCTGGACGTAGGCGGAGCCGTGGGCTCCGGGGGAACTCTGACCGTCATCAGGGATATCGGATTAAGGGAGCCCTATATCGGCTCCGTGGGCCTGCTGGGCGGCGAGATCGCCGAGGACCTGGCGGCCTACTTTGTGGAGAGCGAGCAGATCCCCACCGCCTGTGCCCTGGGGGTCCTGGTGGACCGGGACCAGAGCGTGAAGGCGGCGGGAGGCTATATCATCCAGCTCCTCCCCGGTGCGGGGGAGGATGTTATCGCCAAGGTGGAGGGCGGCGTCATGGCCTCCGGGCCAGTGACGGCCCTGCTGGACCGGGACCCCGACCCGGAAGCCCTGCTGCGCACGGTCCTCAGCGATTTCGAGGTGGAGATTTTGGAGACCTCGCCCATTGAGTATAAATGCTATTGCAGCCGCGACCGGGTGGAGCGCGCACTCATCAGCATGGGCGTGGCGGAGCTGGAAGACCTGCTGGCAGAGCAGGGCGGCTGCGAGCTGGGGTGCCAGTTCTGTGACAAGGTCTACCGGTTTACAGGCGAGGAGCTGCAAGGGCTGATCGACCAGATGAAGGCGCAGAAAAAGGAGAAAAAAGAAGATGAATGAGCTGCGCCTGCAGCTGTCCGATCACGTGGAGGGACACTTTGCCGCTAGTGGTTCTCACTTGTCCAGCGGATATTTTACCCTTAACCCTGCATTTTTCGTCAAGTGTGTTTTGGCGGACGGCAGACCGGCTGACTATTGCGTCCGTCAGGAAAAAGAGGGGTATCAGACTGTCACCTTCAGCGCTCCGGACTGCCGGACTCTCACCGTGGAATACGAGGGCGTTCTGGATGGAACCACCGGCAGATACCCTTATGTGAAGGAAAAGACTTCGGACAAGTGCTATATCCTTCGCAGCGAGACCCTATACTATCCTGTCTTTGCCCTGCCGGACAGCACCGAATACTGGCAAAATCTGCTTTCGCCGCAGGAAGAGAATCGATTCCAGGTAACGGTAGAGGTTCTTGGCGGACGGCGGTTTTGCACCAATCTGCAGGAGATTTCCAATGGCGTATATGAGGGGCATAACCCGACCATTGCTGTGGGGGACTACCGGCTGGAGAAATGTCCGTTCGGAACCATTACTTATTTCAGCATGGAGCTGGATAAGCTGGCGGAGATCCGGCGCACGGCGGCGTATACCAACGATTTCATGAATCGTTATAAAACGGCTGAGATCCGGAATTATCAAATCGTGGAGATACCGGCCGGACTGGGCAGTTTTGTCCTTCCGGGGACGTTGTTTCTTGCCGGAGAGCCGGATACCCGGCAGATGATCCATGAGTTTATCCACACCAACTGGAATCCCCGCTGTTCCGGCACCGTACAGCGGTCCCGCTTCTTTGACGAAGGCGTTACGGAGTACTTTACGGCGAAGGTCTTGGCATGTTATGGTCTCCAGGATGTAAAAGCATCTCGGGCGCTCTGGGAGGCGCAGTACCGGTCCGCCATTGAGACCCACCCGGAGTGGAAAGTGCCCATTGCTGACTATGGAGCAAGGGAACTGGGAGACCTGTCCTATTCCTATGGTCCGCTGGCGCTCTTTGCCCTGGAGGACGCGGTGGGTGAGACGGAGATGAAAAGGATCATGTCCGAGCTTCTGGAGCGGTACCAGCAGGAGGACGTTGACTTTCAGAAACTAGCGGCGTTGTTCCCCGCTGGTGCCACCCCGATTTTTCAGAATTATTTTTACGCTTAACAGAGGAGGCGCCGTCCCAGACGGCGCCTCCTCTCAGCGTGTCGAAAAATGGCCTGTCTGGCTTCATAACCAGACAGGCCACAAAGTTAATGAGAGATAAAATGTACGAGGAGGGTGTAGAGGAGGGAGGAGCAAAGCGCTTTCCGGCTTTCCATCTTGCCAGCTTTTTGAGGTTCATGGCAGCAAATTTAAGCCTCACCCAGTTGGAAACCTGGGCCAGACCACGGTAAAAGGTATAGCGCATGGCGTGTTTTTCTTTCGCATCCGCAAAGACCCGTTCAATGGTTTCTTTGCGTTTGGCGTAAAGGTCCTTGTATTCCGGGGTGTATCTGGCGTCATCGGCCAGTTCTTCGTAGTCTTTCCAAACATGGCGCAGGACAGTTTTCACGCAGTCTTTGGAGCGGGTGCACAGCTTCCGCGTGGGGCATTGGGCACAGATTTTTGGGTCGCTGCGGTATTCACGGTATCCATCCCGGTTGGTGGTGCGGTAGGACAGGATGTGGTATTCCGGGCAGATCACGCAGTCATAGTATTCATCATAAACATACTTCCACCACTCGTGTCCGCCCTTCAGCGTCATGGGGCGCCTGTAGGCAGTGGACAACACCCGGCCATCGGTGAACACTTTTTTGCAGATGTGAGGAGTTTTGTATGCGGAATCCGCCACCACTGTTTCCACCTCTGGAAACGATAGAACCAATTTGTCGTAAACATCGTCAAATGCCACGCTGTCATGGACATTTCCGGGGGTAACCACTGCTTCCAATACGTAACCGTTCTTGTCACAGGCGGTATGGGCCTCATAAG
>CAJULD010000030.1:30888-33868 GCA_910587505.1 uncultured Oscillospiraceae bacterium | reverse complement strand
CCTGACGAGACTGAGAAGCCCGGTGAGAGCGGGAAGCCTGACGAGACTGAGAAGCCCGGTGAGACGGGGAAGCCTGACGAGACTGAGAAACCCGGTGAGACCGGAAAGCCCGGCGAGAGCGAGGAGCCCGGTGAGGCCGGGGATCCCGCCGAGACCCCCGAGACTCCTGTAACCCCCGGCGACGTCACGGTCATTCCTGACGGCGACGTGCCTCTGGCCGCTGATCCCGCGGCCGCTCCGGCGGCAGAGGAGACCGTGACCATCACGGAGAACGAGATTCCTCTGGCGGGTCTGATTACCAGAGCGCAGCTGCTGGCCGAGCTCTACCGCCATGAGCAGAGCCCGGACGTGGAGCTGCCGGAGGACTTCGCCTTCATTGCCCATGAGTACGCCGCGGCTATCGGCTGGGGACTGGAGAACGCCCTGGTGGTTCACACCGAGGAGAATCCCTACGCCCCCGACGAGCTGCTGACCGTGGGCGTACTGCGGGAAGTGCTGGTGGACTTCGTTGCCTATAAGGGCATCGAGGATCTGGAATTCACCGTAGACGGCGAGGACGACGAGCTGGTCATGGACCTGGACGTGCGGCTGGCCGCCTTCTACGCGCTGCTGGATAACGCGGAAGCGTAATTCCGCAGCAACTCCTTCTTCTTCATAGAAAGGCTCCGGAGCTTATGCTTCGGAGCCTTCTGTGTGTCAAAAAAGTGGCTACGCCACTTTTTTGAGAAGAGATTCGCTTCGCTCTGCGCCTCGGTTGTGCGCCACAAGCGCACAATTCGACGCTCGCTTCGCGCAAAGTGTTTTTCCCACGTACACGCCGCGGGAAAAACGATTTCACTTTATTTCGCGCCTGCGGGCGCGAAACTCCTGCGGAGGGCTTTTTTGACAGGCTGAGGCTCCGGAGCTTATGCTTCGGAGCCTTCTTTATGAAAACCATGGCTTGGATCCTGTATTCAGAAGCGGTACCAACAGGCGGGAGCACACATCCAGACGGAAAAATTTCCGTCCGGCCGGTCTTCCTGCTTTCAGGATCGAGGCGGCCGTCCTCCGGGCAATGTCCCACCCCGCAGGGCAATAAAGGCACTGCGGGAAAACAGTCCCTTTTTGCGCAGAATTTGTATCCGGCGGACGGACTGTCCGGGTTGCTTTTCCAGCCGGTGGATGATACAATAGAACTGGAGCGCCTGCCAGACAGACGGTCCAAAGGAGAAGGAGGGACCGACTATGAAGGAACATCAAGAGGAGAACTGTCCGCCGGACACAGAGGACCCGCAGCCCCGGCATCAGGGCGGCGGGATGAAGATCCAGATGCAGTCCGTGTATTCAGTTTGATTACCCAGGACATTTTTGGCAAACCACCGGAAACGGTGGGGCGCAAAGCTATGGGGCCTTACGCTGCCCCCGGAATTGCAGAGAATTGTCCATGGACAATTCTTATCGTGGGTTCCCCACGATAAAGAGCGCTGCCGGGGGAAACGCGGGGCCACGCCCCGCGGGCAATGGCAGCCCGGCCGCTGATTTTGGCAAACCGCCGGAAACGGCGGGGCGCAAAGCCATGGGGTCTAAACGTCCGGAAGGACGCAGGACAGCCCGGCCGCAAAATTAGCAAACCGCCAGAAATGACGGGACGCAAAGCTAAGGGGGCTACGGTGCTGGAGACGAGGGAGTCGAAGGTACTACGCCAGCCCGGCCGCCGGATCCTTTGCATCCGAATATGTGCAAAGAAAGGAAGATTTGATATGAAGCATAAGTTTTTCAGCAAACGCGGACTTGCATCG
This sequence comes from uncultured Oscillospiraceae bacterium, assembly GCA_910587505.1. Taxonomy (GTDB): domain Bacteria; phylum Bacillota; class Clostridia; order Oscillospirales; family Oscillospiraceae; genus Pelethomonas. The sequence continues at coordinate 32,090 of CAJULD010000030.1, read as the reverse complement.
GCAGTTTCTCTGGTACTGTGCGTCAACGCCCTGTCCGTCACCGCCTGGGCAGGAAGCTTTACCGATCTCCAGAACCTGGTGGATCAGAATAGCAGTGTTGTTCTGGGGGAGGACTATACGTATGCTGGCGGTGATGACCGGACCACCATCAACATCAACAGTGACATCAACCTGAACCTGAACGGCTGGACCATTACCGGCAACCATCAGAATTCCGTCATCACTATTGGTGAGGGGGGGAATCTGACCCTCCGGGATGACCAGGGTGAAACGCCTACTACACCGACGGAAACTCCCACTGCGCCGGTGGATACCGGTAACGACGCTGAAACCCCGAAGGTCGGCACCATTACCAGTGCCGGTGACGAAAGCAGCCCGACTGCTTTTGGTGGTGGTATCTCTGTGAATGGCGGCACTCTCACTATGAAGGGTGGCGCGATCACGGGTAACATTGCGCACCAGGGCGGCGGCGGTGTCTATGTTGCTGGCAATGGACAGTTTACTTTGGAAAATGGTGAAATCTCGGGAAATAAAACCACATTAAGCATGGGTAAGGAAAACCGTGGTGGCGCTGGCGTATTTGTGAATGACGGCCAATTCACTATGGAAAATGGTACGATTAAAAACAATACAGCAGCGGCCAGCGGTGGCGGTGTGTATGTAATGGGGGATAACGGTTCCTTCATTATGAAGAATGGCACGATTACCGGTAACGCGGCCAACAGCGATGGTGAAGGCGGCGGTGTGTATGTGAAGAACAATGCCCAGTTTACCATGGAAAATGGCAAAATAACCGGTAATACCGCTGCCAGTGAGCACGGCGGCGGCGGCGTGCGGGTATGGAACGGAAAGTTCACCATGAACGGCGGGGAAATTTCCGGGAATACCGCGACTCAACAGGAAGGTGCCGCCAGTCTGGCTATTGCTGGAAACTCCACTATTAAGCTCAACGGTGGCACGCTTGACAACAAGATTGTAACTGACAAGGGCGGGGGTATTGAACAGTATGTAGACCGGTTTCACAAGGTTGTGTACACCAAGGAGGGCGCAGTTGTTACCATTTTGCCGCACGATTGCAATACTGAAATTATGGTGTGTGAGGGTAAAGCTGCCTCCTGTGAAGAGAATGGCGCGACTGCTGTTACAAAGTGCTCTATTTGCGGCAAGCAGAGTGGTGGGGAAGCGATTCCCAAGCTGGATCA
>CAJULD010000030.1:30309-30788 GCA_910587505.1 uncultured Oscillospiraceae bacterium | reverse complement strand
CATCGCGGTTACTGATGCGGCGGTTGAGGCTACCTGCACCAAGACCGGTCTGACTCAGGGCAGCCACTGCTCCGTGTGCGAAGAGGTTCTGGAGAGACAAACGGTAATTGACAAGCTGGATCACATCGCGGTTACTGATGCGGCGGTTGAGGCTACCTGCACCAAGACCGGTCTGACTGAAGGCAGCCACTGCTCCGTGTGCAAAGAGGTTCTGGTAGCGCAGACGGAGACTGAAGCCGCGGGTCACACCTGGGACGAAGGCAGTGTAACCACAGAGCCCACTGTTGATGCCGAAGGCGTGATGACCTATACCTGCACTAAGGCTGGCTGTGGAGCAACCTGGACAAAGACAATCGATAAGCTGCCTGAGAATCCCGGCGACGGTGACGACAACACCGGCGGTACCGGCGACACCGGCGATACCGGCGACACCGGCGATACCGGCGATACCGGCGATACCGGCGATACCGGCGACACCG
>CAJULD010000030.1:0-30209 GCA_910587505.1 uncultured Oscillospiraceae bacterium | reverse complement strand
GCGATACCGGCGACACCGGCGACACCGGTGATACCGGCGATACCGGCGACACCGGCGATACCGGCGATACCGGCGATACCGGCGACACCGGTGATACCGGCGACACCGGTGACACCGGCGATACCGGCGATACCGGCGACACCGGCGACACCGGTGATACCGGCGATACCGGCGACACCGGTACGACCGAGACTCCTGTAACCCCCGGCGACGTCACAGTCATTCCTGACGACGACGTGCCTCTGGCCGCTGATCCCGCGGCTGCTCCGGCAGCTGAGGAGACCGTGACCATCACGGAGAACGAGATTCCTCTGGCGGGTCTGATTACCAGAGCGCAGCTGCTGGCCGAGCTCTACCGCCATGAGCAGAGCCCGGACGTGGAGCTGCCGGAGGACTTCGCCTTCATTGCCCATGAGTACGCCGCGGCTATCGGCTGGGGACTGGAGAACGCCCTGGTGGTTCACACCGAGGAGAATCCCTACGCCCCCGACGAGCTGCTGACCGTGGGCGTACTGCGGGAAGTGCTGGTGGACTTCGTTGCCTATAAGGGCATCGAGGATCTGGAATTCACCGTAGACGGCGAGGACGACGAGCTGGTCATGGATCTGGACGTGCGGCTGGCCGCCTTCTATGAGCTGCTGGAGGCAGCGGAGGCATAAGCGCATAATTTCACAGCGACTCCTTCTCCTTTCCAAACGGGGGCCCCGGAGCTTACGCTCCGGGGCCTCTTTGCGCACGCAATACCTGTAATAAAGCACGCGGCCCTACATCACCGGCGGGATGTCCACAAACGGCACTTTCCGGCGCAGGGCGTACTCCAGAGTCCGCCGGGTACCGCCGCCGCCGCCGTCGTAGACGGCGATGACCAGGGCGCTGTGGTCCACCATGTAGCGGTTCCGGCGGAGCATGCAGCCGGGGGTGTACTGCTCCTGCACCATGGTCTCCAGGTCGCACTGGTCCAGCAGGGCCCGCCACCGCTCCCTGTCGCAGGGCCGCCACGCGCTGGCCTGGGTGGGGCAGGGGACGGCGGCCTCCAGGCTGACGCCCTCCCGCCGCTGCCGCAGGGCAAGAACCGCCTCGGCAAAATAGAAATCGCAGCCACGGGCCATGCCGCAGATGAAATGGCGCATCCCCTCGTCGTAGGCCGCCTCCACCGCGTCGAGAATCTTCTGTTTCAGCGCGGCGCACCGGGGGTCGCTCTCGTCGTCGCCCCAGGGCAGTTTTTCCGGCCGGTGGCCGGTGAAGCAGCAGGTACATGGCCGTCCCCGCATCGCATATCGCCCCCTTTATCTGATATTATTATAGAACAGATTTTCTGATTTGTAAAGAAAAAATAATGCTTGCATTTTCCCGCGGTATGTGTATAATGAAGCATGACAACCGAACACTCATCTTCAGGGCGGGGTGCAAGTCCCCACCGGCGGTGATCGCCTGACGGCGAAAGTCCGCGACCGCGCAAGCGTTGAACCGGTGCAAGTCCGGTACCGACAGTGACAGTCTGGATGGAAGAAGATGGTCGTATCAGGCGCGCCCTGCTGCGCTCTTTTGCGGCGATACTCCGAAGATGAAGCGTCTTCGGGTATTTCTGTAAAGGAGTGTATTTTTTATGTCTACCGCAGCATCCGTCGCCGCCCAGAGGTCCCGGACCCACAAGATCGCCGTCACCGCCATGCTCTCGGCGGCGGCCGCCGTCCTGATGTTCCTGGAGTTCCCCATCCCGTTCCTCATTCCCTCCTTTGTGGAGCTGGACTTCTCCGAGCTGCCCGCCCTGCTGGCGGCGTTCAGCCTGGGCCCGGTCAGCGGGGTCGTTGTATGCCTGGTGAAAAACGTCATCAAGGGCCTGCTCTTCTCCGGCACCGGCGGCGTGGGCGAAATGTGCAACTTCCTGCTGGGCATCTGTTTCATCATCCCGGCGGGCGTCATTTACAGGTACAGGAAGACCCGTTCCGGCGCGCTGATCGGCGCGCTGGCCGGCGCGGTCGTAATGGCGGTTTGCAGTGTGCCGGTCAACTATTTCATTTCCTATCCCGTCTACACCAGGTTCCTGCCCATCGACGTCATTATCAGCATGTATCAGGAGATCATCCAGTCCTTCAACGGTCTGCTCGCCCGCATGAGCGCTCCCTTCACCCTGCCCTCCGTCAACGGCCTGTTGAGCTGCCTGATCGCCTTCAACGCCCCCTTCACCCTGCTCAAGGGCCTGCTGGACACGGCGCTGTGCTTTCTGATTTACAAGCCCCTGTCCCCGCTGCTTCACAAATAACGAACAGATATTCGATTTCCTCTTTTCAACTGCAGAAAAATGTGGTATGCTGTATACGGCATACCACATTTTTGAAGGGAGGGGCATGAGGTGGACCGGGTGATCCTGCACTGCGACCTCAACAGCTTTTACGCCTCGGTGGAGCTGCTGTCCCGGCCGGAGCTGCGGCAGCTGCCGGTGGCGGTGTGCGGCGACCCGGAGAGCCGGAAGGGCATCATTCTGGCCAAGAATGAGCCCGCCAGGGCCTTCGGCGTGAAGACGGCGGAGACCATCTGGCAGGCCCGGCAGAAGTGTCCGGAGCTGATCCTGCTGCCGCCCCACCACGAGCGGTACCGGGACTTCTCCCGGATCATCAACGAGATTTACGGCCAGTATACCGACCTGGTGGAGCCCTTCGGCATCGACGAGAGCTGGCTGGACATCACGGGGAGCATGCATCTGTTCGGCGGGGACGCCGCCGCCATCGCCGGAACCATCCGGGGACGGATCAAAAAGGAGCTGGGCCTGACGCTGTCGGTGGGAGTCAGCTTCAACAAGGTTTTTGCCAAGCTGGGCAGCGACTATAAAAAACCGGACGCCACCACGGTGATCCCGCCGTCGGGCTGGCAGGAAATCGTCTGGCCGCTGCCGGTGGGGGCTATGCTGTTTGCAGGGCCCGCCGCCCAGCGGGCCCTGGGGCAGTACGGCGCGAAGACCATCGGGGATCTGGCGGCCATGCCGCCGGCGCTGCCGGAGCGGCTGCTGGGGAAAACGGGGCGGCAGCTGTGGGAGTACGCCAACGGTCTGGACCGGTCCCCCGTCCGGCCCCAGCATGAGAAGGAGCCGGTGAAAAGCGTGGGCAACAGCTTCACCTTCCGGGAGGACCTGACCACCCGCGCCCAGCTGCGCCGGGGCGCGTCCATGCTGTGCGACAGCGTGGCGGGCCGGCTGAGGCAGCAGGGGCTGTACTGCGGCGCGGTGGCGGTGGGAATCAAGGACCCCGCCTTCAGGAGCGTCTCCCGGCAGAAGCACCTGGGGCACAGCACCCACCTGCGGGGCGAGCTGCTGGAGGCGTCCATGGAGCTGCTCGACAGGGTATGGAAGCCCGGCTCCCCCGTGCGGCTGCTCAGCGTCACCGCCCTGGCCCTGACGGACGCGCTGGAAACCTATGAACAGACAGACCTCTTCGCGCCCAACCGGCCGGAAGAGGACGCCAAACGGGAAAACCTGGAGCGGGCTGTGGACGCCATCCGGAAGAAGTACGGCGGCCAGGCCATTTCCTTCGGAGAAGCGCCGGAGAAGATTCTGCATAACGGGGAGCAGGGGCGGGCATAAAGGCCCGCCCCTGCATGGCTGACGTCAACAGTTCTGATACAGAGCTCCTGCGGGTTGATTCCTGAAGTTCTTTTTGCCCCGCCTTTTCTTTCAGGAAAAAGGATGCATACCTGCCATTTCGAGAATTTCCGGCACATTCCTCTCTGCGCCGACGGCCATGATATGTACGCCGGCGCAGAGCTTTTCCTCCCGGATCCGGGCAATCAGCTCCGCGGCCAGCTCCATGCCCGCCTGCTGTCCCCTGTCCCCCGCGGCATCCAGCCGGGCGACGGTCTCCTCCGGTACGGAGATGCCGGGGACGCTCCGGTTCATGAACCGGGCCATTCCCGCGCTCTTCAGGGGGATGATGCCGGCCATGATGGGAAGCTGTATGCCCGCCCTGTCCACGTCCTCCAGGAAGTCCCGGAACTGATCCAGGTCGAAGACCCCCTGGGTCTGGATATACTGGGCTCCGGCCTCCGCCTTCTGGCGAAGCCTGCTGAGCTGGAGAAGGCGGGGCTCATAGGCGGGGGTTGCCGCCGCACCCTTGAAAAGTCCGGGTGTGGGACCGGAGAGAGGGTTGCCGCCGCAGTCCGTGCCGGTTTCCTCCATCCGGGAAAGCAGGCGCAGGATGCCCGTGGAATCCAGATCATAGACCGGCTTGGATTCCCGGCAGTCCCCGACTGCGGGATGGTCCCCCGTCAGGGCCAGAACGGTGTCAATACCGAAGGAGGCGGCGGACAGCACATCCCCCAGAATGGCCAGGCGGCTGCGGTCCCGGCCGGTAATCTGCAAAATGGGGTCCAGTCCCGCCAGCCGGAGGTGGATGCACAGCCCCAGGGAGGAGGCCTTCAGACAGGCGGACTGCATGTCGGTAACGTTGACGGCATGGACTCTGCCCCGCAGGAGCTCCGCGGCGGCAAGCTGCCGGGAAAAATCGCAGCCCTTGGGCGGGGCCATTTCTGCTGTGACGGCGAAAACGCCGGTTTCCAGTGCTTTTCGCAGTTCGCTCATGACTTCTTCTCCCTTAAATTGATGTGGCGGGGATGAGCGGCGGCGGCGTGGCCCCGGTCCGGGCCGGTCCGGCACAGCTTATCCAGCTGGCCGGTGGCCTCCAGGCGGCGGTAAATGAGGACCCAGGCGCAGTCGTTTTCCGGGTTGACCTCGCATTTGCCGTCCTTCTGGCCGCCGCAGGGGCCGTTGACCAGGCCCTTGGCGCACCTGGTGACGGGACAGATGCCGCCGGTGCGTCCCAGGACGCAGTCGCCGCACATGCGGCAGTATTCATGGAAAATGCCGACCCGCTCGATCTGCCCCAGAAACACGGTGTCCGTGGCGGGATAGACCGGGAGCGCGGCGTTGTCGGCGACGGTCTGGACGCCGTCGCCGCAGGCGAGGCCCAGAACGGCCTCCGCGCCGCTGTCCCGCAGCGGCTTCAGGTCCCGTTTGACCAGCAGCTTGTGGCAGCACTCGTCCGGCAGTATGGCGCAGACCACCTCCTTCCCGTTCTCCTCCAGAAAGGACGTCATTTCCTCCAGTTCCTTCCCGCCGCCGGTCTGGCAGGCGGCGGCGCACTGCCCGCAGCCCACCAGGGCTATTTTTTTTGCGCCCTCCAGCATGGACAGGATTTCCTCCGGCGGCTTTTTCCGGGTAACAATCATAGTATGTATCCTCCTCCGTCAAGGGGTCCGCCGGTGGGACCGGCAGACGCTGATAAGTATATCTTAATAGATGGGGGCGGATTAATCAAGAGGGCTTTCGCGGGGAAACCGGTTTTCTTTGCGCTGTGTGGCGGGTACCCTTTGCGCTGTGCGGCTGCCAGCGGCGGCCGCCCCCGGAAGGAGACGGCCGCCGCTGTTTTTCAGGGGCTCTTTACAGCCCGGTTTCCGCTTTATCACTCCGGCAGCGTCGCCTTGGGAAATCCCATGACGGCTGTGAAGTCCTCCCCGGACATGGTTTCATGCTCCAGCAGACAGGCCGCCACGGCCTCCATCTGGGGCCGGTGAGCCTCCAAAACCTCCTGACACCGGCGGTAACCGGCGTCAATAATGGCCTTGACCTCCCTGTCGATCTGGGCGGCAACCTCTTCCGAGTAGGTTTTTGCCTGGGCCATGCTGCGGCCGATGAACACCTCGTCATGGCCGGAGTCAAAGCTGACGGCTCCCAGCCGCTCGCTCATCCCGTAGGAGACGACCATCTTCCGGGCCATGGCGGAAGCCCGCTGGATGTCGTTGGACGCGCCGGTGGAGATATCGGAGAGGAACAGGCTCTCCGCCACCCGGCCGCCCAGCAGCGCCGCGATCTCCTCCTCCATATACTGCCTGGAATAGTACCCCCGGTCCTCTCCGGGCAGGGAAATGGTCATGCCGCCGGCCTGCCCCCGGGGGATAATGGTCACCTGGTGAACCGGGTCCACGCTGGCCAGACAGTGGTGCATCACGGCGTGCCCCGCCTCGTGATAGGCCGTCAGCCGCCGCTCGTGCCGGGGCACCACCCGGCTTCTCTTTTCCGGACCGGCAATCACCTTGATGACCGCCTCCTGAAGAACGTCCATGGTGATGAACTTCTGATCCCGCCGGGCGGACAGCAGCGCGCCCTCGTTGACCAGATTCTCCAGGTCCGCGCCGGTGAAGCCGGAGGTAGCCTGCGCCAGAATCTTCAGGTCCACGTCCTCCGCCAGGGGCTTGTCCCTGGTATGGACGGCCAGAATCTCCTCCCGGCCTCTGCTGTCGGGCCGGCCCACGTAAACCTGCCGGTCAAACCGCCCCGGCCGGAGCAGCGCCGGGTCCAGGATGTCCGCGCGGTTGGTGGCGGCCAATACCACCACGCCGGAGTTGCTGCCGAATCCGTCCATCTCCACCAGAAGCTGATTGAGGGTCTGCTCCCGCTCGTCGTGACCGCCGCCCAGTCCCGCGCCCCGCTGGCGGCCCACGGCGTCGATCTCGTCGATGAACACCACCGAGGGGGCCACCTTCTTGGCCTCCTCGAAGAGGTCCCGGACCCGGCTGGCGCCCACGCCCACGTACAGCTCCACAAAGTCGGAGCCGGAGATGGACAAAAACTGCACGCCGGCTTCCCCGGCCACGGCCTTGGCCAGCAGGGTCTTTCCGGTGCCCGGAGGCCCCACCAGCAGCACGCCCTTGGGGATACGCGCGCCAAGGTCCAGATACTTCCGGGGCTCCTTCAAAAAGCCCACGATTTCCCGCAGCTCCTCCTTCTCCTCGTTCGCCCCGGCCACGTCGGAAAAGCTGACTCTGTTCTCGCTGTCGGAGCCGAAGCGGATGCGGGCCTTGCCGAAGCGCTTGCCCTGGTCCATGCCGCCTCCGCCCCCCTGCGCACGGATCATCATATACTGCCAGGCAAGGAAAATCCCCCCGATCAGCAGCACGTAAAGAATGATTTCGCTCCACCAGGGAGGCCGGTAAACCGGCCGGTTGTCGTAGTCGATCAGGACGCCCTGCTCCTTCTGGGTCCGGATCAGTTCGCCCAGCTCCTCCCAGAACAGCGCGGTACTGCCCAGCTCGTTATGGACGGTGGAACCGTCCTTCAGCGCGAGATAGAGCTCGTCGCCGTCCCGGATGACAAAGCTGGTAACCTGTTCCCTCCGGAACAGGTCGCGCACGGCGGCATAGGAAACGTCCGGCGTCTGCGTCGCGCCAAAGAAAATATAGTAGGCGCAAAGCAGAATGAGCAGGACGGCGAAGTAAAGCCCCATTCCGGGGCGGTTTTTACGACTGGTCAAAAAATCACTCCTTCGGGCCGCCGCGCGCGGCAGCCCCGGTATATCTTATTGCCGCGCTTCGCGCGGCGAAGATCCCATCATTCTCCCTGATAGACCGCGGGCTTCAGCACCCCGATATAGGGCAGATTCCGATACTTCTGGCAATAGTCCAGCCCATAGCCTACCACGAATTCATCCGGAACCTCAAAGCCGGTGTAGTCGGCATGAATGGCCTTCGTCCTCCGGCTGGGCTTGTCCAGCAGAGTACAGATGGACACGGAGGCCGCCCCCTTGGTCAGGAAATACTGCTTGAGGAAATAGAGCGTATTCCCGGAATCCAGAATGTCTTCGATCACCACAATATTCCGTCCGGTAATGTCCTGCTGGATATCGTGGGTGATCTGGACCGCGCCGGAGGTGCTGGTGGCGTTGCCATAGGAGGATACCGCGATGAACTCCACGTCGCACTTCACCTGGCAGGCCCGGACCACGTCCGCCATGAAGATGAACGCCCCCCGCAGGACGCTGACGAACAGCGGATCCCTGTCTTTCAGATCCTCATACATCTCCATGCCCAGCGATTCGATCCTTGCCGCGATCTGCTTTTCGGTGTACAGCACCTTCAAAATGTCCTGATCCATCATGCCCATGTCTCTCTCTCCTTATTTAATCGATTTTCGCAAAATGATTTCCTGGGGTTCCCCCGGAAGCGGGAGGGAACCACAGTCCACACAGCCGTGCTTTCTGAAAAAGAACTGCCCCTGTTCGCTGGACAGCGTGGAGGTCAGGACCCGCGGTAACCGGCTCCGGCCATGTCCATGCAGCAGGGCAGGGCTCTCCTTACCGGCATACCGGATCACCATCTGATCTATCCCTGCTCCTCCTTTTGCTTTCTCGCAAATCGCAGGGCAGATATCAGAAATCCGGTCATCAGCACCGCCAGCAGGGCGCTGTCCGCCGGCAGGAGCCACGTCCCCACAGGCCGGGCCGCGGCGCTGTGCCACTCGATCAACGCAAAGGTCCCGATGACCACCAGCTTCGTACCGGCTATCCAGGTATACGCAGACCGGGGCAGCTCCCCCTTCCGTACGGACTCCCCAATGAGCCGGCAGCAGAAGGAGAGAAACAGATACATGAGGACGCTGAACACCGGGAGCAGCAGCAGCTCCCACTTGCCGGTCCAGCGGTCGATCTCCCCCGCGCTGTTGTAGTGGCCGGGGATCCGGTCCGGGAGCCGGCCCCGGAAGAGGACCGGACCCAGAATCATCCCGGCCAGTGTGGCCGCGCACAGACCTTCTATGATTTTCTGCGGACCGGTCAGGCTGGATAATTTCTTCACGGCTCTCTCCCCATATCCTTCCTCCGGAAGGTTACCACATAACACGCTTCCCCGGCCTCCGGCCGGAGGGTCCGGTCTGTGGCGGCCCCCAGTATGCCAACGGGCTTTCCGTCCAGAAGCACCGCGGGGTGCTCCGCCCTGCGCTCGATCGGGATGCCCGCGTCGGCAAACAGCCGCTTAATGGTCCGGCTCCCGTTCTCCACCGTCAGACGGCCCGCGCCGTCCCAGACGGATACGGTCAGTTCGCCGCCGGTATCCCGGAGGACGATGCGCTCCGGGGCTTCCGCCGCCGGTTCCGTGCTCCGGCGGACGGTGACATGCCAGGGGCCCCAGTCCTGCGCGCCTTCATGAAGCGCCAGCGGCGGCAGGGGAGGGGACCGCTTTTTCAAAATTAACTGATGGGGCCTCCGGATGGCGCAGAGGCTTTCCGGAAGGTCCAGACAGCCCCCGCTCTTCAGGGCCAGCACAGCCTCCGTCTGCTCCCTGGTCAGTTCCACGCCCAGTTTTTGCCCCATAGCCCGGACCAGACGGCGCTGAATGGCTTCATCCTGCCGGTTCAGCACCGGAACGGGCAGGGTAATGCTTTCATTTTCTGCCGGAGGAAGAAGGTTTTCCGCCTCCCGCTGCATGTGCCCGTTTTCCTCCCGCAGCAGCGCCGCCGCCGCCGCGATCCGCTCCGACGCGCCGGGGGCCATCTCCTCCAGCAGCGGCAGGACCTCCAGCCGCAGGCGGTTGCGGGTATACCGGGTATCCCGGTTGCTCTCGTCCTCCACACAGGGGACGCCGTTTCGTTTCACATACGCGTCGATGTCCGCCCGGCTGACCTCCAGCAGGGGCCGGACGATCTTCCCCCGCACCGGGGCGATGCCGCCAAGCCCCTGTAACCCCGTCCCCCGCAGAAGATGGAGCAGCACCGTCTCGGCGTTGTCCTCCCGGTGGTGGGCGGTGGCGATGCATCCGGCGCCCATGTCCCGTGCGGCGGTTTCCAGAAAGGCATACCGCAGCCTCCGGGCCGCGTCCTCGATACTCAGCCTCTCCCGTGCGGCAAATTCCCTCACGTCCCCCGCCCCGCAGGTCAGGGGGATACTCCGCTCCCGGCACCAGTCCCGGACAAACGCCTCGTCCCGGTCCGCCGTGGGCCGCAGCTTATGGTTGAAGTGGGCGGCGGTCACCTGAAAATCCCCCTCCGCCGCCAGAACGGAGAGCAGATGGAGCATTGCCATGGAGTCCCGTCCGCCGGATACGGCGCACAGCACCGGGGCGTTCAGCATCCCCCGCTTCTGACAGAAATCCAGGACCCGCCGGGCCAGGGGGTCAGTCCTCTTCGTCATAGCGCATTTCCAGCGTGCTGAAGGTAACGTACTCCGGGGACCAGCGCAGAGGCACCTTGCCGGTCTCGCCGTGGCGGTTCTTGGCCACGATGCATTCCGCCACGTTCCGGTTCTCCGTCTCCTCCCTGTTGTAGTAATCCTCCCGGTAGAGGAACATGACGATGTCCGCGTCCTGCTCGATTGCGCCGGAGTCCCGCAGGTCGGACAGCATGGGCCGTTTATCCTCCCGCTTCTCATTGGCGCGGCTGAGCTGGCTGAGGCAGATGACGGGCACGTCCAGCTCCTTGGCCATGATCTTCAGCATCCGGGAGATATCGCTGACCGCCTGCTGGCGGTTCTCTCCGGCGTAGCTCTTGCCGCCGGAGGAGCTCATCAGCTGCAGATAGTCCACGATGACCAGCCCCAGATTATCCAGCCGCCGGCACTTGGCGTTCATGTCGGCTACGGTCAGCATGGGGTTGTCGTCGATGCGGATGTCGGTCTGGCGCAGAGTCCGGGCGGCCTGGGTAATCCTGCCCCAGTCGGTGGCGCTCAGCCGCCCGGTCATCAGCCTGCTCAGGTCCACCAGGCCCTCCGACGCCATAAGGCGGATCAACAGCTGATCCTTGCTCATTTCCAGAGAGAAAACCGCCACGGTTTTCCGGGACTGGCGGGCCACGTTCAGCGCCATGTTCATGGCAAAGGAGCTCTTGCCCACGCCGGGGCGGGCGGCCAGCAGGATCAGATCCGACCGGTTCAGGCCGTGGATTTTCTGATCCACCATGGAAAAGCCGCTGGGCAGGCCCGGCAGACCGGTCTCCCCGGAGGCCAGCTCGTTGAGCTGGTCCAGAAAGGGCTTAATCAGCTGGGCCACGGGGGTCAGCTCCTGACTGCTCCGGCCTCTTCGGATGGCGTAGACCTTCTGCTCCGCGGCCTCCAGAATGTCCCGCGCTTCCCCCAGCCCCTCCTGCACCATGGCGGTGATTTCCCCGGCCGCCTTGGCCAGGGTGCGGAGAAGGGACCTGTCCTGAATGATCTTTACATACTCCATGACGTTGGCGCTGGTGGGCGTGATCTCCATCAGCTGCACCAGATAGTTCCGGGTGGTCTGGCCGTCATAAGCGCCGTTTTTCTGCATCTCCTCCGCTACCGTTACGCCGTCGATGGGTCTGGAGTAGCTGAACATGGTATAAATGGCTTCAAAAATTTCCCGGTTCTGCCGGATATAGAAATCATCCGGCTGGAGCTTGTCCATCACATCCCTGATGCACCCGGCGTCAATGAGCATGGAGCCCAGCGCGGCCTGTTCCGCTTCCAGACTATGGGGCATCTGGCGGGATAAGATTTCATCCTCAAATGCCATAGGGGGCCTTCCTCTCTGTGTTGCTTTGCCGCTGCCGCGGCGGGGCGTCAGCTCCTTTTCGTTTACGCGAAAAGGAACAAAAGGATACGCAAGGGGCTTCGTCCCCTGAAAATCCCCTGATTATGGGGATTACTTATTGCGCTGCGACGTACCGGGTCTGATCTTCCCGTGAGCACGTGCCCGGATGCGCCGGACTTCTGCGTCTGCCCACGGACGGTTCCGGCAGACCCCGGGGAAGCAGGCGCGAAAATTAGAAGTTGTACCAACAGGCAAAGTGCGCAGATTGAGAAAATTTTTGACTGGCAGGGAAAGCGCAGGAATCCTGGCGGATTTCAGGCTTTTCTCACGCAGTCCTGACGGTAAATTTTCCGTCAGGATGTCTGCTTCCGCCTGCTGGTTCGGCTTCTTACTTCTCCTCTACCACCATCACGTAGATGATCCCCGAAACCTCATACCCCAGCTTTGCCTTCAGCTCATAGCTCCCATAGGCCTTGATGGGCTCCTCCATCACGATCTTCTGCTTGGCAAGCTCGATGCCGTGCTGGGTCAGCAGGGCGTCGGAGACCTCCTTGCTGGTCACCGCGCCGAACAGCTTCCCGTTGGCTCCGGCCCGCGCCGTCACCTTGACGGGAGAGTTCTTCAGCTTCTCCGCCACGGCCTCCGCCTCCGCCCTGAGGCGGGCATCCTCCGCCTTCTTCGCCTTCTCCCGCAGCTTCATGGTATTCACTGCGTCCGCGGTAGCGGGTGTGGCCAGCTTCCTGGGCAGCAGAAAATTCCGGGCGTAGCCCTCCGCTACCTCGATCATCTGGCCCTTCTTCCCCTGGCCCCGCACGTCCTGCTGTAAAATCACTTTCATGGCGTTTGTCCTCCTGACTGTCCTTACGCGCCGGCGCGTGCGCCGGTCATAATGTAAAATGTATTGCGAGAAACCGAGTTGGTTACTTCACATTCGATTGAAAATCCCGCCCGCTGGTAAGCCCTGACGGCCCGGGCGTTGAAGGCGGCCACCGACAGGCGGAACCGGTCCGCGCCGTACCGCTCCTCCCCGAAGCGCAGGCACAGCGCGATGAACGCTTCCCCCAGCCCCCGCCCGCACAGGTCGGGCCGCAGGCCCAGACCCATGTCCAGGCAGTCCTCAGAATAGGGATAACCCTCCACGGTAGGGATGCGGCCGTCCGGGCCGTAGGAAACGTGGCCGAGGACCGCGCCGCCGGCGTCCACCCACGCGAAGGCGTCCGCCTCCGCCGGCTCGTCGGGGCGCAGGGCGCGGCAGGGCTCCGCCGCGTTGTAAAAAGCGTAAGGCCCCTCGTACCGCCAGAGGGAGATGGCCTCCTCGTGCTTTTGCAGCCGGGGGACGATGCGCGCCCCCTCCGGCATTCCTGCCGCTTCCTTCATCCTCGCTCTCCGTTACGTGATATAGTAGTTGCCGATGGCCTCCAGCACCCGCCGCCGGACCTCCTCCAGGGAGCTGTCCGGCACATGGCCGCCCGCCGAGGTTCCGTTTCCGCCGCCGCCCAGCTGCTCCAGGATTACCTGTACGTTGATTTCCCCCAGAGAGCGGCCCGACAGGGACACGCCGTCCCCCTGCCGGTACAGCACGATGGACGCCTGCACCCCCACCAGGTTCAGCAGGTCGTCGGCCGCCTTGGCCGCCGTTACCCGGCTGACCTCGTTCCGGGCCAGAGCAACGGCGATATCCCCGTGAACCATCTGAGCCTCCCGGATGATGTCGTAGCGCTGGATCATGCTGGGCAGGTCGCTCTGAAAATACCGGCGGACCTCATAGGTGTCCGCACCCGCCCGGCGCAGGAAGGCCGCCGCCTCAAAGGTCCGGCTGCCCGCCCGCATCACAAAGTTCTTGGTATCCAGCACAATGCCCGCCAGCAGGGCCTCGGCCTCCCCCCGCAGCAGGTCGCTGGGCTCCACCAGGTATTGCAGCAGCTCCGTCACCAGCTCCGAGGCGGAGGAGGCGTAGGGCTCGTGGAAGTTCAGCGCGGCGTTTTCAATATAGGTGGACGCCCGGCGGTGATGGTCGATTACCGCCACCCGGTTGCACGCGTCCAGCAGCTGCCGGTTCTCCACCATGTCCGGACGGTTGGTGTCCACCACCACCAGCAGCGCCCCCGGCTGGGCGTGGATAAAGGCGTCGGGCCCGCTGACAAATACGCCCTCGTATTCCGGCAATTCGCCGAGCTTTCGTACCAGAGGCCGGGCGTTGTTGCCCTCCATGTCAATGACGATCTGCGCCTGCTTCCCTTTTTTCCTGGCGGCGCAGCAGATCCCCGCCGCCGCGCCCACGGCGTCCATGTCCGCGTACTCGTGGCCCATGACGTAGACCTGCCCCGCGTCGGCAATCAGCTCGCCCAGCGCTCTGGCCATGACCCGGCTTTTCACCTTGGTCCGCTTCTCCGTGGACTTGGAGCGCCCGCCGTAAAACTGGAAGTCCAGGCTGTCCTTCACCACAGCCTGGTCGCCGCCCCGGCTGAGGGCCATCTCAATGGATTTCTCCGCCCACCGGAAGCCTTCCTCGTAGCTGTCGCAGTCCTTCCCCACGCCAATGGAAAGGGAGGCGGTGACGCCGTCCTCGCTGGTCACCTGGTGGATGCTCTCCAGAACGGCAAATTTGTTGTCCAACAGCCGCCGGAAGCTCTGCTCGTCGCAGAGGAACAGGTAGCGGTCCCGGTCAAACTTGCGCAGCATCCCCCCGGACCCGGTAATCCAGTCGTTGAGCTTCTCGTCAATCTGGGCCAGCACGGCGCTCTTGGCCGCCTCGCCGCCGGCCTTCAGCAGCTCCTCGTAGTTGTCCAGCACCAGCAGGCAGGTCACCGGCCTGCTGCTCTCATACAGGGCCTCGATATGCCTGCTCTCCGTGATGTCAACAAAATAGGCGGTAATGAGCAGATCCTGACTGGAGGCCCGGCCGCCGGCGCGGCTGACCGCGCCGTAGACCCGGCAGGTGCGCCCCGCGATTTCCGTCAGCTCCGCCGTCGCGTCTCCGGCACTTCCGTCCAGAAGCCACTGATAATCAAATCCGGGCGCCAGCTCCCCGATGCGCATATTGAGCACATCATCCTGCGCGCCGGCCAGCTCCACAAATCCATCGTTGGCCCAGATCGTCTCTCCGGTGTCCGCCCGGAACACCGCCACGGGCAGCGGCGTGTTCAGCATGCTGTTCCTGCTGATGGAATCCGTTCCGCCGGTAATCGATTCAATGTATTGTATGACGTTGCGCCGCCGGCGCATACTCTGCTTCCGGTGATAGAAATACAGCGCCGCCATCACCACAATTTCCGCCGCCGCCAGTACGGGCTTGATGGGCACGGTCAGCGCCGCAAACAGGGCCAGACATAGAAAGTAAGGCTGCAAATTCGGCTCAATCAGCCGGGACAGCTTCTTGTGCACGACAGGCTCTCCCCCCTCTTTTTCGCCCGCCGCCTGCGCGGGCGGGCTGTGCTGCTACAATAAAGTATATTATAACACAGGTAATGGGGTGATGACAATAAGGTTTTTGCGAAGTCACGGAAAGACATTCCGCCACCGCCGCCCCGGAGGCGGCAAACCGGGGGAACTGCCGGATTCCATGTGAAGATACCCGAAATGCCCGTATTGCTGTGGAAATCTTTGTGGAAAGTGTGAAAAGGTGAAGATGCCACTTGACAGCCGCCGCCGCCCCATGCTATAATCCGCCACAAGTACAGATGTATTTGCAAAACGCGTGGAAGGCGTTTAGTCATTTCGTGGGCGCTCTCAGAGAACCGGCGGCTGGTGCAAGCCGGGGAGCGGCGGTTTGACGGCTGGCGCCGGAGCGGGACACCCCAAAGAAGCGGTTTCCGGTAGGGCGTCACGGATCTGCCTCCGTTATCCGGGCAGGGGCTTGCTGGAGCCCTTCAAGTGTGCGCATCATATGGCGCAAAGCCGGGTGGTACCGCGGTGAAAAATCATCGTCCCGGGAGCAGGAGTCTGCTCCCGGGACTTTTTGCCGTTCTGCGCTGCTTATATTAATCCGCAAAAAGGAGAACAAAAGCCATGAAAACCATTGAAATTTCCGATGTAACCCTCCGGCTGGCCGAGAGCGGGGCCGCCCTGAGCTTCAAGGAGCGGGTGGAAGTCGCCCGGACGCTGGACCGGCTGGGCGTGGACCAGATCGAGCTGCCCCCGCTGAAGGATGACAGGGCGGACGTACTGCGCAACAAAACCATCGCCTCCGTAGTGACCTCCGCCCGGCTGGCCGCCGCCGTGGGCATGACGGAGGAGAGCGTGGAGACCGCCTGGGAAAGTGTCCGGTCCGCCCGGCAGCCGGCGCTGCATATCATGCTCCCCGCTTCCTCCGTACAGATGGAGTATCTCTGCCATAAAAAAGCGCCGGCCATGCTGGAGCTGGCCAGGACGCTGGTGTCCAGAGCCCGGTATTTCACCGAGCAGGTGGAATTCTCCATTCTGGACGCTACCCGCGCCGAGGCGGATTTTCTTCGCCGGATGCTGGCGGAGGTCGTGGAAGCCGGGGCCGGAGCGGTGACGCTGTGCGATTCCGCCGGAATCATGACGCCGGAGGAGTGCGCCGGCTTCATCCGGGAGCTGCCGGTTCCGGAGGGAGTCCGGCTGGGCGTGGAGCTCAGCGACGGAATGCGGATGGCCGCGGCCTGCGCCGCCGCCGCCATGGACGCCGGGGCCGCGGTGGTCAAGACCGCCATTACCCCCATGGGCGTGCCCTGCACCCAGGATCTGGCGGCGTACCTCTCCGCCAGAGGCGAGGGCAAGGGTCTGCGGTGGAATCTGCGGGTCACGGAGCTGACCCGGGCGGCGGGCCAGCTGCAATGGATGATGCAGAGCCAGCGCAGCGGCGGCTCCCCCTTTGACAGCGGCGTGGACGACACGGGAACCGCCATCTGCCTGACCGCCGGGGACAGCGTGGAGGAGATGGTGAAGGTGGTGCGGCATCTGGGCTATGATCTGACCGAGGAGGACAACGCCAGGGTGTATGAAGCCTTCCAGCGCATCGCGGCGAAAAAGCAGTTCGTCAGCGCCCGGGAGCTGGATGCCATCGTGGCCAGCTCGGCCATGCAGGTGCCCTCCACCTATCGAATCGTAAACTATGTGATTACCTGCGGCAACACCACCTCCGCCATGGCGAATCTGACGCTGGAAAAGGATGGAGAAAGGCAGCAGGGCGTGTGCGCAGGGGACGGCCCCATCGACGCGGCGTTCCTGGCCATCGAGCAGATCATCGGCCACCACTACGAGCTGGCCGACTATCAGATTCAGACCGTCACCGAGGGAAGGGAAGCCATGGGCTCCGCCCTGGTGAAGCTGCGGTCCGGCGGGAAGCTGTATTCCGGCAACGGAATCTCTACCGACGTCATCGGCGCGAGTATCCGCGCCTATATCAGCGCGCTGAATAAAATCGTCTACGAGGGGAACTGATTTTCGCGCCCGAAGGGCGGCATGGAAAACAGAAAGAGGTGTCATCATGAGGCTTTCTTTTTCAATTAAATATTGGAACCATATGGACTGGAATCAATCGTGCCAGGCCGCAGCCGAAGCAAAATTAAACGGCCTGGAGATCGACAGCGTCAAAAATCCTCTCCTGACCGCCAGGAGCAGCCCCACTAATCCGGAAATGGCCGTGGCGGCCCGCCGCCAGCTGGCGGCAAGGGATCTGGCGGTCCCCTGCGCGGGCACGGCGGCGGACCTGATGAGCGCCGGGGCAGAAGACGAAATTACCGCCGCCATTGAGGCGGCGGCCAACCTGCTGATCCCCTGTGTGGTGCTCCACACCGTCTGCGCGGACCAGCAGGCCGTCATCGAAAGACTGTCCCCCTTCCTCGCGGAGGCGGAGAAAAACCATGTGACCCTCCTGCTGGAGAGCACAGGGGCCATGGCCGATACTCAAAAGCTGGTGGAGGTGCTGGACTACTTTGCCTGCGACCACCTGGCCGCCTGCTGGAACGCCCACAGTACCTGCCTGATGCAGAAGGAGGCCCCGGAGCAGACCATTACCAATCTGGGAGCCTACGTCCGCCACGTGCGCCTCACCGACGGGGCGGACTCCGGCGCTCCGGAGCTCGTGGGAGAGGGCGCGCTGCCCATGAGGGACCTGATGAACGCCCTGTGGAGCGTCAACTACGACGGCTTCGTTTCCCTGGTCTGGGACCCGGCCTGGGTGGAGGGGCTGGACGACGCGGAAATGATCCTGACGCACTATGCCGTCTATATGTCCCGCTTCCAGCGGGAGGGCCGGAAAAGCCATCTCTATTACAACGCCGCCGGCACCGGACAGTACGTGTGGAAGAAGGACACCGTCATCGACTGTACCTTCCCCCAGGTCCTGGACAAAATGGTGGAGGAATTCCCGGACCAGTACGCCTTCAAATACACCACGCTGGACTACACCCGGACCTATGCCCAGTTCCGGGACGACGTGGACCAGTTCGCCCGCAGCCTCATCGCCCTGGGGGTCAAGCCGGGGGACAAGGTGGCCGTCTGGGCAACCAACGTCCCCGCCTGGTTCATCACCTTCTGGGCCGCCACCAAAATCGGCGCGGTGCTGGTGACGGTGAATACCGCCTATAAAATTCATGAGGCGGAGTACCTCCTGCGCCAGTCCGACACCCATACTCTGGTGATGATCGACGCCTACCGGGACAGCAACTACGCCCGGATCATCGCGGAGCTCTGCCCCGAGCTGGCCTCCGCCCAGCCCGGCAGGCCCCTCCACTGTAAGCGCCTTCCCTTCCTGCGCAACGTCATTACCGTGGGCTACCGGCAGGCGGGGTGCCTGACCTGGGAGGAGGCGGAGGCGCTGGCAGGGAAGACCTCGCCCCAGGAGGTGCGCCGCCGGGCCGCCGCCGTGAAACCCCACGACGTGGCCAACATGCAGTACACCTCCGGCACCACGGGCTTCCCCAAGGGCGTGATGCTGACCCACTATAACGTGGTGAACAACGGCAAGTATATCGGGGATCACATGGACCTCTCCACCGCGGACCGGATGATGATCCAGGTGCCCATGTTCCACTGCTTCGGCATGGTGCTGTCCATGACGGCCTCCATGACCCACGCCGTCACCATGTGTCCCCTGCCCTACTTCTCCCCCAAACCCGCCCTGGCCTGCATCAATCAGGAGCGGATCACCACCTTTAACGGCGTGCCCACCATGTTTATCGCCATGATGAATCATCCGGATTTCGCCTCCACGGACTTCTCCTGTATCCGCACGGGCATCATGGCGGGAGCCAACTGTCCGCCGGAGCTGATGCGGAAGGCGGCGGACGTAATGAACATGAAGCAGATCATCTCCGTTTTCGGTCAGACCGAAGCCTCCCCCGGCTGTACCATGAGCAGCTTCGACGATCCCCTGGACGTGCGCACGGAGACCGTGGGCAGCCGGTTTGCCAACGTGGAGTGCAAAATCATCGACCCGGACACCGGAGAGGAGTGCCCCGCCGGCATCAGCGGCGAGTTCGTGGCCCGGGGCTACAACATCATGAAGGGCTATTATAAGATGCCCGCCGCCACTGCCGCCGCCATCGACGGGGAGGGCTGGCTCCACAGCGGCGATCTGTGCTGCGAGGACGAAAATGGCAACTTCAGGGTCACCGGGCGGCTGAAGGACATGATTATCCGGGGCGGCGAAAATATCTATCCCAGGGAGATTGAGGAATTTCTGTACACCCACCCCGGGGTGAAGGACGTGCAGGTTATCGGCGTGCCCGACGAGCAGTACGGCGAGGAGATCATGGCCTGCATCATCCTCCGGGAGGGGGAAGCGTCCACGGCGGAGGAGATCAGGGCATTCGTGCTTTCCCACATGGCCAAGCACAAGGTCCCCCGGTATATTGAGTTTGTGGACGCCTTCCCCATGAACGCGGCGGGGAAGATCCTCAAGTACAAAATGCGGGAAGAGGCCGTGGAGAAGCTGGGACTGAAAAAATAAGCGCAAAACAGCGCCTCGAGCCGTATTGGCCCGAGGCGCTCCCGTATGGGGCAAAATTCAGGAAACCTTCAGGATGCTCCTGCGAGGAAACGAATAAAATTCCTGAAGTTCTTTTTGCCGGTTTTTTCAGGGAAAAGGGCTATTTCGCCCGGACAATGCACTCGAACGTCTTGTCTCCCACGGTGGCGGTGACGGTGGTGGTGCCCTTGCCGGCCCAGGTAATCAGGCCGGTCTCGCTGATGGAGGCCACGCCGGAATTGGCGCTGGTCCAGGTCACCGCGCCGTCGTAGACGTCACGGGTCCCCCTGATGAGCAGCTTCATCTGCACCGGGGGATCGCTCTTTCCAAAGGTGAAGTCCGTTTTGTTGATGCTCAGAGCGGGGATGTTGGGGTCGATCCAGGGGTCGCCCTCCACCTTCACCTGACAGGTGGCCGTCTCCTCGCCGCTGGCGGCGGTGATGGTCACGGTCCCGCCCGCCTTGCCGGTGACGGCGCCGCCGTCCACCGAGGCAATTTCCGGGTTGGAGGAGGTCCAGGTGATTTCGCCGCTGCCGCCGGAGGCGGTCAGCCGGCCGGTCTCACCCGCCGGGATGGTGATGTCCGACTGGGACAGGGCCAGAGGACCGGCAGGCTCGGGTTCTGTCCCGATATCCGGCTCTTCACCGGACCCGTCCTCCACCGGAGGCGTAACGGGAGCCGGTTCCGGCTCCGGGACCTCCGGCGTGCTGTTCTCCGGGGGAACCGCGTCGTTCCCGGTCCGGTCGTCAGCCACGGGCGCATTCCGGATGCCTACGGCCTCGGCCACGTCGTCGCCGAAGACCACATAACCCACGACCCCCAGAATGATGACGCCGGTCAGCAGCAGCATAATCCCGCCGGCTCCGCCGGTGCGGGCGTTCTGCCGCTTTTCCACCCGGCGGCCGCTGCGGCGGCGGGGCGGCTGTTTGCCGCGCCTGAGGGCGTCCTCCTCCTCGCAGAAAGGGCAGGAGCGGTATGTATCGGAAAATTCCTCCCCGCACTTGGGGCAGCGGCGGTTGCTCATGTCGGTGTGTCCTCCTTGGGAAAATGGTATTTACATAATATCTTCTTTTTCAGGCGCAGTCAACCGGGTTTTGTCGAATTTGACGCAAGGAGGAAAAATTTTGTTCCCCGCCTTCGCTAAACGGTAATAATACCGGCGCTTCCCACACAGACTAACCGGGATTGGAGGGATGCGCTTATGAAAAAATTCCGGATGCCAACGGCGTATACAATACTGTTTCTTCTGCTGATTCTGGTGGCGGCGGCCACGTGGCTGATTCCCGCCGGAGCCTATGAACGGACGGGGGAGGAGGAGACCCCCGTGGCCGGAACCTATCAGGCGGTGGACCCCACGCCCCAGGGGCCGGGAGACGTGATCCTGGCCTCCTTTCAGGGGTTCTATGACGCGGTGGACGTGGCGCTGTTCATTCTGATGGTGGGCGGCTTTCTGGGCGTGGTGATGAAGACCGGGGCCATCGACGCCGGCGTCAGCAACGTCATCCGCATTTTGAACGGAAAGGAAATCTGGCTGATTCCGGTACTGATGATCCTGTTCAGTCTGGGGGGGACCTCCTTCGGCATGTGGGAGGAGACCATGGCCTTTTACCCGCTGCTGATTCCGGTGTTCCTTTCGGCAGGATATGACCCGCTGGTGGGGATCGCCGTCGTGCTGCTGGGCAGCGGGGCGGGGGTGCTGGCCAGCACCGTCAACCCCTTCGCCACCGGCATTGCCTCCGGCTTCGCGGGAGTCAGCCTGGGGGACGGACTGATGCCCCGGCTGCTGATGCTGGTTATTTTTGACGCGGCGGCCATCTGGTATGTCATGGCTTACGCGGGGAAGGTTCACGCTCACCCTGAAAAGTCCCTGGTGGCCGGAATCAGCCGCCGGACCGAATCCCGCAAGGGCGGAGACGTGCCCATTCTCAACGGCCGGCGGAAGGTGGCGCTGGCCCTGTTTGCGCTGGTGTTCCTGGTGATGATCTACGGAGTGATCCCCTTTGACGAGATCGGCATCCCCGTTCCGACGCTGGGGTGGTGGTTCCCGGAGCTCAGCGGCCTGTTCCTGGTGGGCGGGATCGTCATCGGCCTGGCCTACGGCCTGAAGGAGCAGGATCTGGTGGATTCCTTTGTGGCCGGAGCGGCGGACCTCGTCGGCGTGGGGCTCATCATTGGTATCAGCCGGGGCATCACCGTGCTGATGGACGGAGGACAGATCACCGACACGGTGCTCTACTGGGGGGAGCAGGCCCTGGAGGGCGCGGGATCGGTGGGATTTATCCTGCTGGTTTACCTGATCTATATCCCGCTGTCCATCCTGATTCCCTCCTCCTCGGGTCTGGCCACGCTGTCCATTCCCATTCTGGCCCCGCTGGGGCAGTTCGCCGGGATCGGCGGAGAGCTGATCGTCACCGCCTTCCAGTCCGCCTCGGGACTGGTGAATATCGTCACCCCCACGGCGGCGGTGGTCATGGGCGGACTGGCCCTGGGGGACGTACCCTACGACCGGTGGGTAAAGTTCGTGTGGAAATTGATACTGATTTTCTTCCTCCTGACCATCGGATTTTTGGCGGTATCGGCTATTTTGTAGGCGGTTTTGTGTGTGATATAATAGATAAAAACGCGGATAAGGAGCGCCGCCATGAAAGTCATCGACATGCACACCCACATCTTTCCGGAGAAAATCGCCGCCAGGGCCACCGTCGCCACGGCGGAGTATTTCAACCTCCCCGAGCCGCCCAACCACTACGGCAGCGTCAGCGAGCTGGTGGACGCCCTGGACCGGGGGCATATTGATTACGCCATGATTTTTTCTGCCGCCACCACAGAGCACCAGGTGGAGCACATCAACCGCTATATCCTCTCGGAGGCGGAAGCCAATTCCCGCTTTCTCCCCTGCGGGACCCTTCACGCCGGATATGATAACTACAAAGAAGAGCTGGACTGGATGCGCTCCCACGGCATCCACGGCGTGAAGCTTCACCCGGAGTTCCAGCACTTCGTGCTGAACGATGAGCGGCTGTTCCCCATGTTCGAGGAGATGGAGAAACACGACATGTTCCTCATCGCCCACATGGGGGACCCGAGAGTGAACGTCTCCGGTCCAGGGCGGATGATTCCCATTGCGGAGACCTTCCCCCGCCTGCGGTGCATCGCCGCCCATCTGGGCAACTGGGGGGACTGGGACATTGAGAAGATCCGCCCTCTGACGAAGTTCTCCAACGTCTACACGGACATCAGCTCCTCCTTCAGCTATGTCACGGACAAGGCCCCCCTCTACCCCATTCTCCGGGAATATGACCCCACTCACGTCTTTTTCGGGTCTGACTATCCCATCTGGTGTCCGAAAAAGGAGCTGGACAAGGCCCTGGCGCTGGGACTGGAGCAGGACTTTCTGGAGGACATTCTGTTCAACAACTTCGCGGCGTTCTACCACTATAAAAAGCTGTAATATGGGCAGGGCCGGGGGATGCTCCCCGGCCCTGCCTTTTATCTGTATCACGGGGCTCCGCGCCCTCAGCTTTCCCTGCCGGGGCGGCGGAGGGCCTTACGGCTTCACCCTGAAGCCCTCAAATCTGCTCCCCTGCCGGATCAGCTCCTCCAGCTTGTCCTCCGGGGCGGCCTGACCGCCCCCCATCGTGAACCGGACTCGAAGGGGCATCCCCACCTTCTCTTCGGTGACCGCCCGAAGTACCTCCGCCACCTCCGGACTGTTGAGGCTCTCCAGCGTCAGCCCGTCGCCGCAGCGGACCACCAGCTCGTCCCCCTCCAGCGTACCGCTGGCGTCGTCCAGCATGTACCAGTACATGGGGGTCAGCCGGTTCTTGTACTGCTCCACCAGTTCTCCCCACAGGGCCCATCCTGCCGGCGGAGCGGGCTTTTCCCTGCCCTGCCGGGACGGAGCTCTGTGTACCGGGGGCGCGACAGGCTCCCCACAGGGCGGCGGCACGTCCTCCGGCGGCGGAGCCTCCGGCAAGGGCGGCGCGTCCCCGTCCCAGGGCGGCGGGTCATCCTGCGCAGGTCCGGACGGGGCGGGCGCAGGTCCGGACGGCGCATGCCGGGGCATGGGAGCGGAGACGGAAGCGGCGGGCGCTCCGCCCTCCTCCAGCCGGGCCAGCCGGGCGGCCAGGGCAGTTACATCGCCGCAGAGGCTCTCGTCGCACAGACGCAGCAGACACAGCTCCGCGTCGGTGCGACGGTTGGTGCTGAGGGGCAGGGAAGCGGAAACGCTTTGCAGCTGGGAGGCCATGAAGAGCAGGCGGGTGGAGCTGACCCCCTGAGAGAGGCGGTCCATCACACTGTCGTCGTACCCCCCGGACAGCAGCGCGGCGCCACCCTCCGGCGCGGTCATGCGGATCAGCAGGTCGCGGGTCAGGGCGGACAGCTCGCCCAGCAGCGCCCCCACGTCCTTTCCGCCATGGTACAGGCGGTCCAGGGTAAGCAGGGCGGATTGGGCGTCCCGCTCCAGCAGACGGCCCATCAGCTCCGCCGTTTGCAGGTTTCCGGTCAGGCCCAGCACATCCAGCACCCGCTCGCTGTCAACGGTCCCCCCCTGCGCGCCGCACTGGTCCAGCAGGCTGAGGGCGTCCCGCATAGCGCCGTCGGAAAGCCGGGAGAGCAGTCCCGCCGCGTCCTCCGTCAGCTCCATTCCTTCCTGACCGGCCACATAGCGCAGCCGCGAGGCAATGTCCTGAGGCTGAATGCGCTTGAAGGCGAAACGCTGGCACCGGGAGAGAATGGTGGCGGGCACCCTGTGCAGCTCCGTGGTAGCCAGAATAAAGATCAGGTGGGCCGGGGGCTCCTCCAGAATTTTCAGCAGGGCGTTGAAAGCGGAGATGGACAGCATGTGTACCTCGTCGATGATATACACCCGGTATTTCACACTGGCGGGGGAATAGATGGCCTCGTCCCGCAGGGCGCGTACCTGGTCCACGCCATTGTTGCTGGCCGCGTCCAGCTCCAGCACGTCCAGCAGGCTGCCGTTGTCGATGCCCAGACAGGCGGGACATTGATTGCAGGGGTCGCCGTCCACGGGGTGCTGGCAGTTGACCGCCCTGGCGAGGATCTTGGCGCAGGTGGTCTTGCCGGTGCCGCGGGTACCGGTGAAGAGGTAGGCGTGGGAAAGCCGGCCCTGGGCGGCCTGACGGCGGAGGGTGCCGGTGATATGCTCCTGCCCCACCACGTCGGCAAAGGACTTTGGCCGCCATTTCCGATACAATGCCTGATACACTTGGTGATACCTCCTGTCTACAAAAAACAGGGGCCTGAAAGGCCCCCTGTTTCCGCCTAAAATACTCTCCGCAAGCATCCGCTCCGAACCGGAGCCCTCGCGGCACATTTCGTCCCGCTTAATGCTGCTCGGTTCCCCGCCTGACATGGTTCACAGGCTTCCATTGCGCGAGACCGGAACCTCAACACGAATGCCTGCGGAGAGTATTTTATTCGCGAATTGTATTATACACGATTTACCGGTGAATTGCAAGAGGAAATTTTTACAGACAGTCTCTGCTGTTGCAGGAGCACAATACATATTGGACAGGAGGGGAAGAAAAAAGCAGAGAAACAGCTCGCCTGTTCATGATCGCCGCTCCAACAGCCTGCCGGTGCCTCCGCTCCGCTGGCGCTCTCCTCCTGACTTCTTTGCCCCATTTGCTCAACAGTTCTACAGCATTTGCCGTGGTTCGGTGCTCTGATTTGTTGACTTGCCCGTGGAGGCGTGCTATACTTATGACGGAAAAAAGAATGTTATAAGAGTAATCCAGCCGCTCGTTACATTGCGGGGTAAGTCCGTGATGTAACGTCTGTTTTTCATGCGTAGTGAATGAGGGATAATATTTTGCCATAATGTGTGTACAGAGGAACTGATATGAAAAGAATTTTAAAACAGCGTCAAATAGACAGGCTTTATCATTTTACCCAGGCTGAAAATCTGTCAAATATTTTTAACTATGGTCTTTTACCAAGAAATATTCTGGTAAATAAAAAAATACATAGTTGTTTTAATGACGAGTATAGATATGACAGGTGCCCGAATGCCGTCTGTATGTCCATAGAATTTCCAAATTATAAAATGTTTTATAGCTTAAGACAGAACAATCCCGATATTGACTGGGCAGTATTGCAATTAGACGCGCAAATTTTATGTGATTATCAATGTGCATTTTGCTGGACAAATGCGGGCGATGCCACTATGTATAATATCCCGCTTGGAGAAAGAACGGGTACAGAAGCTTTTTCAGGATTATTTGAAGATCGTCCATCTTATCCGCAACGGGAAGAACTGAATTTGAGAGACTGGTATCCTACCAACCCTCAGGCAGAAGTCCTTGTATTTGGAACAATCCCTGCCAGATATATTACAAATGTTTATTTTCATAATGAACAGACCTTTGACAGGTACAAAAATGATATTCCAGGCTGCATTGCCGCAAGCATAAACACAAAAGTCTTCAGCTGTCGCAATGATTGGAAATCCTGGACAAAGTAGGAGGCTATTATGGCGAACAGACCTGTATTTGTCACGTCGCTTGATAAGCGATACTGCATTAGAGAAAATGTAGAATTTGAATTTTTCAGCGGCTTTTCCGATAGCCAGAAAAAGAGAAGCATACAAAGCTTACACCAGTCCTACTTAAAGAAACACTCAGATAAGAAGGTTTTGGAAATTTCAAGCAAATCAGAAGTTGAACTGGGCATAAGATTAAGTGCATTTAATCTTATAATAAAAACACCCGGTGGAAAAAATTTCTCTGTCGAATCCGCATTTCAGGCCAGTAAGGTTTTTGAGAGAGGAGGTCCTTACGTAGACTTGCTGAATGTCTCGTCAAGGCAGGCAAAAAAAGATGAACGTCTGAAAAACAGCGGCAAGATTATCCAATTTTTTTATGACGGCTTAACATTCAAAACAGAGCCCAAAACATACTTTTATAATTGGCTGTATATCAATGCGTTGCATTTATACGATGAATTAACAGAGCAGCTCATAGATTATGATGCTTTTACGGATATTGCTTTTAATCCCCAAAGGTCAATAAATTGCCAGGCGGAAGCGGCTGCAATTTATGTATCATTACAAAAACAGGGATTGCTGCAGGAAGCGTTAAAAAGCAAAGACGCATTTTTGGATACAGTATATCCGGCATATAGAAAAACCGAATCGGATGAAGGAGAAAATGTGCAATTGAGTTTATTTTGATGGAATGCATTTACCTTTGACAGGCAGTGGATACGGAAGCCTGAAGAAGGTAAGGCAGGAGGCAGCGGCAAAGCGGTATCAGGAGGAGCTGCTGGCAGAGACTGCAAAAAGCGGGCCAGGTGGAAAGCGAAACGGCAGTCCTGGCTCCTTCTCCCTCCATATTTCGCCTGTATGTATCTGTTTATTCTTTGCGGCCTGTCCGGAGATCTCCGGACAGGCCGCTTTTCGACAGGCTGAGGCCCCCGGGGCGCAAACCCCGGGGGCCGGATGGTATGGAGCGAAAATTACTCCGCCTTGTACAGGTCGATGAGCTTCATCAGGTGCGCATACCGCTCCTTCGCGGCCTCTTCGTTCCGGGCGAACAGCACCTCGGCGCGCTCGGGGAACTCCCGGGTCAGCCGGGCGTAGCGGGCCTCGTTCATCAGGAACTCCTGATAGCCGCCGGCGGGCGCCTTGCTGTCCAGAGTGAAGGGATTCCTGCCCTCGGCAGCCAGGGCGGGATTGAAGCGGAACAGGTTCCAGTAGCCGCAATCCACGGCCTTCTTCATTTCCTTCTGGCAGTTCATCATGCCGCCCTTGATGGAGTGCATCTCGCAGGGGGCGTAGCCGATGATGAGGGACGGGCCGTGATAGGCCTCGGCCTCGGCAATGGCCTTGAGGGTCTGGGCGGTGTTGGCGCCCATGGCCACCTGAGCCACGTACACGTAGCCGTACTGCATGGCGATCTCGCTGAGGCTCTTCTTCTTCATCTCCTTACCGGCGGCGGCAAACTGAGCCACCTGGCCGATGTTGGAGGCCTTACTTGCCTGACCGCCGGTGTTGGAGTACACCTCGGTGTCGAAGACGAACACGTTGACATCCTCGCCGGAGGCCAGGACGTGGTCCAGTCCGCCGTAGCCGATGTCGTAGGCCCAGCCGTCGCCGCCGAAGATCCACACGCTCTTCTTGTTCAGGTACTCCTTCCTGGAGAGGATGGACTCAGCCAGCCGGCAGGCGTCGCAGTCGCAGTACTTCCGGCCCGCGGCCTTCATCTCCGCTGCGTGAGCGGCCATTTCCGGGGCCCTGTCGCCAAAGACGTCCCTGGCAGCGGGGCTCTGGGTGAAGGCCACGCACTCGTCCACGGTCATGATGCCGTCCTCCAAGGCGGCGATATACTCCCTGGTGGCGGCCTGGTTGGCCTCTCCGTCCTCCAGGGTGTCCAGCCACTTCTGAGCGGCCTCCTTCAGCTCGGGAACGGCCCACTCAACGGCGATGAGCTTCCTGGTGTCTTCCACCAGAGCGTTGCGGATGGCCTTCTGACCAATATACATGCCCAGACCGTGCTCGGCGTTGTCCTCGAACAGGGAGTTGCACCATGCGGGGCCCTTGCCCTCGGCGTTGGTGCAGTAGGGAGAGGTGGCTGCCGGTCCGCCCCAGATGGAGGAGCAGCCGGTGGCGTTGGAGATATACATCCGGTCGCCGAAGAGCTGGGTGACGAGACGGGCATAGCTGGTCTCGGCACAGCCGGCGCAGGAGCCGGAGAACTCCAGGTAGGGCTGCCTGAACTGGCTGCCCTTGACGGTGTTGTCCTGCATGTCCGCCTTGGGAGCGGTCTTCACCAGGTAATCCCAGACCCTGGCCTGCTCGCTCTGGCTCTCCTGAGGTACCATCTTGATGGCCCGCTTCTCGGGATCCCTGGCGCCCGCCAGGCAGGCCTCCACGCACACGCCGCAGCCCATGCAGTCCAGGGGGCTCACGCCGATGGCATAGGTGTACACGCCCTTGCCCTTGCCGGCCTTGACAGGCGCGGTCTTGAGGCCCTCGGGAGCGTTCCTGACCTCGTCTTCGGTGAGGGCGAAGGTGCGGATGGTGGCGTGGGGGCAGACATAGGCGCAGGTGTTGCACTGGATGCACTTGTCAGGATCCCATACGGGCACGCTGACGGCCACGCCGCGCTTCTCATAGGCGGACGCGCCCAGCTCGAACTGACCGTCGGCATGGGGCACGAAGACGCTGACGGGCAGGCTGTCGCCGTCCATCTTGCCCACGGGCTCCAGAATGTCCCTGACCATGGTGACCAGCTCGGCCTTGCCCTCCAGATTGTGGCCGGCCTTCTCATCCACGGCGTTGGCCCAGTCGGCGGGCACGTCGATCTTGACGAAGGCGGTGGCGCCGGCGTCGATGGCTTCGTGGTTCATCTTCACCACGTCCTCGCCCTTCTTGGAGTAGCTCCTGGTGGCGGCGTCCTTCATATACTGGATGGCCTGCTCCTGGGGCATGACCCTGGCCAGGGTGAAGAAGGCGGACTGGAGGATGGTATTGGTACGCTTGCCCATGCCGATCCTGGCGGCCAGGTCGATGGCGTTGATGGTGTACAGCTGGATGTTGTTCCTGGCGATATACCGCTTGGCCTCGGCGTTAAGGTGGTGGCAGAGCTCGTCAAAATCCCACTGGCAGTTAATCATGAACACGCCGCCGGGCTTCACGTCGTTGACCATCTTGAAGCCCTTGGTGACGTAAGAGGGGTTGTGGCAGGCCACGAAGTCGGCCTTGTTGATATAGTAGGGGGACCGGATGGGCCTGTCGCCGAAGCGCAGGTGGCTGATGGTCACGCCGCCGGTCTTCTTGGAGTCGTACTGGAAGTACGCCTGGATGTATTTGTCGGTGTGGTCGCCGATGATCTTGATGGAGTTCTTGTTGGCGCCCACGGTGCCGTCGCCGCCCAGACCCCAGAACTTGCACTCGATGGTGCCTTCCGCGGCGGTATTGGGGGCTTCCTTCTCCGGCAGGGACAGACCCGTGACGTCGTCCACGATGCCGATGGTGAACTGACGGCGGGGATTCTCCAGCTTCAGCTCCTCATAGACGGCAAACACGCTGGCGGGCGGGGTATCCTTGGAGCCCAGGCCGTAGCGGCCGCCGATGACCTTCACGTCGTTCCTTCCGGCGTTGGCCAGGGCGGAGACCACGTCCAGATACAGGGGCTCGCCCAGAGCGCCGGGCTCCTTGGTGCGGTCCAGAACCGCGATCTTCCCGGCGGTGGCGGGGATGGCGGAGAGGAGCTTGTCAGCGGCGAAGGGGCGGTAGAGGCGGACCTTCACCAGACCCACCTTCTCGCCGTGGGCGTTCATGTAGTCGATGACTTCCTCGGCCACGTCGCAGATGGAGCCCATGGCGATGATGACGCGGTCCGCGTCGGGAGCGCCGTAGTAGTTGAAGAGCTGGTAGTTGGTGCCCAGCTTCTCGTTGATCTTGCCCATGTACTTCTCGACGACTGCGGGCAGCTCGTCGTAGTACCTGTTGCAGGCCTCGCGGTGCTGGAAGAAGATGTCGCCGTTCTCATGGGAGCCCCGGGTGTTGGGGTGCTCGGGGTTGAGGGCGTGCCTGCGGAAGGCCTCCACGGCCTCCATGTCGCACATGTCCTTCAGGTCCTCAAAATCCCAGACGGCCACCTTCTGGATCTCGTGGGAGGTCCGGAAGCCGTCAAAGAAGTTGATGAAGGGAACCTTGCCGGAGATGGCGGCCAGATGGGCCACGGGGGAGAGATCCATGACCTCCTGGACGTTGCCCTCGGCCAGCATGGCAAAGCCGGTCTGGCGGCAGGCCATGACGTCGGAGTGGTCGCCGAAGATGTTCAGTGCGTGGGTGGAAACCGTGCGGGCGGAGACATGAAAGACGGTGGGGAGCTGCTCGGCCGCGATCTTGTACATATTGGGGATCATCAGCAGCAGGCCCTGGGAGGCGGTGTAGGTGCTGGTGAGAGCGCCCGCGCCCAGGGAGCCGTGGACCGCGCCG
>CAJULD010000029.1 GCA_910587505.1 uncultured Oscillospiraceae bacterium | reverse complement strand
GGTGAAAAAGTTATGTACTTTTTTATCAGGTTGGCAATTATCAAGCCCCTTACCCCAATTTTTTGCAAACCCCGGAATTTTCCACCCTTCCATTCGCACCGGAGCACATACCGTGGCTAGCCGGTCCCGTATCTGTTCCGGGGAGAACAGTCAGGCAGGGCGTTTCGAGGTTTACAGTTGGGAGTTTAACACGGGGGTCGGGGTTTGTCAATGGGGTTGGGGTGGTTGTAACAGAAGCGTAACAATAGGCTGCTTATCTACATTTACATATATGCAGGGAAAAACGGGGCTGAGTTGCCGGGGAAAGAGCAACCCGCTTTATAGAAATCAGTTTTTCCGCGTCTCCAGGGCCGGAGGCCCGGCCCTGCGGGAGGAAAGAGGCCCCGCCCCGATGACCGGGACGGGGCCTTCGCCTGTCACTTCTCCCAGAGCGAGCGGACTTCCTCGGAAGTCAGGCCGGAGATCAGGGTAATCTCCTCCAGCGCGAAGCGCCCGGCCTCCAGCATGCGGAGCGCGGCGCTTCTCTGCTCCTCACGGCGGCCCTCCTCGCGGCCTTCCTCGCGGCCCTCCTCGCGGCCTTCCTTTCGCTCCTGGATGCGCATGTCTTCAATTACTTTGCACATAATCGCTACACCCTCCTTGCTTTCCTTGAAAAATCTTACCCGTTCCGCCAGAACGTCGTAGTACATGTCGGACGGGTCCGTACAGGAAAAGTCGTGCATCAGTTTTCCGACGGGGGTTCCGTCGCGGTAAGCGCCGTTTACATACAGTATGTGCGCTCCGTCCCCGAATTCCTTCCCGGTTTCCGCGATATACCGCTCGACATGATACAAGGGCCGGTTTTCTCCTATTACATCATGCTCCGTAATGAAAATGACCCATGTCTCCGGCAGGGAGTCAAACGCTCCGCTCTTTTGCAGGAGATTTGCATCCATCATGCTGCTGTTATACCGTGCGCGCCTCCGGCCCGCCCCCCGGTCAGCGCGCTGAATCTCAATGTTGTATTTTCTGCCCGCGCCGTCGGTGGCCAGAACATCCAGACGGACGGAACGGTTGAGCAGGTTCTCCACAAACACCTGGGTGCGGACATCCGTGACCTCCAGATCCGGCTTCTCCAGAACGATCCGTAAGACCAGACGGATACAGTCCGGTTTTCCCTCAAAGCATTTTGTGAGGAAGTCGTCATCCAGCAGACGGAACCCCCGCAGCCGCCGGAGATCCTCCTGATGCTTCCGTTCCATTGTCGCCGCGTCCATCATGACTCCCCCGCCTCCGTTATCTTTCTCCGGTATTATATTATCATATGTACGGGAACTTTTCAAGGGGCAGGCGGCCCGCGGGCAGAGCCGTTACAGAATCATGTGCGGCGGAAAAAGGCCGTCCAGCCGGCGCATAACGGTTGCGAATACACGTTCTCATTACGATTATACACCAACCGCCCCAAAAATCAATCTCAAAATATTTCTGACAGGTTGCACAGCAGGGTGCAACTTTTCTGCCTTTGCGGGCCAGGGGTGAAGGGACGGTGAGAAAATGGAGCTGGATCGGGACGAAATTCTGAACGCATTGAGGCAGACGGCCCTCAGCAGGCCGAACGACGCCATCTCGCTGGCGCTGGATCCGCGAAACATACCCACAGATAAAATGGATTTATGGGGCGTGAGCGAATTCAAGGTAAACAGCGCCGGCACGGTGGAGGTCAAATTCACAGACCGTGTGAAGGCGATCAGCCTGCTGCTGGAATGCACCGGAGGCGGCGAAGAGGGGCTGAACGCCCTGCTGGAGGCACTGGAAGGAGGCGAGGATTAATCAGGAATGAAAATCAGGCGGTTTTCTCCCCGGCAGAAACGGGTCATGAGCTGGTGGGGTCCCAGGTCCGTTGACCGGCGCTACGACGCCATCATCTGCGACGGCGCCGTGCGAAGCGGTAAAACGCTGTGTATGGGGCTGAGCTTCGTGTGCTGGGCCATGACCTCCTTCCGGAACCAGCAGTTCGCCTTCTGCGGAAAAAGCGTGATCTCCCTGCGGAGAAACCTGATGCAGGAGCTGACGCCCCTGCTCAGGGAAATGGGATTTCAGTGCCGGGAAAAGCGCAGCGAAAACCTGACCGTCATCAGCAGAGGCGGACGGGAAAACCGGTTCTATCTGATGGGCGGGAAGGACGAGGGCAGCGCCGCGTTTATCCAGGGCGTCACGCTGGCGGGCGTGCTGCTGGACGAGGCGGCGCTCATGCCCCGGTCCTTTGTGGAGCAGGCTGTGGCCAGATGCAGCGTGCAGGGGTCCCGGCTGTGGTTCAACTGCAATCCCGAAGGACCGCAGCACTGGTTCTATCAGGAGTGGATTTTGAAAAGCGAACAGCGAAACGCTCTGTACCTGCACTTTACCATGGAGGACAACCCCTCCCTCTCCCCCAAAATCCGGCAGCGTTACCGCTCCAGCTACAGCGGCGCTTTCTACAGACGGTTCATTTTAGGGGAATGGACCGCGGCCAGAGGGCTGATCTATGACTTCTTCGATCCGGGGCGGGACGCGCGGCCCGCCCCGGAGGGTGAACTGGAGGAATACGTCATTTCCGTTGACTATGGCACTGCAAATCCCTGTTCCTTTGGACTCTGGGGCCTCCGCAGGGGCGTCTGGTACCGGGTGAAGGAATACTACTACGCTTCCAGAAGTACCGGCGTACAGCTGACGGACCAGGAGTATGTATTGGAGCTGGTGAAGCTGGCCGGCTGTCACCGCATCCGATGCGTGGTGGCGGACCCCTCCGCCGCCAGTTTTATCACCGCCCTGCGCCAGGAGGGCTACTGCGTGGTCAAGGCCAACAACGACGTTCTCTCCGGGATCCGGATCACCGCCGATCTGCTGAAACGGGGGCGGATCGTTATCTGCGATACCTGCGGGGACTGTCTGCGGGAGATCGCGCTGTACCGCTGGAGCGAGGAGGCCACCGGGCGGGACGCCCCCCACAAGGACCACGACCACGCCATGGACGATATGCGGTATTTCGCCGTGACCATGGCGGCGCAAGAGGACAGCGGAGGGGTATTCCGCTCCGTGGACCGCCACCAGAGAGGACAAAGCCTCCTGGGCGGGCAGACGGGATTCTCATAAGTGAAGAAGGAGTTGAGAAATGAGATTTTTCAACCGGAAGAAAAAGGAGATCGAGGCAGGGGCGGCGGCCACGCCGCAGATCAGACGCAGCGACGCGCCTGCCTTCGGCCTGCCGGAACGCAGCGCTCTCCTGCATACCGGGGACAAACAGCTCTACCGGGCCATCCGGGAGGCCGTGCCGCTGGTAGACGCGTGCATCTATAAAATCATCCGGCTGTGCGGCGGCGTATCCGCCGCATGCGACGACCCGAGAGCCGACAAAGAGCTGCGGCAGTTTCTGGAGCAGGTGGACGTGGGCCGGGGCCAGCGGGGCATCAACGCCTTTCTGGATCAGTACCTGGACTCCATGCTGGTGTTCGGACAGGCAGTGGGCGAAATCGTCCCCGCCGCCGGCGGAAGGGACATCGCCGCCGTGCTGTGCGGCAGGGTGGAGGACATCCGGATCCAGGAGGGGGAAGGCCCTCTGGACTTCAAAATCTGCGGACCGAGCGGGTACGGACAGTACAGGCCCCTGCCCTGCCAGCAGCTGCTCCTGTTCACCCCGTTCAACCCGGAGACCTGCGCCCCCTACGGCGTGTCGCTGCTGCGGTCCATGCCGTTTCTGACGGACCTGCTGAGCAAAATCTATTACGCCATCGGCGTAAACTGGGAGCGCATGGGCAACGTGCGCTTCGCCGTAGTCTATAAACCGGGCGAGGGCGAATGGGAACGGGGCATGGCGCAGGAGCGGAGCCGGCAGCTGGCCAGCGAGTGGAGCAGGGCCATGGAGGCCACCCGCGGCGGAAGCGTCCGGGACTTCGTGGCGGTGGGCGACGTGGACATCCGGGTCATCGGCGCGGACAACCAGATTCTGGACAGCACTGTGCCCATCCGGCAAATTCTGGAGCAGCTGGTCAGCAAGACGGGCATCCCGCCGTTCATGCTGGGACTGAGCTGGTCCAGCACAGAGCGGATGAGCACCCAGCAGGCGGACCTGCTGACCACGGAGATGACCGCCATCCGGCGGTCCCTGACGCCGGCCATTGAAAAAATCTGCCGGATATGGCTGCGGATGCACGGGTACGGCTGTACATTCCGGGTCGTCTGGGACGACATCAATCTGCAGGACCTGCTGGAAGAAGCAAAGGCGGACTGGTACCGGGAGCAAACCAGGAAGCTGGCGCTGGAAAATGAGCGGCTGGAACGGGAGGCCGGCAAAACGGCTCCCTCCGGCCAGGATGAAAAGGAGTGATCTGAACCGTGGATATTCGAAAGGAGCCGGGCGACGTGATCCGGCACAGCGTGTCCCAGGAGGACATGATTCTCATCAACCGTCTGAGCAAATCGGAGCTGACGCCGGACCAGGTGTACACCTTCGCCCTGCGGCTGTGCGACAACGAGATCGACCGGGACTGGGAGCGGTTTGACGAGGAGGCGCTTTCCATTCTCAGCACGCTTTTTGTGGGGAAAAGCGGGATCTTTGACCACAACTGGTCCACCGAGGGGCAGACGGCGCGGCTGTATAAAACGGAAGTCTGCCGGGAGGGCGGCCTGACCGGGGCAGGGGACGGCTGCCGGTTCCTGAAGGGCTATGCCTACATGCTGCGCAGCGGGAAAAACAATCCGCTGATTGAGGAGATCGAGGCCGGCATCAAGAAGGAGGTCAGCATCGGGTGCAGCGTGACAGGCCGGAGCTGCTCCATCTGCGGCAGAGACCGCTGCGACCACCAGGGCGGGAAAACATACGGCGGAAAGCTGTGCTACTTCACCCTGCAAAAGCCCACGGACGCATACGAGTGGAGCTTCGTCGCGGTGCCCGCCCAGAGGAAGGCCGGCGTCATCAAAAGCTTTATCCACGAGACGGGCAGCGACTTAAAGCGGATGCTGGCCGCTCATCCGGGCTGCCTGCGGCAGCTGGAAGCACTGGAGCAGGAGGCGCGGCTGGGCCGGTCCTACATGGATGGCCTGCGCCGGGAGCTGGTCCGGCTGGCGGGGCTGTCCGACGAGGCGCTGGACCTGAAGGTATTCTCCAGAGCGGCGGAAAAGATGGAGGAGGACGAGCTGCTGGAGATGACGAGGGCGTACCGGCGGAGAGTGGACGAGACGTTCGCGCCCGCCCCGCAGCTGCGGCCCAGGGACGCCGGGACAAGTGAGGAGGACCGGGCGTTCCTGATTTGATTTCACGGCTTTGGACTGAATTCCGGAAAATTTACTTTAGGAGGATCTTTTATGAGCGTTTCTTTTGAAGGCGTGGGCCAGATCTGCGCAACCTTTCTCGGCGGCGGCCTGACCGGGGGGCACGTGGTCAAAATGACCGGCAACGGCTCCGTGGGCGCGTGCAGCGCGGACGACGGGTTCTGCGGCGCGGCGCTCTGCTGCAGGGACGATGCCTGCACCGTGCAGGTGGGCGGGTTCGTGTCCGTGGGATACTCGGGAACGGCTCCCGCTGTGGGCTATCAGACTCTGGCCGCCGACGGGAAGGGCGGCGTGAAAACCGCCGGCAGCGGCCGGGAATATCTGGTGGCCGACGTGGACGCCGCCGCCAAAACCGTGACCATCATGCTTTAAGGAGGAGAATGGAGATGGCTTATACTTACGACAATCTGAGACTGGAAAAGGGCATGTACGGCGAGGCCGGGAAGTCCTTCACCCAGGTACTGGAGGCCGCAGACCCCAGCGAGAATTACCGGGGCACCCCCCTGGAGGGTCTGGACGCCTTCCAGCGCCAGCTCAAGCGGTTCGACATCCATGTAAAGGGCAGCCGGTCTGACGTGGTGGAAAAGTTCTTTCGCACCACGGAGTCCGCCGTGCTGTTCCCCGAGTTCGTCTCCCGGATCGTGCGGCAGGGCATGGAGGAGGACAACATCCTGCCCTCCATTACCGCCACCACCACCCAGTTCGACGGGATGGATTACCGCTCCATCTCCTCCGTGCCCAGCGAGGAGGAAAAAAACCTGAAGCGGGTGGAGGAGGGCTCCCAGCTGCCGCAGACCACCGTGCGGACCCAGAGCAATCTGGTGAAGCTCCACAAGAGAGGGCGGATGCTGGTGGCCTCCTACGAGGCCATCCGGTTCCAGCGGCTGGATCTGTTCTCCATCACCCTGCGGCAGATCGGCAGTCACATTGCCAGAATGCATCTGAAGGATGCCATCAGGGTCATCACCGAGGGCGACGGCAACAACAATCCCGCCCAGGCGTTCTCCGTGGGCACCTCCCCCGTCGGCGGCACGAAGGGCACGCTTTCCTATGAGGCGCTGCTGGACTTCTGGGCGCAGTTTGATCCCTATACCATGAATACCATTCTCGCGCCCAACGGGGTAATGCTGGATATGCTGAAGATGAGCGAATTCCAGAATCCGCTGACGGGGCTCAATTTCCAGGGGACCGGCGTTCTCACCTCCCCGCTGGGCGCTACCCTGCTGCGCACCAGCGCCATGCCGGGCGGAAAGCTGATCGGTCTGGACCGCAACTACGCGCTGGAAATGGTCAGCGCAGGCGACGTGATGGTGGAGTATGACAAGCTGATCGACCGGCAGGTGGAGCGGGCCGCCATCACCAGCATCTCCGGCTTTGCCAAGCTGTACACGGACGCGGGAAAAATCCTGACCATCTGAGCCGGGAGGGTATGCCGGTATGCTGGAACAGATTTTTTACCTGGCCGCCGTTATCGCCCGCCCCTCGGAAGAGGAAAAGCCCCTGCTGACGGCGCTGTGCACCGCCGCGGACGCGGAGCTTTCCCGGCAATTGAAGGACGGAATCCGTCCGGAAGACTGCGGCGACGCATTCCCCTGCGCGGCGGCTCTGCTGGCCGCGGCGGGGCTGCTGCCCTGCCGCAGCGAAGAGAACGCGGAGCAGTTTACCGTGGGCGACGTAAGCGTGCGGACCGGCGGAGGCGGCCAGGCCTGTGAAACGGCGGCCGCCATGCGGAGGCAGGCCGCCGGTATGATGGCTCCGTACCGGGGCGACGGCGAATTTGCCTTTCAGGGGGTAAAGGGATGAAAAAGCGGCTGGAAGAGATCATGGAGAAATACGGGCAGCAGCTTACGCTGATTCAGCGGGAGACCGGCGTGGAAATGACCGTCAGGGCGTTTTTGCAGCTTCTTCTGAAAGAAACAAAGGATCCTCCCGTGGCAGTCACGCCGCTGGGGGCGGCGGACGGGCGGCGATGGCTGTACATCGGTCCCGCCGAACCGGAGCTGAAGCCGGGAGACGAGATACTGTTCGGCGGCAAACGCTTTATCGCCCAGGAGGCGGCTCCCGTCTGCTTCCGACAGGAGACGCTCTACAGCCGGGCTATCCTGCGCCGAAAGAAGGAGATGGCGGCATGAACGGTCTGGAACAGGTCAAAAGTGCAATCGCCGGTGCTCTGGAGACAGCCGGAATCCGCGTCCGGACCGCCTGCGCCCCCGGATGGGCCAGGGCCTATCCGGGGCCGGTGGTAGCCGTGGGGCTGCGGACCGGCGAAAGCCGGGGCGGCGCGCTGAGCAGCTACCTGGGACAGCGGGTCGATCCGGCCACCCAGGTCAGTCAGGAAGTATACGGAATGCGCCTGGAGCTGACGCTGTCCCTGGATATCTATTGCCCTCCCAAAGACGGGACGGAAGGCTGCGACCAGGTGCTGGAGGCACTGCACCAGATCATGCTGAACGGTCTGCCCTCCGGGCTGCGGCCCACGGAGCTGAAATGGGAGGAGGTGGTCTGGGACGAGGATACCGCCATGTTCCTGCGGCGGGGCAGCCTGGGGTGCAGCGCGTATTTTACCGCGGCGTCATCGGAGGACGGCCTGCTGCTGTCCGATTTTATTTTGAAAGGTGTTGTGACCAAATGAAAAGCATCATCCATGAGCGTCCGGGAGTGTATTCCTCCTATGACGCGTCCGCCTCCGTCCGGGGCGGACGGGCCGCCCGCACCATCGGCGTGGCGGCAAAGAGCGCCGGCGGCACAGCCAATGCGGCCGTCAGACTGACCAGCTATGAGATGGGACTGAACGCCTTCGGCGAAGACGCGGCGGACGCACCGGGCATGTCCACCATTCTGAAGCTGCTGTTTCTGGGGGGCGCCTCTTCGGTGGCCGCCGTCAAGGTGGACGGGGACGACTACGCCCGCGCCTTCGCCGCTTTGCAGGCGGTGGAGGATGCGCAGGTCATCGTCTGCGACAGCGGCGAGCTGACCGTGCAGCAGGCGCTGCGCGCCAGCCTGGAGAGCGCGTCCGCCGCGCGAAGGGAACGAATTGCCGTGGTGGGCATGAGCGGCGCGTCCGTGACAGAGCTGGTGGAGCGGGCCAAAGCGCTCAACAGCGAGCGCATGGTTCTGGTGGGCCCGGACGGGCTGGACAGCCGGGGCGAGACGCTTCCCGGCGTCTTTGCCGCTGCGGCCGTGGCGGCGGCCACGGCCACAACACGGGACCCCGCCATTCCGCTCAACGGCACGCATCTGCCCGGTCTGGGCGGCGTCAACGAGACCTATGGCGACAATGAAATTGACCGGCTGATCCGCGGCGGCGTGACGCCTCTGGAGGCGGTGGGGGGCGTGGTCTCCCCTGTCCGGGGCATCACGACCCGGACGACCACCGGCGGCGCGGATGACGCCACATGGCGGGAGCTGACCACGATTCTGATTGTGGACGACGTGATCCCCACCATCCGCCAGAGCCTGCGCAGCCGGTTCAGTCAGACCAAAAACACGGTCCAGACCAGAGGCGCCATTCGCTCCCGGACCATCGTGGAGCTGGAAAACAAGCTGAAGGCGGAAATCATTGACAGCTACAGCGACGTGGCGGTATCGGTATGGGAGGACGATCCCACAGTGTGTCTGGTGGAATTCAGCTTCTCCGTGGCCCACGGGCTCAATCAGATCTATCTCACCGCCCATATCACAATTTAAGGAGGAGACGATGGAAATAACGGGATTCCCTACCAGCTGCGACATTTTCCTGGAGCTGGACGGCCGGAAGGTGGCGGTGGTGCAGAGCTATACCGCCAGGGCCACCAAGACAAGTCAGGTGGTGGAGGCATTCGGTGAAAGCGAGCCGGTGGCGACCATCAACGGACAGAACAAATACGTGCTGGAGCTGACCAGACTCTACGCCACCGACGACGCCATCAGCGACGGGATCGACTTTTTCGCGCTGGCGGATTTCTCCCTGGTCATCTGCAAGCCGGACCGCAAGGTCATTTACAGCGGGTGTCAGTGGAGCGCCATTCAGGAGGAGGGAAAGGTTGGCTCCATGGTAGCGGAGAAAGTGACCGTGGTGGCCGCCAGCCGCATTGAGGTGGCCGCCTGATGGAAGAGCAGGAACAGATTCAGGTCAGTTTTCAGCTCCCCGCCAGCGCCCTGGACAGCCTCTCCCGATTGGTGGAACAGCTGCGAAGGCTGACGGAGACGGCGGCCGAAAAAGGCCTTCGGAGGGCTGCGCCGGAGGAATCCGGGGAGAGCGGGACATTTGATCCTGAAAAATTTCTGTCCCTGCATCGGGAAAGCGGACAGGCAGAGCCGGTTCGGGCCGGGGTTTCCACGCAGCCCGGAAATCCGGAACGGGCGGGACAGTATGTTTTGGAACGCGCGGAGACCGGCGCGCCGGAAACCGTTCCTGCTTCCGGCGGCGGGAACATTCCGGAACCGGAGCGCCGCCGTGAAGAAGAGGGCGCTCAAGCTCCCGGGTTGGAAACGGCATATGCCAACTTACAGGGAGCTCTCCCGGACGCGCCCGCAGTGCGCGCGGATACGGGAGGAGAACCGGCCGGCGCCGAAGCGGCGCAGGCCCGGCCGGAGGAGCGGGACATCCCCCTCCCCTCCGCCCGGACAGGGCTCATGCCGGACGTGCAGCCGCCTCAGGGCGCGGGCGTGGCAGTAACGGCCCGGCCGGAACCTCCGGCGAACCGTTGGACCGGAGCGGCCGGGGAGCTGGTCACTCCGGGGCCCGCTCCCCTGACGGCAGAGGCGGTGTCGCTGGCCTTCCAGCGGGACGGGCGGCGCTATGACAACGGGTTTCCATTATACTGACGGAGGTGCGCGAGAATGCTTCTGACTCCCATGCGCTACAAGGACTATATCTGGCCCCACAACCCCGCCGTCTATTCCATCACCTGTGAGCGGCAGGTGGCGGTGCACAAGGTGCCCTTCGGCCGCCATTTCATGCAGGATCTGGGGATGAGCTGCCGGGTCATGCAGGGATGGGGCGAATTTGCCGGGGACGGCGCCTATGACGAATTCAGACGGCTGGCCACCGTGTTCTACAACGACGGCCCCGGCCTGCTGATCCATCCGCTGTGGCAGATTTCCAACGCCTGCTTCACCAGCCTGAAGCTGGAGCAGGCGCCCCTGCCGGATTACGTCCGCTACAGCTTTACCTTTCAGGAACGGTTCGACGGATACAGTGAATCGCTGGCAGAGACAGGCTACAGAGGAACGGCGGCTCTGCCCGCAGGAAACGCGCGGATAGAAAACGTCTGCA
This sequence comes from uncultured Oscillospiraceae bacterium, assembly GCA_910587505.1. GTDB lineage: Bacteria > Bacillota > Clostridia > Oscillospirales > Oscillospiraceae > Pelethomonas. The sequence goes on along the minus strand of CAJULD010000029.1, from coordinate 25,228 downwards.
CCGTCGTCAGCGGGGACACCCTGTGGGGAATCGCCCGGCGGTACGGCGTGGCGCTGGAGGACCTGCTGAAGGCAAATCCCGGCATCAAAAATCCCAACCTGATCCGCGTGGGGGACAGGGTGGTGATTCCGTGCTGAGCATTTGTCTGGAGACCTGTGACGGAGCCGGGTATGCGCTGCCGGTGATCTTGCGGTGGGATCTGGAGTATACCGGGGGCGTACCCTGCGACAGTATGACCGCCACCTGCCTGTATGATGCCGGAATGGCGGAAATTCTGCCGGAAGCGACACGATTTACCGCGTATCAGGACGGGGAGATCATGCTGCGGGGCGTAGTGGACGCCTACGAGATCTCCCTGTCCCGGCAGGGACTCCTTGTCACGCTGGAAGGCCGGGGCATGGCGGCGCTGCTGCTGGACAACGAGTCCGAGGCACTGACCTATGAGCGGGCGCCGCTTTCCGAAATACTGGAAAATCATGTCTCCCCGTACAGGCTTGCAATCGACCGGCGGGAAGATATTTCCGGGGAACGGTACGCCGTGGCCTCCGGCTCCAGTCAGTGGAAGGCGCTGCAGGGATTTACCCACCGCTTCGGCGGCTTTGATCCCTACTTTATGCCGGACGGCACGCTGGTTACCGCGTCTCTGTGGGGCAGCGGAAAGGCACTGAAGGTGAATGGCGATACGCCGCTGCTGTCCCTGCGGAAGCGGGAATCCCGCTACGGGGTGATCTCCCAGGTACTGATTCAGGACAAGGTACAGGGCGTCAGCCACCCGGTCTCCAACGAGGCGTTCATCAAAGCCGGCGGACAGCGGCGGCACGTGCTGTATATGCCCCGAAGCACCGCGGAGGACCGGCGGTATACCGGAGAGTATCAGATCGCGCAATCCGCTCTGGAACAGCTGGAAATCGACCTGGAGCTGCCTTTTCCATTCGCCGCCATGCCGGGAGACCGGGTGGAGCTGTCTCTGGCCAGACTGAATCTGACCGGGCAATACGACGTGGTCCGCTCCCACAGCAGAATGGATGAGGACGGGGAGCGGACGGAAATAACAATCAGCAGGAGGGAAACGCTATGTGGTTATCCAGAACAATTGCCCTCCGCCAGCGGGCGGAGCGGGAAAGCACCGCCGCCGACATGGGCGTGACCACCATCGGCGGCGGCAGCGCCTCGGTCATGACGCGGGGTGAGCAGCGGGATCTGGAGGTCTTCGCTCCCGGCGGGCTGGTCTGGCAGCCCGCCGCGGGGGACACCGTACTGGTGGTCAAGGGCGGCACAGGCTGCCAGGAGCAGTGCGTCGTAGCGGCGGAGACCACCGGGGCGGCCCCGGATGGGATGGCCCCCGGAGAGCTGTTTCTGTATTCCAGCGGCGAGGCCTCCATTTATCTGCGAAGGGACGGCGGCATCTCCGTCAAGGGGAACGGCTCGGCAGAGGGAGACTGGGAGACGGAGGGAAACCTGACGCTCACCGGCGAGGTAGAACTGAACGGACCGGTAACCGTCAACGGGACGCTCCGGGTCAACGGCGCGCTGATCGTCAACGGGCAGCCCTACCGCCCCTGCCTTTGCAGCTGACACGCAGGAGGGAAACGCTATGGAAGCCAGAATTCACAACGGAGACTACATCCCGGACGGACTGGGCGGCATCGTCCGATGCCAGGGTGCAGACGCCCTGCTGGAGCGGGTGCTGTTCCGACTGACCGCCCGCAGGGGCGGCCTGCCCCTGCTCCCCCGTCTGGGAAGCCGCCTGTATCTGCTGGGAAGGGAACCCGCCGCCCGGCGGCTGTCTGCCGCGCGGCAGTACGTCGCAGAAGCGCTGGCGGAGGAGGACGTCACCGTCACAGACGTGATCCTCGCTCCGGAAGCGCCGGGGCGGGTCCGGGTCCGGGTACTGCTGGACTATCACGGCGCAGAGCTGGCCGTGGACGTGACCATTTAAAGGAGGGACGGATACTGTGGAAAAAACAATTACCTCCATTTACGGGGAAATGCTGGCCGCCTTCGGCGAGACCAGCGGCTATGTCCCCAATGCATCCTGCGACCTGGCCGCACGGCTGTATGCCGCCGCAGCACAGATCCATGGACTGTACCTGCAGGCCCAGTGGCTGCTGGACCAGAGTTTCCCCCAGACAGCCAGGGGGGAATACCTGGAGCGCCACGCCCAATTGCGGGGAATCAGCCGGAGCGTCGCCACCTGCGCCACCGGAACGCTGCGGTTCGGCGTTTCCGTGGCGGTCAGCGGAGATCTGCCGGTCAAATCCGGCACCGTCTGCATGACGGAAGCCGGCGTCCGGTTCGCCACCACAGACAACGTAGTCCTGCGGGCAGGGGAACTGTACGTCGATGCACCCGCAGCCGCGCTGGAACCGGGGAAGGCAGGTAACGTGGCCGCCAACACGGTCACCATCATGGCCGCCATGCCGGTGGGCGTGAAGGCCTGCACCAATCCGGAGGCCTTCAGCGGTGGCGACGACGCGGAAAGCGACGGAGCGCTGCGCCAGAGACTGCTGGACAGCTATCGCCGCCTGCCCAACGGGGCCAACGCCGCCTACTACGAACAGACCGCCCTGTCCCGCAACGGTGTGGCCGCGGCGGTGGCGGTGGGGCGGCCGCGGGGCGTGGGATCCGTGGACCTGTATGTTGCCACCGACGCGGGAATCCCCGATGAGACACTCCTGTCGGAGGTCAACGAATACTTACAGGAAAAGCGGGAAATTTCGGTAGATTTGCGGGTATTGCCTCCCACGGTCCATGCCGTCGATATTTCCGTCTCACTTCGGCCGGCGGCGGGATTTACCTTTGAAGAGGCCCGCGCCGCCGTAGACGCCGCGCTGCGGGAGGTCTTTACCGGCGCTATGCTGGGTAAAAGCGTGACGCTGGCTTTCCTGGGAAATCTGCTCTATGACCTGGAGAGCGTGGAAAACTACCGCTTTACCCTGCCGGCGGCGGACCTGGAGGCCAGCCCCACGGTGCTGCCCCGGCCTGGCAGGGTGAACATCCTGCCCTGGGAGGACTGATATGGGATACGGAGAACATTTGCGGAAGCTGCTGCGCCCGCTGGAAATTTATGACCTTACGCCGGGAAGCCTCAGCGGCAGCGAGCTGGACGCGCTGGGCAAAGGTCTGGACGCGCTGAGCCAACGGATGGAGTATGTGGAACGGGAGAGCGCGCTGGCTACCGCCGAGGGCGAAGGGCTGCGGCGAAGAGAGCTGCTGTTTGCCCGCACGCCGGTCCATTACAGCACTGCGCTGCGCCGCCAGGCCATCGCCGCGCTGCTGCGGATCGGCGGGGACTGTTTTACCCTGTCGGATATCAACAACACAATCTCCGGCTGCGGCATCAGGGCTCTGGCCCAGGAAAAGGACCGGTTTGGCTATATCCGTATCATTTTTCCGGAGGTGGCCGGCGTACCGGAAGGATTCGAGCAGATCCGGGAAATTATTCTGGATATCGTCCCCTGCCATCTGGACGTGGAATTCTATTTCCGCTACCTGATCTGGGCGGAGTGCGAGGCTTACCAGTACACGTGGGCGATCATTCATGAGAGGGAATACACCTGGCACGGATTTGAGCTGGCTGTTTAGTAAAGAGTGAGAGCGTCTCTGCCGGGACGCTCCCACTCCTGCTGTATACACGGTTCAGATCGTTCCGCCCCGCTGACCCCCAGGCGCTTTTGCCAGGCGCTATGAAAAGCAACGGCCAATTATATTTAAGCTTCCGTTGCGGATGGCGCTCTCGACAAAATTGTTGGAAGGATTGCTTCCGAACTCAAGGTCCGGAAGCAATCCTTCCATGGTCCAAAACAAAGGCAGATACATTTTCAGCTGAATGAGCCTATTCCAAGGGTATTTATTTTTTCTAGAATTTCGCCTATCTCTTCACCGTCTGCCCTTTGATACATGCCTCCAAGTTTATTAACATAGTGCCGGACCTGAAATATCTCATCATCTTCTGACTGAGGTGCATCGACACAGTTAAATGAGGGCATAAGGATGTAATCGTTAAGATACAGCGGAACACCGTTAATGTTAATATTGCAGTCAGCGGATAATATTCCCACAACGGTAAATTCCAGATCATTCAAAATATAGCTTCCGCGAAACGTAGAGCCAACGTCCAAAAATTCTGAATACGAACTGCCTGCCAAGACAGGAACAGATGCCCCGTTCACATGGTTCATGTCCTCATCGGTAAAGAGTCTTCCGTTGTCTGCAGTAATTTCAAAAAAATCCATACAGTTTTTGCTGACTTGTAACGTTCGAACCGGATATATAACTCCCGCCTGGTTCATATCTTCATAGAAAGCCCTCTCCGAATCGCTCATAATATCATATGCATATATAAATTGCGATGAAAACCATGAATCGGGTATGTCCAGAAATTGAGAACTGCATTCAATATAGCTGTCTACTGTGGAAAGATTGGCATATGCCGCTTTCAGTGTCTCTATTTTGTTTTGATAGAGTTCTGAGAAATCTACCCAATTCTGGACCTGTGCCCAGTTGAAACTATCTATCGATTTGTGTTCGGCCTGTTTCAGAATTAGAGCGGCTATGACAAAAATCAGGCAGACCGCACTGAGCAGACGGACGATGATTCTTTTGGGGGATATGCCGTCTGTGGACACATAACACTTAATCCTTTGTTTCAACGCCATAGTATACCCTGGCCTTTAAATCCTGTGCTAAACCAAGCCATTTCAGGTATGGACTTTCTACGTATACCTGACCACTCCCCCACTTATAATCGGAGGACCAATCGGAATAGGAAAAGCCCAAAAGATTCTCATATCGGGCTTTTGTGTAGTGATAGACATCATTTCCAATGCCGTCTACACAAGTTGACCATCCCCAAACACATTCCAATAAAGGGTCACCATTCATTGGATTGTACATTTTGCGTCCTCCGTCACAATCATAAACAAGTGATGATCCACGAGCAACGGGCGTCTCCAAAATAAATTCTACGCCGTAGTCGACATAGTCTATGGCATCACCAGATGCGAACGCTATCGCCCCAAGAGAACAGATGACTGCGAACAACAGGAAAAGCGAAATAACAGGTTTAAATTTTTTCATAATTATACTCCTTAAGGTCAGTACGCATAAAGGACAAGCCAAAAAACAACATATAATAAGGCAGTTACCGAAAAAGCAAACCTTTGTGACAAAATGAAACAAGCAGAAAAACGCACGATTTGACAATCAAAGTCAATCGTGCGTTTTTCACTTTCAAAAAGGAGGGCAATCTATGCCGAGCGTAACTTTATCAGACTATTTTTGCGGCGATGAAGAAATACAGTTTTCACACTTTCGCATCCCCCGCCAGCTTATCACCCATCCTCATTTCAAGCCCCTGTCCACTGATGCCAAGCTACTATATGGTATGCTACTGAACCGCATGAGCCTGTCCGCAAAAAATGGCTGGCACGACAACACCGGGCGGGTTTATATTTACTTCACTGTAAAAGAAGTCTGCGAAGCCATAGGCTGCGGGCGAAACAAGGCCATGCGGTTATTGGCAGAGTTGGATACCAGCAAAGGAATCGGCCTGATTGAGCGCGTCAAGCAGGGCCAGGGCAAGCCGGACAGGGTTTTTGTCAAGCGGATCACTGTACAGGAAGATACGGAGGCACCCGGCCAAGGCCCTGCCGCACCCATTTCATCGGCTGATTTTTCCGACATCCAGAGGTCGGAAAAATCGACTTCAAGGCGTCGGGAAAATCGACCTCTTGAGGTTTCAAATGCAAACCCAAGTTATATTGATAAAAACCAAACTAATTTTATCCATACTAATCAATCTATCTATCCCCCTACCCCCATCGCGGAACGACTGGAGATGGATGGATACGAGTTAAGAGAGGAACGCAGATCAAATAGTACGTATTATGAGCATTTACAGTTTTTCTACTGTTCAGCACGATGTTGAGGAAATGCGTCTCACCGTGAGACGCATTACTTTTGTGGAAAAAACGCCGTTAAAAAAGGAATCACCTACCCAGCGGCACCACAGCGGACAGCGCCGCCAAAAGGCGGTGCTGTCCGAGCAAGTATGTCATTTGTTAAACACAAACGACCCTTGTTAGGGGGCACACCCCCCTTAAAACCCCCAGTCTACGGAAAATACGTCTCACCGTGAGACGCATTACAAAAGGAGACTGCCATGCGAAAACGCGAACATTTTATCGGCCTATGGTTGGATGATATAGAATATAGGCATTTACTGAAACAATGTGTCCTGTCTGGCCTCAATGCCAGCACCCTGATCCGGCACAGTATTATGGACGTAAACATTCAGCCGAAGCCACCCGACACCTACGCCGCCCTGCTGCGGGAGTTGTCGGCAATCGGGAACAACGTAAATCAGATTGCATATTGGGCCAACGCCACCAAAGGCAGCGGAAAAGCAGAGATTGCAGAAGCTGTTGCGTTAGTACAGCGGGCGTGGCGTTTGGTGAAAGAGATGCTGTAACATGATAAAGCGTCACAATGCGGGGTATGCCCCCTCAACGGGGAGGATTTTACACCACCGCCCTTTGTCCGTCAAGGCCAAGACGAGCCGCGCCGGACGCTTGCGTCCGGCGCGGGCCTTGACAGCCAAAGGCCGTCGGTGCTTTTGGTGGTTAAGGGGGACATACCCCAAAACCGGCTTGCGCTGGTTTTTTCGTTATGGGCAACGCCAGCGTTTCCCGGAACGTGCGGCGGTTATCGTCAGGCAAAGGCGGCGGGCGCTTATGCGCCCAGGTATCCCTATAAATGCGTCTCACCGTGAGACGCATTTTCGATCCCTCAGATAACAGGCGGCGATGCCCTTTGACGGAAACACCGAAAACTGCTATAATGATACTAACAATTTTGCGGGGGGGAGGTGACTGCCTATGTACCGTATTGCGATATGCGAGGACGAGCCGCTGATGGCGCAGGAAAATGAAGCCATGCTCTGCCGTATTCTGGAGAACCGCCATTTCCGGCGGAATATTGACTTTACCGTTTCCAGCTTTTCCACAGCGGAGCCGCTGCTGACAGCTCTGCGGGACCAGCCCGCGTCTTTTAATCTGCTTTTGTTGGATATCAGGCTGGCGCAGGAAAACGGCGTGGAGCTGGCCAGCCATCTGCGGGAATCCGATATTGGCTGTTCCGTCATCTACATCACCGCCTATACGGAATATATGGAGGACGCCTTTTCTACCTATACGCTGGGGTATTTTTTGAAGCCGGTGGACGAGAAAAAGCTGGCAAAGGCCATAGACTGGGATCTGCGGAAAAACTACCGCCCGGAGCAGATCGCGCTGCCCGTCAACGGCGGCTTGCGCAGGGTAATGGTCCAGGATATTCTCTACGCGGAGGCAGTCAACCACAAAGCCGCCGTGTATCTGCCGGAAGAAGTCATATCCGTCAACCTGAGCTTTCGGGCGTTGCTTTCCCATTTGCAGGGGGACACGTTCTGCCGCTGTCACAACAGCTTTGTTGTTAATTTGAAGCACGTCCATAAGCAAACCGCGCGGGGATTGCTTCTGGACACCGGAGCAGAACTGCCAATCAGCCGCGCCTATCAGCAGGAGACTACCAAACGATTCGTCGCTTTTATCCAATAGAAACCGCCCTCTCTGTGGATCGTCACAGAAAGGGCGGCTTTTTAATCCGGCATTTGCAGGGCAGTAGCGGCGGAAAAGGCATTGTCCGGGAATTTCAGCAGCAGCTCGCTTTGATACTTCTGCGCCACGGTCTGAACTGCTTTCAGGCCGTAGCCGTGGGCGGACCTGTCCTCTTTCGTTGTGCGGCACAGGCCGCGTTCCCCGTCATAGTCCACCGGAGCAAAGCGGGAATTTTCCACCCCGATATACAGGTGGACGCCCCGGATATGGAGATCGACCCGAAGCCATTTCCGAACCCCCTCCGGGGCCAGAGCGTTGGCCTCCAGCGCGTTTTGCAGTAAATTCATCAGCACCATGCAAAGCTCCGTGTCCGGGAAGGGCAGCGTTTCCGGTACGTCGATCCGGCGCTCCACCTCTACGCCTTGTTTCTGTGCCCGCGCCAGCATGACCGTCAGCACCGCATTGATCGCCGGATGGGGCGCGTAAGTCAGAGCGGGGATAGAGGACACATCGGAAACCAGCTCGCTCAGATAGGCGTCCAGCCGCTCCGTCTCTCCCGTGCGGGACAGGTTTTGCAGGACCAAATAATGATTTTTCACCTCATGGCGCAGCTCCCCCAGGGCGGCGGCGCTCTCCAGCACGGTGGCAAGCTGCTCCCGCGTCAGGCTTTCACGGGCGGACAACACCTGCAATTCCGTTTCCCGTTCGCTCCTGCGCCGGATGTAGGCCGCCGCGCTCTCCAGAAAACACAGGGCCAGCAACAGGCTGTTCCAGTAAAACAGCTCTGTGTCAATCCAGAGAATTGGGTCATCCAGGAACGCCCACAGGATGGACGCATGGGGACCCGTCCGCCCCTCCGGGAGCATACTCAGCAGTACGATGGCCACAACGCCCCCTCCCAGCCAGGGCAGGAAACGACGGAACACCGGATTGCCGTCCCGGTACTCCAGCGCGGCGCAGACCAGCAGAGCGGCGATGGTAAAACAGAACACGATCCCGGCGTGGACGGCAAAATTGGAAAAGAGCGGGATCACCGTCTGAAATCCCGCCACGACCCAATAGACCAGCGCAGGCAGGACGGCGAAAGGCGCAAAGGCTTTTTGCCGTTTTTTCATACCCAGCATCAAATACAAAGCTGGCGCGGTGAACAGGAGCGCACGGGACTGGTGCAGCACCAGCCCGTAGAGCGCGGGCGGCAGGCTAAACAGGGAGAAGTTTTGCAGGTAGAAGTACGCCGTCTGGCCCAGGGCAGCGGCGCAGAGCAGCAGGACGGGCCAGGGCCGGGTCCCCTCCAGCCAGCCATACAGGAACAGGCCCAGCGTCAGCAGAAAGACCACCCCGAACGCGGCGGCGGGAAAGGCGCGGAGGCTGGTATCCGCGCGGGCCTGTTCGTTGAGCAGAACGCTGTCCATGAGATACAGGGACGGCTCCGGGTCCTCCTCCCCCTTTTCCATAATGAGGGTGAGGGTTTTACCAGCCCATTCCCCAGGCAGAGTCACATACAGGTTGCCCAGGCCCGCCGGGAGCTGTTGAAAGGGAGCGCCATCCAACCGCAGCTCCGCCGCCGCAAACAGTTGCCGAATCTCCAAAATCGGGCGCAGTTTTCCCGCCTGTGCCGGGAGAGTATATTCCAGCTCCAGCGGGCCTGTGTAGAGGTACAGCCCGTCCAGCCCCGGCGCACCGCTCACGGCCTCCGGCGTCAGGCGCACAGGCTCTTGATTGGGAACCGTCTCCACCGCCAGCAGCCACACCAGCCCCGCCGCGCACAGCAGGAACAGGCCCATTGCCAGACAACTGGCCCACCGTTTTCCGATCCGCATATTCCGCCCTCCTCAATCCTGTTTGCACTTAGCGTAACCGGGAAAATTGCCGCTGTCAAGGGGCGGGGATGTTAATTGGTAGCAAATCGTGCATTCTGGTCGAGCAGCCTTGTTTTTGGGGAGGATTTTGTGTATGTTGTGGAATAGATAATTGCGGAGAAAATGGATTAAGGAAAGGGCGCGCCCTTTCCTCAGTCCCCCATGGGGGACTGAATTTTCTCTGCCGGAACAGGAGGTACACTGTATGAAACGCAGAATACTAAGCATCATCACCGCTCTGGCCCTGTGTTTGGGGGTTCTGCCGGGGACGGTCCAAGCAGCGAATAAGACACTTACAAAGCCGCTGGATTTTACCAACATCGGAGAAGGGGAAGGCCAGACCCCGGCGGAAGGTCCTGGATATCAATTGGAAGGAGATGCTCAGAGCGGCTACACCCTGACACTGGACGGATTATCCTTGAATGTTACAGAATACACAGAGGATTGGAAATGGCGGGAGCGTACAGCGATCTTACTGCCGTCGGACGGCCCGGTCACTGTAGTATTGAAGGGGAAAAATACCATATCCGCAAGCTCTGCTTGGAACGATGAGAGCGCGATTTATGCCAAAAGCGCCTTTGACCTTACGGTAGAAGGCACCGGAGAGTTGGAGGCCAACGTGGCAAATGAACCGGTTTTTCTAGGCATGCCAAGCGTAAGCGGCAGTAATTCAGGCAATATGACAATAAGAGGCGTAACCATAAGAGGGAACACCATCGGAGGCGGTATTTTTTGCAACAAAGGAAACATTACCATTGAAGATGCCGCAATCATGATCTCCACACAGGGTACAAATATTTGCGCAATTCATACTTTGGGGGACATAGTAATCAAAAATAGCGATGTCAATCTTTCGTGTGCAGAGTATCCTGGAATCAATGGGGGGAACATCAGCATAACGGGAGGAACGTTTACAGCCTCTGGAGGCATCTACGGTGGCGTGCAATACCCAGCAATAAACTGTGCAAAACTCACGGTGAATGGACTGATTGTCATTGAACCAGCCGGAGGAACCATAGGAGAAACAACAATTCGAAATAGCGACGGGTCTGCGGCCGCTTCCGTAAAACTCGGCTCAGTAACCCTCAACGTTCCAGCAAGTCCCCCCACCTGTACCTACGACGATACCGACACGCTCAAGGTGACGCTGAGCACCACCCCCGCTGTCACATCCACTGTGGAGGTGTTCAGCGGCACGGCCAAGGTGGGCGAGGGGAATCTGAACGAAGAGATTACCATTGATACCAGCGGTTTGCCCGCCGGAGACGCGACGCTCACCGCAAAACTGCCAGACGGTCTGGGGGAAAAGGAATTTACGGTGAAGGTGAACCCCAAGCCCCTCTCTGTCACCGGGGCCGCGGCCGCGGACAGGGCCTATGATAAAACAAATAAGGTATCCATCACTTCCGTAGACTTGGGCGGCGTAAAAGCGGGCGATACCGTCTCGGTGAACACCGCCGGTCTCAAGGGCACGATCACCGGCTCCGACGCGGGTACATATTCGTCCGTCACTCTGCCCGAATTGACGCTGACCGGCACGTCAGCCGGAAACTACATCCTGACCCAGCCGGACGGAGCGGTAAGCACCAGCGTGACCATCTCAAAGGCCAGCTACACCGGAAACACAACCGGCGGCAGCGAGGGCAGATTTGGCGTAACCAAGACCTTTGATTTGAAGGACTTGCTTCCGGCAGGGTATGTGCTGGGGGGAATCACTGTGTCGGATGATAACGGGATTTTTGTGGATACGCCCACTGTGGACGGCACCGTACTGACTTATAAGCTGGTGAACGAGGAGGAAAAGGTGGGCAAAACCGGCACGATCACCATTCCCGTAATGGAATCCACCAATTACAACAGTTTTAGCTTGACTATTACCGTCACTGTGAAGGATAAGTTTGTGCCCAACTTGACCATCGACCCCATCACAGTCATCTATAACGGTGAGCCTGTCCCAAACACAGCCATCCGGGGCACAGCGGTGTCGGAAGGGGTCTCCGTCCCCGGAGCTTGGAGCTTTGCTGGCGGGCAGGAGCTTACCGCCGTGGCCGACAGCGGCACAAAGAACGTGATCTTTACGCCCGTGGACGGTGAGAACTATGCGCAAGCCACCGGCGATGTATTGGTGACCATCAACAAGCTCACGCCCAGCCTGACCCTCACGCCGTCCCCGGCCACCCTGCCCAACGGCGGCACGGTGACGCTGGCCCTCTCCGGTCTGCCTTCTGGCGGTTCGGCCACCGTGACCTGTTCGGATGAAACCATCACTGTGACAAAGGGGAGCGGCGATACTTGGACGGCGGAGCTGCCCGCTGGCGGAGCGTCCTACACCTTTACCGCCACTTACGCCGGGGACGGGAACCACAACGGCGCGACAGCAAATTGCACCGTCAGCGTGGAGAAGATCACGCCGGTGCTGTCCCTGACAGCCTCCCCGGCATCCCCGCTGATCGGCGGCGGCACGGTAACGCTGACCCTCTCCGGCCTGCCTGCCGGCGGAATGGCTTCCGTGACCTGCTCTGGCGGCATCACCGTGACAGCGGGAGCGGGCGGCACTTGGACGGCGGAACTGCCCAACAGCACCGCAGACTATACCTTCACGGCCTCCTACGCAGGAAACGACAGCTACCACGGGGCAAACGCGACCTGCACCGTGGAGACAAAGGAAGGGGTGATCCTGCCGAATCCGCCCGCTGATGATGGCAGCACAAAATTCCAGTTGGTTATGGAGAACGGCATTTCCGAGGTCCCTGCCGGATTGCAGAGCATTGAAACGCTGAATACCCTGGAAAAGCTGGAAGCCGCCATGAAAACCGCTATTACACATGCCAATTCCGGCGTTCCCCAAGCCAACACCGCCGTCTATGATGTGGAGCTGCAAATCAGCACCGACGGCGGCACTACCTGGACGAAGGCGACTGCCGTAAACTTCCCCGCAAACGGCCTGACCGTTACCCTGCCCTATCCGGCGGGAACAAACAGCAGCTACACCTTTACCGTGGTGCATATGTTCACCACCAGCGATTTTGGCAAAACGCCCGGAGATACGGAAACGCCCCACGTCACCAACACGGCCAGCGGCCTCCAGTTTACCGTTACCGGCCTGTCCCCGATCTCCGTGGGCTGGACGGCCCCCGCAACCACGCCTGATCCTCCCACCGGCGGCAATCATGGCGGCGGTGGTTGGAGTTCCAGCACCTACGCTGTCACCGTGGAGAAGTCGGAACACGGCAAAGTGACCTCCAATCGTACCAACGCCAGCAATGGCAGCACTGTCACCCTGGCCGTCACCCCGGACAGCGGCTATATGCTGGATACCCTCACCGTCACTGACAACCGGGGGAATGAAATCAAGCTGACGGCCCAGGGCGGCGGGAAGTACACATTTACGATGCCCGGCAGGGCCGTGACGGTCAAGGCCGCCTTTGCACCCCTCCCGGATGATAGGCCGAAGCCCTGTGACGGCGGCACGGATTGCCCCTCTCGCGGCTTCACTGACTTGGGGGGCGTAGGCATATGGTATCATGAAGCGGTGGACTATGTGCTGCGGAACGGGCTGATGGGCGGCTATGGCAACGGAACTTTTGGTCCCAACGACAATCTTTCCCGCGCCCAATTTGCCCAAATCCTCTTTAACAAAGAGGGCAGGCCGGTGGTCAATTACCTGCTGCAATATGGCGATGTGGCGACCGGCGCATGGTACACCGAGGCCGTCCGCTGGGCTACCAGCCAGGGCATCGTGGGCGGCTATGGGAACGGGATGTTCGGCCCCAACGATAACATTACCCGGGAGCAGTTGGCCGTCATGCTCTGGCGGTACGCCGGAAGCCCCGCCGCCACAGATAAGGAGCTGCACTTCACCGACGCGGACAAGGCCAGCGGCTACGCGCTGGAGGCCCTGCGCTGGGCGGTGGAGAACGGTGTCATGATCGGCAAGGGCAACGGACAGTTGGCACCCCAAGGCTTGGCAACTCGCGGACAGGTAGCGCAGATGCTTATGAATTTCTTGAAAAACAGATAAAACCTTATAAGAGCGGGACGGTCCACACTTGCCGTCCCGCTCTTTGTATAACAGGTTGTGCGGAATTTGTCGATAAAATACGTCTCACCGTGAGACGTATTTAAGAAAAGCTGTCGTTTTTTATAACCTTTTAGGAAGTTTTGGAAGTTCCTGCGGATAATGAGCAAAAAGCAATTTCCAGGGATATTAAGGAGTAGAAGCAGGTATTTTCCGTTCAACAGGGAAAGGGCTTGACTACAACTGAATAAGGCAATCAGATACATTCTGTATGCGCGGAGCCGGGCGGCGGGTACGCAGGGATGATCCCCCGTGACAGGAGGCCGGACACCGGGAGGACGGAGCGAACGGGGCCAGCGCCGCAAAGCTGCTATGGCACAGCAGCGGGCCACGAACTGCATATGGGTATGATGATACTTGCGTCGGCTATGCGTCACAGCGTAGGACGCCCCGCTACGGGAATGGGGGGAGGCACGATAAATCCTATGGAGCGGCCCTGCCAGCCGCCGTCTGATCCTGCCTTGTTTTTCTAATCGTGAACAACGAAATATAAAACCGCCAACCAATGCAAAATTTGTCGTTAATGCGTCTCACCGTGAGACGCATTTCTTATTAAAGTAGTCTACCCGCGAGGGAGCTGCCGTTTCTGGAAAACGATGCGTTTATTTGACAGAGAAGCAATACATCAATCCCCGCTGAATTTGTCGAATATTTGACGTTTTTCTTGATATTAGGTATAATTATGAGTGTTACAAGGCCAGAAACGGTAACTGCCGGATTGGAGGCTGAAATGATTAGGCAGTCAGGCAATTTGAATGAAAAATGGACGGCCCTCTACGTCCGGCTCTCCCGCGACGATGAGAACGAGGGGGACAGCAACAGCATATCCCATCAAATCGAAATCCTCACCAGGTATTGTCAAGACCGGGAAATTTCCAGCTATAAGGTTTACAAAGACGACGGATGGAGCGGTACAAATTTCAAACGTCCCGGCTTTATGGAAATGATGGCCGACATTGAGGCGGGGCTTGTCAGCATGGTGGTAGTCAAGGATATGTCCCGGTTTGGCAGGAATTATCTGGAAGTCGGGTTATATACGGAAATCCGCTTTCCGGAACTGGGAGTCCGCTTTATTGCCGTTAATGACGGAGTGGACAGCGAGGATCAACTGGGAAATGACTTCACCCCATTCCGAAATATCATAAATGAGAACCTTACATAAAGAACGATGTATACATTGGCAACCGGCAAGATAGTTTGGCTGGTATGTACCCCGGTGTAAAACCGGGGCTTTTTTGTGTCAGGCTTCGATATAACCCACGAAATTGTAATGGATTTTGATGTCCCGGACGGTGCATCCGTCCTCGACTTTCTTTTCTCCGACCTCGATTCGCTTGATGAGCCGCAGGAGGGTGGGACGGTCAAGTTCTTCCAACTTTGCGTACTCCCTAATCAGGGACATCCACTGCTGAACATCATCCGTCTCCTGCTGATACGCCTCCAGTTCACCCGACAAATGCGCCCTCTGCTCCAGCTTCTCAGCGCGCTCGGCCTCATACTGGTTCATCAGCTGAACGCACACGGCCTCCGGGATACGCCCCATCACCTTGTCCTCATAGATGGACTGGGTCAGCCTGGAGAGTTCCGCAAGCCTCTTCTCAACGGCTGTCAAGGTGGCCTGCGCCCGCTTGATTTCTCCAGCGGTGGCCGCCTTGCGCTGGGCCTGTATCCGCTCTATCAGGCTGTCCGGGTCACGCTTCGCAAGCTCCGCCTTTGCCCGGATGTCCGTCAGCACGACCTCGACCAGAACACGCTGGTTCATGATATGCGCTGTGCAGACGGTCTTTCCACCGCTGGCGTAGCGGCCACAAGCGTAGCTGCGATAGGTGGACCTTGACCCGTCCTTGCGCCGCCGCCCGTCATGGTAACAGCGCATCAGCGAGCCGCAGTCCATACACCGAAGCAGTCCGGCAAAGAGAGCAGTCTCCCCATTTGCCTGTGTCCGGCTCCGGGTGTTCTGCTTTTCAAGCGTCCGCACCAGTTCCCAGACCTCCATGGACACAAGCGGTTCGTGTGTTCCCTCCACCCGTATCCACTCGCTCTCCGGCTTGTCCACCTGCTTGTGGACCTTGTAGGACACATTGCCGGTCTTGTTCTGCACCATGTGGCCGATATAGACCTCGTTCTGGAGGATGGCCTTCACCGTCTGCGCCTGCCAGTAGCCGCCCTCTTTGCGGATGTTGGGCTTGCCCTGGCGCAGGTAGTAGAAGCTACTGGGGGTCGGCACTTGCTCCGTGTTCAGGGTCGTGGCGATTTTGCGGTAGCTATACCCCTGACAACGAAGGTCAAAAATGCGCCGGACGATGGGGGCGGTGGCCGGGTCGATTACCAAGATGTGCTTGTCCTCCGGGCTTTTCAGATAGCCGATAGGGGCGTAGCATCCCACATACTTCCCAGCTTGAAACGAGGACCGTTTGACAGCTTTGATTTTGCTGCTGGTGTCCCTGGCGTAGAGGTCATTCATGACATTTTTCAGAATCACCAGCATCTCATTGTTTTTGTGAGCGGTGTCCACCCCATCATTGAGGGCGATGAACCGGCAGCCGAGGCTCGGAAAAACGATGTCCGTATACTTCCCGCTTTCGATATAATCTCTGCCGAGACGACTGAGGTCCTTACAGAGTACCAGATTGATTTTTCCGGCGGTGGCGTCGGCGATAAGCTGGTTGAACCCAGGCCTATCGAAGGTCGTACCTGAGACCCCATCGTCACAGTAGGCGGCATAGAGGTTCCAGCCCTGCTCCAGGACATAGCGGCTGAGCATCTCCCTCTGGTTCTCCACGGACACGGACTCGCCGGTTCTCTCGTCCTCCCGGCTGAGCCTGCAATAAATTCCAACATTGTAAGTTTCCTGCATCTTTGATTTTACCTCCCAAAGAGCAGTGCGAATGGCGGTCGATTACCTACCGCCATTATAGCACGCCCACGCTCTGATGCAAAGGCCCTTTACGCGATACGGCCGATTTTCTCCATCGCCGCCAGGTCGAGCAGATCACCCAACTGTCCTTTGTCAGAGAATACGCTTTTGACCCGGTAGACCACGCCGCCGATTTTGATTTCCGTGTAATCGTTCAGGCGGCAAACTGTTTTGTTTTCCAACTCCATCGGGGGCTGGTTCATGTTCAGCTTCTCCATGCCGTCACGCCCCTTCCGGATCATCAGGGGCAGGCGTGTAGGTTGTGTAGGTATTGTAGGTATTTTTACGACCGTCATCAGTGTTCAAAATACCGTCATTACCTACATTATCTACATCGTCCATATCGGTGCTGACCCAGGGAGCAGTCAAATCCAGCAGAGAGACCAGTCGGCCTTTCCCGGTGCGTTTCCCGGAACGGTAGCGGACGCCGTACTCACGCTCAAGTTCTCCGATGCTGGCGTTCAGCAGCCGGGTCAGGGTGTTCGGTTCAGCATTGATGTCTGTTTCCGCTTTCAGCTCGTCCAGCAGTACAGCGGCATAGCCCCGCCACACGCCATGCACCTGGGTAAAGGACTGAACGGCGGTCAGGATGGGGTCAGGCTCTTTCTTCGGGGCTTCGCTTCCAAAGGAAACAAACTCCCACACCTTCCGTTGCTTGTCGAAGCGGAGGTTCAGCTGGGTATCAGCCACTTCCCGCCCGGTCACATCCAGCGTGGCAGTGGTTTCCATCCGGGAGGACTTTTGCAGGAGAAGAGCGCCATCGGCACAGCCCAGAAGCCCGGTCGTGCCGGAGATCATGTTGAAGGAATCGGACGAGCCGGTCTTGCGGGTATGGTGGACTAGCAGCAGCGTGATGAGGAAACGGTCGGCGATTTTCTTCAGGGCGCAGACCGTCTCATAGTCGCTGGCGTAGTTGTACTGCTCCTGTCCGGCCTTGCGGACGCGCTGGAGGGTGTCGATGATCGCCAGCTTCACATGGGGATGGGCGGTGAGGAAGCTGGTAAGCTGTTCCTCAAAGCCCTCTCCGATATACAGGGCCTCGGTCGCCAGCCAGATGTTGCCGGGACTGCCGCCACTGACATCGTTCAGCCTCTGCTGCATCCGCTGGAAAGTGTCCTCCAGGCTGATGTAGAGGACACCACATTGTTCCGTTTTCATTCCCCAGACCGGCTCGCCTTTGCTGACCTGGTTCGCCAGCCACAGCACCAGCCAGGATTTGCCCACCTTGGGCGCACCGGCGAGGATGTAGATGCCCTGGCCTATCAGCCCGTCAATCAAAGTGCCGGACGGGGCGTAGGTCGTGTCCAGCAGTTCCTCCGCCGGGATCACTTTCAGTTCAGGGATTTTGCTTTTTTCTTCCGTCATTCACAGTTCCTTTCACGGCATCCGCCAGCGAACACCATAACGCTGGCGGAGACAGTGGGTGGAGCGGCGGGGTGGTCCGGCTGACCTCCTTCCTGTCCGGGCTGGCCGCTGATTTGGCATGTATGCCGGGTTGTTCTATTTACGGAAGTTCATAGAGTTCACTTCTGAACTGTAATTATCATTATAGCCGTTCAGAAATGTGCTGTCAAGGGATTAGCAAAAATTCCTTTCATTTTTGAACGGGGCATGATATAATAGGCAGCAGGACGGCTATACTCAAATTAACATCAGGACAGGAGGGCACATCATGGGATTGTCGATTGACGCGACGCTGGGGGAACACATCCGGTTTTACCGCCAGCAGGCGGGGCTGACGCAAAAAGAACTCGCCGACCTGTGCGAGGTCAGCGAGTCCGCCATCAGGAACTATGAGTTGGGGAACCGGGTGCCGGATTTTCTCACGCTCCATGCGATTGCCGAAAAACTCCGGGTCAACTATGCCGCCATCGCCGGTGAGAAAGTCACAGACTTGGAGGGAGTGTTGCAGGCGCTATACAAGTTGGAGGAAATCTACGGATTGTACCCGACAGAAGTTGATGGGCATATCCATTTTGTATTCCGTGACAGTATTGCGATGGATAATTTCAAGCCGGACATAGACGCCATTACGAGAAATCCGGGCGCATTGCTCCAATACCGCATTCTGGGATTTATGAAAGCCTGCGCCCTGCACGATGCCGGGGAATTGACCGATGAGGAATACGCCCTCTGGAAAAGCAAGTTCCCGGCGTTCCTGGGCGACTTCTACGATTTTCGGAAACAGGCGGGACAGCCTGACAACGAAACCTTTGATGGGGACGCCCCCATTCCCTCGGAAAAACCGCAGTCCCCGGAGCGGAGCCGGGAGCGGAAAATCAACAGCGGGCGGTAGCCAGAAGCGGCGGAACGCCGCGCAGCCAACCTCGGTAACGAGGTTGGTCAAAGGGTTTGGGATGCTTCCCAACAAGCAGAAACAGCGATTTCCGGCAACGCCGGGAACCGCTGTTTCGAGTCTTTGTGGGAACAAAGACACTGCTTGCAAGGTAAGTGAACCGCCACCAACGGGCAGAATGTTTCCGTTGATTTTGGTGGTGACCAATATGGTCATCACCACTTTTGGTAAGAGGCCATCTGACCCAATGTGCGCTACTGGGCAAGCAGGGCGTTTGTATATACAAACGCTCAAAACGGACTTCCAGCGTTGCCGCCGGAAATTCGTTTTTGCTTGCTGGGGTAGCACCCCAGACCCTTTGAACAGCCCCTTGCCGGGGCTGGCTGCGCGTTCGGAAGCCGACCGCTGACAGCAAGGACGGTTCTGAAAATTACAAAATATACGGCAGATTCCCCTCTTTAAGCTCCGATGACAAGCGGAATTATTACATCGTAGAATTTTTTGCTCCACTCTGCATGGAACCGCGCCATCTGTAGCCAGTCCACCTCGCTCTCAATGCTGACATTAGAAAGTTGTGTATATACCTTTGATGCCTTTTTGTCCTCGGCACGATTCCAGTTCAAGGCAATACCTAATGCGCTCTCGATTTCTGCTCGATGAGTCATCAGAGCATCAAAGGCTTTCTTGTTTTCGTCTTTCTCACTCTTTTGGAAAACAATCTCTACACGGGCACTGTCATAGTTTGCAACACAGCAAATAGAAAATCCGCTGACACCAAAGAAGCCATTGATCCAGTTTTCTCTGGTTGGGCTGACATTGAAGAACGAACCATCTTTGCCATGAGCCTCTTTGATGATCGGAAGCGCATATGTCCAATACCGCCTCCGAAGTTCGTGCCTGCTGCCTGGTTCGTCAGTAGTCAATTCGCTTTCGTCTCGAAGATAAAATACTAAGTCTGCCGGATCTTCGTCGTATAGCTTAAACAGACGGCTCAGCACAGACAGCTTGCTTTGTGTGCTGGTATTCGTCCATACATAGATGCCATCGCCAATTTCCACACTTTTGGTAAAGGTATCTGGCTTTGTACTAAAATGTAGAGCAATATTGTCTTCCTCGGAAAGTGCCAACTTAGTGATGATTGCCTTGTCCTCAGCATAGAGGATTTGAATGACTTTCTGAAACATCTCCACCCAGCTTGCGACCGGCTGCTCTGTGTGTTTGAAAGTAAACCGGGCAATCAGACGGCCTGTGAGTTCCGCATCATCATCCAAGGTATAAGAGTCCATCTGCTTTTGTTCTGGCTGAAATTCGGTCATGGGCAGTGTCCAAATCGTCAGGGCGCGATTTCTCAAATATTCGCTTCGTTCCTCCAGTTCTGCCAGCGTCCACTTATCCTTTTTGGCAATCCAAGTATTCATACGAATGCCACTGTCATCGAATCCGTTCTGCATAGTTCTCTTTTCAGAAAAGGAGCTGTTGCTGTATTTGGAATTATAAGCAGTCAGCGTCAGATTTGCAATTCGGTGAAGCCACGCCTCATGTATCTGCTCATAGTCCACACCTAATTCTTTTTGCCATATCGGAGTCAGGTGCTGTGGCATGATATGCTCGATTGAGTAAGTGCCTTCATCACAATGGCGGTAAACATCCTTGTCCTCGACTGTCCCAAAGTTCTCCAGTCTCTCAAGGATATAAACCTTGTTTTTGCTGTTCATCAGATAAACCGGCTTGCTGATAAAAGATTCTGCAAACTCCTCGTCATCCGGGAAGCGGGCGCGTTCCTTTTTGGACAGGAGCGCATACTTAAATTTTTCAACATAGTCTGTCTCCGTACCATCATAGCGCATGATTTCCCGATGCAGCATCAGAAAGATTTTATTTAGAGCATTGGTAGGCAAATCACAAATGCTCCTACGAAACAGATAATTTTCAGCGGTCAGAAAAATTTCTGTGACCTGCTCCATTGACAACTTACTCTCATCGTACAGCCGAAGCACCTCAAGAAAGAACGGTCTCGTGACCGTTGTTTCCAGTCGGTTCAAACGGAAGATGCAGGCGTTGAGAGCGGCATTGCCAGTCTTGCCATCCAAAAGAATTTGATACCGCTTAGCATATGCCAGCATTTCCATCAAAAGCGGTTCTGTCTGAATATTGCCAAGTTCTACATAATCCTTAAAATTGATGTAAATCTTGCTTTGTTGTGGAATAGCCTGTTGTTTCACGCTCAGATAATCTCTGATAAAAGCACTGACATCATACTTTGTGCAAACCTCAATTCTATTCCAGTATTTATCATAATACTCATCCTGCTCTTTAGATGGCAGACCCATCAGGATGAAGTTTCTGATTTTGTCACCTTCGCTTAAATCAAGACCTGTGGAATTCAAACTCTCAAAAATCAGTTGCGGGTTGTCCTCCATGTCCAGCCGGATGTTGATGATTTCCAGACAGCAAATCGCATCGTAAAGCTCATCAATCGTGATTTCCTGCTTCTGAATCCGATTGTAGAAATAATCATAGTTTACAGTCAGGTTGGATTCTCGAATATGTTCTGACGGGTCAGAAAAAAGTTTGCCAAAAGCGCGCTGGTCGTTCTTGACCGGCTTTAATTTAATGCGAGTATCTTCCGGCTGCCACTTGTCTACAAGGTATTCCTCATAGAGACGCTGTTTCAGATTCACTGTTTGCGGCACAATGATGCCTTTGTCCATCAGGTTATACATGGCAAGGAACAGCAACGAAACAGTAGTCAGGCGCTGCTGACCATCAATGACAAGAAATTCCTCATTATGACCGTCTGGATTATAGACAGAAACAAGACTGCCAAAGAAGTGGCTCTTACGGTGGCCTCTAATAATTTTCACAAGGTCATCAAAAAGCTGCTTGCAGTTCTCCATCTTCCAGTCGTAATTTCGCTGGTAAACCGGAATGACAAAGCGCTTGTCCGATCCTTCCATATATTTTACAAACTTGCATTCTGAACCTTTCATAGCAGCATACCCCGCTCTATAGATTTGAACTCGGATTTCTTAAAGCATATTGTACCACGCCGAGCTGTTGCTTTCAATTTGAATTTCGAGTTTTTCTTCTTTTTTCTGCACCTTAAAAAAGTGGTCTGGGCCGAATTGACCCAGACCACTTTATATCTCTTGTGTTGTGAAAAGTTCCGAACAGGCATCACACACAGATCATCTCGTGCTGGATGATCTCCTCAGCCCGATTGATGATGCTGTTCATGGCTCTGATCCAGTCCCACTGCGACCGCCGTTTCAAGTCCCCGGTCACGCCCTCGGAATCGGCCATCTGTTTTACGATAAGTTGGTAGCGGTTCTGCGCCTGCTCGTTTAGGTCGGCAAGGTAGTTGTGCAGCTTGCCCGTCAGGACAAGGTGGTTGAACAAAAGCGGGTTCGTTTTTTCCAGACACGCTTGGTGCATCCGCCCCCATTTTCCGATGGGACGATCATCGTCCTCCGGCAGTTCGATGGCCGGAATGTAGTAGTCACCGGCAAGGACATAATCAAGGCCGGTTGCTTCTTCATGGATTCTCGGTTTCAGTTCGCCCATTGTGTTTACCTCCCATATGATAGTCTGGTCTGATTATCGGTAGCCGCTACCGATAATACACCGCTCCATCTCGCCGGAGGTAACCGACCGCCAATGCACTGCTGTGATGTCATTCTTTATGTAAGATTGACTAATGAGTGGTATGCAAAGGACACCTCGAAGAAAATACGGGCGGTTTTCCGCAACAAAGGGATGTCGGGCCAGAGGCTGGCGTCAAACGCCCCCTACGGCTATATAAAAGGTGAGGACGGGCACCTTTTGGTGGACGAGGAAACCGCCCCTGTGGTAGAGTTGATTTTCCAGTTGTGCGTGGAGGGCAACGGCCCCGGCAAAATTGCCCGTATGCTGAAAGAGCGGGAAATTCCTACGCCGGGAACGATTGAGTTTCAGCGTACAGGCCGGACAAGCCGTTACTATCCGGATGATCCCTGCCGCTGGAATCCCGCAACTGTTCTGAGCATTTTGGAGCAGGATACTTATTTGGGCCGCACAACAAATTTCAAAACAACCAAACTCTCCTATAAGAGCAAGAAAGCAATCATCAATCCCCCGGACAAACGGGCGGTGTTTGAGAATACCCACGAAGCGATTATTGACAGAGAAACATGGGAAATCGTGCAGAAGAATCGGGAGCAGCGCCGCCGCCCTACCAAACTGGGGGAAATGGGCCTTTTCTCTGGGCTGGCCTACTGCGCCGACTGTGGAGCAAAGCTGTATCACCACCGCACCGTTACATTTACAAAAGAACAGGAGAGTTACACTTGTGCAAATTACCGCTCCAGAAAGCAATGCACCGCCCATTATATCAGGGCCGTGGTACTGGAACAGCTTGTACTTCAAAATTTGCAGAGGGTGGTAGCCTACGCACAGGATGACGAGGACGAGTTTGTACGATGTGTTATGGAGAACAAGACCGCCGTACAGAAAACGGAACGGGAACAGGCCAGACGCAAGCTGGAAAAACAGGAGTGGCGCATCAGTGAGCTTGACCGCATTATTCAACAGCTTTATGAGGATCGTGTGGCGGGTGCGTTGAGTGTAGAGCGGTTTACCCGGTTGTCCGAGGGATACGAAAAGGAACAGGCGGATCTGAAACAGTCTGCGGAGGAATTGCGAGGCGTTGTAGCCGAGGCGGAGGCCCAGACTGTCAATGTCCAGAATTTTCTGAAGATTGTAAAGAAGTACACCGAACCCACCGAGCTGACCCCGGCCCTTTTACGTGAGTTTGTGGAAAAGGTAGTTGTCCACGCCCCGGATAAATCCAGCGGCCATCGCACCCAGCGCATTGACGTACACTATAACTTTATCGGGGAGGTTGATTTTTCCCCGGAATTTAGCCGGTACAGCAAAACGACAACCGCATGACACCACAGCATCATGCGGTTGCGCTCCCAATAGGCAAAACTTCTTTATGCGCATTGCCCATAAAATCATTAAAATGTTTTGATAGATGTGTTACAGTGTTGCGGAATCTTCTAATGCCGCAAATTAATTGCGTTTGCTAGGTTATTTAGTTGTCACTTGAGCCGTACTGAAGCCTGAAGCATCCTTCGCATAAACTGTGACCACAGCACGATAGTCAGAACCAGAATCACTTGGTGCATAGGTGATTATTGCAGAGTGTCGAACCGCATCGCTGGTCTGCATTTCAGGTTCATCCTCAACTGTAAGCGTGCATTCTGTAATCCAGCGCGAGCCATTATACCTCTGAATATCAATTCGGCTGGCTCCAATAATGTCCATGGTGCTACTGGCCGTGACAGAAAAATATATATTTAAGTCTTTATCACTTCCTACTCGCAATTCAGCGCTGTATGACATGATTCTGCTGCTGGCTCTTGTATCTGCTGCGAAAGCTGTTGCCGAAACGAGAATCAGTAACAACGCGAACAGTACGCCGCAGATTGCTTTTTTTCGCACGCTTTATCTACCTCCTCATTACTGTAATTTCGCATAGGCTGACTTCACTATTTGTTGCAACTCACTTTTATCAACTGTGCCGCCAATATAGCACTCATAGTGTTCTGTCACCCATGCCGCCATGTTATTGTTTGTGTTTTCAAGTAAGTACACCGTTAGTCCGTTCACCACAAAAGTTTTCACGGGTGCGTTTGTTTTTTCAATCTGTATACTGGGTTCATTCTGACAATTTCTGACCTCAACAAGCAGGGAATTATTACCGTTGAGATACTCCGCTGCTATACATATAAAATCACCGTCAGGCCAACAATCTACTGTCACACCCATAAATGCGTACCCTTCTGGAATCCAAGATGGCTCAGAAAACTCTGTTATGGTATATGCATTCAACACATCTTGAAGCGATTCATAGTTTAATCCGCTGGCACTACCAATATCAGTGCTCCTCTCAGTTTCTTCGTTGGGTACATCTTCCACACCGTCAGACTGGATTGGGCCAAAGCTGAACACCTCGTCTGTCCAACGCGCTATAGCGCCAAAAACATCCACTCCTGCTGCTTGTGCGACAACCATGCCGCCCATAAGGCAAATTGCAGTAAGGGCAGCTACCAGCCCGACGCGCCAAACAGATCGTGCTTTGCGCCTGGGACTAACAGCAGCGTCGTTTTTGGCAGGAAAGGTCTGGAGTAGCCTGTTTTGGAAATTGGCAAAAGAGGTATCCGTATCTGGGAGTTCCGGCATGGGGGCTTTCCGGTCCAGCGCGGCAAGATATGCGTCAATCAATGCGGAGTCATAATTCTCCTCTGTCATACTTTCCAGGGCTTCGTTCAAGCCCGCGGTCAGTTCTTCTTCGGTCATGACCTCCAGCATTTGCATAAATACATCACCGTCGGCGGGGCAATCTGACGGGCTGCCGTGCTGCTTACTCACTGTGTTTTTCAATTTACACCTCCTCGTATAATAAGATTTGCAGATAATTTTAAGTGCATCTGTTTAGTA
>CAJULD010000028.1 GCA_910587505.1 uncultured Oscillospiraceae bacterium | reverse complement strand
TTCTCCAGTATTCGCAGCGCCGAATACGGCGCCTCCTCCAGCCACTCGTCCACGATCTGCCTGTACGGATCCATCTTCGTGGGCTTGGGTTCACTTAATGTGTACTCCGGCTTCTGCGGCGATTCCGCGTACCGCTTCGCTGTCCGGGGATCCATGCTGTACTTCCGGCCCAGCTCCACATAGCTCAGCCCTTTCTGCCTGTCGCTTCGGATGTCCATCCACTGTGCTCCTTTCATTTTCTCTCTCCCTTTCCGGGCTTTTTTCTGTCCTGTTGGGAGTCTATCTTTTTTCCTCCTCTCCGCCACAATCCTACATTTTTTCCTCGGCGTTTTCTTGCATTTTATCACTGGCGTTGACAGTAGGCAAGGCTGGGTAGAGAAAACGGAGCGGCCCAAAGCCGCTCCACCGGGGCACACCGCCCCATAGAAATAGCAAAGGAACAGCCTTTCGACTGTTCCTTTACATACGAGTGTTCAGTTGCGTTATGAACACTCGACATGGTCCGAGTGGCGGGATTTGAACCCACGGCCTCATGGACCCGAACCATGCGCGCTACCAACTGCGCTACACCCGGATCGGTCTGCTGTCAGGGAAGCCTTGACAACAGACCTTATTATAGAGGCTCTCGGCCGATCTGTCAAGTGGGATTGACCAAATCCGCCTGGATTTTTTGAAAAATCCTCTTTATCCGATGCCCAGCTCCACCCACAGCTGGCTGTAGAGCTGCTGGGTCTCAGGGGGCAGGTTTTCGTAGACTTCGCACCGGTCCAGAACAGAGGCGGGCGCAGCCATGATCTCATACAGCTCCGGGTCCAGCGCTTCGCCGTTTTTCTCCTCATAGTAGGCCGGATATTGTTCCAGCGCCTCCGTATTGGGGGAGGCATACCAGATGTAGTCCATATTGGCCAGACAGGAGTCCGTCTTGCAGATGAAGTTGATCCACGCTTCGGCCTCTTCCTTGTGTTCCGCACCCTTCAGCACGCACATGGCGTCCACGAACCAGTTGCTGCCTTCCCTGGGCACCACATACCGGAGATCCGGGTTGTTGTCGTACATGGTCAGAAAATCTCCGGCATAGTAGGTGCAGATGGCGGTCTCGCCGGCTTCCATCTTGTCATAGAGCTGATCCATGAAGAAGCCCTGGTACATGCCATTGCTCTTGGCGCTGCTCAAAAGCTCATAAGCTTCCCGGATCTCCGCCTCGTCTGTGGTGTTTACCGAGTAGCCCAGATACAGCAGGGCCGCACCGATGGCATCCCGGGGGTTGCCGATCATGCCGGTCTGCCCGCTGTACTTGCCGCTGAAAAGGACGTCCCAGCTGTCGATCTCCTCCTCCACAATGGAAGAATTGTAAATAATGCCCAGCGTGCCCCAGGTGTAAGGGACCGTATACCGGTTTTCCGGGTCGTAGCTCAGATTTTTATACCGGCTGTCGATGAGGGCAAAGTTGGGAATGTTGCCGTAGTCCAGCTCCGCAAGCAGCCCCTCGTCGATCATCTGTCCGATCATGTAATCGCTGGGAACGATTACATCGTAATCCGTGCCGCCCTGTCTGATGAGGGCGTACATGGTTTCGTTGCTCTCCGCCGTCTGATAGTTGACCCTGATGCCGGTCTCCCGCTCAAACTGGTTAATGAGGTCAGGGTCGATGTTTTCGCCCCAGCCGCACACGTTGACGGTCCGCTCGCCGCCTCCGCCGCCGCATCCGGTCAGGCAGAGCGTCAGCACCATGGTGAGCGCCAACAGGAAGGCAAACGTCTTTTTCAATTCTTCATTCCTCCAAAAATAAAATGATTTATTGCACGGCGGCCCCGGAGGGCGCGCCGTTACAACCGCCGCCGTGCCGCCTGCTTCTCCATCCGGGCCTCCCGCACGTTGACAATAATCAGCAGCGTCAGCACGGTGATGAACAGCAGGGAAGAGATGGCGTTGATTTTGGGGCTGATGCGCCGCTTGGTCATGCCGTAGACTACCATGGCCAGTGTGGAGGCGCTGGAGCCCGCCGTGAAATAGGAGATGATGAAATCATCCACGCTCATGGTAAAGGCGATGAGGGCCCCGGAGACAATGCCCGGCTTGATTTCCGGCAGCACCACCTTCCAGAACGCCTGCATCCAGGTGCAGCCCAGATCCTGGGCCGCGTCGATGAGATTTTTGTCCATCTGCCGCAGCTTTGGCATGACGTTGAGGATGACGTAGGGAATGTTGAAGGTGATATGGGCGATGAGCAGCGTGCCGAAGCCCATATGGAGCCGGGAGGGAAGGCGGATCAGTCCCTGCACGCCGTTGCACCACCCGGCGAAGGCCTCCCATCCGCCGAAAAACGCCACGAACAGCAGGCACAGGCTCACGCCGGTGACAATGTCCGCGTTGGTCATGGGAATACTGTTGACCGTCATGCAGACGCCGCGCCACCGCTTTCTCATGTTGAAAAAGCCCAGGGCCGCCATGGTCCCCGCCGCGGTGGCGATCAGGGTGGCCAGCAGGGAAACCAGAAGGGTGGTGGACAGGGCGCTCATGATCTGCCGGTCCCGGAAGAGCTCCGCATACCACCGGAGGGTGAAGCCCTGCCAGACGGTGCGGCTCTGGGAGTCGTTGAAGGAAAAGACAATCAGCACAAAGATCGGCGCGTAAAGAAACAGGAAGACCAGAACCATGAAAAACCGGTTCAGCCAGGAGGCGTTCTTTTTCACAGCATCACCGCCTGTTCCTCGCCCTCGCCGAAGCGGTTCATCATCGCCATGCAGACCACCACCACAATCATCATTACCAGGGCAATGGCGGAGCCCAGATAGGGGTTGTAGGCGGTGCCCAGAAACTGCTGCTCGATCAGGTCGCCCAGCAGCAGCTCGTTGCTGCCGCCCAGCAGCTTGGAAATGGCAAAGGTGGACACCGAGGGAACGAACACCATGGTCACCCCCGAGAGCACGCCGGGAAGGCTCAGAGGCAGGATCACCTTCCGGAACACCCGGGCGGAATCCGCGCCCAGGTCCCGGGCCGCTTCCAGCAGACTGCCGTCCAGCTTCTCAATCACCGAATAGATGGGCAGGATCATGAAGGGCAGATAGTTGTACACCATGCCCAGCACCACGGCCCCCTGGGTGTTTATCATGGGGAAATACTCAATACTGGCGCCGGACAGGCCGTTGATGAGGGAAAACAGGCCGATGGCGGAGAAAAACCGGTTGAGCAGCCCCGTGTTCTCCAGAATGGACATCCAGGAGTAAGTCCTGAGCAGGAAGTTCATCCACATGGGCAGCATAATCAGCATCATGGCCACCCGCTGGAACCCCGGCCCCTCCCGCGAGATCCAGTAGGCCAGGGGATAGCCGATGAGCAGGCAGATCACTGTGGCGATCAGGGCCAGCTTGAAGGAGCGGGTGAACACCACCGCGTAGGTTCCCATACGGGAGAAATTTTCCAGAGTCAGTCCGCCGGAGGCGGCGGTGAAGGCGTAAATGACCACCATGACAATGGGGGCTACCACGAACAGGGTCATCCAGCCCACGTAGGGCACGGCGAAAAGGGCGCGCTTATTCTTCATCTCCGACGCCCTCCTCCAGAAGACTGACGTCCTCCAGGTCATCGTACTCCTCGGAGTAGGAGGAATAGTCGCCGAACATGCCGGAGTAGGCGCTCTTGTGCATGATGTGGATGTCATCCGGATTGAGGATGATGCCGATGGTTTCTCCCTCCGGGTGGAAATCCGTGGTCTGAATGAGCCACTTGAAGCCCTTGAAATCCACAATGGTGTCGTAGTGGACGCCCTTGAAGGTGACGCTGGTTACCGTGCCCCGCAGCTGGCCCTTTTCCGGCGGGACGATGTCCACGTCCTCCGGACGGATGACCACGTCCACCGGCTCCATGGGGGCAAATCCCCTGTCCAGACATTTGAATTTCCGGTTGAAAAACTCCACCACGTAATCCTCGTGCATCACGCCGTCGAGAATATTGCTCTCGCCGATGAAATCCGCCACGAAAGCATTTTTCGGCTCGTTGTAGATGTCCTCCGGCGCGCCGATCTGCTGGATGCGGCCCTGGTCCATGACCACAATGGTGTCGCTCATGGCCAGCGCCTCCTCCTGGTCGTGGGTCACGTAGATAAACGTGATCCCCAGCTGCTGCTGGATGCGCTTGAGCTCGCTCTGCATATCCTTGCGCAGGCGAAGGTCCAGCGCCCCCAGCGGTTCGTCCAGCAGCAGCACCTTGGGCCGGTTCACCAGGGCTCTGGCAATGGCCACACGCTGCTGCTGCCCGCCGGAAAGTTCGGTGATGCGCCGGTTTTCAAATCCCTTCAGGCTTACCACGTCCAGCATCTCCAACACCCGCTGGCGGATTTCCGATTCCGGGATTTTCACTTTCCTCTTCCGGCCGCCCCCGCTCTCCGTCCTGGGGATACGCAGGCCGAAGGCCACGTTCTCAAAAACGTTGAGGTGGGGGAAGAGCGCGTAGCGCTGGAAGACGGTGTTGACCTGCCGCAGATTGGGCGGAATATCGTTAATCCTCACCCCGTCGAACAGCACTTCTCCCGAAGTGGGCGTTAAAAAGCCGCCAATGATGCGCAAGGTGGTGGTCTTGCCGCAGCCACTGGGTCCGAGCAGTGTGAGGAACTCACTGTCATTAAAATACAGGTTGATGTGATCGAGAACCAGCTCGCCGTCAAACGCCATGCAGCAATCTGCAAGGCTGATTAACTTTTTGGACATTATCCTCCCCCGTCCCTTTTTCAGATTTGATGTCTCCGCGCCCTGCGGAGCATAGAAAAATTGCCTGCTTTCCTGAGTGATCTTCCCTCGGGAAAGCAGGCAAGCTAACTATATCCGTTTTATGTCGAATTGTCAATGGGTGGGGGGTAAAAATCTTAAAAATTTTTCTCCGCCGATTTCCGGACCGAAAGTACAGATTGTGTCCGTTACCGGAACAGAGAACATATCAAGGCTCCCCGCGGGAGGCAAAGCTCTGAATTCCTGAAGTTCTGTTTGCCCGCTTCTTCTTTCCCGGGAAAAGATCATGCACGCAGGCTCAGCTCCGCCTTGAACAGGTCCCCGTCCACGAACAGCTCGAACCCGCCGCCCATCAGGGACATCAGGCTCCTGGCGATGTTCAGGCCCAGTCCGCTGCCCTCGGTATGCCGGGAGGCGTCCCCACGGACAAAGCGCTCCATCAGCTCGCCGGCGGAAACGTTCAGGGGGTCCCGGGAGATATTCTTTATGGACAGGAGGACTTTTCCGTCCCTGGCGCCGAGATCCACATACACCCGGGTCCCGGCCATGGCGTACTTGCAGACGTTGCTCAAAAGATTGTCCAGCACCCGCCACAGCAGCCTCCCGTCGGCCAGAGCCATCAGGTTGCCCTCGTAGGTGTTGACGATAACCTCCAGCCTTCCGGCAGCCAGCTTTTCATCGTAGTCGCCGATGGCCTGATGGATAATCTCATTGACCACGATAGGCTCCAGCTGGACGGTCATGTTGCCTGTGGAGGCCTTGCTGGCCTCCACCAGATCCTCCGTCAGCTTTTTCAGGCGGTTGGCCTGCCGGTCCAGCACCGTCACATATTCTCCGGCGGCAGGGGGGAGGTCCTCCTTTTTCAGCAGGTCCACGTAGTTGACGATGCTGGTGAGAGGCGTTTTGATATCGTGGGAGACGTTGGTGATGAGCTCTGTCTTCAGCCGCTCGCTTTTCAGGCGCTGCTCCACCGCCTTGTTCATGCCGGCGCCGATGGCGTTGAGGTCCTCGGCGTGGCGCTTCACGTCAAAATACATTTTCCCGGTGTCCAGCTGGGCCTCCAGGTCCCCGGCTGCCAGGGCCGCGCCCATATCCCGGACCTTCTGAAGCTGGAAGGTCATCCATGCGGCTCCAATCACCAGGGCCGCGTCCATTGCCGCCGTAAACAGAAAGAAGAGGAAGCCGTCGTTCGCCGCCAGAATCAGCAGGCACAGCAGGGACTGCACTCCCAGCAACCCGATCGCCGCCAGCACGACCCGCCACGTCATCGGCAGGATGCGAACCAGCTCCGTGAGCGCCCGCCAGCACTGCTTCCAGGTTCGCCTGCCCCAGCGGCACAGCCGCCAGATGATGGTGTTGCGCCACCACTTGCCCTTCTTGAACCGGGCGGCCAGCGTCAGCAGCACGGCCAGCGTCACGGCCACGCAGCAGAAAATGGACAGGCACAGCATGGCGATTTCCAGAGCGATTGGCGCTTCGCTGCCGGTGACTCCCGGAATCATGGCGATGAAGAAGAGGACCGCTGCCATACACAGGTACAGATCCAGCGGGACGCGGTCCTGCCAGTTCAGGGAGACGCCGTCCCGGCCGACCCTGTATCCGGCGGCGCAGAAGAGAAACACCAGCGCGCACAGCGCCAGAACGCACAGCAGCAGCGTCAGCACCACCGTGACCCCGAAGGGGAGGGCGTGAAGCAGGTTATACAGGCTGAAGCGCACGGCGAAGTTGCTGCCGGAGGGAAGATTAGCGGAGACACTGCCCTGTACGGTGAAGGTCTCCCCGTCCCGTCGAAAGGTCTCCGAGGCGGAGGCGAGGATGCCGGACGGATCGGGGGCCTCGCCCCAGATCCACACCAGCGCGCCGTCCCCGTCATAGACCCGGGCGGAGAAGCCTACCATCCGTTCCAGCTCGAACTGGGCGTTGTTATAGACCGGATAGTCGGAGGACTCGCTCTCGCTGAGCGCGTAGTTCAGGGTCCAGCGCATGGCGTCGCTCATGGCGTTTTTGCACAGCGGGTCGTTCTGGAAGGTATCGGCTGTGCCGTAGCCGCAGCTGATGTAGCTCACGGCGAAGAAGCCCAGCACCGCGCCCGCTGCGGCGGCAAAAAAGAGGAGGACCGCGATGCACTTCGCCGGAAGGCTCCGCCGCAGATCGGTTGTCTTTTTCATATCGTTTCCTTCTTTCCTGCGCCGGCGGAAGCCGGGCGCTTCATGGCTCCATCTTGTATCCCAGTCCCCACACCACCTTCAGGTACCGCGGGTTGGAGGGGTCGATCTCCAGTTTTTCCCGCAGGTGCCGGATGTGCACGGCCACCGCTCCCTCGGAGCCGAAGGCCGTCTCGTTCCACACCTGCTCGTAGATCTGGGAGGAGGAGTACACCCGCCCCGGATGCCGCATGAGGAGGAGCAGGATGTTGTATTCGATGGGCGTAAGGCCGACGGACTCCCCGTCCACCGTCACCGCCTTGGTCTCGTCGTCCAGGACGATGGAGCCGATGGTCAGCCTGCTGGGCTTCTGTTCCATGCCGCCCAGGGTGGTGTACCGCCGCAGCTGGCTGCGGACCCGGGCCAGGACCTCGACGGGATTGAAGGGCTTGGTGATATAATCGTCCGCCCCGATGTTCAGCCCCAGCACCTTGTCCGTGTCCTCGCTTTTGGCTGTGAGCAGGATGATGGGAATGTTGTACTCCTCCCGCAGCTTTGCCGTAGCGGAAATGCCGTCCAGCTCCGGCATCATGATGTCCATCAGGATCAGGTGGATCTCGTTTTTCTTTACGATCTCCAGAGCCTCCCGGCCGGTATAGGCCTCAAAAAGCGTGTAGCCTTCGGTGCTGAGATAAATTTTCAAAGCGGAAACGATGTCCCGCTCGTCGTCGCAGATCAGGATGTTTGCCATAGAGGATTTCCCACCTTTCTTTCATATTTTATCATACCTTCCTTTAAAAAGAAAGAATCAGGACATTAATTCCTGATTAAGATTTATCGGGGAGCAGCGGGCGCGGGCGGCCCCGAACCGCTGCTCCCTGAGGGCTTTATGCACGTTTTCCCCGCGGGAAAAGCGCATAATTCCCCTGCCGCCGGAGAGGGCGAAATGTTTCCCTGTCCGGCCCCATTTTTCTGTTGCACTTTTGCCGGAAATCCTATATATTTAAAATCGGTATATCAGAATCCGGAAAACGGGAAAGAAAGGAGCCCTCGCCATGGAGCGGCTGGATAAGCTGCTCTCCTCCACAGGCCGCTGGTCCCGGCGGGAGGTAAAGCAGCTGGTAAAAGAGGGAAGGGTGCTGGCAGACGGCGTCCCCGCCGCCGGACCGGAACAGAAGCTGGACCCGGAGCGCGCCTGCGTTCAGGTGGACGGAGAGACGGTGGAGCTCCGGGAATTCACCTATGTCATGCTGCATAAGCCCGCCGGCGTCCTCTCCGCCACAGAGGACGCGCGCCAGAGAACGGTACTGGACCTGCTGCCACCGGAGCTGCGGCGGCGGGGGCTCAGTCCGGTGGGGCGGCTGGACAAGGACAGCGAGGGACTGCTGCTGCTGACCAACGACGGCGCGCTGGCCCACCGGCTTCTCGCGCCGAAGCGCCACGTGGACAAGGTCTATCTTATCCGCACGGACCGTCCGCTGGGCCCGGCGGATGCGGAGGCCTTTGCCTCCGGCATGACGCTGGAGGACGGGACGGCGTGCCTCCCGGCGAAGCTGGAGCCGCTGGGGGACGGCAGGGAGGCGTTGGTTACTTTGCACGAGGGCAAATTTCACCAAATCAAACGGATGATTGCCGGCCGCGGGGCATCAGTCTGCCGGTTAAAACGTCTGTCAATGGGAACGCTTGTACTGGATAAAAACCTTGCGCCGGGAGAATTCCGCCCTTTGACCGGGGAAGAAGTTTCAAAAATCGGTGGAAAACCTTGAAAATACGGGAAACTTACAAATCAGCCAAAATGAAATGAGTTTTTTTGTGGAAAAAAGAAAAAATGTCTTGCAAAGTGTCGAATGTCACGGTATAATAAAAAACAGTCCGACAGATTGCACAAAAAGATGGAATGACTGCTGATGGAGGAGAACCGCTATGTCAGGAAGAATTTTTCAGAATGTTGTCCTGCAGATCAAGGAGGCCACAGACCGGGTTGTGGGCGTGATTGACGGGGAGGGAACCGTGATCTCCTGCAGTGACCTGGGACTCATCGGCAAGAAGTGGCCGGAGTATGTGGGACATATCAACCAGGCAGACGGCGCGATTATCACGGTGGACGGACGGACGTTCCATGCTCTGGGGGGCTGGGGCTCCCACTTTGACTATGCAGTTTTTACCATGGGGGAAGACGAGGTCAGTCATACCGTCTGCTCCATGGCCAGCGTGGCTCTCAACGGCGCCAAGAGCTATTATGAGGAAAAGCATGACCGTGGCTCCTTTATTAAAAACATCATTTCTGACAATATCATGCTCAGCGATATCTACATGCGGGCCAAGGAACTCCACGTTGCGCCGGAGGTGCCCCGCAGCGTCTTTCTGGTGCGGCAGATGGAGGACAGCGACGCGGCTTTGATGGACATTGTGCAGGGACTGTTCCCCGACCGGCAGAACGACTTCGTTCTCAGCGTGGGGGACAGCGACGTGGCCCTGATCCACCAGCTGCCGGAAAACGGCGGGGAGAAGGAGGTCCAGCGGGTGGCCGCGCTGCTGGAGGACACGCTGCGGGTGGGCGGCGACGGTCACGTCGTGGTGGGCATCGGCACCGTGGCCCTGCATCTCCGGGATCTGGCCAAGAGCTACAAGGAGGCTCAGATCGCCATTGAGGTGGGCAAGGTCTTCGATACGGAGAAGTACATTATCAATTATGAGAATCTGGGCATCGGCCGTCTGATTTATCAGCTGCCCACCACGCTGTGCGAGATGTTCCTGGTGGAGGTCTTCAAAAAGAATCCCATCGATTCCCTTGACCAGGAGACGCTTTTCACCATCCACAAGTTCTTTGAGAACAACCTCAACGTCTCCGAAACCGCCCGGAAGCTCTTCGTCCACCGCAACACCCTGGTCTACCGCCTGGAGAAGATCAAGAAGCTCACCGGGCTGGACCTGCGGGAGTTTGACGATGCCATCACCTTCAAGGTAGCCCTGATGGTCAAGAAGTACCTGACCAGCCGCGGCATCGACGCATAGAGAGACCGGCGCATTCTTTCTGAGGGGGATTCCCGGCGCTCCGGGCGGTTTTTCTCTGTTCCACGCCTGTTTTGACTTTTTTGTTTGGCAAGAGGTTCGGAAGCGGCTGCTTCCGAACCTCTTGCCAAAAGCCGATAAAGAAATTTCTGTAACGTGACCCCGTCACAGAAAGCAGCGCCGCCACATGGTATAATAGCCCTGTCAAAGCAGAAGGAGGTTCGCATTATGAAAATCACACTCAACCCCGACCAGGAGGTTGTCGATGCCGTCCGGGAGGGACTGAAGCAGACGGGCGGTTACTGTCCCTGCCGGTTTGAACGCACGGAGGAGACAAAGTGTATGTGTCAGGAATTCAAAGAGCAGATCAGCGACCCTGCTTACGAGGGGTTCTGCCACTGTATGCTCTACTACAAGTCTCTGAAGGATTAGGAGGGAGTAATATGCTGTCAAAGCGTCTGGCTGCCGTGGATCGAGGGCGATGCGTTGCCTGCGGCGTATGTGAAAACACCTGCCCGCTGGGGGCAGTCAGGGTACATCGCGGCTGTTATGCCGCTGTAGAAGAGGAACGCTGCGCAGGCTGCGGAAAATGCGCAAAGCTCTGTCCGGCGGACTGTATCGAGGTGAAGGCGAGGGCGGAAGCATGAAAAAGAAGCATTGGTACGACTACCTGTGGATCTGGTCCATCGTCTATTTTGCCCTCGGGTTCTTCAATATCCTCTTTGCGTGGCTGGGGATGATCGATTTTTTCCTGCCCCTGGGACTCGCTGTTTTTGGGGGAAACAAGTTCTTCTGCAATCATCTCTGCGGGCGGGGGCAGCTGTTCGGTAAGCTGGGCGGCGAGCTGAAATGCTCCCGCTGCAAGCCGGCGCCCCGCTGGATGTCCTCCAGGTGGTTCCGGTATGGGTTTCTGATTTTCTTCCTGGCCATGTTCGGCAATATGGTGTTCCAGACTTATCTGGTGGGCGCGGGCGCGGCCTCGCTGCGGGAAGCCATCAAGCTGTTCTGGACGTTCCGCGTACCGTGGGGCTGGACCTACACCGCCGGAACGGTGGCGGACTGGGTTGCGCAGTTCAGCTTCGGCTTCTACAGCCTGATGCTGACCTCGCTGTTGCTGGGACTGATTGTCATGGTCCTCTACAGGCCCCGGACATGGTGCTCCTTCTGCCCGATGGGAACCATGACCCAGGGAATCTGCAAAGTGAAAAACAGGGATTAACAATATGTAACAGAAAGGAGCCTTTCTCATGGCTGAACTGAACATTACCGCCTCCAACTTTGAAAACGAGGTACTTCGCTCCGACAAACCGGTACTGGTGGACTTCTTCGCAAACTGGTGCGGTCCATGCAAAATGCTCTCTCCGGTGCTCCACGAAATCGCCGGCGAGTATGCCGGAACCCTCAAAGTTGGGAAAGTCAATGTAGACGAGCAGAGAGAGCTTGCGATGCAGTTTCAGGTGTCCAGCATCCCGATGCTGATCCTCTTCAGGAACGGAAAACCCGTTGCCAAGTCCGTCGGCTTCCGGCCAAAGGCACAGATTGCCGCAATGGTGGAGAGCGCGAGATAGGAAAAGCCCTGCGTCATCAACCGGATGGCGCAGGGCTTTTCCGCATGCCTTCGCAAGCTACCCCTGGGTAATATCCATTCCGAAATACTTCTCCGACAGCTCCGTCAGAGTTCCGTCCGAGCGCAGCTCCGCCAGGGCGTCGTTGATGGCGGAGACCAGAGCCGTCTCTCTCTTTGGCACGGGAATCGCCACCAGGGTGGACTCCGGCGCCATACAGGCGATGCGGATCTCCGCGTCCGGATGGGCCTTCATGTAATCATAATAGCTGACCTCCGCGTTAAGGGTGGCGTCGATGCGGCCGGACAGCAGCAGCTCGAAGGTCTGGTTCAGATCGTCCACACCGGTGACCTCCGCGCCGTACTGCTCCGCTGCTCTGGCGTAGGTGCTGGTGATGGTATTGGCCGTATGCTTTCCGGCAAGGTCCTCCATGGAGGCGATGCCGGTGTAGTCGCTTTTGACGATGACGGCAGTCCTGTCATAAGCGTAGGGCTCGGTGAAGTCGTACTTCCGGGCGCGTTCCTCGTCCACCCCCACGCCGTTGACCATGATGTCGTACCGCCCGGCCTCCAGACCGGCCAGCAGGCCGTCAAATTCCCCCTCCTCAAACCGGACCGATACGCCCAGCTTTTCCGCGATGGCCCTGGCCACCTCCACGTCATAGCCCACCAGCGTGTCGCTCTCGTCATGATAGGTCCAGGGCGCCCAGGTGCCCTCCATCGCCACGACGATCTCCCCGCTGGTCTGAATGCGGGTCAACGCATCCTCCGTCTGCTTCTGCCCGCATCCGGGCAGAAGCAGCAGTCCGGCCAGCAGCAGCAATAAAATGTTCCGTTTCACAGCAGAATTCTCCTTTATACATTGATTTTTCCCGGTTCTGATATCTGCAAAAACGCACGGGTCCGCGCTTTTTGCGGATTCTGGAAGAACGACTGAGAGGGTCCCTCCTCTACCACTGCGCCGTCCTCCATAAAGACCACTCTGTTGGACACCGTGCGGGCGAAGCCCATCTCGTGGGTGACCACCAGCATGGTCATCCCCTCGTCCGCCAGCTGCCGCATGACCGCCAGCACCTCTCCCGTCAGCTCCGGGTCCAGGGCCGAGGTAGGCTCGTCAAAAAAGATGATTTCGGGGCCGGCGGCGATGGCGCGGGCAATGGCCACCCGCTGCTGCTGCCCGCCGGAAAGCTGGTGGGGATAATGGCCCTCCCGTCCGGCCATTCCCACCTTCTCCAGGGCCCGCCGGGCTGCCGCCAGCGCCTGATCCTTCGGAATCCTCCGGGTGACGACCAGACCCTCCGTCACATTTTGCAGGGCGGTTTTGTTGCGGAACAGGTTGTAATCCTGAAAGACGAAGGCCGTTTTCTTCCGCAGGCGCGCGATATCTCTGCGGGACGTGTGGGCCAGATGGAAGGTCTCCCCGTCGAAGATCATGACGCCGCCGTCGGCCGTCTCCAGAAAGTTGACGCACCGGAGCAGCGTTGTCTTCCCGGAGCCGCTGGGCCCCAGAATCGCCACCACGTCCCCCTGCTCCACCCGGAGGCTGACGCCCCTGAGGACCTTTGTGCCTCCAAAGGATTTTTCAATCTTTTCAATTTGCAGCATCCTGCACCGCCTGTTCCAGCCGCAGCTTTTTCTCTCCCGCGCTTTGCAGCCTGGTCAGCGCCGTGGAAAACAGAAGGTAGATCAATCCCACCTCGATATACAGCGCCAGCGGCTCGTAGGTCCGCGCCACAATGCGTTGGGTCACCATGAACATCTCCGTAACCGTAATATTGGCCGCCAGGGAGGTGTCCTTCACCATGGCGATCAGGGAATTGGACAGGGAGGGAAAGGCGGTGCGCATGGCCTGGGGAAGGATGATCCGGCGCATGGTCTGCAAATAGCTCATGCCCACGCAGTACCCGGCCTCCAGCTGTCCGGCCGGCACCGACTCCAGGGCCGCCCGGACGATCTCCGCGCAGTAGGCCCCCTCGTTGAGGGAAAACACGATCACCGCCGCCGGGAAGGGATCGATGGTGATTCCCACCCGCGGCATACCGTAAAACACGACAAACAGCTGCACCAGCAGCGGCGTTCCCCGAAATACCCATATGTAGAAGCGGCACAGCTGCCGCAGTCCCCTGACTCCGGCAAACTGGATCAGGGCAGCCGCCACCGCAATCAGCATGGCAAAGGTGAAGGCAATGGCCGTCAGAGGGATCGTCACCGTAAGGCCCGGCAAAAGGATTTTCCAGAAGGAATCCGTCAGAATTCCCAGCAGGCGCTCATTCATCCCGCCGCCTCCCTCTTTTCTCCCCAACCGGGGGCCGGTCCGCTTTCTCCAGCTGATAGCGCAGATAATCCAGCTCGTCCAGCTTCCGCTGCTCGTTGTGGATCCGCTCCAGAAGGCGGCAGCGCTGACAGCGCAGAATACGCAGCTGCTCTTCGATTTCCGATGCGTCCATGGCGGCCAGGAAGCGCCCGGCGGACTCCTCCGGGCAGTCCGTATCCCGCAGGAGCGCCTCGATCTGATCCCGATTCAATGAAAGATCGCTCATGCTTTTCTCTCCTTTCCGGCCAATTATAAAACGGCCGGAAGAAAATATCAAATGCTTATATTAAATGGAGCGGTATACTTGACAGGTATAGCTCCGGATGATATAGTAGGGCAAAAAAAGAATCGGAGGATTTCGGCTATGGAACTGCGGGTGTTGCGGTATTTTCTGGCGGTAGCCCAGGAGGAAAGCATCTCCGGCGCGGCGGAGTATCTGCATCTGACCCAGCCCACGCTGTCCCGGCAGCTGATGGACCTGGAAAATGAGCTGGGGAAAAAGCTGTTCATCCGGGGCAGCCGGAAGGTGAGCCTGACGGAGGACGGCGTTCTGCTGCGCAGGCGGGCCAGCGAAATCGTAGAACTGGTGGAAAAGACGGAATCCGAGTTCTGGGGAACGGAGGAAGCCATCGCGGGAGATATTTACATCGGCGGCGGCGAGAGCGACGCCATGCGCCTGATCGCGCGGGCGGCCCGGGAGCTTCAGCTCGCCTGTCCCAGCGTCCGCTATCACCTCTTCAGCGGGAACGCCCATGATGTCTGCGAGCGTCTGGACCGGGGGTGCCTGGATTTTGGCATTCTGCTGGAGCCCGGCGACCTGAAACGGTACGATTATATCCAGCTTCCGGTTACGGACGTGTGGGGCGTCCTGATGCGGAAGGACAGTCCGCTGGCGGAAAAGGATGCGCTGTACCCGGAGGACCTGCGGGACAAGCCGCTGCTGCTCTCCCGGCAATCCCTGGGGCGGGACCGCCTCTCCACCTGGTTCGGGCAGGAGTATACTTCTCTGAACGTGGCGGCCACCTACAATCTGATTTATAACGCCTCTCTGATGGTGGAGGAGGGATTGGGGTACGCTCTGGCGCTGGATCACCTGGTAAACACCGCCGGTGACAGCCGGCTCTGCTTCCGGCCGTTGGAGCCGCGCCTGGAGGTGCAGCTGTATGTGGTATGGAAAAAATTTCAGGTTTTCTCCAAGGCCGCAGCAAAATTTCTGACCCTTTTGCAGGAAAAGGCGTCCCGGCGGTGAATCCCGCCGCCGGGCGGAACGGGGCGAAAGAGAACGCAAATTGTCAACCCGACTGAAGAAGCAGGAGCCTGGGAAACACCGAAGTGTACCACAGACTCCCGCTCTCTTTTTCGCTGCTCCGGTTGTATCGTCGATTCCCCTGAGAAACGGCAGGAAAAGCATGTATTCCATTCCGGAAGTCCGCTTATCAGAACCATTCCTCCAGAAGCTTTTTCGCCTCTTCGCTGCCATTGCCTGCCGCGGCCTCCAGCCAGCGGCGGGCTTTTTTGGGATTCCGGGTATCCGCCCGGCCGCCATGGTACATGCAGCCGCATTTCAGCTGGGCCTCCACGGAGTCCTGTTTGGCCGCCTGCTCATACCAGGACAGAGCCCGCTTCAGGTCCATCTCCGTACCCCGGCCCTCCTCGTAAATGGAAGCACAGGCCAGCTGGCCGTTCAGGTGGCCCTGCCTGGCCGCACGCCTGTACCAGGTCAGCGCCAGCCGGTCGTTGGTCTCCGTCCCCAGTCCACGGCGGTACAGCTGGCCGCAGAGGAACTGGGACTCGGCGTGGCCCTGCTCCGCGGCCTGGAGAAACAGCGCCAGCGCCCCGGCGTAATCTCCGGTACGGTAGGCGTCCGCCCCGGCGGAAAAGGGATCGGGCTGCGCCGGCTCTCCGGCGGCAAAGGGGTCGCCCTCCGGCCAGAGGGATTCCTCCGGCGTACTTTCGGCGGGGGAGGGGGGACGGCTCCTGTGGGACTTGCTCTGGGAGGACTGCAGGAAGGGCAGCTTTGACATATATTCTTTCAGCATGGCGCAGGTTCCACCTCTCTGCATGATGGCATTGATGCGGAAAACATTATACGCAAAAGAAGGAATCTTGTCAACTTATTGCAGTTACCCCGTTTTTATTTGTGAGGATTTGGCGCTTGCCGGGCCCACTCCACCACCGGCTCCAGGAAGGACCGCTTCGAGCCGTCGAAGGACCGGGAGATAACCTCCAGCGCTTCTTCCTGGCCGCCCTTTTTCTTCAGGAAGGAGCGCATGGCCGCCATCATGGCCCGGTCCACCGTGCCCATGCGCCCGTAGTCCAGACCGCCCTGACAGTAAAAGCCCCTGATTTCCGGCGTGCCGCCGAACAGCTGCGCCATGCTGTCCGGCAGGCCGGGATTCTCCACAGGAGCGCAGCCCACGGCGACTGCCGCCACCCGTTTGCCCTTCAGTGCGGGAAGCTGCCTTTTCAGCCAGCCAAGGCCGGACATCTTTCCGGCGTAAAGGCCTCCGGCCAGGATGACGGCGTCGTATTTTTTCAGATCTGCGTTCTTCCGGTCCCGAAAGGGGAGCGCCTGGCAGTCCAGATCCTCCGCCAGCCACTGGGCGTAGCGCTGGGAAAAACCGGTTTTGCTGGAGTAAATAATGATGGTGCCGCTCATGCTGGAACCTCGCTTTCTTCCGCGCTCTGGGGGCGCGGTACTTTTTTCTTTTAAAGAGGGACTGCACGACAGGGGGGCCTCTTGCGGGAGCGCACGTTGCAGGAAGCTTCTCATAACCGGAGGATGCCGGATGGGTGGAAAAGAGGCCGGTCAGACGGCGTTCAACGGTTGCAGATTCAGGTTCTTACCGCCAGGGCCGTTCCCGGTCCAGCCAGCCGTGCTCCCTCCACCACTTTGCATCCGGAGAATCCGGCCACGCATACTTTTGCGCCAGGCGTATGGCGTGAAACAGAAACCACGCCTTCCATCCCGGCCCGGAGACGCCCCGGCGAAGCTTTGCCGCAGTCCGTTCCGCCTGCCGGGCAATTTTTTGCTTCAGCCCGGGGGAGAGGCGTTCCCAGCTGATTTCCATCAGGGCATAGCCCATTTTACAGGTGCGGGCCACGCCCCAGAAATCCAGGCTGTCCTTCATCTCCCGCAGCGCGGCGCGATACACCGGCCCGCTGGCGGTGGCGATGACCAGGGCCTGTTTGTGAAACATCTCCCTGTTGGGCTTGTGGACGATCCACATGTTGGCGTAGTGGTCCAGAAAGGTCTTCATCTGCCCGGAGAGATGGAGGGCGTACACCGGCGAGGTGAGTATGATGACATCCGCTGCCAGCATGGCGTCCTGGATTTTTCGTGCCGCCTCACTTTGATAACAGTGATTTTCCTCATTAAAGCACCGGAAGCAGGAGATACAGCTGTCCGGACAGTCCCTGGGCAGGAAAAACTCTGTGACCTCCGCCTCCGGAAGCCGGGAGAGAACCTCCTGTGCGATATGCCAGGTGCAGCCCCTGCGTTCGGTGCCGTAGATGGCGCAGATGTTCACTTTTTGGGCCTCCGTTCGTAGTTTTTCCGGAACTGCTCCACATGAGCGGCGATCAGAGGCCGGGCCTCCTCAAAGCCGTCGCAGGTGTGGATCCACATGAACATGGGGCCGTGGAATTCCGCCGCCACCGCCATCGGGTCCTCCCGGCGGAGCTCTCCGGCGTCCATCAGGGCGGAAAAAATGTGCGCCTGTACCTGAATGCATTTATCCCGGTAGAGACGGCGGTAGATGTCCCGGCAGCGGGGCTCGGCATACTGGCTGAGGAGCAGCAGGCGGCGGAACCGGGCGTTCCAGGGATCGTCGAAGAAAAAGCGGAAGGTCCGTCCGATCAGCTCCTGCAGGCGGTCCAGTGCGATCCCCTGATAAACGGACGCGTCGTCTCCCTCGTCAAAGGGCAGCTCGCTCTGCCGGAAGTAGTCCTCCGACTGCCGGAGGCAGAGCTCCACAATGCCGTCGAAAATGGCCCGCTTGCCGGCAAAGTGATTGTACAGCGAGCTCTCCCGGATGCCCACGGCTCCGGCGATATCCCGGACGGACGCCCCGTCGTAGCCACGCAGGGAGAAAAGGTCCAGTGCAGTCTCTAAAATTTTTTCCTTTGTCGTCATGGCGGCCTCCTGGCGAACGATTGTCAGTGACTGAAAAAAGTATACTAACAATCGTTCGTTTTGTCAAGAGAAAACATGGAAAAGCATATTGACTTTTTCGTTCGTTTGTTCTATATTAGAACAGGAACAAATGTTTCTGAAAGGAGCGGAAGAGGAATGGATGTAATGGACAAGCTGACGATTCTCACCGACGCCGCCAAGTACGACGCCGCCTGCACTTCCAGCGGCGCGCAGCGGGGCCACAAGGCGGGGCATATCGGGAACACCTCCTCTTCTGTCGCGGGGTGCTGCCACACGTTTTCCGGGGACGGACGGTGCGTGACGCTGCTGAAGGTGCTCATGACCAACTGCTGCGTGTACGACTGCAAATACTGCGTCAACCGCTGCTCCAACGACACCCGGCGGGCGGTGTTCACCCCGGAGGAGCTGGCGGACCTGACCATCCAGTTTTACCGCAGAAACTATATCGAGGGGCTGTTCCTGTCCTCCGGCGTACTGGTCAGTCCGGACTACACCACCGAGCGGATGATCCGGTGTCTGGACCTGCTGCGCAATCACTACCGGTTTAACGGCTACATTCACGCCAAGGCCATCCCCGGCACGTCGCCGGAGCTGGTGACCCGGCTGGGGCTGCTGGCGGACCGGCTGAGCGTGAATATCGAGCTGCCTTCGGAGCAGGGACTGACCACACTGGCTCCCAACAAGACCAGAAAGGCCATTTTCCGCCCCATGGGGCTGATTCAGAACACTTTGCGGGAGAATCGGGAGGAGCTGGTGAAGTACCGCCATACGCCCCGTTTTGCCCCGGCGGGGCAGAGCACCCAGATGATTATCGGGGCCACGCCGGATTCCGACCGGCATATCCTGTCCCTGACGCAGTCACTGTATGACAGGTACAGCTTAAAGCGGGTGTTTTATTCGGCCTATGTGCCGGTGGTGGAGAATACGCTGCTGCCGGCCCTGGACACCAAGCCGCCGCTGCTGCGGGAGCACCGGCTGTATCAGGCGGACTGGCTGCTGCGGTTCTACGGTTTCCGGGCGGATGAGCTGCTGGACGAGGACGATCCCAACTTCAATCCCCTGGTGGATCCCAAGTGCAGCTGGGCGCTGAAGCATCCGGAGTTTTTCCCGGTGGAGGTGAACACCGCCGGACGGGAGGAGCTGCTGCGGGTGCCGGGGGTGGGCGTGACGTCGGCGAAGCGGATTCTGTACGCCCGGCGGGCCAGAAAGCTGGAGCATGAGGATCTGCGGAAGCTGGGGGTCGTGATGAAGCGGGCCCAGTATTTTATCACCTGCAAGGGGCGGGTGCTGGAGGGGCTGAAGCTCCGGCAGGACAGCATCCTGCGCAATCT
This sequence comes from uncultured Oscillospiraceae bacterium, assembly GCA_910587505.1. Classification (GTDB taxonomy): domain Bacteria; phylum Bacillota; class Clostridia; order Oscillospirales; family Oscillospiraceae; genus Pelethomonas. The sequence goes on along the minus strand of CAJULD010000028.1, from coordinate 17,277 downwards.
CATTGCCGCCGAGCGGGCGGCGCTGCCGGGGACGGAGATGGAGCAGCTGAGCCTGTTCGATCAGGCGGGATGAGAGAAAGGAGGCGTTTGCAATGAACGAACGGGAGGAAATTGTACGCCGGTGGTTCTCCATGTGGCTGGAGAGGGAGGACCTGGGCATCCGGGAGATTTTTGCAGAGGACGCGGTCTATACCGAGAGCTGGGGGCCGGCGTACCATGGAGTGGAGAAGATCGCCCACTGGTTCCGGGAGTGGCTGAGCAGGGGCAGGGTGCTGGTCTGGGACGTCCGCCGCTTTTTCCACGCGGGAGACCAGACGGCGGTGACGTGGTCCTTCCGGTGCCGGATGGGGGACGACCCGCCGGCGGGTTTTGAGGGCGTGTCCGTCGTGCGCTGGGCGGAGGACGGGAGGATCGCCGGCCTGACGGAGTACTGCTGCGAACCGGAGCAGTACGACCCCTACGCCAACGGGCCGGAGCCGGTGTTTGATACCAAAGAAAAAGAGCTCTACAGGAAATTTGCGGGAGGAGAGAAGTGATGGAAGCGGTATTGCCGGGCAACGTGATGGTGGACTGCGGCAACGCGGAGGCGCTGGGCGCGGTGCAGGCGAAGGCCCGGTTCGGCGGGGAGGAGGACTTTGCCACCATGCTGGACCCGGCGGGGCATCCCATCTGCCTGTGCCGGAAATAGGGGGAAACATCATGGAGATGGAAGGTACGATCCTGCGCCTGTGGCATGCCATTGCGGAGCAGGACGCGGAGCGTCTGGCAGGTTTCTTCACGGTTGACGCACGGATTTTCTGGCCCAATACCAATGAATGCTTCGATCTGCCGGGCTATCTCCGGGCGAACTGCGAGTATCCGGGGCAGTGGAGCGGTCGGGTGGAGAAAATCGCCGGAGACGGGAGCTGGTCCGTGGCGAAGGTCTGGTCCCCAGAGGGGGACGCCGCCCGGTCGGTGACGTTTTACCGGTGGAGGAACGGAAAAGTTGCGGAGATGACGGAATACTGGGGAGACGTGGGCCCCGCGCCGGAATGGCGGCGGGGATGGTCGCTGACGTGATGGAAATGATTTACCGCTATGACGGGACCTTCGAGGGGTTCCTGTGCTGCGTATTTGACAGCTATGTTCATAAAGAGAGCCCCGCCCTGTTTCAGGACGAGGCGCATATGGAGAACTCCCTTTTTCCCGCCCGGTGGGTGGGGACGGACGCGGGCCATGCCCGGCGGGTGCTGGCGAGTCTGGAAAAGATCGATCCCTTCGCCAGAGAACTGGTGGTTAAGGGCTTTCTTACCTGTGCGCCGGAAAAGGAGCGGATCATCTACCGGTTTATCCGCGCCCTCTACGCGGAGGGAAGGCCGCTGCTGCGGCGGCTGAGCGACGGGGCGGTACTGCCGCTGTGGAAGGCGGTGCGGCATCTGGACGGGGAGGTCCACCTGCTCAAGGGCTTTGTGCGCTTTTCGGAATTTGAGGGGATGCTGGCGGGGGAGATCCGGCCGAAGAACCGGGTTTTGCCGCTGCTGCGGCCTCACTTCTGCGACAGGATGTACAATGAGGTGTTCCTGCTCTATGACCGGACCCACCGGGAGGCGCTGGTCCACCGGCCGGGGCAGTGGGCCGTTCTGCCGCTGGAGGAATTCCGGATGGCCGCGCCCTCGGCCCAGGAGGCGCAGTACCGCCGGCTGTGGAAGCGGTTTTATGACACCGTCGAGATTCGGGAGCGCCGCAACCCCCGCCGGCGGATGAGCAATATGCCCAAACGTTACTGGGAGACGATGACGGAGTTTCAGGATGCGGATTATGCAGGCGTGGAGGGGCCGGCGGAGGACGGGAGGAAGGCGCTGCCGTCATAGGCCTCCGCCTCCTCTGAAAAGGGGTCAGAAAAAGCGCGGGGAAGCTTTTGCGAGGCAGGGCATAACTCTTTCCGGAAGCCGGACGGATGGCCGCTTCAATCCGTTTACCGCTCCCTTCAGCCGCCTTTTTCCTTTTGCGGCAATGTGTTGGAAGACCGGTGCCATGCAGATGCAGCCCCGGCTGTTCGGCAGTTTCATCCCCGTTTTTCCACTGCTTCTCACTGCGGAGGAGACAAACAGGTATCGTACCGGCGCAGAATGTATGTCGCAGGGCGCAGGGATCATTACCCTGGGCGAAATTATTTCATCCCGGAAGTTTGCGATTCCCGCTTGCGTCAGGAGAGGAAAGCTGATATAATGGACGCCGGAGGGATTCCCTCGCCCGGCTGGCGGCCGGAATATGCAGAAACAGAGTAAGAAAAGGGGAGCAAGCATGAGCGATAAGCCCAAGAAGGAAAAAAAGGAGAAAAAGCCCAAAAAGGAAAAGGCGCCTAAAATGATGCAGTGCCCGGCCTGTCACGAGGAGATTCCGAAGAATGCGAAGGTCTGTCCCCGTTGCGCGGTCAAGCTGAAGCGGAACGTCCTTCCCCTGATCCTGGCGGCTGTGCTGCTGCTTGTGATTGCGGCGGGCGTGTCCATTTTCGTATTCCATTTCCCCATCGACCCCACAACCCTCGGCGAAGGCAAGTCGTCCGACAGTGTGCTGGCTGCGGAGATGGATCTGTCGGCTAAAGAGGAGGAAGCGGTGCTGGCCGTTCTGGAGCAGTGCGGCTTCAAGGAGATCATTGAGGCGACGAAGGTCTCCTCCCGTGAGGGGACCACCTCCTATAAGGTGGAGGATACGGAGACGATCCGGCATCTGACTGGCGACGCCATCGTGACACTGAGCGACGAGACCAAAACCGTCAACCATATTACCTGTCAGGACGGCGACGTTTACATCAGCGGGCACCTGATTAAGCTGGTTTCGGATTTTTATCTCAGCTCCGCCCAGCGGAATACTTATCTGGACGCCTCTCTGGAAGCGGTCAGGGCGCGGTTGGAGGATCCGGAGGATGCGGTATTCCCCTCCAAAAGCAACTGGCAGTTCTCCATGGAGGGCAAGCGAGTGACGGTGGAGTCCTCCGTCACTGTCAAGGGAGCGAACGGGAAAGATGTCGTCCGGCCTTTTGTGGTGGAATTCGAGGACGGTTCCTTCTCCTCCTTCGCCTTCCAGCAGGCGGAGGGTGAGGAGTAACCGATACGCGGTAATATGAAAGACCCCCGTGCGTGAAAGCACGGGGGTCTTTCAGTCCGTCCAAAAGCCCTCCGCAGGAGTTTCGCGCCCGCAGGCGCGAAATAGCATCGTTTTTCCCGCGGCGCTTTCAGCGCTGAGCCGGCCTTTGGGCCGGCCCGGGGAAAAGCACTTTGCGCGAAGCGAAATTTTTCTCAAAAAAGTGGCGTAGTCACTTTTTTGACAGTACCCTGCACATCAGTAATTAGCGGAAGCGGCCATAAACGCTTCGATTTCCCCGGCGCTGCGGGGAATCTCGGCAGAGAGATTGACACAGCCGTCTTCAGTCACCAGACAGTTGTCCTCCAGACGAAAGCCGATGCCCCACTCCTCCACATAGATGCCCACGTCCACGCAGAACACCATTCCCGCGGAAACCGGACGCTCCGGATCCACCTGGTCGTGGACGTCCCAGCCCACGTGATGCGCGCCGCCATGCCACATGTACTTTTCCGGCGCTTCGTCCCGTCCCAGCAAACCGATCTCACGCAGAAGTCCGCCGCAGTACCGGTGGCAGAGCCGGTCCACGTCCGCCATGGGCATACCGGGGCGAATGACGGAAAACATGTGCTGAGAGGTACGGAAGGCGCAGTCGTACAGCTGCCGCTGCCTGGGAGAAAATTTTCCGCAGCAGGGCCAGCTGCGGGACACGTCGGTACACATGCCGTCCCAGGCCGCGCCCACGTCGTTGAGCACCAGGTCGCCCGCCTGCGCCTGACCGGTGTAGCTGTAGTAGTGAATGCAGAAGTTGTTCTGTCCTGCGGCGATGATGGAGGGGAACGCCGGAGTCAGTATGCCCCGCGAAGTCAGCGCGTGGTCGAAGACGGCCTTGTACTCATACTCATACATGCCGGGACGGGAGGCGCGCATCATGGCCTCGATGCCGGCTCTGGTCGCCTTCATCGCCTCCCGCATGGCGGCAATTTCGCAGGGGGCCTTGATGGTGCGCTGGGCGCAGAGCTGCCGGTGACAGTTTTCAATGCGCAGGAAGGGATAGCGGGTCTGAACCAGGGAAGCGAAACGCTCCGCCTCCCGGTCCGGGTCATCCTGATTCTTCTTCCACAGATCCAGCGTCAGCGTCCGGTACTTCCCGGAGGCAGCGGCGGCATGAAAGGCGGCGGAAAAGTCTTCCGCCGGACGGATGGCGGAAATGCCGCTGCGGGCGGTAATTTCCTCCGGCTTCAGCCTTCGGCCGGTCCAGCGCTCCGCCATGGGATCCGGCGGCAGTACGAACAGCGTTTCCGTCACCGCCTCGCCGGTTTTCTGCGCCATGAGGACGAAGTCGTGGACCTCCGCTCCGTCCAGACCGGTGAGATATGCGAAGTTCCGGTTGGCAAAAAAGGGGTATTCCGCGTCTGCCGACTGAGGCAGCGCCCGTCCGGCAAAGCAGACGAACAGGCTGTCCTCAGCCAGCGTGCGGTAAAGCGTTTGACGGTTTTCTCCGTGAAAGCTGCGATCCATAAGCGGGCGGCTCCTTTTCCTTATAATAACATACCTGCTTTTTCCGGAAAGAAAAAGAATAAAAAGGACTTTTGGGAAGGAAATATATCTGCGCAGGGTTTGGCCTCAAGACAAATGCAATTTTCCGGCCTGGTGGAGCACTAGTTTTTCAGACTCTGCATGGGGGCGGGAATCCGGCCGCCCCGGGCTACGAAGGCCCGGCTGGAGAAGGGATGGACCGCCTGCACCGGACCGGAGCCCAACAGGCCGCCGAACTCCACCGTGTCGCCCACCTTCCGGCCGGGCGCGGGAATCAGGCGCACGGCGGTGGTTTTGGTGTTGACCATGCCGATGGCGGCCTCGTCGGCAATGATGGCGGAGATGGTCTCGGCGGGGGTGTCGCCGGGCACCACGATCATGTCCAGCCCCACCGAGCAAACGCAGGTCATGGCCTCCAACTTGTCCAGCGTCAGCGCGCCTGCCGCCGCTGCGGCGATCATGCCCTCATCCTCGCTGACGGGGATGAAGGCCCCGGAGAGGCCGCCCACCGAGGAGGAAGCCATGACGCCCCCTTTCTTCACCGCATCGTTGAGCAGCGCCAGAGCGGCGGTGGTGCCGTGGGTCCCGCAGATCTCCAGACCCATTTCCTCCAGAATGCGGGCCACGCTGTCTCCCACGGCGGGGGTGGGCGCCAGAGACAGGTCCACGATACCGAAGGGGGTGTCCAGCCGGCGGCTGGCCTCCTGGGCCACCAGCTGGCCCACCCGGGTGATGCGGAAGGCGGTCTTTTTGACGGTCTCCGCTACCACGTCAAAGGAGGCCCCCTTCACCGACTGAAGGGCGTAATGGACCACGCCGGGACCGGAGACGCCTACGTTGATGACCTTTTCCGGCTCTCCCACGCCGTGGAAGGCGCCGGCCATGAAGGGGTTGTCCTCCACGGCGTTGCAGAAAACCACCAGCTTGGCGCAGCCAAAGCCGTCCCGGTCCGCCGTGCGGGCGGCCAGGTCCCTGATGGTCTGACCCATGAGGGCCACTGCGTCCATATCGATGCCCGCCCTGGTGGAGCCCACGTTGACGGAGGAGCAGACAATGTCCGTCTCCGCCAGCGCCTGGGGAATGGCGGCGATCAGCTTCCGGTCCGCCTCGGTCATCCCCTTCTGCACCAGCGCGGAAAAGCCGCCGATGAAGTCCACGCCGCAGGTTTTGGCGGCCCGGTCCAGCGCGCGGGCGAAGGGAACATAGTCCTCCGTCTCCGCCGCCGCGGCCACCAGAGCGATGGGTGTAACAGAGATCCGCTTGTTGACGATGGGGATGCCGAATTCCTTGGCGATGGCCTCGCCGGTGGGGACCAGCTTTTCGGCATAGCGGGTAATCCTGTCGTAAATTTTATCGCAGGCCGTCTTCGGGTTGCTGTGGGCGCAGGACAGCAGGGAGATGCCCATGGTAATGGTGCGCACGTCCAGATGCTGCTGGTCGATCATCTGGATGGTCTGCATGATTTCGTTCTGGCTGAGCATGGAAGCCTCCTGTATTATTTCTCGATTGGAACGCCATACCGTCACCGTGCGGAATCTTTAGAACCTGTATCACAATCGCAGCACGCCGTATGGCCGGTCCTTTTCCGGCCATACTGTGTCAATTCCCCTGTCATACGTCAGTATGGCTGCGGAAAATCTCCCTGTCTGACGGGAAAAATCTCCGTCCATCCGGCATCCCCCGATTATGAATACAGGTTCTTAGAATTGCAGGTGCCCGGGAGCGTTTCTGAAGTCCCTGTGATTCTGCACGGGCGCATCGAGCGCCCGTGCAGAATCAGATGGCGCATGCCCCCTGCGTGAAGCGCCTGACTTGCCGGAAGGCGAGCTGCGGCCCACGGATGGGGGTATTGCGCAATTGTTGATGCCTTTTCTTTCAGGCAAAAGGATCAAATCCGGTGCATGGCGTTGAAGATGTCCTCCCGCTGGATGCGGATGGACAATCCCCGCTCCTGGCCGGACAGGTCCAGCTTTTCGCTGAGCTCCACGATGGAGGACGTGCAGCTGGTCAGGTCCACCAGCATGACCATGACGAAGTATTCCTGCAGAATGGATTGACTGATGTTGAGGATGTTGACGCCGTATCCCGACAGCAGCGCGCACACGGCGGCGATGATCCCCACGTGGTCCTTTCCGATTACGGTAACGATAGCTTTCATAGGGCTGCTTTCCTTTCTTCATCAGAGCAGATAACGGTTTATTTTATCATGGAAAACCGGCGGTGTAAACGGGAAACCATACGTTGAAACGCCGGAATATCCCCCTTTTGACAGCACGATTTCCATAAAAGGATTCACAGTGCAAACTGCGCCGCGCAGAAGGCCGCATATATGACCAGCAGGGCGGCGCCCTGCCCCCGGGACAGCTTTCCCCGGACCAGCGCCGGGACCGTCAGGACCAGCATAACCAGCAGCATCACCGGCAGCTCCAGCACCAGGGAGGCGTTTTTCCCCGCGATGGAAGCGCTCTGGGGGATGTCAAAGGGGGCCAGAGTCACCGATATACCGGAGACCAGCACCAGATTAAAAAGGTTGGCTCCCACGATATTGCCCAGAGAAAGGCTGCCGTGGCCCTTGACCAGAGAGGTGATGGCGGTGACCAGTTCCGGCAGCGAGGTGCCCAGCGCGATAAAGGTCAGCGCGATGACGGACTCCGGGACGCCCAGTGCCTGGGCAATGAGGATGCCGTTATCCACCAGCAGCTTCGCACCCAGCGCGATGAGCGCCGCGCCCACCGCCAGCAGTCCCGCGTCCCGGAGGGCGGAGCCCTCGCCGCCGTCCCCGCCGGAGGAGGCCGTACCGGCGGTGTGCCTGATCTGCCGGATGGTGACGGCCATATAGAGCAGGAAAATCAGCAGAAGGGCCGCGCCGGTTCCGCGGCTGAAATAACCGGTGGTATAGGCCACGCCGGCGTAAAGCGCGGCGGCGGCAAAGAAGAAGAACACCGGCGTGCGCAGCGTTTTGGGATCGGTCCGGCCGGGCCGGGCAGTGATGGTAACGGCGGCGATCAGCGCGGCGTTGCAGATCACCGATCCGATGGCGTTGCCATAGGCAATCTCGCCGTGCCCGTCCAGGGCGGAGGTGGCGGACACCATGACCTCCGGCAGCGTGGTGCCGATGGACACCACCGTCGCGCCGATCAGCAGTTCAGGTACCCGGAAGCGGTGGGCGATATGGACCGCGCCGTCCACAAACCAGTCGCCGCCTTTAATCAGGCACAGCAGCCCCACAGAAAACAGAATGACCGGAACCAGCATCTTTTTCTCCCCCAATCCGGCAGGGACTTGTCCCTGCGCCCTGCCGCAGGGGCGGCAGGCGTAAGCTTTTGTGATTGAATCGTTTTCATAGTATACCACGGTTTTCGGAATCTGTCGAGGGAAATTGCCCCAGATCAGTTTTCTGTCGATTTTCGCCGCCGCGCCAGTCAACAGAACTGTTCGGAGCTTCTCCGGGGGAGGAGACTCCTGAGGGCGCGTCCGGTTCCTTTCCTGCAAAGGAACAGAACGCGCCCGTGTTAAGAAGCTGGATTCATAAGGAAACGGACGCCTCTCCGGCGTCCGTTTCCTTATGACAGTGAGCAAGACTGTAAGCCGGGTTCTGTATTGGACGGTCATCTATCTAGGCGGCCTGTTGCCAGACCACTCCAGCCACCTCCTGAGAACAACCGGGCCGGTTCATGTGTTCTCCCACGGTGTTGCTCCGGATAGAGTTTACAGCATCGGACAGTCTCCAGCCGATGGGTGAGCTCTTACCTCGCCTTTCCATCCTTACCAGGCGCTGGACGCGTCAGCGGCCAATGCCGGCGGTTTATTTCTGTTGCACTTTTCCTGAAGTCGCCTTCGGCGGGCGTTACCCGTTATCCTTGCCCTGTGGAGCCCGGACTTTCCTCATGGCGGGGCTTTCGCCGCCGCCACGCGACCGTCTGTCTTACTCCCTTTTATTTTACAGGAGAACTCCTCCGTTGTCAACGGATTTTCCTGCGTTCCGCCGCGTCCGGAGCCGCCGGGGAAAACAGGACAGGTTTTACATACTATATAGCACCTTTCCGGATTATATTGCATAAACTGTTCCTGTAAAATAGAAGCAGGAATACATCGTTCAGGAGGCGCGCTTATGAAGCAACCGATATTCACCGGGTCCTGCACGGCCCTTGTCACGCCCTTTACCGAAGAGTACGCCGTCGATTACCCCGCGCTGCGGCGGCTGCTGGACTTCCAGCTGGAAAACGGCACGGACGCCGTCGTCGCCTGCGGTACTACCGGCGAGGCCGCCGCCATGAGCTATGAGGAGCGGATGCGGGTCATTGAAACGGTGGTCCGCCATGTGGACGGCAGGATTCCCGTCATCGCCGGAACCGGCTCCAATAACACCGGGAACGCCATCGCCATGTCCAGGGACGCCGTCCTGGCGGGAGCGGATGCGCTGCTGGTAGTGACCCCGTTCTACAACAAGGCCACTCAGACGGGGCTTGTGCGTCACTACACCGCCGTTGCGGACGCGGCGGACCGGCCGGTGATTCTCTATCATGTGCCCTCCCGTACCGGTGTGAAATGCACCGCCGGGACCTACGCCGAGCTGGCGAAGCATCCCAACATTGTGGGCGTGAAGGAGGCGGGAGGGGACCTGGCTCTGGTGCAGAAGACAAGGGAGCTGTGCCCGGAGGATTTCTCCATCTGGTCCGGTAACGACGACGAGACTGCTCCCATGATGCTCTTCGGCGGCAGAGGCGTCATCTCCGTGGCGGCCAACATTGTACCGGGGGCGATGCACCGGCTGACGGAGGCCTGTCTGCGTGGGGATTTCACCGCCGCCGGGAAAATGCAGCTGAAACTCCGGAAGCTGTGCGAGGCGCTGTTCTGGGAGGTTAACCCGATCCCGGTGAAGACCGCTCTGGCCATGATGGGACGCTGCCAGGAGATCTTCCGGCTGCCCATGTGCGAGATGGAGCCGGAGAACCGGGAACGGCTGAAGGCCGTGCTGGCGGAATATGAACTGATTTGAAAGAGGGAGGCCGGACCGGCCTCCCTCTCCGCATGGAAAAGACATCTTTTCCGTACAGACAGGAGGGGGGATGGAAGAAGTTCTGCCTGGCATGCGCATCAAAAACCGGCATGAGGAACTGAGAAGCTGAGCCAACAGGCGGGAGCAGACATCCGGACGGAAATTTTTCCCGTCAATCTGCGCACTTCGCCTGTTGGTACAGCTTCTGAATATGAGTCAGGAAGTCCGGGATTCCGGCTGGAGGCGATGCTGGAGCAGCTGCCGGAGGGGGATTCAGTCCGGCGAAACATCATAACAGGCGATCCTGAAGGCCAGGCGCAGGGGACGGGTACTGATAAGAAGGCGACCAAACCACCCACAGCCGAACCATGAAGTCGGGATTTCCTCCGCTGCATCGCGTGCAGGTGCTGCGCTTCACTGCAATACCTGCACGCCGGTTCTGATTTTTTACAAGATATGCCTTGACAAATGAGGAAAAACTGGTTATAATTCTACCTTGTGAAGCCATGATTGGCCCTAGAGAGCATCCTGGACAGAACCGGATGTATCGGAGGGAGGGAAAATAGATGTCTGAAGTCCACGTCAAGGAGAACGAATCGTTGGACAGCGCGCTCAAGCGTTTCAAGCGCAGCTGCGCCAAGGCCGGCGTTCTGGCGGAGGTTCGCCGCAGGGAGCATTACGAAAGCCCCAGCGTCAAGCGCCGCAAGAAGTCTGAGGCGGCTCGGAAGAACCGCAACAAGCGTTACTATTGATTCCAGCAAAGGCGTCCGGTTTTTTGCCGGACGCCCTTTTTGTTTCATCCATGACCCGGATGAAAGATGCCGGACAAATCCGGCCAGGAAAAGACATGACGAATCACCCGGAATCGTGTAAACTGCTCTCATCAGACGAAAGGAGAACGGACATGGAGTGGACGGAGACCCTGAGAAACGCGCTCGCCTATCTGGACAGCCACCTGCTGGAGGAGGACCCGGCGGAGGGCGCGGCAAGGGCGGCATACCTCTCCCCCTTCTACCTGCAAAAGGGGTTCCGGCTGGTGACCGGATATTCCATGGGGGAATATATCCGGTACCGGCGGCTGTACCTGGCGGGGCTGGAAGTCATTGCGGGACGCGAAAAGGTGATCGACCTGGCGTACCGCTATGGCTATGACACGCCGGAAAGCTTCAGCAAAGCGTTCCGCCGGTTCCATGGCCTTTCCCCCGCGCAGCTGCGGCGGCGGCCGGAGAAACTTGTCCCTTTCCTTCCGCTGAAAATTACGTTAACCATACAAGGAGGAGAAGGCATGGACTTTACTGTAGAAAAAATGGAGAGCTGGCAGATCATCGGCGTGGAGAAACGGTTTTTGACGGACTCGTCCTACCGGGAAATCCCCAGGTTCTGGGATTCCTTCTGCGCGGCGCACTGCGCCCCTCTGTGGGAGGGAAAAAAGCCGGAGACCGAGCTGGAGCGGGCCATCTGCGAATGCGGCATCGGAGAATACGGCGTGTGTATCGACGACTGCGGCGGCGGCCAGTTCCGCTACCTGATCGCCGGGAAGTACGACGGGCGGCCGGTCCCGGAGGGACTGACGGTATTCACCTTCCCGGCCCTGGAGTGGGCCAGATTCCGGTGCAGCGGACCGATGCCGGAATCCCTGCAAAGCGTGAACACCAAAATCTTTCAGGAGTGGCTGCCGGGGAATCCGGAATTTGAAATCGCCCAGGGGTACAACGTCGAATGGTATTCCATGGAGAAGGAAACCGGCTCGCCGGACTACGAAAGCGGCATCTGGCTTCCGGTCAGGAGAAAGCCGGATACAGTCAAGGCAGTTGAACAGGAGTGAGAGCCTGTATTCATAACCGCGTTGACCATGCATAAAGCAGGAGGGGAGGAACGCCATGTTCCTCCCCTCCTCTTACATTACTCCCGCTCCAGAGACAGCTCCAGGATCGTCCGGCACAGCTCCGGATAGCTCAATCCGGCGGCGGCGGCTTCCTTAGGCAAAAGGCTGCCGGGGGTCATACCGGGCAGGGTGTTGATTTCCAGGCACCAGGCCCTCCCCTCTCCGTCCAGAATAAAATCTGTCCGGGAATAAGCCCGCAGGCCCAGGGCATTGTGGAGTTTCAGGGCCATTTCTCCCATGGTCCGCTGCTGCTCCGGGGTGATGTCCGCAGGACAGACCTCCAGACTCTGGCCCTCCTGATACTTGGCGGCATAGTCAAAATAGCCGCCATTCTGAGAGATCATCTCCACCGCCGGCAGGTACCGGTCCCCCAGCACGCCCACGGTGAGATCCCGGCCTTTGATCTTTCGCTCCACGATAACGTGCCCGCCATAGGAGAGCATTTCCTCCAGCGCGCCGGCCAGCTCCTCCCTGGTATCCGGCAGGGCCAGCCCCAGAGAGGACCCGCCGTTGATGGCTTTCACCGCCGCCGGAAGGGGCAGCTCTCCGGTCAGCCGGGGGATGTCCTCCCGGCGGTAAACCAGCTCCCGCCAGGGCAGGGTGGGGATGCCGCAGCGTTCCATCACCTGCTTGGCGACGGCTTTGTTCATCGCCATACCGGAAGACAGGTGGCCCGAACCGGTATAGGGAACGCCCAGCAGGTCAAAGACGGCCTGGACCCGTCCGTCCTCCCCGCACTCGCCGTGGAGGCCCAGAAACACCGCGTCCGAGCGCATGCAGGCCTCCAGCACGCCGGGGCCGAACAGGCTGGGCGATTTGTCCCTCCGGGAGGCCCGGACCGCCTCCAGGTCGGGGGCTTCGGCCGTGATCTCCTCCTGGGTACACCGGCCGTCCGGCGCGTCAAACAGGTCCGCCCCGTCCTCTTCCAACCCCATAAACATATCCACCAGCACCGCCCGGTGCCCCAGACTCCGCAGCGCCCGGCAGACGCTCTGACCGGAGACCAGGGAAACCTGACGCTCCGGGGACAGACCGCCGGCCAATACAATAATATCCAAAGCAGAAACGCTCCTTTCTGTCAGAAAAATTTCAGAACCGCGCCAGGGAATCCTGCTCGGTCATGGCGAAATACCGGTAGGCCACGCCGCCCTCCTGGTCGCCCCAGGTGGTATCGATATGGCAGGGCCGCCCGTCCAGCACCGCCACGGTCCAGATGTGGTCGCCCACCGTGTACGTACCGCAGGAGATCCCCTCCAGCTTCAGCAGCAGATTATAGGCCGCCGTGTAGCCGTCGCAGACCGCAATTCCCTCGTCAAACAGGCGGTAGCCGCTGTGGCTCATGTCCTGTAAGGTGTGGTCATAGCGGCAGTTTTCGCAGATCCAGGTAAAATAGACCCGCGCCTTCTCCTGCTCGGTCATAGCCTCCGTCAGCTCCCCCGTCTCCCACAGCCGGTCATGGACCGCAATGGCATAGTCCATGGTCTCCTCCCGGTACTTCTCCACCAGGGACTCGTCATACAGGCTGCTGGAGAAGGTGATGACCGCAGAGATGCCGCGGACGGAATACAGGGCGGAGACATTGTTATATGTCTGCTCCACATAATCCCGTACCTCCGTCAGGAACGCCTCCAGCAGCGCGTCTACAAACTCGCCGTTCAGCGATCCCACCGGGTACTCCAGGCTGATGCGTCTCTCCCCACGGGAAAGCATCCGGCAAATGTCAGCCCGGATCTTCTCTCGCTCCTCCGGCAGGGGGGAAGCGTAGAAGGTCCCGTCGCTTTCCACCAGATCTTTCAGCTCTGTTCCCTTCCGGCTGTAGGGCGGCAGGATCTCCCACTCCAGCGTCAGCCGCAGCTCCTCCCGTGCCAGCCGGGCCGCCATGGCCGCCGCTTCCGCGCGGGAGATGCGCGCCTCCGGCAGGAACGAGCCCCTCTCGTCCGCGCCGCCGGTGATCCCCCAGCTGTACAGCCGCAGGATATCCTCCTCATAGGGGGTCTCTCCGGTCACATCCCGGATATACTGCCCGGCAGCGTATCCGGCGGCAACCGTTTCCTGATTGACCGGGTCCTCCTCCGCGGACAGCGCTCCCGCCAGAATATGCGCCGCCTCCGCACGGGTAGCCGGACGGTCATAGGCGCCCTCCAGCTCCCGGCCCAGAACGCCCTCCTCCTGCAAATAGGCGACGTATGGGAGGTACCACGGGCCGTCCGTCCGGGGCTCCGGCTCGCTTCCCGTCTCCCGAAGGCTGCGCAGCCGGGCCGCCATGGCCGCCGCTTCCGCCCCCGTCAGCTCGCCTTCCGGGTCAAAGCGGCCCCCGTTTCCACGGACCAGCCCCAGCTCATATACGGTCTTTACCGCCTCATAGTACCAGTCTCCGGCGGACACATCGGAAAACTGCCCCTCATAGATATAAACGGGCGCGCCGGTGGAAACCGCCTCCGCTCCGGCGGACAGGGGACTGAACGCCAGAACGGCCGCCAGCGCCAGCGCGGCAAAGCGTTGTCTGCTTTTCATCGCCAACCTCCCCTCAAGGTACCAGAATGTCCATGTCCTCGCCGGTCAGCTCCCGCTTGTAGGGGTTAAAATATGTATTGACCATCTCCAGCACGGCCTCCGGGTCCAGCACGTAGTAGGACCCGCCCTTGTAATATCCCGCCCCGTCGCCGGGCAGGGTGTGGAAGGTGATATTATCGCTCCCCACGGTCAAAGCCTGCTCCCCCAGCCAGACCAGATTGGCCAGCTTCAGGTCCGTGTCCACCCACTTCTGGAATATTTCGGCCATCGGCCGGATCTTGTCCCAGTTGGAGACCTGCAGCGCCTGTCTGGCCACGGCCTTCAGGAACTCCTGCTGGGTGCCGATGCGGCCGATGTCGGCGGTGGCATAGCCGGTACCGTCGTTGTTCTGCCGCCAGCGGACCACCTGAAGAGCCTCTTTGCCGTCAAGATGCCGGAGCCCTTTGGGGAAATGAATGTGCAGGTCCTGCCAGTCGTCGTCGTAATCCATATCCACCGGAATGTCAAAGTCCACGCCGTTGATGGCGTCCACCAGCTCCACAAAAGCCTGGAGGTCCACGGTGACATAGTGGTCCACCGGAATGCCCAGCAGGCGGGATACCTCCTCCATGGTCTGGGTGAAGCCGCCGTGGTGGTAGGCGTTGTTCAGCTTTTTCACCGACCAGGATACGTTCAGCAGCGTGTCCCGCGGCAGGCTGACCACGTCGATACGGCCGTTTTTGGCGTCTACCGCCACCAGAAGGTTGGTATCGCTGCCGCCGTTCTCATCGTCCAGTCCGCCCAGCAGGATGGTATGGAAGCGCTCCTTCCGCTCCGGGGCCGTATTTTTCACGGCGGAGGCTCCCGGCTCCTGGGCGTTGTCCTCCTCCGGCTCCGGCGTATTCCGGGGCGTCTCCTGCCGGGGGACGGCGGGTTCCCTGGAAAAGCATTTGTACAGCCCAACCAGGGCGGTCACGACAAACAGGATACAGACTGCCGCCACCGCGGCAGCCTGTAAGCCGCTGGTTTTTCTTTTGCTGCGCCTCATGGATTGTATGCTCCTCGTATTGCCATAGAGATCGGCGCGGACAGGCCGCGTCAACGCCTATTATACTCTCAACGGGAGCATAACACAAGCGGGGCGGAAAATTTGTCACCATTTGTTTAATTTGTATCAGAGTTGTCACGTTCCAGACGGCGCAGCACCTCCTCCAGCTGCTCCGACTGGCGGGAGAGGGCCTCCAGCACGTCGCCGAGCAGTTCCTCCATGCTGGGCCGCGCCGCCGTCCGGGCGGTGCGGATGGGGTGAACGTAACGATGGACCGCCGCCTCCGGCGGCTTGGGGCCCGGTGCAGCCGTCCGGGCCGCCGCGCCGGGCGCGGCCGCAGCACAGGACGGCTCCGACGGGCGGCGCAGACTGGGATTCTGTTTATGGCAGGGCTTCATATTTTCTTTCCTCCTGACGGTTTTTCCCTGGCGTTCCGGCCTTTATGCTTCGCCGCGGTATTTGCGGCGGGTGGCAATGCCGCCGCGGATATGCCGCTCCGCTTTGTTCTCATCCAGTATTTCCTTTACCTGCAGATAGAGGCTTCTGTTGTAAAGGGGCAAGCGCTCCTGAATATCCTTATGTACGGTTATCATTAATTAGAGCGGTACTGTCCAGCCCAAAATCGCCAAAAAGGCGCAGATAAATGTCAACATTCCCCTCTTTATCCACCTCAATCTTCTGTATCACGCGCTTGAGCCGGGTATTGGTCATCTGGCGTACGTCGGTGATGTCCTCGATCTCCCTGAAGGTGCCGGCCAGAACGCTCTCCAACTGCTCCCCTCTGGTCAGGTTGCAGGAAATCATTTTCAGCTCGTTCTCCAGCCGCTCGATCTCCCTGCGCATCCCGCCGATCCTGGCGTTCAGCTCGTCCCGGGAGATCAGGTCGTCGGTATACATGTCCATATACTTCTGCCGGGTCTTTTGCAGCCTGGCAAGCTGAGCGGTCAGCTCCTTTTCGTAGCCCAGGTTCTCGTCCCTGGCCCTGTAGACCTTCTGGAACTGGTTCACCACATGGCTGACGACCGATTTCTTCGCTTTCAGCAGCCCGGCGAAGTATTCCTGAAGGACCTCGATCAGCTCTTCCTCGTCCACTGTGACGGCGTTGGGGCAGCTGCCGGCTCCCCGCCCGTTGTGTCCGGAGCAGACCCAGCGGACATAGGTGTTTTTGTAGGTGCGGACGGTACGGCGGAAAGACCAGCCGCACTCCCTGCACTTGATGAGGGTGGAGAACAGGTGTTTGTTGCTTTGGCGCTCCCGGGTGATCTTAAAGGCGCTGTGGCGGGAGTGCAGGACCTCACGGGCCTGCTGGAAAGTCTCATCGTCAATAATGCGCAGCTCGGGCCTGTCCACAACGATCCAATCGGCTTCGTCCTTGTCCGTTCTCTGGCCGGTGAGAAAATCCGTGACCTCCTGCTTGCCGTTAATGATTTTTCCGGTATACAGCTCGTTTCGGAGGATATGTCCCACGGCGTTCTGGCTCCACTGGCAGTTGCGCTTGGTTTTCAGGCCCCGCTCGTTGAGCATGTTTGCGATTTTGGCGGAACCGTAGCCCTCCTGGGTGTACCAGTGGTAGATCTGCCGGATGACGGCGGCCTCCTCCCCGTTAATGGTGAGATTGAAATAGTCCCCGATGGTCTTGTCGTAGCCGTAGACAATGTTGGGGACCCGGCCTTTCCCGGCGTTCAGCTTTTTGCCGAACTTCACCCGCCTGGAGGTGTTGGCGCTCTCCTCCTGGGCCAGCGCGCCGAAAATGGTTAAAACAAACTCGCTGTTGCCCATGCTGGTCATGTTGGCGGTGAGGAACTGAGTCTCGATGCCCAGGGCTTTCAGCCTGCGGACGTTTTGCAGAAGGTCTACCGTATTTCGGGCAAAACGGGAGATGTCTTTGACTACCACCATGTCGAACAGGTGGTGCTCGGCGTCCGCCATCATCCGCAGGAACTCCTTGCGGTTTTTGATCTTCGTGCCGGACAGACCTTCATCTGCGTACAGGCGGATGAGGGTATCGCCGGTACGCCGGGTGTACGCAGAAAAGAACTCCTTCTGGGCTTCCAGACTGTTGAGCTGATCCTCTTTTTCCGTAGAGACACGGCAGTAAGCGGCAATATTCATGGGCAAACCTCTCTGTTAATATTAAAACGTTCTACTATATCTGAATTATAATACGCTTTCACTTGAGAAGCAATGTCTTATGTTTTGGACTGGAGACAAAAACCGCTTTACTGGCAGCAGTAAAGCGGTCAAAAAGGA
>CAJULD010000027.1:11352-37983 GCA_910587505.1 uncultured Oscillospiraceae bacterium | reverse complement strand
GCGAAATTCCTTGTCAGGTAAGTTCTGACCCGCACGAATGGCGTAATGATTTGGGCACTGTCTCGACAGCCCACCCGGCGAAATTGTAGTACTGGTGAAGATGCCAGTTACCCGCAACTAGACGGAAAGACCCCATGGAGCTTTACTGTAGCTTAATACTGAAGATCGGTAATGCATGTACAGGATAGGTGGGAGACTTGGAAGCATGGGCGTCAGCTTGTGTGGAGTCAACCTTGGGATACCACTCTTGTATTGCTGGTTTTCTAACCTGCGGCCATGAAGCTGGTCGGGGGACACTGTTAGGTGGGCAGTTTGACTGGGGCGGTCGCCTCCAAAAGAGTAACGGAGGCGCTCAAAGGTTCGTTCAGCACGGACGGAAATCGTGCAGTGAGTGTAAACGCATAAACGAGCCTAACTGCGAGACCGACGGGTCGAGCAGTAACGAAAGTTGGAGTTAGTGATCCGGTGGTATGTGAGTGGAAATGCCATCGCTCAACGGATAAAAGCTACCCTGGGGATAACAGGCTGATCTCCCCCAAGCGTCCACAGCGACGGGGAGGTTTGGCACCTCGATGTCGGCTCGTCGCATCCTGGGGCTGAATTCGGTCCCAAGGGTTTGGCTGTTCGCCAATTAAAGCGGCACGCGAGCTGGGTTCAGAACGTCGTGAGACAGTTCGGTCCCTATCTGTTGCGGGCGTAAGAGATTTGAAGGGAGCTGTCCTTAGTACGAGAGGACCGGGATGGACGTACCTCTGGTGCACCAGTTGTCGTGCCAACGGCACAGCTGGGTAGCTATGTACGGACGGGATAAACGCTGAAGGCATCTAAGCGTGAAGCCCCCCCTGAGATGAGATCTCTCATCCTTTATGGAGTAAGGGCCCAGGAAGACTACCTGGTTGATAGGCAGGAGGTGGAAGCGCAGTAATGTGTGCAGCTGACCTGTACTAATCGCCCGAGGGCTTGACCTACTTTATGCAGGCTCATGCCAAGCTCCGCTCTCACTTCCCCTCCTTTCCTTTGTTCGGTTTTCAGGGTGTAATTTGAAAATTAAGTTGGTGTTGATTAGGGCGAGGGTCCACCCGTTCCCATTCCGAACACGGAAGTTAAGCTCGCTTCTGCCGACAATACTTGGCTGGAGACGGCCCGGAAAGATAGGTAACGCCAACACTGTGGGGACAGTCGAGAGACTGTCCCTCTTTTTTGTATTGCGAAGGGGAAATTGCACATAGGAGGACTTCAAAATGGCGCGCAGGGAGACGGTTGTACTGACGAATATGTGCATGGTCTACGATAACCAGGGAAATATCTTGGTGCAGGATAGGCTGGACCCGGATTGGCCGGGGGTTGTTTTTCCCGGGGGGCATGTGGAGCCGGGGGAGTCCTTTACCAAAGCCGTGATCCGGGAGGTCCGGGAGGAGACCGGACTGACCATCGAGAAGCCGCAGCTGTGCGGAATGAAGCAGTTTCCAGAGAAGGATGGCACGCGGTACATTGTGATGCTCTATAAGGCAAACCGGTTTTCCGGGGAGCTGCAATCCTCCGACGAGGGCAGGGTCTTCTGGATCAAGCGCAGTGAGCTGGGGAACTATCCGCTGGCGGTGAGCTTCGACCAGATGATTCGCCTGTTTGAGGATGATACGCTGGGCGAACAGTATGCGTATTGGGATGGGGATACGTTCAGGCGGGAGCTTTTATAGAAAGGGGAGCGTATGATCTTTCTGATCGCGGGAGCGTCCCATACGGGGAAGACTCTTCTGGCCCAGAGGCTTCTGGAGAAATATCATTACCCTTCTCTCTCCATTGACCATTTGAAAATGGGGCTGATTCGCAGCGGGCATACCAGTCTCACGCCGGAGAGCGGCGACCGGGCGCTGACGGATTATCTGTGGCCTGTTATCCGGGAGATGGTCAAGACTGCCATTGAAAACAACCAGAATCTGATTGTCGAGGGCAGCTACATTCCTTTTGACTGGGCAAAAAGCTTTGAGGAGGAATATCTCCCTCATATCAGGTACCGCTGCCTGGTGATGAGCGAAAGATATATCCGGGCGCATTTTGACGACATCAGGAGGTACGCCAGTGCCATTGAAAACCGGCTGGACGATGCGGACTGCACCATGGAATCTCTGCTTCGGGACAATGAGGAGACGCTGCGCAGCTGCCGGGAGTCCGGAGCGGAAATGCAGCTGATTGATGGAGATTACCGGGTTGATACAGACTGGTGACATAAAGCTGGCCTGGACGTTATGTTCCGGAAAAGGAATACGGTATGTATAAGATTTTTGTGATAGAAGATGATGCCGTCATTGCGCGGGCGGTAGTAGAATATATTGCCTCCTGGGGCTGGGAGGCCCGGAAGGCGGAGGATCTGACCCGCGTGATGGAGGAATTTGCCGTCTTTGGGCCCCATCTGGTGCTGCTGGATATCGGCCTGCCCTACCGGAATGGGTACCACTGGTGCACGGAGATCCGGAAGCTCAGTCAGGTACCCATCGTCTTTCTCTCCTCCGCATCCGACAATATGAATATCGTCATGGCCATGAACATGGGCGGAGACGATTTTGTGGCCAAGCCTTTCGATCTGGAGGTACTGGCCGCCAAAATACAGGCCCTGCTGCGGAGAACCTACGATTTCGGCGCTTCTGCTCCGCTGCTGGGATGTCGGGGCGCAGTGCTGGACACCGGAGACAATACCCTGCGGTACGAAGGACAGTCCCTGGAGCTGAGCCGGAACGAGTACCGGATCTTGCAGGTGCTGCTGGAGCAGCGGGGGAAAACCGTATCGCGGGATACATTGATGCGGAAGCTGTGGGAGACGGACAGCTTTGTAGACGAGAATACCCTGACGGTGAATATGGCCCGCCTGCGGAGAAAACTGGAGGGAATTGGCCTGACCGATTTTATCCGGACCAAAAAGGGGATGGGCTATCTGGTCGAGGGGTGACGGCACATGAGGATATTCTGGAGCTATATCAGGCGGCGGTGTGGACTGCTGCTGCTATTGGGCGCGTGCATGGGGCTGTTCGCCTGGGTGCTGGCGCTGTATGATCTGCCATGGGAGGCGGCGTGCTATGGCGGGGGGCTGTGTCTGATGATACTGCTGGTTGCCGGAGCGGTAGATTTTACCCGGTGGCGGGGAAAGGTCAAGCTGCTGGAGAGCATCCAGGGGCAGGCGGCGCTGCTGCTGTCCCTGCTGCCGGAACCCCGAAATCCGGAGGAAGCCGCCTGCCGGGAAATTATTCTGGAGCTGGATGAGAACCGGCGGACGGCAGTTTCCGCGCTGGATGCGAAAACGCGGGAAACCGTGGACTATTACACCATGTGGGTTCACCAGATCAAGACGCCCATTGCCGCCATGAGGCTGATTCTACAGGAGGACGATACGGACCGGGGCCGGGCGCTGAGCGCTGAGCTGTTCCGCATCGAGCGATATGTGGAGCTGGTGCTCAGCTATCTGAGGCTGGGGGGCGGAGCGTCAGATTATGTGATCCGGCAGGTGGACCTGGACAGCGTGCTGCGGCAGGCGGTGCGGAAGTACGCGCCGCTGTTTATCCGGGGCAAGGTGTCGCTGGAGCTGCGGGAAACGGGGCTGCAGGTGCTCAGCGATGAAAAGTGGCTCCAGCTGATGATTGAGCAGGTGGTGTCCAACGCGGTAAAGTATGCGCCCGGCGGCCATGTCATTATCTGGCGGGAGGGCGAGAACCTGGTGATTCAGGACGACGGCGTGGGCATCGCAACCGAGGATCTGCCCCGGATTTTCGAGCGGGGATATACGGGCTGCAACGGCCGGATGGACAAGCGGGCCACCGGGATCGGACTGTATCTGTGCCGGGAAATCTGCGGGAAGCTGCGTCATACGATCCATGTGGCGTCGGAGCCAGGAAAAGGGACGCGGGTGACAATCGGCCTTGCAAGGCCATACCTGGAGGTTGGGTAACCTGCTGTCTTTGGTGTGCAGAAAAAAATGCAAAAATGCCGCACGAAAGTGCGGCATTTTTGCTGTGCATCTTTTTTCATCAACACAAGTTGGTGCCGGTGATCGGACTCGAACCGATACGCTGTCGCCAGCGGTGGATTTTGAGTCCACTACGTCTACCAATTCCATCACACCGGCATACTGACATTAAATATACCATACTTTGCGGCAAAATGCAAGTACGTATTTCAGCCGTCCCTTTTAAGGAAAGTGTTGCCGGGATATCCCTTTGGCAGTTTCTGCAAAACCGGGTTGATGCAGCAATAACTGTGTGGTATAATCAGCTCATTAAATCGGAAGTTGCGGAGGGAGATATGGAAAAAATTTCTGTACTGTTAATGCCTGTATTGTTAATGATAGCTGCCATTTTCTGCATTTCATTTTCAGATAAAATAGATATGGCAGCAAAAGGGGATAAAAAGGTTAAAAAAGTGATTGTCATATTCGGTGTGGGAGTATTATCAGTTTGCACGATTGCTATTGTAAGTGTCTTATCGTGAATATCCAAATCGAAAAAATTTTTATCGCGCACTTATATGTCTGTATAGGGTAACTGCGCTCTTTAGATATTTTAGCGAATCATTTTGTCAAATGGCGTTGAGCAACACCAATCTGAAAAGGGCGCTTCAGCCAGGGCAGGGCATTTGTCTCACACGGTCTGTCCGAAGCGGGAACAATGCGAAAGGCCGGCGCAGCGTGAAGCTGCGCCGGCCTTCACCGTTTTCTTACGTCACAGTCTCGCTTACAGATTCTCCCCGTTGCTGGCGATGACCTCCGCGTACCACGCGGCGGAGTCCTTGGGGATGCGCTCTCCGGTGCGGTAGTCCACGTAGATGATGCCGAACCGCTCGTCATATCCCTGACTCCACTCGAAATTGTCCAGGAAGCTCCACTGGAGGTATCCCAGCACCGGCGCCCCCTCGTCGATGCCCTTTTTCAGCTCCCGCAGGTACCGGTGGAGGAAGTCGATCCGCTCCGGATCGTGGACCCTGCCGTCCAGGAAAATCCGGTCGTTGCAGGACTGCCCGTTCTCTGTGATGATAATGGGCTTGCCATACCGGCGGTAGTTGTTCACCACGCAGTAGTGCAGCGCCTCCGGGGACACCTTCCACTTGGTGGCGGTGAGGGGGAAGCCGGGATAGCGCTTCACGTACTCGCCCTGCGCGTCCACCATGTCGCCGTTGTAGACGTTCAGGCCGATGAAATCCAGCGTCTCCATCTTCTCCCAGTCGGCGGGATCGATGGTCTCCGCAAATTTCCGCACCGCCGCCGGGGCGCTCTCATCGTACTTTTTCAGCAGCAGGGAGTCCAAGAAGATGTTGGTGGTAAAGGCCCACCCCTGGACGGAGGAGAGATTGAAGGTCTCCCGATAGGCGGCCTCCCGGTTTTCGGGGGTATCCACCTCCGGGTAGCACTGGCGGCCGCAGGGGGCCGCGCCCACCATGGCCTCGCTGTCCACGGCCTTGATAGCCCGGTAGGCCTCGCTGTGGGCCAGGCACATGATATGGAACACCTGGGCCACTTTCTCCTCTCCCATTTTCAGGCCCGGCGCATGCTCTCCGTTGCCGTACCCGAGGAAAGCGGCGCACTGGGGCTCGTTGAGGGTCATGTACTTCCTGACCTTCCCCTTCAGCCGTCGGGCCACAATCCCGGCATAGCGGCCGAAAGCGGCAACAATGTCCCGGTTCAGCCAGCCGCCCTTGTCCTGCAAGGCGGAGGGCAGATCCCAGTGGTAGAGGGTAATCATGGGCTCGATGCCGTTCGCAATGAGCTCATCCACCAGATTTTCATAGAATTGCAGGCCCTTCTCGTTGACCTCTCCGTCTCCGTCGGGGAGTACCCGCGCCCAGCTGATGGAGAAGCGGTATGCCTTGATGTTGTGGGCCTTCATCAGGGCCACGTCCTCCCGGTAGCGGTGGTAGCTGTCGCAGGCCACATCGCCGGTGTCGCCGTTCTTCACATGGGTCCGGGTCAGCTCGTGGCAGAAGTCGTCCCAGATATTGGGCCCTTTGCCATCCTCGTTCCATCCGCCCTCGCACTGGTAGGACGCACAGGCCACGCCCCAGATAAAGTCCTTAGGAAATGCGCTCATACTGTTACCTCCACATGATATTCTGTCTTTCCTTCATCGGGAAGCCGCTTCCCCTCCAACGGCTTTCCATCCACGCTCAGGGAATACCTCCCTGTCTGGCGGACGTGAATCCGATAGAGCGATCCCCGGTAGCGGCGGTGCACCGTGTACTCCCGCAGCGCCTCCGGCAGGCAGGGATCGACGATCAGCCCCTCGGGGGTGGGCTTCACGCCCAGAATGTACTGACTGATGTTGACAAAGGTCCAGGCAGCGGTGCCGGTAAGCCAGCTGTTCCGGGCCGCGCCCTGGTCGTGAGAGGCCCGGGCTGCCACGGTCTGGGCGTAGACGTAGGGCTCCACCCGCCGCACCTCGCTGTGCTCCTCCTGATAGATGGGACAGGTCCGGCGATAGATGTCAAAGGCGTTGTCCCCCCGGCCCGCCGCAGTTTCGGCAATGCTGACCCAGGGGTTGTTGTGACAGAAGACGGACCCGTTCTCCTTATAGCCCGGCGGGTAGCTGCTGATCTCTCCCAGCTCCCTGTGATACACGGTATAGCAGGGGGAGAGCAGCTCTACGCCGTACTGTCCCAGCAGCCGCTCCCGGACGGAATCCAGGGCGCGGACCGCCCTGCCGTCATCCAGACCGATGCCGGCCATGACGCACATTCCCTGGGGCTCAATATAGATCTGGCCCTCGGCGCAGTCCCTGCTGCCCACGGGGTTGGAATGCGCGTCATAGGCCCGGAGGAACCACGCCCCATCCCAGCCGGGGCCCTTCACGGCCCGCTCCATGGCCCGGACGGCCTCCTCCACCTGTCCGGCTTCCTCCTCCAGGCCTTTTTTCCGGCACAGGGCGGCGTACTGCCGCCCGTAGAGAACAAACATGCCTGCAATAAACACGCTCTCCGCCACAGGGCCCTCGCTGGGGCCCGTGGTCTGGAAGCTCTCTCCCGGCTCCTCGGAGAAGCAGTTGAGGTTCAGACAGTCGTTCCAGTCCGCCCGGCCGATGAGTGGCAGCCCATGAGGGCCCAGGTGGGTCATGACATACCCCACGCTCCGGCGCAGATGCTCCATCAGCGGCGCCTCGGAGCCGGGGACGTTGTCGAAGGGCGTGGGATGATCCAGGATGGACCAGTCCCCGGTCTCGGCGATATAGGCGTAGGTACAGGCCACCAGCCACAGGGGGTCGTCGTTGAAGCCGCTGCCGATATCGCTGTTGCCCCGCCTGGTCAAAGGCTGGTACTGGTGGTAGGTGGCCCCGTCGGCCCACTGGATGGAGGCGATGTCAATAATCCGCTCCCTGGCCCGCTCGGGAGCCATATGGACAAAGCCCAGCAGATCCTGGCAGCTGTCCCGGAAGCCCATGCCCCGGCCGGTACCGGACTCGAAATAGCTGGCCGAGCGGCTCATGTTGAAGGTAACCATGCACTGGTACTGGTGCCAGGTGTTCACCATGATCTCCAGCTTCCTGTCCCCGCACTCCAGACGGTAGACGCTCAGCAGATCCTCCCAGTAGGCCCGGAGCTCCTCCAGCGCGTCCGCCACCGCCTGTTCCCCGGCAAACTTCTCCATCACCCGGCGGGCGGTATCCTTCCGGATGACGCCGGGGGAAATAAACTTCTGATCCCTGGGGTTCTGTCCGTAACCCAGAACGAAGGTGTACGCCGTCCGCCCGCCGGGAGCCAGCGTCACGTCCAGGGCCAGTCCTGCCATGGGCGCGCCGCCGTGGGCCAGGAAATCTCCGGTTTTTCCATTCACCACCGCCTGGGGCGCGGCAAAGGAGCCGAATTGGCCCAGGAAGCTGTCCCGATCGGTGTCATACCCGGCAATGGATGCGTTCACGCCGTAATAGGCGTAGTGGTCCCGGCGCTCCCGGTACTCGGTGGTGTGATAGAGAACGCTGCCCTCGCGCTCCACCTCCCCGATATTCAGGTTCCGCTGGAAATTGGTGGCGTCGTCCACCGCGTTCCACAGGCACCACTCCACGGCGGCGGTAAAGCGGAAGGTCCTCTCCCGGTCCGTCTCATTCTTCAGGACCACATGCTGCACCTCGCAGTTTTCTCCGGTGGGTACGAAGAAGGTCAGCTCCGCCGCCAGTCCGTCCCTGGCCGTCTCGAAGACGGTATAGCCCATGCCGTGGCGGCAGCGGTAGCGGTCCAGGGCGGCGTCCGCGGGGTGAAAGGTGGGGCTCCACACTCCGCCGTCCGTCTCCCGGATGTAGAAGAACCGTCCGCCTGTATCCGCCGGGACGTTGTTGTACCGGTAGCGCAGCAGCCGCTGGAGCTTGGCGTCCCGGTAGAAGCAATAGCCCCCGGCGGTATTGCTGATCAGGGAAAAGAACTCCTGACTGCCCAGATAGTTGATCCAGGGCAGGGGCGTGGCGGGGGTCTCGATCACATATTCCCGCCGCGCATCATCAAAAAATCCGTATTGCATATGCGATTTCTCCTCAAAAAACAGGGGCCGCCATTTGCATGGGGCCCCCTGTTTTGGCGAACATTCTTTTTCTTGAAAGAAAAAGAATCAACGATTTCGCAATGACCCCATCGAGGGGTCATGCGAAATTCAATTCTGCACGGGCGCCCCGTGAAGCGCCGCTTTGCGGCGCTTTTAGCGCTAAGGCCGCCGTAGGCGGCCCCACGGATGCGCCCGTTGCAGAATCTTAAGAACTTTCAGGAAAGGCGAGTGCCGCTGCGATTATCCGTTCAGCGCTTTGAGCAGCTCCTCCATGGTGTCGTCGGTGATCTTGTCCGGCGCGAAGCTCAACAGGCCCCGCAGGGGCATGTACCGCATCATCGCCATTCCCATATCGGCGCTCACCGCCTCCTGAGCGGTATCGCTGGCCTCCGCATTGGGGGCAAACGCCTTCTGGATGGTGGCCAGCATGGGCTCGATAGCCCTGGCCGCCCTGGGATCGGCCATGACGTCCATGAAGATGCTGTCGGCGGTATAACGCCGGGGAAGCTCCACCGTGGACTCCACCGTCACCTCGGCGGAAACCTCGATATCACGGGAGGACTGGCCCACCTCGATGGTGAACGCGCCGGTCTCCACATGCCAGTCATGGATTGCCGTGTTCCAGTAGGCGAAGGACCGCTTATCCAGGGTGAAGGTCACGTCCCTGCTCTCGCCGGGCTGGAGCTCCACTTTCTCAAAGCCCTTCAGCTCCCGGACGGGGCGCAGCACCGTGCTCTCCCTGTCGCCTACGTACAGCTGCACCACCGTCTTGCCCGCCCTGCCGCCGGTGTTTTTGACGGCGACGGTGGCGGTCAGGGTATCCTGGTCGGTGATCTTATCCCCGCTCAGACGCAGGTTGGAGCAGGCGAAGGTGGTGTAGCTCAGGCCGTGACCGAAGGGGAAGAGGACCTCCATTTCCTTCTTGTCATAGTACCGGTACCCCACGAACACGCCCTCCCGGTAATCGGCCTCGTTGCCCTCGCCGCCGTAGTACAGATAGGAGGGGTTGTCGCTGAGCTTCACCGGGAAGGTCTCCGGCAGGTGGCCGCAGGGATTTGCGTCGCCGTAGAGCAGATTCACGGTGGCAATGCCTACCGCCTGGCCGCCCAGGTAGGCCTCCAGCACCGCCTTCACCCTGCCCAGCCAGGGCATCTCCACCGGGGAGCCGTTGTGCAGCACCACCACGGTGTTGGGATTGGCCTCGGCCACGGCCTCGATGAGACGGTTCTGGCACGCGGGCATGGCCATGTGGCTGCGGTCATAGCCCTCGGACTCGTAGGCGTCGGGCAGGCCCGCGAACACCACCGCCACCCTGGCGGCCCTGGCGGCCTCCACAGCTCCGGCGATCATTTCATCGGTGGCCTCGTCTCTGGCCGCGCTGTAGCCCTGGACATAGGTCACGGGCAGACCCTGCGCTTCGGCGGCCTGGAGGGCGGAGGTGGTCTTGAAGGAATTGATGTGGGAGCTTCCGCCGCCCTGGAACCGGGGCCTGGCGGCAAACTCGCCGATAAAGACCGCCTTGTCCGCCTTATTCAGCGGCAGCGCGCCCTCGTTTTTCAGCAGCACCATGCACTCCTCGGCGATCCTGGCGCTCAGCTGGTGGTCCGCCTCCTGATCCCAGGGGGTCTCGGGTTTGGCGTTCTCCAGATAGCGGTAATTGATGTTCAGGATTCGCTCGCAGGCCTGGTCCACGATCTTCTCGTCCAGCGTCCCGGCCTTGACAGCGGCTACGATCTTCCGGTCGTTGAGTCCGCCGGAAGAAGGCATCTCCAGATCAAGTCCCGCGGCCACGCCGGCAACCCGGTCGCTCACCGCGCCCCAGTCGCTCATGACGTAGCCCTCGAAGCCCCACTCCTTCCGCAGCACGTCGGTCAGCAGCCAGGGGTTCTCGGAGGCGTAGACGCCGTTGAGACGGTTGTAGGAGCACATTACCGTCCAGGGCTGGGACTTCCGCACGGAGATTTCAAAGGCGGGGAAGTAAATTTCCCGCAGCGTCCGCTCATCGGCGTTGGAGCTGGAGCTCATGCGGCGGTGCTCCTGGTTGTTGGCGGCAAAATGCTTGATGGAGGTGCCCACGTTTTTGCTCTGGACGCCGCCGATATAGGCGGCGGACATCTCGCCGGCCAGATAGGGGTCCTCGGAGAAATATTCGAAGTTCCGCCCGCACAGGGGGGAGCGCTTGATGTTCACCGCGGGGCCCAGCACCACGCCAAGCTTCTCGTGCTGGCAGCTCTCGCCGATGGCCTCGCCCATCCTGCCGATGAGCGCCCGGTCAAAGGAAGCCGCGGTGGCGCAGGCGGCGGGCATGCACACGGCCTTGATGCTTTCGTTGACCCCCAGGTGATCCACCTTCTCATCCTGCTTGCGCAGGCCGTGAGGGCCGTCGCTGACCATCACCGAGGGAACGCCCAGGCGCTCCACCGGTTTGGTGTGCCAGAAATCCAGACCGGAGCAGAGACCGGCCTTCTCCTCCAGCGTCATTTGAGAAACCAGGGCTTTCACGTCCATAGAAATCGTCCTCCATCTTTACTTCTCTACTGGGTTATTTTAGGATACGCCCTTTTTCCTGAAAGAAAAAGGATCAAAAAGAAATTCAGAAACTGCACATTATTCCCCGCGGGGAACTTCTCACTTCACGCTCAGCTCATCCACCGTGCTCAGGTCCCACTCCTCGTGAATCTTGGGGACGTCGCTGATGAGCCGCCTGGTATAAGCGGCTCTGGGAGAGAGGATCACCTCGTCCGCCTTGCCGTACTCCACAAACCTGCCATGCTCCATGATGTACACGGTGTCGGAAATGTAGTAGGCCAGGCCGATGTCGTGGGTGATGAAGATGATGGTCATCCCCACCTCGTCCCGGAGCTGGAGCAGCATATCCAGAATGGTGGCCCGGGAGCAGGCGTCCACCATGCTGGTGGGCTCGTCGGCCAGAAGGATCTTCGGCTTGAGCAGGAAGATTCGGGCGATCATCAGCCGCTGCATCTGGCCGCCGGACAGCTCAAAGGGGTACTTGTTGGTCAGCTCGGCAAACTTCAGGTTGACAAAGGAGCACGCCTCCGTCATCATATCAAATTTTTCCTGCCTGGACAGGTGTTTTCCGCCCCGCATGTTGATGCAGTCCAGCAGAACGGTGTCGATCTTGTTGAAGGTGTTGAAGGAGGCGAAGGGGTCCTGGAAAATGGCCTGAATGCCCTTCCAGTATTCCCTGCGCCTGGCCCCGCTGGAGATGTCCCGTGTCCTGCCCTGGAAGAGGATCTCCCCCTCCGTCTGGTTGCTCAGACCCAGCAGCATCTTCGAGAGCGTGGTCTTGCCGGAGCCGGATTCGCCTACGATGGAAACGAATTCGCCCTCATGGAAGTCGAAGTCCACGTGGTCCACGGCTACGGTTTTTTTATCGCCGAAGCCAAAGACCTTGGTCACGCCCCGGCCGGAGAGGCACATGGGAGCCTTGCTGAAATCCCTGCTCTTCGCGGCCTCACTCATTGCTGTACACCTCCTTCAACTCGTCGATGCCCATCAGGCACCGGTACATGCGCCCCTCGCCGAACTCCTTCTCCGGCACCATGCCGAAGCGGCAATCGTGCCGGGCATACCTGCACCGCTCCGCAAAACGGCAGCCGTCCGGCGGCTTTTTCAGGTTGGGGGGCGTGCCGGGGATGGCGGCCAGCTTGTGGCCTCTTGTGCCCTCCTCCGGGACCAGGATGGAGCCCATGAGGCCGTGGGAGTAGGGGTGGGTGGGATCGAAGACCATCTCCTGCGCGGAGCCCCGCTCCACGATCTGACCGGCGTACATGACCATAATGTCGTCGGTGACGTTGTAGAGCAGGGGCAGCTCGTGAGTAATGAAGAGCATGGACTTGATATAGCCCTTTTCCATCAGCTCCCGCATCATCTTGATGACCATCTTCTGACTGGTCACGTCCAGGGCGCTGGAGGGCTCGTCGGCGATGAGCACCTTGGGGGACAGGATGGTGGACACGGCGATGACCGTGCGCTGCTTCATACCGCCGGAGAGCTCCACGGCGTGCTTCTCCAGCACCTCCCTGGGCAGGCCCAGCTCCGCGAACCGGGCCTGAGCCCGCTCCCGGATCTCCTTCTTGTCCGCCCTGGGATCATGGGCGCGGATCACGTCCTCCACAAAGCGGATGATCTTCTGGGTGGGGTTCAGGGCGTTCATGGCCGCTTGGGGGATGTAGGCGATCTCGGTGCCCAGGATGGTCTTGCGCACGTCGTCGGGCTTCATCCCGGAGATGTTGGTGCCGTCGATAATGATATCCCCGCTCATGTAGTGCAGGGGCGGGAAGTAGTAGCCCATCATGGACAGGGCCAGGGTGGACTTGCCGCAGCCGGACTCGCCGGCGATGCCCAGGGATTTGCCCTCCTCAATGGAGAAACTCACGCCGTCCACGGCGTACACATCCTCGTGGAAGCGGGTGACGTATTTGGTCTTGAGGTTCTTGACCTCCAGCATTTTCTTTCCCATAGCGTCCTCCTTAGTCTCTCAGGGTGGGGTTGAACACCTGGTCCAGACCGGTATTCATCAGGTTCAGGGAGAACGAGATGAGGGTGATGGTCAGGATGACAGGGAAGTACGCCCACCAGGAGCCGTTGGTATGAGCGGAGTAGAGCATCGCCCAGTTCATCATCAGGCCCAGGGTCGCCGTGGTGGTGGTCCGGGGGCCCAGACCCAGCAGGGACAGCTGCGCCTCGGCCAGGATGCCGGAGGAGACCTGGAGGATGAACGCCATCACAACGTAGGAGGCGATATAGGGCAGGATGTCCGTGAGCACGATGCGGACCATGCTGTGACCGGAGAGCTTGGAGAGGTTTACGTGGTCCCGGTTTCTGAGGCTGATAACCTGGGAGCGCACCGAGCGGGCGGTCCAGGTCCAGCTGGTCAGTCCGATGACCACGGCCACCAGGGTCGCGCCCCGCTGCTCCTGTCCCACGGAGTTGGTGATGAGGATGAGCAGGATGAAGCCGGGGATGACGGTAAAGATGTTGGTAATGAACATGATGAGGTCGTCCGCGATGCCCCCCAGATACCCGGCCAGCAGGCCCAGACTCAGGCCGATCAGGGTTGCCACGATGCCGGCCACCAGTCCGATGCGGATGGAGGTGCCGCAGGCGGACACCAGCTGCTTGAGAACGTCACGGCCGAAGTTGTCGGTGC
The DNA here is from genome assembly GCA_910587505.1 of uncultured Oscillospiraceae bacterium. GTDB lineage: Bacteria > Bacillota > Clostridia > Oscillospirales > Oscillospiraceae > Pelethomonas. Next base: position 24,307 of record CAJULD010000027.1, on the reverse strand, counting down.
CCAGGGGAAGCGTCTTCACGTTGGCTACCTCGCCGATGTTGACATAGTCGGTCTTGTTAACCTGCTTTTTCTCCTCCAGCTCGCCGGTCTCGTCGTTCTTATCGGCGATGATGAGGGTGTCCCCCGCCCGGATGTCCAGCAGGTTGTTGTTCAGGCGCTGGTAGTAGTTGCGCTTGGCCATGGTCATGCCCTTGGGCTTGGCGGAGACGTCATAGTTGGCGAACCACAGGTCCAGCATGGCGTCGGTATCGGTCATATCCAGGTCGTCCACAGGGACGCCGGCGGCGGTGAACCACTCCACCATGGCCACCCGGTCCTCGCCGGTGAGGCTCCTGACCAGACGCTTCTCGTCCGCGCCGGGCAGGCGCATGGTCTCGGTGGGGGAGCTCAGGGAGTCATACAGGGACACGTAGGTGCCGGGCTCGGCAAAGGTGCCCACGCCGATCTGCTCCAGGGGATTGCCGGGATTAATCAGCGGGTAGATAATCATGGTCAGGACCAGCAGCATGAAGATCACAAAGCCGCCCACAAATTTGGACGAATGGAATACCTGACGAAGTGTATTTTTCATAACTTTTCCCTCCCTCAGTCAATCTGGGCGGCCTTGACCCGGGGATCAATAAAGCCGTAGATGATGTCCAGCAGGAAGGTCGCCAGCAGGACCATGATGGTGATAATCAGCGTGGTGGCCGAGATCAGCGGGTAGTCCGCCGCCGTCACCGCCGCGTACATGGTGCTGCCCAGACCGGGGTAGGAGAAGATGATCTCCGCCACCAGCGCGCCGCCGATCATGGTGCCGATGGACAGGGCCAGACCGGTGACCTGGGGCAGCATGGCGTTGCGGAACACGTAGCCCACGATCTTCCGGTCCTTGATGCCCAGGAAGCGGGCGTACTTGACGTAGTCGGCGTTGAGTTCATAGATGGACATGGAGCGCATACCCACCGCCTGGCCGCCGATGCTTACCAGCACGATGGACCAGAAGGGCAGCTGGTAGTGCCGGATCACCGAGGCGATGAACCGCCAGCTCATGTTGGGGATCATATCATAGGCGTAGCCTCCGGCGATGGGAGCCCATTTCAGATTGACGCCGAAGACCACCAGAAGGATGACCGCCATACCGAAGGCGGGGACGTTGCTCATGAACAGGGACACGGGCAGCAGCACCTTGTCAAAGCCCTTTTTCATATAGGCCGCCACCGCACCCAGAATGTTGCCCAGCAGCCACCCCACCAGGATGGCGGGCAGCTGGAGGGCGATGGTCCAGCCGATAGCGCTGCTGATAATGTCGCTGACGGAGCGGGGATACTGGCTGAAGGACAGGCCGAAGTCCCCCCGGATGGCCTTGCCGCACCAGATGAAGAACTGCTCCAGCATGGGCTTGTCGGTGCCGAACTCCTCGGCGTAGCGCTGATAGATCTCCTGCACGGCGGAGGTGTCGGTCATGCCCTGGGCCAGTTTGCCGGTGATGGCCGCAACGGGGTCGGCGGGCATCAGGCGGGGCAGGATGAAGTTCAATATCACCGCGATGATAAAGGTCAGAACGAACCAGAGGATCTTTTTGCCGAAATATTTGCGGTAGCCTTTCATTTTATTCCCCCCAAATTTTGGTCTGAGGACCGCATGTACAGGCAGCGCTCTGCTAAACCGTCCGCCTCTGCATACGCTCCCTGAGAGCCTGCTTTACATCTCCTCCCTGCGCACACGTCGAGATATGGAACAGACTCTAAGAGGCCATGCCCGGTTGACCCGGGCATGGCCTCTTCCAGTGTTAATTAGCCAACCAGCTCAAGGTCATACAGAGCAGCGATGCCGTAGCCGTCGGTGCAGTCCATGGGAGGAATGCCGCGGCCGTCGTCACCGGAGGGGAAGTTGGTCCAGACGGACTCGTTCACAGCGTGGAACACGCTGGGACGGTACATCAGGGAGAAGCTGGGAACCTCGGTCAGATAGATCTCGGTCAGCCTGGTGTAGATGTCCTTCAGCTCGTTCTCATCGGTGGTGGTGGGGATCTTGAGAATCAGCTCGTCAGCCTCGTCGTTGACATACTGGCCCCAGTTGCCGGACCAGTTGTTGGAGACGCCGACATACTCCTTGCCCAGGAACTGGTTCACGCGCTGCCAGGGGTTGGAGGGGGAAGCGGCCTCGGGGGACCACATGAAGATCTGATACTCGGTCTGAGCGGGATCGGTGAACACGGTCTGATAGATGGAATACTCGGGATAGTTGGTGGTGATCTCAATGCCGATCTTCTCACCGGCAGCGGCCACGATCTCCATGGAAGCCTGCCAGTCGGTCCAGCCGTTGGGGCAGCAGGCATTCAGGCTGATCTTCTCGCCGTTCCACTCGCGGATGCCGTCGCCGTCGGTATCCACCAGGCCGGCCTCATCCAGCAGGGCGTTGGCGCCGTCGGCATCATTGCCGGTCCACTGGAGATCCTTCACGGCGGCGTGATCGTAGAGGGCCTGCTCACCGTCGGTGGGGTTCATCAGAGAGCGGGGCACGTCGGCGAAGGAGGGGGACTGGTTGGTCATGGCGTTGGCAATGATGGAGTCATAGTCCACAGCCATGGCGATGGCCTTACGCAGGGCGGGGTTCTCGGCAAGCACAGGGATGTTCATGTTGTACCATGCAGTGGGCATGGTCAGGCACACGCCGTAGGGGGCCTCCTGGTAGAAGGTGGAGATGGGCAGGCCGTCCTTCAGCCACAGGTCCTGGATGTTGCCGATGAACTGCTGGCAGACATCCACCTCACCGGCCTTCAGAGCGTTCTCACCGGCGGGGTTGTCAGCGTAGATGGTGTGGGCGATGTACTTGGGAACGGGCAGCTTGCCCCACATGGAGGCATCCTGGCCCCAGTAGTTGTCGTCGCGGATGAAGACGACCTTCTGATCGTCGGCGTAGTACCTGGTATAGGGACCGGACCAGACCACATCGTCACCGGCATCGTTCAGGATGGAGACGGAGTCGTTGCCGTTGCGCTCAACAACCTTGTCGATCCAGGCGGTCTGGGCGATGGGCGTACCGGACAGGAAGTCCAGCAGCTTCAGGGGGTTCTTGGGCTGGCCGGCATCGTTGACGGCGGCCTTGATGATGCAAGTAGCGTCATCCTGGGCCACGATCTCGGAGATATAGGCGCCATAGGTGGAACCGGTGCCGTTAGCAATCTGTACGCCGATGTCGAAGGTGCGCTTGACATCGCCCGCGGTGACGGGGGTGCCGTCGGACCACTTGGCGGCGGACTTGATCTTCACGGTCAGCTCGGTCTGGTCGGCGTTCCAGCTGTAGTCGCCGTCAGCCAGCAGGCCGGTCAGCTTGCCGTCCAGAGGGTTGTACATGTACAGGGTCTCGAACATCAGGGTACGGTAACCGGAAGCGGTGCCGGCAATGGCCATGGCGTTGTTCTGGTTGGTGCCGATGACGTTCCAGCTGTTGACGGTGCCCCACTGCTGGCCCGCGAAGTACAGGGTCTCGGCACGGGGCAGGTCGCCGCCGGGAGTAGTGGGCTCGGGCTCGGGAGCGGGCTCAGGGTCGGGGGTGGGATCCGGGGTAGTGGGGGTGTCGGTGGTGGCCGGCGTGTCGGGGGTGCTGGGCGTCTGATTGTCGTTTCCGCCGCAGCCCGCCAGCAGGCTCAGGGCCATCACCAGCGCAAGCAACAGGGCTATGGTCTTCTTCTTCATGATCTTTCCTCCTTTATATTTATGGCGTTTGGTCCCGCGCGCTCTGCTTTTCCCGCGCGTATACCGAGTGCCATCACTCACAAGAGAAATCGTCCTTCCTGTCAGGAAGGACGGAAAAGGGGAACCCCTTTTCCGTGATTACGTCTGGAATCATGCTGTTTCACTTTCCCCGATTCTCGCCACCGTCTCGCCGGGCAGCACCTTGCCGGGAATGATGATCTGCCGGGGGACGTAGTCCTTTCCCTGCTCCACCGCCCGGACCAGCTCATCGGCGGCGCTGAAGCCGATGAGGCCCGCGTTCTGCTGCACGGTGGTCAGCCGGGGCAGGAGCATCTGGCTGAAGTCGATGCCGTCGTACCCGGCGCAGGACACATCCTCCGGAATCCGCAGGCCCTGCCGGTAAATCTCGTTCCGGCCGCCGATATAGGCCAGATCGTCGGGATAGAGGATGCAGGTGGGCCGGTTCTCCAGCGCCAGCAGCCGCCGGGTGGCCTCCTCCGAGACGGCGGGGCGGCAGTACGAACTCTCCACCAGGTACTCCGCCGGGAGCTCCAGTCCCAGCTCCCGGCAGGTCTTCCGGAAGCTGTGGACTCTGGCGCGGGTCACCGCGGTATCGTCTCCGTAAATAAAGGCGATGCGCCGGTGGCCGCAGCCGTATATGTACCGGACCAGGTCCGCCACGCCCCGCAGATTGTCGGACAGGACGGAGCCGCACCCCTCGAAGGCGTAGTCAACGGTCACAAGAGGGATGCCGCTGACGGCCAGTCCCTGGATGTCGAAGCTTTCGTAGGCGTCGTTGGGGATGAATACGCCGTCGCAGCTGCGGTACCGGGCGTGCTCCACGCAGCTGAGCTTCCGCTGGCCCAGACGGTCGGAAATGAAGAAGATGTCATACCCCAGCTCAGCGGCCCGGTCCCGGAAGGCGTTGAGGATGCCGGAGAAAAAGCTGTGGCTCAGTCCTCCCGTGCCTGCGTCCTGATACAGGACCCCGAAGCAGTAGGACCGGCTGGTCCTTATGGACCGTGCGGCGGCGTTTGGCATGTATCCCAGCTCGGCGGCGATGCGGCGGACCCGCTCGGCGGTCTCCCGGCTGACGTCCTCTGCGCCGTTGAGGGCTTTGCTGACGGTGGCGGGGGAACAGCCGCACTTTTCCGCGATGGTCCGGATGTTCATGGTTTCCTCCCCGCCCTCCCGGGCCTGTTTGCTGCAATTTCCTAAATCGATTTCGTAACGCCATTATAACCGTATCGCAATAAGCTGTCAATAAACCTACGGCCTTTTTTACACTCCAACCAGTTTTTTTGTGCATTCTGACAATTAGCCAGACAACCTGTCCAAACCTTCAAAGCAGTTTCCGGAAAAATATATTGACTTTGCCTGTTCTCTGCCGTATAGTGAAGACGGTGAACTGTCGCCGTCTAAAACGATTTCGGCGGTGAATCTATTATTTGGGAGGCATACCGATGAAACAGCTGTCACTTTGCGGCGCGTGGACCCTGGAGATTCCGGGCAGCGCCTTCGGCTCCGTTCCCGCTCAGGTTCCCGGCTCGGTCTATCACGACCTGCTCACGGCGGGGCGCATCCCCGACCCCTTCTACCGGGACAACGAGACCCGGGCGCTCGCTCTGATGGAGAACGACTTCCACTACAGCCGCACCTTCCATGTGGACGGGGACCTGCTTTCCTGCGGCGCGGTGCTGCTGCGCTGCGAGGGGCTGGACACCCTGGCCACGGTCTATATCAACGGTTCGGAGGCCGGCCAGGCCAACAACATGCACCGCACCTGGGAATTTGACGTAAAATCCCTGCTGCGGGAGGGGGAGAACACCGTCTCTGTCCGATTTTCCTCTCCCACGAAATATATCCGGGAGAGCTACGCCGCCAACCCGGCGGACGGCTCCGACGACGCCATGAAGGGCTTTCCCAACCTCCGCAAGGCCCACTGCATGTTCGGCTGGGACTGGGGTCCCCGGCTGCCGGACGCGGGCATCTGGCGGGACATTTCTCTCATCGGTGTGGATAAGGCCCGCATCCGGGACGTGCTGGTGGAGCAGTTCCACGAGGACGGAAAGGTTACGCTCAAGGTACATACCCATGTCGCCCGTCTCACGGATGCCGACACCGTGATTTTGATTAACGTCACCTCGCCTGACGGAACGGTATTCATCAATGCCGGTGAATGCTGCGAAATCACAATTGAGGATCCCCGGCTCTGGTGGCCCGCAGGCTACGGAGCGCAGCCCCTCTATCAGGTGGAGGTTTCCCTGACCGCCGCCACCGGCGAGGTGCTGGACGGCTGGCACAGGCGCATCGGCCTGCGGACCATGACTGTCAGCCGGGTGAAGAACGGGGAAAGTGAATCCTTCAGCCACTGCGTCAACGGCGTGGATGTGTTCGCCATGGGCATGGACTACATTCCGGAGGACAACCTGCTGCCCCGGGTGACCCCGGCGCGGACCCGCCGCCTGCTGGAGGATGCCCGGGCCGCCAACTGCAACCTGATCCGCGTCTGGGGCGGGGGCTACTACCCCGACGACTGGTTCTATGACGCCTGCGACGAGCTGGGACTGCTGGTGTGGCAGGACTTCATGTTCGCCTGCGCGGTATACAACCTGACGGAGGAATTTGAGGAGACCATCACCGCCGAACTTGTGGACAACGTCCGCCGGCTTCGCAGCCACCCCTCTCTGGCCCTCTGGTGCGGCAACAATGAGATGGAGCTGTTTACCTCCCTGGGCAACTGGATTAAAACCATGCGCCAGAAGTCGGATTACATTAAGATTTTCCAGTACATTATCCCAAAGGTCCTGAAGGCGGAAGATCCCCAGGCCTTTTACTGGCCCTCCAGCCCCTCCAGCGGCGGCGACTTCGACGATCCCGGCAGCGAGAAGCGGGGCGACGTCCACGACTGGGACGTGTGGCACGGTCTGAAGCCCTTCACGGATTACCGGAACTATCTCTTCAGCTATGTCTCCGAGTTTGGCTTCCAGTCCTTCCCCTGCATGGAGACCATCGACTCCTTCACCCTGCCGGAGGACCGGAACGTATTCTCCTACGTCATGGAGAAGCACCAGCGCAATGCCTCCGCCAACGGCCGGATCATCTCCTATCTCTCCCAGACCTACCTCTACCCCGCCAATCTGGACAAACTGGTCTACGCTTCTCAGCTGCTCCAGGCCCAGGCCATGCAGTACGGCGTGGAGCACTGGCGGCGGAACCGGGGCCGGTGCATGGGCGCGGTGATCTGGCAGCTCAACGACTGCTGGCCGGTGGCCAGCTGGGCGGGCATCGACTGCTTTGGCCGGTGGAAGGCCCTGCAATACTATGCCAGGCGCTTCTTCGCCCCGGTGCTGATCTCCTGCCACGAGGAGGGCCTTATCAATCAGGAGGGCGTCAGCGTCAACACCGAGTGCATCGACCCGAAGAAGACTGCCCGGCTGAATGTCAGCAACGAGACCATGACGGCCTTCACCGGCAGAGCCTGCTGGGCCCTCCGCCGTCCTGACGCCTCTGTCATCGAGGAGGGCAGCTTTGACGTGGAAGTTCCCGCCCTGACCGCCGTGTGGCTGCCGGAGCAGGATTTCACCCGGTATGATGCATATGAGTGCTTCTATTCCTACCGGCTGGCCGACTCGTCGGGCCGGACGGTGGGTGAGGGCAGCGTGCTCTTCTGCCCGCCCAAGCACTTCTGCTTTGCGGATCCCCGTCTCGCCGCCCGGCTGGAGGGAGACGAGATCGTGGTCACGGCGGAGGCCTACGCCCGGAGTGTGGAGATTCAATGCGGCGCGGACGTGGTGCTGGAGGACAATTTCTTTGACATGGCCGGCGGCCGGCGGCGGATAAAAATCCTTCGCGGCGAGGTCAAAGAGGTTTCCGTCCGGAGCGTATACGATATCCGGTAGCGCTTTCCTTTTTTCGCCCCCGCCCCGACAGGGGCGGGGGCAATATTTAGAGCCTGTATGCATAATCCGGCGTGCTGCGATTGTGAATACAGGTTCTTATTCCCTGCGTGTTCCCAAATTTCTGCTTTTACCGGCACAACGCGGCTCTTCATCCTCCGGTAAGCGCCCATTGGAACTCGTCGCCCGGCGGCGGCAAAGAGCTGCTCTGCGGCAGCGCAGAAAGGAGGCCGGCGCCCTTTCGGGCGCTGGCCTCCTGACAGCGGAAATCTGAAATTAATACATGCCGTCCATGCCGCCCATGCCGCCGGCAGGCGCGGGAGCGGGGGGCTCGGGCTTGTCGGCTACCAGGGACTCGGTGGTCAGCACCATGGCGGCCACGCTGGCGGCGTTCTCCAGAGCGGAGCGGGTGACCTTGGCGGGATCCACGATGCCCGCGGCGATCATGTCCACATACTCCTCTTTGTAGGCGTCGAAACCGGTGCCCTTGGCGGCCTTCTTCACGTTCTCCAGCACCACGGAGCCGTCCAGACCCGCGTTGGCCGCGATCTGACGGGTGGGGGCCTCCAGCGCCTTGGCGATGATCCGCGCGCCGGTCTTCTCGTCGCCGTCCAGCTCCTCCACCAGCTTCTCCACCGCGGGAATGGCGTTGACGTACACGGTGCCGCCGCCGGAGACGATGCCCTCTTCCACGGCCGCCTTGGTGGCGTTCAGCGCGTCCTCGATGCGCAGCTTCTTCTCCTTCATCTCGGTCTCGGTGGCCGCGCCTACCTTGATGACCGCCACGCCGCCGGCCATCTTGGCCAGGCGCTCCTGAAGCTTCTCGCGGTCATAGTCGCTGGTGGTTACGCCGATCTGGCTGCGGATCTGGGCCACGCGGTCCCTGATGGCCTGGCTGTCGCCCGCGCCGTCCACGATGACGGTGTTCTCCTTGGTGACCTTGACCTGACGGGCACGGCCCAGCATGGAGATATCGGCGGTCTTCAGCTCATAGCCCAGCTCCTCGCTGATGACCTGGCCGCCGGTGAGGATCGCGATATCCTGAAGCATCTCCTTGCGGCGGTCGCCGAAGCCGGGAGCCTTGACGCACACCACGTTCAGGGTGCCCCGCAGACGGTTCACCAGCAGGGTGGACAGGGCCTCGCCCTCCACGTCCTCGGCGATGATGACCATCTTCTTGCCGGACTGGACCATCTGCTCCAGCAGAGGCAGGATGTCGGCGATGACGGAGATCTTCTTATCGGTGATGAGGATATAGGCGTCGTCCACCACGGCTTCCATCTTCTCCATGTCGGTGGCCATGTAGGGGGAGATATAGCCGCGGTCAAACATCATGCCCTCGACGACCTCGCTGTAGGTCTCGCTGGTCTTGGACTCCTCAATGGTGATGACGCCGTCGGCGGAAACCTTCTCCATGGCCTCGGCGATGAGCTTGCCGATCATGGCGTCGCCGGAAGAAACGGTGCCCACGCGGGCGATGTCGTCGGTGCCGTTGACCTTCTGGGCATCGGCTCTGATGGAGGCCACGGCGGCCTCAACGGCCTTGGCCACGCCCTTCTTCATGACGATGGGGTTGGCCCCGGCGGCCAGATTCTTCAGGCCCTCGCCCACGATGGCCTGGGCCAGCAGGGTGGCGGTGGTGGTGCCGTCGCCGGCCACGTCATTGGTCTTGGTGGAGACCTCCTTCACCAGCTGCGCGCCCATGTTTTCAAAGGGATCATCCAGCTCGATCTCCTTGGCGATGGTCACGCCGTCGTTGGTGATAAGGGGCGCGCCGAACTTCTTGTCCAGCACCACGTTGCGGCCCTTGGGGCCCAGCGTGACCTTTACGGTGTCGGCCAGCTGATTGACGCCGGTCTCCAGAGCCCTGCGGGCCTCTTCGCCGCGCTTGATTAACTTAGACATATCGCATAACCTCCAGTAATTTTTATCATTTTTGTTGGACTTCGCTCAGGGAGAATTTTTCCGTATTACTCCACGATGGCCAGGATGTCGCCCTGCCGCACAATGGTAAACTCATCGTCGCCAATCTTCACGGTAGAGCCGGAATACCTGTCGGTGATGACCCTGTCGCCGGGCTTGACGGACATGACCACTTCCTTGCCGTCCACCGTGCCGCCGGGACCGACAGAAATGACCTCGGCCACAGAGGGCTTCTCCTTGGCGGTAGAGGTCAGGATGATGCCGCCTTTGGTGGTTTCCTCGGCCTCCATGGCCTTGAGGACGACGCGGTCTGCTAAGGGTGTGAGCTTCATAATGGGGTTCCTCCTATATCAATTTTTTGTAAACAAAACCGGGCACCGTTAGCACTCAAACTTTCGGAGTGCTAACGGTGCTTATCTTACAACATCTCTGGTCAGAATGCAAGAGGGTTTTGCGAAAAATTTGGGGCTTTTACAAAATGTTCACAAAGTGACCTTCTCTTTCTCCGGCAGCGGCCGGAAGGTGGCGTTGGGGTCGCACCCAGCCGGACCGAAGAAGTTTACCTTTTTTTCCGACAGGCGGATATCGACCCTCCGGTTGTATACGCACTCCCCGTCCAGACAGGTGACGATGTCCCTGTCCCTGGACTCGATGGCGATCTCCCTGGCCGTGTAGCAACGGGCGATTTGGGGCAGGGTGTGGTACAGTCCCCTGGAGTAGGCTCCCACAAACCGCAGAAAGGTGGGGCGGCTGACCTTTTCCACCACCAGAGTATTGATTATGCCGTCGTCCATCCGGGCCTCCGCCACGGGCATGAAGCCTCCGCCGTAGTACCGGCCGTTGCACACGGCGGCCAGGGCGTATTCCCCCTCCATGACCTCGCCGTCCAGCGTAAGGGTCCACCGGTGGCCCAGACTGCGGAGGAGAAAATTGACCCCCAGAGAGAGAATGTAGCTGCCCTGCCCGCCCAGCAGAGGCAGCCTGCCGCAGGTATGTACGTCGTCGGCCACCTGAGCGTCGAAGCCGGAGCAGGCAACCGTCAGCGCCAGCCGGCCGTTGCAGTCGATGGCGTCCAGCGCCAGACGGGAGCCGTCCCAAAGGTTCTCCGGGTCGGAAAACAGCGGCGCCTTATCTCCAAAATTTTTCAGGAAGTCATTGCCCGTGCCCACAGGGATGCAGGTCATGGCGGCGTTTTCCCATCCGGCTACACCGTTGGCCACCTCGTTGACGGTGCCGTCGCCGCCGCAGGCGTAGATGCGCACCTCGCCGCCCTGTTCCGCCAGAGCGCGGGCGGTTTCCATAGCGTGGCCGGGCCGTTTGGTCAGGATGCAGTCCACATCCAGACTGTGGCGGGAGGCCAGGGCCCTGGCGATGCCCATCATCTCCGCCGTGCAGTTTTTCTTTCCCGCCGTGGGGTTGATAATGAATACATGCTTCATGTCTCCCACCTTACTGTGTTTTTCTTCCTGATGATCCGATTCTGCTGCGCCGCCTTTTTCTCATCTCTTTTGGGAAGCTCCTGTAAAGCAACCTGCGTCCTTCCCAAAAGCTTCTTTCGCCTTTCTTTTCAGAAAAAGAAGGAAGACCGGACCAATCAGGTTCCCAGGTAGTCCCGCGCTGCCGATGCGTCCCGGCCAATCTGTTCCCGCAGATCTTCCAGGCTGCCAAACCGCCGCTCCGGGCGCAGCATTTTCAGGAACTCAACCTGGCAGTCCGCACCGTACAGCTCCCCGGCGCTCTCCAGCAGATGACTCTCCACCGTTACGCTGCCGTCGGTGTCTACCGTAGGGCGCACGCCCACGTTGGTCACGGCGGGCCGGACTGCGCCGTCCACCGTGACCCGGGCGGCGTAGACCCCAAAGGCGGGAACCAGCTGCCGGGGGTCGGGAATCAGGTTCACCGTGGGCCGTCCCAACCGGGAGGACCCGAGACGCTTCCCGTGGCGCACGGGTCCGGCGATGGCAAAGGGCCGTCCCAGAAAACGGGCCGCCTCCTCCGCCTCCCCCTGCTCCAGCAGGGCGCGGATATGGGTAGAGCTGACGGTCACGCCGTCCAGCCGCACCGCCGGGATGATGTCGCAGCCCATCCCCAGCGCCGCCGCCTTCTCCCTCAGCAGGGGGGCGGTCCCCGCGTTTTTATGTCCGAAGCGGAAGTCGTGCCCCGCCACCAGCCATCCGGCCCGGTACTCTTCTCTCAGCAGAGCGACAAAATCCTCCCAGGGCATGGTCATCATGGCCCGGTCAAAGGGGACGATGAGCGTCTCCATGCCGGGAAAGAGGCGCTCCACCGTCCGCCGCCGCTCCGCCGCCGTGGTCAGCAGGGGGAACGGCAGGCCGGTGACGAACTCCCGTGGGGAGCGGTCAAAGGTGAACACGGCGGGGGTCAGGCCCTCCTCTGCGCTCCGCTCCACGGCCCGGCGCAACAGGGCCTGGTGGCCCAGATGGACGCCGTCAAAGAATCCCAGGGCTATCGCCCGCTTATCCGTTCTCTCCATGACCTCTCCCACAGGCGGCTGAGCCGCCGAAGAAATTTTTAACGGACCGCAACTGCCCGTTTTCCCACCGGCTCAGGCACAGGAATTCCTTCTCACCGCTGTAAACCCGGTACCGTCCCGGCTCCAGTCCGGGAGCGGGGATGGGGTTCCCGCTGCGTACCAGCCGCTCCATCCGGGGCGAAGTCAGCAGGAAAACCGGGCAGCCGGCGAAAAAGCAGTCCACCGGCATAAGCAGCGCCTCGCCCTGGGCCTGGACCTGCTCCAGCGTCACGGCGTCCGCCAGCGTGAACCCTGCCGCCATGGTCCGGCGGAGACTGCTCATGCAGCCGCCGCAGCCCAGAGCCTGGCCGATGTCGTGGCACAACGTGCGCACATAGGTGCCCTTGGAGCACCGGACCCGCAGCAGGTATTCCTCCTCCCCGGTCCGCTCCAGAAGCTCCAGGGCGTGGATGGTCACGCTCCGGGGCTGCCGCTCCACCTCCTGACCTTTCCGGGCCAGCTCATAGAGCTTTTTGCCGCCGATCTTGATGGCGGAGTACATGGGCGGGACCTGCTCGATGGGGCCGGTGAACCGGGACAGAACCGCCTCCAGCGCCGCCTGGTCCACAGCAGCCCGCCGCTCCTCCAGTACCTCGCCGGTGCTGTCCTGGGTGTTGGTAACAAGTCCCAGCCGCAACCCAGCGACGTACTCCTTGTCCCCCTTCTCCGCGAACTCCACCGCTCTGGTGGCGCTCCCCACGAAGACGGGCAGTACGCCGGTGGCCATGGGGTCCAGCGTACCCCCATGGCCGATCCGGCGCTCCTTCAGAATGCCCCGCAGCCTGGCGCATATATCCATGCTGGTCCAGCCTGCGGGCTTGTCGATGATAATTATTCCACTGGGCATAGGAAATCCTCCGTGCGCCAGGTACGGCGCGGCTGCGCCGTCACGAGCGTTTTGGCACAGCCAAAACCTCGGC
>CAJULD010000027.1:0-11252 GCA_910587505.1 uncultured Oscillospiraceae bacterium | reverse complement strand
CCGGCAAATGCGAAGCATCTGCCGGGGCGCATATATCCATGCTGGTCCAGCCTGCAGGCTTGTCGATGATAATTATTCCACTGGGCATAGGAAATCCTCCGTGCGTCAGGTACGGCGCGGCTGCGCCGTCACGAGCGTTTTGGCACAGCCAAAACCTCGGCGGAGGGCGAATTCATTTCGCCCGGGCATTTTAAATTACACGGGGTCCCCGGCAAATGCGAAGCATCTGCCGGGGCGCATATATCCATGCTGGTCCAGCCTGCGGGATTGTCGATGATGAGGATCCCGCAGGACATGGCGTTACTCCGCCGCGTTGCCGGCAGATTCCGGGGCAGCAGCCGTATCGCCGTCGTCCGCACCGGTATCGCCGCCGTCCACACCGGTATCGCTGCCGTCCACACCGGTATCGCTGCCGTCCGCAGCGTCCTCTGCGGGATGCATGGCCTCCACGGCGGCCTTATAGTCCGTGAAGAACTTTCCGACATCAATGCTCTCCAGCGTTTCGCTGCGCACTACGCTCTCCCGTACTTTGGACATTTCCCCGTCCAGATAGCCTGCCAGGTTCTCGGCGGCCAGGGTGGACAGCTGGTTCTCACCCAGCTCCTTGCGAAGCAGGATATGATAGCCGTAGTCGCTCTCCACGATGCCGCTGAGCTCGCCGGGCTTCAGAGCGAAGGCGGCGTCCTTGAACTCCTGGACGAAACTGGTGTCCGGGTTGATGAGATAGCCGGCGTCCGTCGCCCGGCCGGGGTCTTCGCCGTGCTCCTCCGCCAGTTGGGTGAACAGCGTCACCAGATCACTGCTTTCCTGCAGCTGGGCGAGCAGCTCCTCCGCCTTGGCCTTCCTGGCGGCAATCTCCTCGTCGCTGAGGGGCTCGTTGGTCTGGCTGTCCCTGGTGGACAGCAGGATATGGTCCACATAGGCGTTGTCGTCCGTGGGAGCCTGATAGATGCTGCTGGACGGGTCCTGGGCCAGCTCCAGCAGGTGATTGTAAAGATACGAGGAGGAGGACACCCGGTCAAAGCTCTCCTCGCTGACGCCCATTTCCTTCAGGCTCTGGACGAAGGCCTCCTGGCCCCCCAGCTGTTCGATATAGGCGGCCTTGTCCTCCTCCAGCTGGGCCATGTCCTCTTCGGTCATGGACACGCCGTTGGCGGCGGCCACGTTCTCCAGCACGGCGTAGGACAGGGCGTTGCTCTCGGCCTGGTCTTTTGCCACCTGGCCCACGGGCGTCCCCTCCAGGCTCTCCTCCCATTTGACGGTGCCGTCGTCGTTGACCAGCTCGCCGTACATGCCATAGGATGTCTTGAGCATGTTCAGCTGATACTCCATGCTACTGCACGAATAGGTCAGCCAGTAGAGGTACAGCTCCATGGGAATCTGGTTGCCGCCGGTCTCCAGGGCGGCCTCATTGGGGTCAACGCCCAGCAAATCGGTATAGATGCTGCTGGCCTCCGGCGCCTGGTCCGGCGTTTGATCCGGCGTCCTGCCGGCGTCTCCGCAGCCTGCGCACAGGCTCAGGACAAGGATCAGGGCTAACAGCCCGCTGATGGTTTTTTTCATTTGTCTGCTTCCTTTTCATTGATTATAGAATGCTCTTCATCCCCGCCGGGCCTCCGGCGGAACACACACTTTTCCTATAATACCACGCTTTTTGCCGGGATACAATAGTTTTGTGAAAACTGTCTGCTTTTCGTTTGCAGGAGTACGGTAGCTATCGGACAGCCGCGGAGGCCAGGGACGCGCAGTCCCCGGAGAAAAGAGACCGGGGAGCGCGTCCGCGCCTCCCGGCCCTGTGATCGATTACATCTGTACGACTTCCTCCGCCGGCTTCCGGCAGGGGACCACGGATTTCACATGCAGCACCGGGCCGTCCCCCTCGTAGGGGTCCCAGTGCTCCACGGCCACCTGGGCGGTAACCTCCACCCAGGTCCGCTCGGGAATCTGACTCACATCGCATCCGATGCAGGCCAGAGCCAGAAACGTCATGTCCTCCGCGCAGCAAACCATGGCGAACCGGCCGGGGGTGAAATACCGGCCGTACTGGGGCGGTTTGCACATGATGGCCCGGTAGACCACCGTCTTCCCGGCGTACATCCGGGGGTTGTCCATGATCTCCACGTACCACAGCCCGTAGTCCTCGTCGGAAATTCTGATTACCGGCTGCTCCAGGTCAAAAGCGGAGACGGTACCGTCCATGTAGTCCTCGCTCTCGCCGTCCTCCCGCTCCAGGTAGATGTCCGCCCGGCGGTTGAGCAGCCGCAGATTTTTCTGCCGCAGGGCGGCGCACAGCGCTCCGGTGCACCGGTTGATGCAGATCATGTCCGCGTTGCGCAGCTTTTCCGCCATCAGGGAGGCCATGTTCCTGGAATACATCTCAAAGGTGGGACCCTCCACGGTGGCGATAATCTGATAGAGCACCCAACTCCGGGGCATGGAGTTAACGTAGAAATCCTGAATCTGCCACATGCCGTTGTACTCCACGATGATCTGCGTGGCCCGGCACTTTTTCTGCTCCGCTTCCAGAAATTCCGGTGTCAGCTGCTCCTGATCGTCTACAGTGACCACGGTGACGTTCCGCAGCAGCTTTTTGTCGTACTCAACCTCGCCCTCCTCACAGCACAGCAGCATGGTCCTGCCGTCCATGGCGAAGCCGTCGGAGAGAATGCCGTTGATGAAAGAAGTCTTGCCGCTGTCCAGAAATCCGGCGATGAGATAGACGGGACAGGCTTTCTCCTGGGCCATGGCTTACACCTCAAACAGCGCCTTCAGGCCCGCTTCATCCAGCCTGCTGCCGATGACGCACAGCCGTCCGGTATAGTCGGCGGGGCCGGTGCGGACCTGATGCTCCTCGGGAACGTAGTCAAAGTGAAGCCACGTTCCGTCGCCTGTGGGCACGATGCCCTTGGCCCGCAGCACCGCGCCGTATTTCCCGCCGTCCAGCCCGGTCAGGATGCTCTCCAGCTTTTCCGCGGTGAAGACACGGGTGGTCTCCACGCCCCAGCTGGCGAACACCTCGTCCGCGTCGTGGCCGTGGTGATGATGATGGTGGTCATGGTCGTGGCAGCTGCACTCGTGGTCATGATCGTGGTCGTGATGGCACTCACAGCCCTCTTCATGGTGGTGATGATGGTGGTGCTCATGCTCCCCGTGATCGTGGTGGTGATGTCCGCCGCAGACGGGGCAGGCCTCCTCCGCCAGCAGGTCCCCGGCCAGCGTGTTGCCCTTCTCCATGGCGGCCAGGAGCTGCGCCCCGGTGAGCTGGTCCCAGGGGGTGGTGACAATGGGCGCCTTTTCATTCTTCTCCCGCAGCAGGGCCACGGCGGACTCCAGCTTCTCCCTGTCCAGCTTCCGGGTGCGGCTGAGGATAACGGCCCCGGCGTACTGAATCTGGTTGGCGTAGAACTCGCCGAAGTTTTTCATATAGACCCTGGCTTTGGACGCGTCCGCCACGGTGACCGCGCAGCCCGGCTGCATCTCGGTCACCTGCGCCGCCACGTCCTGGACAGCCCGGATCACGTCGGACAGCTTGCCCACGCCGGAGGGCTCAATGAGGATGCGGTCCGGGCGGAACTGGTCCATCACCTTTTTCAGCGCCTCGCCGAAATCTCCCACCAGGGAGCAGCAGATGCACCCGGAGTTCATCTCGGAGATCTCGATTCCCGCGTCCTTCAGGAAGCCGCCGTCAATGCCAATCTCGCCGAACTCGTTCTCAATGAGGACGATCTTTTCGCCCTTCAGGGCCTCGTCCAGCAGCTTTTTGATGAGTGTGGTCTTGCCCGCGCCCAGGAAGCCGGAGATCACGTTTACCTTTGTCATGGGGAATACGCCTCTTTCTTATAATAATATCGTACCTATCATAACCCTTTTTTTGAAAAATGCAAGGGGGAAAATGATAAGAATACGGAAATCGGCTTTCCGGGCGGCTTTTCGCAAAAACAGATTTCCTTCCGGTGAGAATGTCCCGCAGAATTTCCTCAAAAATTTCAGGGCCGCCGCCTGTCCGCAGACAGGCGGCGGCCCTGCTGTGCGCCGGATACTACTCTTTTAATACTGCGTCCAGCGTTTCCAGAAGCTTATCAATATTGATGGGCTTGGCGATATGCCCGTTCATGCCGCATTGCAGCGCCGCCTGCTTATCTTCCTCAAAGGCGTTGGCCGTCATGGCCAGAATGGGGACGGATGCCAGCGCCGGATCTTCCAGTCCCCGGATGGCCTTCGCCGCCTCGTAGCCGTCCATTACCGGCATCTGAATATCCATCAGCACCAGCCGGTAGTAGCCCGGCGCGGAGCGGGATACCATCTCCACTGCCGCCTGTCCGTTCTCCGCCGTCTCCAGCGTGAAGCCCGCCTCCTCCAGAATCGCTTCCGCGATTTCCCGGTTGAGCTCGTTGTCCTCCGCCAGCAGAATGCGGCCCGTGTGCCGCCGGGACGGCGGCTGGGCGGCGGCTGTTTTCGCCTCCTCACAACCGGTCACCGAGCGCAGGCACCGGCGCAGCTCGGAGAGGAACAGCGGCTTGCTGCAAAAGGCGGTTACGCCCGCCTCGCGCGCCTCCTCCTCAATGTCCGACCAGTCGTAGGCGGTCAGGACGATAATGGGCACTTCCTCTCCCATTTCCTTCCGAATGCGGCGGGCCACCTCCACGCCGTTCAGATCCGGCAGCAGCCAGTCGATAATGTACACGCTGTAATTGTCCCTCCGCATGGCGGCCTGACGGGTGCGCAGCACCGCCTCCTTCCCGGAGAGGGTCCACTCCGCCCGCAGCCCGATCTGCTGGAGCATGTAGCTGACGCTGTCGCAGGTATTGAAGTCGTCGTCCACCACCAGGGCCCGGCAGCCGTCCAGCTCCGGGATCACCTGAGGCTCCCGCTCCTCCCCGCTCAGGCGGAAGGTCAGGGACACCATAAATTCCGTGCCGACGCCCTGCTCGCTCTTGACGGAGATGGAGCCGTTCATCATGTCCACAATATTCTTGGTAATGGCCATGCCCAGCCCGGTGCCCTGAATGCCGCTGATGGTGGAGTTCCGTTCCCGCTCGAAGGGCTCGAAAATCCGCTGGACAAACGCCGGACTCATGCCGATACCCGTATCCCGGATATGGAATTCGTAGTTGGCGAAGCCCGCCGGCGCGCCCGGCTTCTGGATGATCTGGATGCTGACGATTCCCCCGGCGGGGGTATATTTCACCGCGTTGCTCAGCAGGTTCAGCAGCAGCTGGTTCAGCCGCAGCCGGTCGCAGCAGATCTCCTCGTCCACCACGTCCACCGCGTCGATGTACAGCTCCAGCTGCTTGGCGTGGATATCCGCCTGGATGATGCTGCGCAGGCTGTGCAGGATGTCCGGCAGGCTGCACGGGGCCTCCTCCAGGTGCATCTTGCCGCTCTCAATGCGGCTCATGTCCAGAATGTCGTTGATAAGGCTGAGCAGATGGTTGCCGGAGGTCATGATTTTTTTCAGGTATTCCGCCACCTGCTCGGTCTGCTCGATATGGGTAATGGCCAGGGCGGTAAAGCCCACGATGGCGTTCATAGGTGTACGGATGTCGTGGGACATGTTGGACAGGAACACACTCTTGGCCTTGCTGGCCCGGTTGGCCTGGAGCAGGGCGTCCTCCAGCAGGCTCTTCTTCTTCAGCTCGCTTCGGGTCTCCTCGTCCACGCTGCGCAGTCCCAGCACAATCCCCCGGTGTCCGTCCCATGTGCCCGCCCGCACGGCCTTCATCTGGTAGTACTCCATCTCGCCGCCGAAATCCGTGCGGTAATTGGCGTAGCACTGCCCCTTCTGCTCCAGCTCCGCGGCCATCCACTCCGGAGAGAGGGCCTGACGCAGCGCCTCCCGGTCCTCCCGGTATACGTACGCCTCTATGTAGCGGTCCATGTCGCCGCCCAGGGTGACCTGTCCTTTGAAAATTCCGTCCAGATGCCGCTCTCCGCCGGCGGCCACCCGCAGGGGATAACCTTCTCCTGTGTCCAGATCGAAATAGCACACCACGCTGTAGTCCAGGCTCAGCGCCTGGATCAGCTCCATCTGACGGCGCTCTGCGGCCTCCCGCTCCAGCTCTTCCCGCTGCTTCTGGGCGGTGTAGTCCAGCAGGAAGCGCTGGTAGAACATCTCCCCGTTTTCTTCCATCAGCTTGATGTTGCCCATTACATGGAGCATCCGCCCGTTCTGGTGGCGGACCCGGTACTCCACGCTCACGCTGTCTCCCGTGCGGGTCAGGGAGCGAATGCACTGGCGCAGCCGCTCCTTGTCCTCATCCATCACGGAGGTGGCCACCAGCTGGAACCCGTCCGCAAGCAGCTCCTCTTTCGTCTCATAGCCCAGAATTTCCAACGCCGCCCGGTTTACGCTGAGGATCCGGGTCCCGTCCAGACTGTGGCACATGATGCCGCAGTCCATGTTGGTGAACAGGGTCTCCAGGGTGCGGTTCTTCTGAATGATTTCCTGCTCGTAGGCCCGCTCCTGGGTCACGTCGATACCCACGCCCACGGTGCCCATGACGCTGCCGTCCAGATCGTACAGCGGGGATTTGTAGGTTGTCAGCAACCGCACGCCCTCGCCGGACTGCACCGTCTCCTCGGACACACAGGTGCGCCGCAGCTCCATAACCTGCCGCTCCGACTCGATACAGGCCGGGTCATCCTGCTCCACATCCCAGATATAGGCGTGTCCCCGGCCCTGGACCTGCTCCTTTGTCTTGCCCACGGTCCGGCAGAAGCTGTCGTTGACCTTTTCGTGTATGCCATTTCTGTCCTTGTACCAGATCAGGCTGGGAATACTGTTGATGGTGGCCTCCAGATACTGCCGGGTTTCCCATGCGTCGGCCCGCTCCCGCCACAGCGCCTGACGGCGCTGGAACCGGAAACGCAGCGTCCCCGCCGTCCACACATCCGCGGCCTGCTCCAGCAGGGTTTCCGGCAGGAACCCGTCCTCCTGCTGAAGCAGGATCAGCTCCGTCTCCTCCCGTTTATCCGCCAGCACCCCGGCCAGCGCCGCCTCCGGTCCGTCCAGCCCGGCAAGGATCACGTCCGCCCCGGCGGCCAGCGCCGCCTCCGGCTCTTTGCTCTCGACAAATTCGTGGGTAAAGCCCTCCAGAGGAGGAATGGCCCGGATAATGCCGGCCCAGTCCTCCCGGCAGCCGGTCAGATAAAAACGAAGACGGCAATGGTACATAATACAATTCCCTCCACGCTGTGCGCATACTGTTTCTATGATACATTGTACCGGTCGGGAGGGTTGCTGTCAATATGCTCTTTTGCGATCCGGCCTTTTTTTGCAGATTTCCCGCCGCTCCCGCTGCCGCAGCAGCAGAAAATCCGTGCCTCACTCCGGAAACATGGCGATGACCCGCTTCCCGGCGGGGTCATACCCGTTGCCCCGTATGATCCCGCCGCTCTCCTTATTCTGTTCACCGATTATGCGCAGAGGCTTCGGAGCAATTACGCCGCAATATCCTTCCGGCCAAACCGCCACAGCCCGAACCCTGCGCCCAATACGCCCAGCGCGCAGCCGACCGCTGCCGGTCCCGTCAGATCCTCTCCGGCAAAAATCCGCGCCGCGTCGGCGTAGTAGCAGGGCGTGACGAACCCCAGCGGCTCCAGCCCCGCGTCCATATTGATAATAATCCCCAGAAAGTACAATCCCGCTGCCAGACCCATGGCAAGACCGTAGCTGCTCCGCCGCAGCAGGGACGACAACCCGAAGCAGATCCCGCCAATCTCCAGCTGCATCAGCGCCAGCGCGGCGTGATATTTCATCAGGTCCCCCCACGCCGCCTCCTCGCCGATGGCCAGAATGCTTCCCGTGCCGCAGGCCAGACAGATCAGGTTCAGCGCCAGGATCATCACCGTCAGGGCCGCCAGCTTCTCTGCGGCCACGCGTACCCGGCTCACCGGGTGGGTCAGCAGGAACTCCGCCGTGTGGCCCCCTTCCTCCCCGGCCAGCAGGCCCATGGCGGTCAGCGCGGCGAAGAAGGCCCCGCCCAGCCCCAGAATGTTGCCGCACTCCGTGCCGTAGAAGCCCATAATGGTGCCGAACTGCAGTTTATCCAGCCCGAAGGCGGCGGAGAAATCTCCCATGTCCGCAAACAGAGCGGACATATCCCCCATGGAGCCCTCCATGGACGGGTACAGTCCCACGCACACCGCCATCAGCCCGCCAATCACCGCCGTCCAGACGCCGAAGCCTGCCGCGCCGGCGCGCAGCTCTTTTTTAAAAACCGTCATCGGGCCTCCCTCCCCTCGTAGTAGTCGAAGAATCTGTTCTCAATGTCCAGCTCCGCCGTGGTCCCCTCCACCACCAGACGGCCCTCCCGGATGATCGCCGCCCGGTCGCAGTACCGCTGGACCTCGTAGAGCACATGGGAGGAGAGGAACACCGTGGCCCCCTCCTGCCGCCGCCGCTGCACCAGATCCCAGAAGGCCCGCTGAACCAGAGGGTCCAGGCCGCTGGTGGGTTCGTCCAGCACGTACAGCCGCGGCCGGTGCTGCATGGCGCAGACGATGGACACTTTCTTCCGGTTGCCCAGACTCAGCTCCCGGATGCGCTTGCGGGTATCCAGCTCCAGCGCCTGGCAGAGCGCCTCCGCCTCGTCCCGGCAGTCCCGCTTCCGCAGCTCTGCCGACAGCCGGATCACCTGCGATACCCGCATATCCGGATAGAACATGGCCTCCGACGGCATGTAGCCCGCCTGGGCGAGAATGGCGGTCCGGTCCTTCACACAGTCCAGACCCAGCGCCTTTGCCGACCCTGCCGTGGGGGAGAGCAGCCCCAGCAGCGTCCGGATGGTGGTGCTCTTTCCCGCCCCGTTGGGCCCGATGAAGCCGAAGCAGCTCCCCTCCGGCACATGGAGCGTCAGGTCCGTTACCCCACGGGCCTTTCCGTAGGTTTTGGTCAAATGCGTAATCGTAATCACAGATATTCCTCCCTGTACAGATGGGCGCGGAGCATGTCCGCATATTTTTTGTACTCCGCAAACAGGAGTTCGATCTCCTCTGCCGTGCAGGCCCCGGTCCGGGCCATCATCCCCTCGGCGGCCAGAGTGAGCAGCCGGATGACCTCCCAGGGATCCACGCCCTCCCTGAATTTATACAGGTCCATCCGGGTGATAAAATCTCTGGAGGTGGTTTCCAGCAGGCTGTTGAGCCCCCTGCGCAGCTTTGGCGAGAGGATGCTGTCCCGCTCGTAGTAGGCCCGCATGACAAAGCGGAACAGGCCCGGATACCGGCGCACCATATCCATTTTAATCTTCTGTCCCATCTCCAGCGCCAGAAAGAAGTCGGTTTCCCCGAAGTCGCAGGTTTTCATCATGTACTGCCTGATACATACGTCCATGGCGTACTGGAACAGGTACAGATACAGCTCCCGCTTGTCCTTGAAGTAGTGGAACAGCAGCCCTTTGGATACGCCCGCCCGCCTGGCGATAGCGTCGGCGGAAGTCTTTTTGAAGGTTCCCTCTCCAAATTCGATCATGGCGCTGGAGCGGATCAGGTCCTGCCGCTCCGGGGGAAGGTTGAAAAATTTGGGATTCACCGCGGTTCCCTCCTCTCGCCTCCACCATACCGCTGTTGACCATTTTGGTCAACCCCGCCGGGAAAGGAATTTCTGCTTTTCAGGGAAAATATTTTATTTCCCTGCCGGAGGCAGGGCGGCCGGAAGGCCGCTCTGCAAAAAAATTTGCCGTAATTCACGAAAACCCCTATACAAGTCCGCCGGTTTTTGGTATATTAGGAAACAGCGATCCCCCCTGCCAGGATTTTATTTAACAGGAGGTTGTTTTCATATGAGCGCATTGACCGATCTGATCTATGGCGGTTCCAACGCCGTGGCGGGCCTGACCGAAGGGGCCGTGAACGACGCCATCGCCAAACACGGCGCGGATACTCCCGTGGCCTTCCCCGACACCGCCTACTTCTTCCCCACCATCTACGCCGCCACCGGCGTGAAGGTGAAGACTCTGGGCGATCTGCCCGCCTGCGTGGGCGTGCTGAAAAGCCTTATCACCAATCAGGACGACATCGGCGCGGCCCTGAACGCCGGCCTCGCCACCGCCGTGGGCGCGGAGATCATCGAGGGATTGAAGTACGTGGGCGGCGGCGACCCCTACGCCGGGGATTCCGGCATCGGCTTCGTGCCCGACCCCATCATCCGTTCTCTGGGCGTGCCCCTGGTTACCGGGGACATCCCCGGCGTGGCCGTAGTGCTGGGCAGGGCGGATGCCGCCGACGACGTGGCCAGGGTGGTCAGGGATTACCAGTCCAGGGGCATTCTGACCTTCATGATTGGCGAGTGCATCGAGCAGGCCCTGGAAAAGGGCGTGAAAATGGGTCTGGAGCTCCGTGTGGTGCCTCTGGGCCACGACGTGACCAGCGTCATCCACGTGGTGACCGTGGCTATCCGGGCCGCCCTCATCTTCGGCAACGTCCAGCCCGGCGATCTGGCGGGCCTGCTCAAGTACACCAGGGAGCGCGTCCCCGCCTTCGTCAACACCTTCGGCGCGCTGGATCCCGTCGTCGTCTCCGCCGGAGCCGGAGCCATCGCCCTGGGCTTCCCCGTCATCGTCGATCAGGACATTGGCGATCTCCAGGTTCCCGGCGCGCTGGAGGCCGAGCTGGACCACAACGAAACCGGCAGGCGTTCCCTGGCCCTGCGGAACATCCATATCAAGGTGAAGGAGCTGCCCATCCCCGTGGCCTTCGCCGCCGCCTTCGAGGGCGAGATCATCCGCAAGGCGGACATGAAGGTGGAGTTCTGGTCCAGCAAAAACACCACCTGCGAGCTGGTGACCATGCGGGACGCCGGTCAGGTGGAGGACCACAGGATCGTCGTGGACGGCCCCGACATCGACAGCGGCGACACCGAGTACGCCCTGGCCACCTGTATCGAGGTTTGCGGAACCCGGATGCAGAAGGACTTCGAGTCCGTCATCGAGCGGAAGATCCACGCGTGGTTCAACTACATGGAGGGCGTGATGCACACCGGCCAGCGCAACCAGTTCCGCATCCGCATTTCCAACGACGCCTACGGCAAGGGCCTCAGGATGAAGCACTTCGGCGAGGTGCTGTACTATATGATCATGGACGAGTTCGCCGCCGTGGTGGACAAATGCCAGGTCACTCTGGTCACCGACCCGGAGAAGGCGAAGAAGATTCTGGAGGAGGAGGCCATGCCCGCCTACAACGCCCGGGACGACCGCCTCAGCTCCATGACCGACGAGAGCGTGGACCAGTTCTACACCTGCATCCTCTGCCAG
>CAJULD010000026.1 GCA_910587505.1 uncultured Oscillospiraceae bacterium | reverse complement strand
TGCTTCTCCAGCAGCTTCTTCTTCCGGGTGATGTCGCCGCCGTAGCACTTGGCCAATACGTCCTTCCGCATGGCCTTCACCGTTTCCCGGGCGATGATCCGCCCGCCGATGGCGGCCTGAATGGGCACCTCGAAGAGCTGGCGGGGAATGTTCTCCTTCAGCTTCTCGCACAGCCGCCTTGCCCGTGGATAGGCCTTGTCCCGGTGGGCGATAAAGCTCAGCGCGTCCACCTGGTCCCCGTTGAGCAGCAGGTCCACCTTCACCAGATCGCTGGCGCGGTAGTCGCTGAGCTCATAGTCCAGGGAGGCGTAGCCTCTGGTGTGGGCCTTCAGGGTGTCGAAAAAGTCGTAGATGATCTCATTGAGGGGCATCTGATAGTGGAGCTCCACCAGATGGGTATCCAGATACTGCATGTCCCTGAACTCTCCCCGCCGGTCCTGGCACAGGGGCATGATGCTGCCCACGTACTCGTTGGGGGAAATGATGGAGACCTTTACACAGGGCTCCTGGGCCTCGGCGATCACGGCAGGGTCCGGGTAGTTGTGGGGGTTGTCCACGTTTACCACCGTGCCGTCGGTTTTCGTCACCTTGTAGATGACGGAGGGCAGGGTGGTGATGAGGTCCAGATCAAATTCCCGCTCCAGCCGCTCCTGAATGACCTCCATGTGGAGCATCCCCAGAAAACCGCACCGGAAGCCGAACCCCAGCGCCACGGAGCTCTCCGGCTCAAAGGTCAGGGAGGCGTCGTTGAGCTGGAGTTTCTCCAGCGCGTCCCGCAGGTCGGGGTACTTGCTGCCGTCCTCGGTGTATACGCCGCAGTAGACCATGGACTGGGCCTTCCGGTACCCCGGCAGGGGCTCTGAGGCCGGATTCTCCACGCCGGTGATGGTGTCGCCCACCTCCGTGTGCTGTACGTTTTTGATGGAGGCGGTGAGATAGCCCACCTGCCCCGCCTGGAGCCGGTCGCAGCTCTCGTATCCCAGAGGCCGCAGCAGGCCGCACTCCAGAATCTGATACTGGCCGCCGGAGGCCATCATCCGGATGGACATTCCCTTTTTCACCGTGCCGTCCATGACCCGGAAATAGACGATGACTCCCTTGTAGGCGTCGTAATAGCTGTCAAAGATCAGTGCCCGCAGCGGCGCGTCCGGATCACCGGTAGGCGCGGGGATGTTCTGCACCACGTCCTCCAGCACGGCGGGGATGTTGAGCCCCACCTTGGCGGAGATCTCCGGCGCGTCCAGGGCGGGGATGCCGATAATGTCCTCGATCTCGTGTTTGACCCGCTCCGGGTCGGCGGCGGGCAGATCGATCTTGTTGATGACCGGGCGGATCTCCAGATCGTTGTCCAGGGCAAGATAGGTATTGGCCAGGGTCTGGGCCTCGATGCCCTGACTGGCGTCCACCACCAGCACGGCGCCCTCGCAGGCGGCCAGGGAGCGGCTGACCTCGTAGTTGAAGTCCACGTGGCCGGGGGTGTCGATGAGATTGAGGGTGTAGGTCTCCCCGTCCTGCGCCTGATAGTTCAGCGTGACGGCGCGGGCCTTGATGGTGATGCCCCGCTCCCGCTCCAGATCCATATTGTCCAGAAGCTGGCTTTCCATCTCCCGCTCGGAGACGGCCCCGCACAGCTCCAGCAGCCGGTCGGCCAGGGTGGACTTGCCGTGGTCTATGTGGGCGATGATGGAAAAATTTCTGATTTTATTCTGCTCCATTTTCCTTACCTCGACTGCGATATTTCTTCCAGCTGTTTGACTCTTCCGTCCGCGCTGTGAAAGACCTGCGCCATGGACTGGGAGAGTCCCGGATAGGCGTCCGTCAGGGACCGGGAATCCATGGAGGGGTACTCCCCCGGATAGTCTGCCAGCGCTCTGGCGTACTGAATCCTTGCCAGCGTCATGTCTGCGGACATGACGTCCATGTCAAAGCCGGTGCTGTCCGTGGCAAAATAGCCCTCGTTTCCGCCGGCGGCGCGGTAGAGCAGCCGGAACATCTGGTACAGCGCCCCGCTGAGATACGCCGCGGCCTGGGAGACGGCCTCTTTGTTGTTGGTCTGTCCCAGAAGGTCGAAGAGCACGCTGGCGGTGTTGACGATCAGCTTTTTCTGAAATTTGGCCATGACGCTGCCCTTAAGCTCTTCTCTGCCCTCGCTGGCGTCCGCCAGCTCTCCGGCCTCGATGACCGCGCCGTCCTGATTGAGACTCCGGCCCAGCAGGTAGTCCGCCGATACGTGGTAGTAGTCGCAGGCCCTGGCCACAAAGGCGAGCCCCGGTTCCCGGATACCGTTTTCATAGTGGCTGAGCAGCGCCTGACTGATGCCCAGCGCGGCGGCGGCCTTTCTCTGACTGATCCCCTTCTCCTGGCGGAGCAGGGACAATACCCGTGAAAAATCCGCGTTCATGTGATGATCCTCCCGTTCTCTCTTTTCCCCTGTTCAAAATGGAAATACGGGGAGTTATAGTATAACAGATGGTATACGGCTTGTAAAGAAGGTTTTGCAAAATTTTTCTTTTTACTTTTCCGGGGCTGGAAGCCCCGGAGAGATAAAAAATATTAAAGGTTCAGGGAATTGACAGGAACCGCCCTTTCCGCTATGATATAGGACAGGCCGCCGGAGTGCAGTCTCCGGCGGCCAATATCTGTTTTTTGGAGGACAAGCCTGTGTCATTGCTGGAAAATCTTCTGGGTCACACGCTCATTGGCCCTGACGATACCTGGGGGCTGCTGGGGGTAATGTGCGTCTGCGTGGCCCTTTCCATTATTCTGGAGCAGAAATACAGATGGGCGGCGCGGGTGTCCGGGTCCGTCATCGCGCTGATTCTGGCCATGGTCCTGGCCAATATCGGCGTGCTCCCCATTGCCAGCGTGCTGTATGACGACATCGTCTGGGGCGTCATTGTGCCCATGGGCATCCCCCTGCTGCTGCTTCAGTGCGACCTGAAAAAAATCTGGCGGGAGGCCGGGAAGATGCTGACCATCTTCCTCATTGGCGCGGTGGGCACCATCGTGGGAGCCTTTCTGGCCTACTACGCCCTGAACGGGGCGTACACCGCCGGCGGCGGGCAGTCCAGGGACCTGGCGGCGGTGGCCTCTATGATGACCGGCTCCTATATCGGCGGCAGCGTGAACTTCTCCGCCATGGCCATGCAGCACGGCCTGAAGGGGACCCCCGTCGCCGCGGCCGCCACGGTGGCGGACAATCTGCTGATGGCGCTGTACTTCTTCGTGCTCATCGCCTTTGCCGGCATGCGGCTTTTCCGGGCGGCGTTTTCCCATCCCCATATTGACGGGGTGGAGCGGGGAACCGGTTCCGGCGGGGCGAAGACTCAGGCGGCCTCCTTCTGGAGCCGCAAGGATATCTCTCTGAAGGATGTGGCGCTGAACATCGCCTTTGCCGTGGTGGTGGTGTGGCTCTCCAACCTGATTGCGGGCGTGTTCAGCCCCTTCGCGGCGGAGGGTGTGGTTTCCGGCTTCCGGGAGGGGCTTCTGGACTTCGTGGGAAAATTCCTGGGCAGCCAGTACGTGTGGATTACCACCCTCTCCGTCACTGCGGCCACCTGCTTTTCCGGTACGGCGGAGAAGATTCACGGGTCTCAGGAGATCGGTACCTATCTGATCTACCTGTTCCTGTTTGTCATCGGCGTGCCCGCCAATATTTACACGGTGCTCACGGAGGCCCCGCTGTTTCTGGCGCTGACCTTTATCATGGTGGTGGTCAACATGCTCTTCTGCTTTGCGGGGGCGAAGCTGCTGAAATTTGACCTGGAGGACGCCATTATCGCCTCCAACGCCAACATCGGTGGACCGACCACGGCGGCCGGCATGGCCGTGTCCCAGGGGTGGTCCCGTCTGGTGGGGCCCGCCATGCTGGTGGGCGTGCTGGGCTACGTCATCGGCAACTACGCCGGAACGGCAGTGGGGATTCTTCTGGGGGTGTGACCGGCGCGCCCCGTCAGCGGGCGGAAGCGGAATGTCGGGCCGCCTTCCGCTCCGCCTGTCTGATTTTGTACAGCTCCTCGGTGGCGAAGCTCAGCTTGGTCACCACGTTCTGCCTGGTGGGATAGCAGTAGAGGCTGTCGTTGCCTGTGGAGATATCGACGCAGTCATCGGCCCGGACGTAACAGTAGTCGTACTCGACATGCAGCCCGTACATGCCCAGAGGGGGCCGGTGAATGCGGTAGGGAGCGCCGTTGTGCTCCCCCTCCACAATGAAGCCCTCCTCCATGTCGTGGATCAGCCGGGCCTTTCCCAGCTTCTGGAAGCGCCATGCGTTGGGGAGGGAAAATACCTCCACCTCGTCCTCAAAATGATAGGTTCCGCTCTCCAGCTGGGCGCGGACCTGCGCCCGCTCCCACTCGAACCAGTCGGGGGGGTAGGCGAACTCCGTTTCGCCCTCCCCGGCGTGGAGGACCCCCAGCTCGTCCAGCTCCCATGTCTTGCCGCAGGCGGCGCAGCGCAGTGTGGCCCCCTGGCTCTCCATCCGGGATTCGGTGAGGCAGCGGGGGCACTGATAGAGCACCTTGTGCAGTCCCTCCGCCCGGAAGGGTTCGGTGATGCGGATGTTCTTCTCCCGCTGCCAGCGGTACTCGTCGTACTCCATGGCCTCCCGGATGATCCGGCCGATCTCGGCGGCGGACTTCTCCGCCGTCTCCTGCGCGGTGAGAATCCGGGTCATGGTGGTATGCAGGGGAACCTTCCGGGGCTTGCGGTAGTTCCAGAAGGGGGTGTGGAGGTAGTTGCCGTGGTGGAGCAGCACCACCACCGGAACGCCCTGATTTTTCACCAGCTTCCCCAGGGAGTCCGGCAGAATGGCGGTGGTGCCGATGGGGGAGTAGCGGGCTTCCGGGTACATGCAGAGGATGCCGCCGTAGTCCTGGAGAACGGTTTTAACCGAACGGAGCAGGTGCATGTCGGTGGTGAATTTCCGCTTGCACAGGCAGCCAAGCCACTCCATGATGAAGGGCCGGCGGTAGTATCCGTCGATGGTGGCGATGTTATTGACCGGGTGGGGCCAGGTTGCGATGGAGCAGAGATGGAAGTCCACGAAATACATGTGGTTGCTCAGAAGGATATAGGGGGGCTTGAGGCCCTCCATATTGATTTTCTCAATCTTGTACTCCTGACCGAGCATGCTCATGCCGCACAGCGCCCGCAGGATGGCGGTAAAAATCTTTCGCTGCCGCAGGGGAGGCCGGGTGGTGTCATAGCGCCTGAGACCGCCGTAGTTTACGTCGATGCTTTCCATAATGGGCTCCCTCCCGCCGGACCGCACAGCGTCCGGCGCTTTTTTATCATTCTACCATAAAATTTTCTCAAATGATACCTGATTTCACAAATTTCCTATACTTTTTTCTGGAAGGAAACGCATGGGAAAGAACTTTAAGAAGCTGTACCAGCAGGCGAAGCGCGCAGATTGACGGGAAAAACTTTTGACGGGCACAGACGACAACGCGGCCATGGGCACTTTGTACCCCTGAGCTTTTGCCAGGAATTCTGATGATTGCTATAAGAACGCCCATTAACCCCTTGCAATTCCAGGATTCCCGCACGGTGACGGCATCGGGTTCTGATTTGGAAGCAGCACAGACTCCGGGAACTTTTTCTCTGGCTCCCGTGAGAAAATAAGAAAATCCCGGACAGGCTGCATAAAATACCCGCCGGAGGCGCACAATGGGACTGGAGGTTCTTCTCCCCCCTACTACAGCCGTCCGGCCGGGCGGCAGGATGATGAAAGGAAGATTTTCATGGACAACAGAGGCAAGCGGCAGTCTGCCTCCATCTTCGGCGGCATGGGCTTCTACATAGCCCTGCTCGTCTGCGTGATCGCAGCCGGAGTGGTTGGCTATTTCGCCCTGCTGAGAAACGACCCTGAGCCCCAGACCAGCGACCCTGTCCCCAGCTCCGTCACAGACCCTGAGCCCGCGCAAAGCGTCTCTCTTCCGGAGCCGGAGCCGGCGAAGCCCGTCATCAACGACTCGCCCATTACGGTGGAAAAGCCCACCGTCCGTCCCATCCCGGAGCTGGAAGCGCCTGCGCCGGAAGTCTCCGTGCCGGAGGCCCCGGACGAGGACCTTCCTCTCAACGAGGACGACGCGCCCGTCATGGAACCCGCGCCCATCGAGGCCGTGGAACCCATGATTATCGTCCAGCCCCTGGCGGGCGAGACGGCGGCGGCCTTCTCCGTGGACCAGCTGGTCTATGACGCCACCATGGGCGACTGGCGGACCCATGACGGCATTGACATTCAGGCGGAAGCGGGAACCGCCGTTGTCTCCGCCTCCGCCGGAGTCATCCTCTCCGTAGAGGAGGACGGCCGCATGGGAACCACGATCCAGGTGGACCACCGCAACGGTTACGTCACCACCTACGCCAGCCTTCAGCCGGAGACCAGCGTCCGGGCCGGAGACGAGGTTCCCGCCGGAGCGGTTCTGGGGGCGGTGGGCAACACCTCCCTCACCGAGGCCGGTCTGGGCGCGCACCTCCACTTCAGCGTAGCCAGAGACGGGGAGCTGCTGGACCCTGTGGAATTTCTGGGAAGAGACTGATTTCTCGCCTGCCATGACAATCAGGAAGGCCGTGCGTCCGGAGGTTACGGACGCACGGCCTTCTGTCAGTCTCTACAGCCCCATAAGATCGCAGGTCAGGCCGCAGAAGACGCAGACCGCGCTGGAAAGGGCCTCCTCCTGAAAATCAAACTGCCTGCTGTGGAAGGGCCCCGCGCAGGGGGTGAGGGTGGAGAAGAACAGTCCCTGCCCGCCCTGGGCGCGGACGCGGTTTACCATGTAGGCGAAGTCCTCGCTGGCGCCGGCCCCGGACCGGGGAGGCGCGGTGCGCAGCCCCAGCTTTTCCCGGCATACCCGGGCGCAGCGCTCGATCATTTCCCCGTCGCTCCGCAGGGACTCCGCGTTCCCCATCAGCGTTACCTCACAGGAACAGCCGTGCATCTCCGCCGCCGCGCGCAGAATGCGCCGGGCATAGTCCTCCACATACCGGTTCGTCTCGGTGGTGGCGCCCCGCACCTCGATCTCCAGTCTGGCCCGGTCGCAGACCACGTTCCGTCCGGAGCCGGCATGGAGGGTCCCCACGTTGATCCGGGTATCCCCGGCGCTGCTGCGGGGAATGGCGTGGAGGTTCAGCACCGCCGAAGCGGCGGCCAGCAGGGCGTTGTCTCCCGCCTCCGGGGAGGCCCCGGCATGGGCGGCGCGTCCGGTGAAGAGGGCGTCCAGCTTGGAGGTGGCCAGGGTGCTGCCGGTGGAGAATCCGATCTGCGCGTCTCCGGCGCTCTTGCCCATGTGACTGCCGATGACATAGTCCACCCCGTCCAGATGACCGCGGTCCACAATGGCCCTGGCCCCCCGGACGCCCTCCTCCGCGGGCTGAAAAATCAGTTTGATTTTCCCCCGCAGCCGGTCCCGCAGGGTCATCAGCACCTGTGCCGCGCCAAGGCCGATGGCAGTGTGCCCGTCGTGCCCGCAGGCGTGCATCATACCCTCGTTTTTCGAGCGAAAGCCCTCCCGTGCGGGGCGGTGGCCGCTGGAGCCGTCCTCGAAGACGCCCAGGGCGTCGATGTCAAAGCGCAGGGCGATGGAGGGCCCCTCCCCGCAGTCCAGAATACCGATCACGCCGGTAAAGCCGTCCCTGGCCCGCCCGGCCCAGGGCTGTACGGCCCCCTGCTCCAGAGC
The DNA here is from genome assembly GCA_910587505.1 of uncultured Oscillospiraceae bacterium. Classification (GTDB taxonomy): domain Bacteria; phylum Bacillota; class Clostridia; order Oscillospirales; family Oscillospiraceae; genus Pelethomonas. The sequence goes on along the minus strand of CAJULD010000026.1, from coordinate 32,905 downwards.
CCGCCGGTACTGCTCATCCAGCGCCTCCTGACCGGGCAGGCCCATGCGGCTCTCCGCCAGGCAGACCTCCGGACCGGTGAGGACCCGGTACCCCAGCTGCGTGAGACGCCGGGCGATCAGAGAGCTGGTGCGGATCTCGAACCAGCCGGTCTCCGCGTGGGCGTGGAGATCCCGCCGGATCTTCCGCAGCTGCGGAGCAAGCTCTCCGGCCTGCCGGAGGATGGAATCATAAATACTCATAAGGCGGTTCCTTTCTCCCGATACGGTCGATTGATAAGGGGAGGACCGGGACAGAGCCCGGCCCTCCCACGCGTCATACATTCCTGTAAACTTTCCGGAAGCTCCCGCGAGGCCGGGCGCGCCCCTTCCGGAAAGTCCTTTCTGCTTCTTATTCCTTTCCCACGATGGCGTCCACGAAATAAGTGGCCAGACCGGTATAATGGGCGGGGTCCATAATGCGGTCCAGCTCCTCCGCGGAGAGCCTGGAGGCGGTGCGCGGGTCCTCCAGCAGCAGCTCCCGGAAACTCCGGTTCCCGGAAATGGCCTTCTGGGCCAGCTCGTAAATGATCTCGTGGGACTCCAGACGGCCGTAGTCCCCGCTCAGACGCATCATCAGCGCCTCGGCGTAGACAAGACCGCCCAGCAGGTCCAGATTCCGGCGGATACCGGTCTCGTGGACCTCCAGGTCCTCCAGCAGCAGATTGCACCGGTCCAGGGCGGCGTCGGTCAGGCAGCAGGAGCGGGCCAGAAATTCCTTCTCCATGCCGATGGTCCGCACGTCCCGCTCATTGGTTCCCTCCATGCAGCCCAGCGCGTCCACCACGGTGCTGCGGGAGAGGCGGGCATAGCTGATGACCTCGCCGGGGATAAAGGGGTTGCGCTTATGGGGCATGGTGGAGGAGCCCACCTTGCCGGGCCTGAAGCCCTCGGAGAGCTCGTTGACCTCGCTGCGCTGGCCGTTGTAGACCTCGTTGGCGATGCGGCCCAGGGTGCCGCAGAGGATGCTCAGGTTGCACGTCAGCTCCGCCAGACGGTCCCGGCTGGTGAACCACATGATCCGGGAATCCCCCAGCCCCAGCTCCTTCATCAGTCCCTGCTGAATCTCCAGCCCCTTCTCCTCCAGGGAGGCCAGGGTACCGGCGGCCCCGAAGAAGGAGCCCACGAAGATCCGGTCCCTGCTCTGGGTCAGACGCTGGATGCTGCGGTCCAGCTCGTCGGCCCAGGTGGCCATTTTGAATCCCAGGGTAATGGGCATGGCCTGCTGGTCGTTGGTGCGGCCCATCATCACCGTGTCCCGGTACTGCCGGGCCAGCTGGCCTGTCCGGTCCCGGAGCTTTCGGGTCTTGGCCTCGATGAGCTCGCAGGCCTGCTTCAGCTGGAGCATGTTGGCGGTGTCGATGATGTCCTGGGTGGTGGTGCCGTAGTGGATGTACTCCCCGGCCCCGTCCTCGCAGATGGCGGCGTAGGTTCGGATGAGGCATACCAGGGGGTGATTGGTGATTTCGTACTGGCGGATATACTCCTCCTCGTCCAGCAGGTCTACGTCGCACTTGCGGTTGATCTCGTCGCAGGCCTCCTGCGGAATGATGCCCAGCCGGGCCTGAACCCGGGCCAGGGCGGCTTCCACCAGCATCTGGGTGCGGATGGTGTTCTCGTTGCCGAAAATGCATCCGGCCACGTCCCTGCCCTTGAAGTCGCCGCAGGACAGGCCGATGCCCTTAACGCCAGTAAATCTTGCCATTGTTACCGCGCTCCTTTATTTATCAGTATGCCGGGAAGAAGAGAGAGCACCAGACCACGCCCACCGCGCAGATGAGGAGGCCCGGCAGGATGCCGATCTTCACACAGTCCTTCAGGCTGTAGCCGCCGGCGGCCATGCACAGAGGGATGCCGGGGTTGGCCATGGGGGTGAGATAGGAGGCGGTGCAGCCGATGTTGACCAGTCCCATGGCTCCGATGGGGTTCATGCCCAGCCGGATGCAGACCATGAGGACCAGGGGCATGAACACCTGCACGCAGGCGGTGTTGGACAGGAACTGGGTGCTCACGAAGCTGATGGTCACAAAGACGATGGAGATCACCCAGGGGTTGGTGCTGCCGCCGATGAGGGTGACGATAAAGTCGGCGATGACGTCGCTGGCCCCGGTGTTGGTCAGGGCCGTGGCCAGGGGAAGGACCCCGGCAAAGAGGAAGATCATCCCCCAGTTCACCGCGCCCACGGCCTCCCTGTCGTTCATGACGCCGGTGAGCAGCATGAGGAACGCGCCGATGCAGGCCAGCATGCACACGTTCAGGCCCAGGGTGCCGGCCAGAATCATGAGCAGGATGGTGCCGGCGGTGATGATATAGGCCGCGGTCTCCCGCCAGGGAGCCAGGGTGCTCTTCTGGACCTCCCGGCCCATGTCGTCCCGCACGCCCTGACTGGGCTCGTCCGGGCAGAACCGGGGCAGGACGAAGATGGCGAACAGCGTCTGAATGATGGCGCCGGGGAGGCGGGCGATGGTCATGTCAAACATGGTGAAGCGGATGTCGCTGCCGTAGCTCTCCAGGTAGCCGTTGGGTTGGGCGAAGTTTCCGGCCACGCCCTGGCCGACGGGCAGCCAGAAGATAAAGGTCAGGGCGATAATCATCACGGGGAAGATGACCTTGGTGCGCTTGACGCCCAGCTCCCGGCACATGCCGGTGATGAAGGGGAGCAGGCAGGCCACCGCCACAAAGGCGTTCATAAACTGGGCCATGATGGCGGCGATAATGCCGAAGCCGGCGATCAGGGCCCGCTCGTTCCGGCCGATCTTACCCACAAGGCCCACGATGTGGGTGATGATGCTGGTCTTCATCAGTCCGGCGCTCATGACCATCATGCAGAACATGATGACCACGTTGGTGTTGGAAAAGCCGGCCAGGGCCTCCGCCGGGGTGAGGACGCCGGTGAGCATCAGCAGCACCACAATGGCGCCGCCGACCACGCCGTAGGAGAATTTACCGCTGAGCAGAGCGATAAACACGCCGAGAAGAATGAGCAGTGTAATAATCAGTGGGGACATACAGGGGACCTCCTTCACACGTTTTGCCGGGCAGACCGGCAGGATATCCCTATTGTAGAGGTCCTGGAGAAAAAAGTAAAATATCGTCTGGATATGGCGCGATTCTCCGGAGGTATTGTTTTGCACAGACCCGGCAATTTTTATCGGACATTTTTATGCAATCTGACAGATTCTGTTACAAACCGTGGGTACTGCTCCTGAATGCGTCCGATCAGCCGCCGGATCTCCGGGTCCCCGCCGCCCCTCCGGAGGGCCAGCCCGGTCTGGAAGGTGAGGGGCGGGCAGATGGACGTGACCGCCAGATCCATTACGTCCACCGCCGCGTGTTCCGGGATGAAGGAGGGGCCCAGGCCATTCCGGACCCACTCCACCGCCATGTGGAGATCCGGGTGGAACTGGGGCGCGCCGATGTCCTGGACCGGCTCGAACCCCGCCTCCCGGCAGCGCCGGACCACCAGCCGGGAGAGAATGGAGTTGCGGTTGTTGGTCTGGAGGGAGAGGGGCTCGTCCCGCAGGTCGGAGATGGAGATGGTCTCCCGGCGGCAGAGGGGATGATCCGGGTGCAGCAGCAGGGCCTCCTGAGTCTCCAGGGGGAGGAACTCCAGCTCCTCCGGCAGGTCCTCGCCGATTACCCAGCCCAGGTCCAGCTCCCTGCTCAGCAGCAGGGAGACGATCTCCACCGAGGACCGGCGGATGATGTTGAAGAACACGCCCTGCCGGGCAAATCCGGCGGAGGTGAGCATCCGGTCCAGCAGCACGCCGGTAAAGGGAGAGATGCCGATGTTTACCACCTTCCGCCGGGTCCGGGCCCCGGCGGTGATCTCCCGGACCAGGGCGTCCAGCCTCTCCAGGGTTTCCTGAGCCCCGGCGTACAGTGTCTCCCCGGCCTTCGTCAGGCCCACGGGCTTTCTGTCCCGCTCCACCAGCCGCACCCCCAGCTCGTCCTCCAGGCGCTGGATGGCCCTGGTAACGGAGGGCTGGGCCACATTCAGGTTCTCCGACGCGCGGGTGAAATTCCGCACCCGGCACAGCTCCACAAAGTACTCCAGCTGACGCAGTTCCATGGGCGTTCTCTCCTTTTGCAGTCAAAGCAGTTGACTGTAATCCAATACGGTTTCCTGCCCGCCGCACCGCTCCGCCGCGGCCTGGCAGAGGAAGCCGGCGAGCGTCCGGGCAGACTCCTCCCGCTCTCCCCCGGGGCGGCGGACCAGCACGACCGGCAGGGAGACCCGGGGCTGCAGCGGCCGGATCACCACGCCGGGACTGCTGAAGACGGTAAAGCTGCTGCGCATGAGCAGGCTGACCCCCTCTCCGGCGGCCACGGCGCTGAGGATGGACTCGATCCGGGCGTTTCGCAGCATCGGCCTGCGCCCCTCTTTCTCCGGCAGCAGCCGGACGCACAGCCGGTAGACGGAGGTGTTGCGGTGCATCAAAATCAGCTTTTCCTCCGCCAGCTCCTCCGGACGAACGGCGTCCCGCTCCGAAAGCGGATGATGCTCCGGCAGCGCCGCCACCAGCTCGTCCCCGGACAGCGTCTGGCAGAGGTACCGTCCGTCCTCCGCCATGTTCTGGCGGGCCAGGACCAGATCGTACCCCCCGGCCTCCAGCCCCGCCAGAAGGGCAGCCTCCTCCACTTCCTCAATGGTGAAGGGGATTTCCGGGTGCTGCCGCTCAAATTCCCGGAAGAGGGGCAGCAGCCGGTGCTGGGCCAGCAGGGGGAGGGTCCCCACCCGGACGGCGGCGCGCCGGGCCAGCCGGCAGCGCTCCAGCCGGTCCAGGGCCTCCTGCTGCCGCCGGACCAGGGCCAGGGCGTCCCGGTAGAAAAGCTGTCCGGCCTCGCTCAGCGCCGCCCGGCGGCGGGTCCGGTCAAACAGGGGCATTCCCAGCTCGCGCTCCAGCCGGATGATCTGTTTCGACAGCGCGGGCTGGGTCATGTTCAGCCGCTCCGCGGCCGCAAAAAAGGTCTCCTCCTCCGCGGCCGCAATCAGGCACCGCAGCTGTTCAAAGGTCATGCCCATCCCTCACTCATCCCGATTTGGAATGAATTATATCACAATCAGAATTGATTGTACAGAATTTTCCCCCTATAATGGAACCGTCAAAACGGCGCAAAGGAGGATTGCATATGGCTGGAATGGATCTCCGCGGCGCGCTGGAGCGGCTGCGGGCGCTTCCCGGACAGCTTCTGGAGACGGAGTCGGAGGTGGACCCCATTGCGGAGCTGTCCGGCGTGTACCGCCACGTGGGGGCCGGCGGCACGGTCATGCGGCCCACAAAGGAGGGCCCCGCCATGCTGTTTCGCAATGTCAGGGGTCATCCGGACGCCCAGGTGGTCATCGGCCTGCTGGCCAGCCGGAAGCGGGTGGCCGCCCTGCTGGACTGCCCGCCGGAGGAGCTGGGCAAACGGCTCTGGCACTGCGTGGACCACCCGGTTCCCCCGGTGGTGACGGAGGCCCCGCCCCCCTGCCGGCAGGTGGTGCACCGCGCGGACGGGCCGGGGTTTGATTTAAACCGCCTGCTCCCCGCCCCCACCAATACCCCCGACGACGCGGGCCCCTATATCACCATGGGCATGTGCTACGCCACCCACCCGGACACGGGGCTGTCGGACGTGACCATCCACCGGCTTTGCATTCAGGGGTCGGATGAGCTGTCCATTTTCTTCACCCCCGGCGCGCGGCATATCGGAGCCATGGCGGACCGGGCGGAGGCGCTGGGCCGGCCCCTGCCCATCTCCGTCAGCATCGGCGTGGACCCCGCCATTTCCATCGGCTCCTGCTTCGAGCCGCCCACGACCCCTCTGGGCTACGATGAGCTGGCGGTGGCCGGAGCGCTCCGGGGGGAGCCGGTGGAGCTGTGCCGGTGCCTGACCATCCGGGAGCGGGCCATCGCCAACGCGGAGTACGTCATCGAGGGAGAGATCGTCCCCGGCGTCCGCGTCCGGGAGGATCAGAACAGCCATACCGGCTTCGCCATGCCGGAGTTCCCCGGATACACCGGGCCCGCCAGCAGCCGGTGCCGGCTGATTAAGGTCCGGGCCCTGACCCACCGGCGCAGCCCCATTCTGCAAACCTGCATCGGTCCCAGCGAGGAGCACGTATCCATGGCGGGCATCCCCACAGAGGCCAGCATCTACGGCATGATCGAAAACGCCATGCCGGGGCGGCTGCAAAATGTGTACTGCGCCTCTCCCGGCGGCGGGAAGTACATGGCGGTGCTCCAGTTTAAAAAGAGCGCCCCCAGCGACGAGGGGCGGCAGCGGCAGGCGGCGCTCCTGGCCTTCTCCGCCTTCAGCGAGCTCAAGCATGTCTTTCTGGTGGACGAGGACGTGGACTGCTTTGATCTGGGGGACGTCCTCTGGGCCATGAACACCCGGTTCCAGGGGGACGCGGACATCGTTACCATCCCCGGCGTGCGCTGTCATCCCCTGGACCCCAGCAGCGACCCCGCCTGCTCCCCCGGCATCCGGGATCACGGCATCGCCTGCAAAACCATCTTCGACTGCACGGTGCCCTTTTCTCAGAAGGAGCGCTTCCGGCGGGCCCGGTTTCTGGACGTGGACCCGGAGAAGTGGCTGTAGGAGGCGGACTGTGGAGAAAAAGAAGCTGATTGTGGCCGCCACGGGGGCCAGCGGCATGCCGCTGTGCGTGCGGTGCCTGCGCCTTCTGCGGGAGGACCCCGGCTTTTCCGCCGCCCTCATCGTCAGCGACGGCGCCCGGCTGACCCTGTCCCAGGAGACGGAGCTGACCCCTGCGGAGCTGGAGAGTCTGGCGGACGAGGTGTTTTCCCCCGGCGACGTGGGTGCGGGACCGGCCAGCGGCTCTTACCGGACGGCGGGGATGCTGATCGTGCCGTGCAGCATGAAGACTGCGGCGGGAATCCGCTCCGGGTACGCGGATTCCCTGATCCTCCGGGCGGCGGACGTAACCATCAAGGAGCAGCGCCCCCTGGTTCTGGCCGCCCGCGAAACGCCCATGAGCGCCATTCATCTGCAAAATCTGGCGGACCTGTCCCGTCTGCCCGGCGTGCGGATCGTCCCGCCCATGCTGACGTTCTATCACCGCCCGGAGAGCGTGGAGGACATGGTGGACCACATCGCCGCCAGGCTTCTGGAGCCCTTCGGCGTGGAGGTAAGGGGGTACCGGCGATGGAACGGATTGTAGAGCTGTCCTTTGCCCGGCTGCGGCTGCGGGCGGAGCAGGCGGGGGAGGACTGCTGCCTGCTGCTGGACGGCGGCAGCGCGCCCCATATCGGCTGCGCGGTGCTGGCGGTTCCCCGGCCCTCCCTGCGGGGGGACGGACGCCGCAGCGCCACCGCCTCCGTCCTCAACGTCACGGGCCACAGGGACGAGGCCATCTGCCGGGCGCTGGCGGAGCGGGTAGCCGCGCGGAAAAACGCCGTGACCGTCTGCACCGGCGGCTTTCACGTGGACGGCATCACCCCGGCGCAGATTTCCGAGCTCATGCAGGCTGTGGAGAAGCTGGCCGAGGAGATCTGAGAACCTGTATTCATAACCGTTCAACGCCGTCCGGCCTTTTCCCGCCACACTGCGCCGCTTTCCCTGCAATCCGACGGCTGCTGCGGAAAGTCTCCCTGTCTGACGGCCCCCCCGTCCATCCCACATCCCCCGGTTCTGAATACAGGTTCTGAAAGTGCGCATCCTTTTGGCAATGTCCGGTACAAAGGAGGTCCGGGGGCCTGCGGCCCCCGGGGTAACGAAAAGAAAAATTCTGTAATGTAATAAGGAGGCCACCTGCCATGCTGACAGAAAAGCAAAACTTCCTGGAGACCATGAAAAAGGGCGGACATCCCGACCGGCTGGTTAACTGCTACACCGCCTTCCAGGCCCTTGGCGGGGATCCGGTGTTCCGGTACGTCCGGGGCAACCGGGTGCGGGGGACCAGTTCCCGTGACCGCTGGGGTACCTTCATCGCCTTCCCCGCCGACCAGCCCGCCGCGGTGCCCATCGTCACCGCGGAAAATCAGGTCATTCAGGATATCGAGTCCTGGCAGGACTACGTGAAGGTCCCGGACCTGCGGGGCAACTGCTCCGCAGGCTGGGAGGCCGTCCAGAAGGCCAGGGCGGAGATGGATACCGGCGAGAAGCTGTCCATGACCGTCATGGGCACCGGGATCTTTGAGCAGCTGCACATGCTGATGACCTTTGAGGACACTCTGTGCAACCTGCTGCTGTACCCGGATGAGATGCACGGGCTCATTGACGTTATCACGGAGTACCGCCTGGAGTACATGAAGCTCATCGTGGAGAACCTCCATCCGGACGCCATCGTCTCCCACGACGACTTCGGCGCCCAGGATAGTCTGTTCATGTCCCCCGAGGTGTGGCGCGCCTTCTTCAAGGAGCCCTACCGGAAGCTCTACGACTACCTCCATGCCAACGGCGTGATCGTCATCCACCACGCCGATTCCTTCTGCGAGCCCATTGCGGAGGACATGGCGGAGATCGGGGTGGACGTCTGGCAGGGGGTGCTGCCCACCAACGACATCGTCGGGCTGACCCGGCGGCTGGACGGCCGCATGGCCCTCATGGGCGGGATCGATTCCGTCGTTGACCGGGCGGACGCCACGGAGGAGGAGATCCGCGCCGAGGTCCGCCGCTGCCTGGAAAAGTACGGCGAACTTGCCCACTTCATGCCCGGCATGACCTACGGCGGCCCCGGCTCCCTGTACCCCCACGTGGAGCCGGTCATCATCGACGGGATCAAACGCTGGAACCGGGAGCACTTCGGCGTGTGCTGACCGGAAAAAGGAAAGGGAGGCTTCACATGCGGGAAATCAGCGCGGAGCGGATCACGGAAACCGTGCGAAAGCTCTGTATCGACGCGAACCGGCATCTGCCCGAGGATATGAAAAACTGTATCGAGGCCTGCCGGGGCCGGGAGGACTGGCCCCAGGCGGGAGAGATTCTGGACCGCATCATCGAGAACTACCGTCTCGCCGGCGACGGCGGCCGGCCCATCTGTCAGGACACGGGACTGGCCTGCGTGTTTCTGAAGATCGGGCAGGAGGTCCATGTAAGCGGCGACATCGCCCAGGCCGTTGACGAGGGCGTGCGCCAGGGTTATGACCAGGGATATCTGCGCAAAAGCGTGGTCCGGGACCCCCTGGACCGGGTAAACACCGGGGACAACACCCCCGCCATGCTCTATTATGAGATTGTTCCCGGCGACAGGCTGGAAATCACCGTGGCCCCCAAGGGCTTCGGCAGCGAAAATATGAGCCGGCTCGGAATGCTGAGGCCCTCCGACGGGCTTCCGGGCGTGAAGGACTTCATCTGCCGCACGGTGGAGGAGGCGGGGCCCAACCCCTGCCCGCCCGTGGTGGTGGGCGTCGGCATCGGCGGTACCTTTGACAAGGCGGCGTACCTGGCCAAAAAGGCCCTCCTGCGCCCCGTGGACCGGCGGAACAGCGTTCCCTTTTACGCCCGGCTGGAGGAGGAGCTCCTTGAGGAGATCAACGCCCTCGGCATCGGGCCCCAGGGCTTTGGCGGCAGGACCACCGCGCTGGCGGTGAACATCGAGCAGTACCCCACCCATATCGCGGGGCTGCCGGTGGCGGTCAATATCAACTGCCATGTAACCAGACATCAGACGGAGGTGCTTTGACATGCCGGTAGCCATCAGAACTCCCCTCAGCCGGGAGGACGCCCGGAAGCTCCGGGCCGGAGACAGCTGCCTGCTCTCCGGCGTGATCTATACCGCCCGGGACGCCGCCCATAAGCGGCTGTGCGAGCTGGCGGCGCAGGGTAAAGAGCTGCCCATCGACATGAAGGACGCCGTCATCTACTATGTCGGTCCCACCCCGGCCCGTCCCGGCGAGGCCATCGGCTCCGCGGGCCCCACCACCTCCTACCGGATGGACGCCTACAGCCCTGCGCTCATCGCCATGGGCGGAACGGGCATGATCGGCAAGGGCAAGCGGGGAAGCGGGGTCATCGCCGCCATGCGGGAACACGGCGCGGTCTACTTCGGGGCCATCGGCGGATGCGGCGCGCTCCTCAGCCGCTGCGTGAGGAAAGCGGAGATCGTGGCCTATGAGGACCTGGGGGCCGAGGCCCTCCGCCGGCTGGAGGTGGAGGACTTCCCGGTGGTGGTCGTCATCGACAGCGAGGGGAACAACCTGTATGAGACCGGGCGGCAGGCCTATCTGGCAGCGCGGGGCTGAAAACCTGCGCGCATCATCTCGGGCAGTTATCCGCAGCGGATAACTGCCCGATTGAGATGTTAGGGCTTGATTTTCTTCCGGCGTTTATGCTAGAATACTCTTCACGGGGCGGCGACGCCCGTCAGCAAAACAGGGAGGCAATACTATGAGAAAACGTATTTTGGTGGTAGATGACGACAGCCTGAATCTGGCGAGGACGCAGATGATCCTCGGCGAGGACTACGCCGTGCTTCTGGCGGAGTCGGGAATGGACGCGCTGGACAAGCTGAGAAGCGAGAAGGTGGATATGGTCCTGCTGGATATCGACATGCCGAAGATGAACGGCATTGAAACTTTTGAGCGGATGAAGGAATTTGCCGCCGATACCCCGGTCATCTTCCTGACGGCTTCCGGTCTGGAGGACGACGTGGTCAGCGCGATCAAGCTGGGCGCTGTAAATTATCTGAAGAAGCCCTTCCGGCCTCAGGAGCTGCGCAGGCGGGTCGCTCAGGAGTTTGAGAAGTAATGCGGGCGGAAGAGCAGACAAGCCGGCATCTGCTGCTGGCTGCCATTACCACGGTATTCAGCGGACTGCTGATTCTGATTACGACAGTCATGGCGTGGGAGCTCTGGGTGGTTCCGCTGGTTGTTGCGGGGTGTCTGAGCGTGTGGTTCCTGCACATTGCCAGAATCGGCTCCGCCGTGTTTTATGAGCATCTGTGCGCGGGGATGCTGCTGGCGGAGTCCTTTTTTTTCGGGGTGCACGCCTCCAGCCTTTTTGATATCCCCGCGGTGACCTGCATTCTGATTCTCTCGCTGTTTATGCTCAACAACAAGTGGATTCTGCACGCGATGGCGGCGCTGTACGTGCTGGAGCTGCTCTACCACGGGCTGATTCTCCACACCATTTCCCATCAGATGGAGCTCCGGGAGATGCTTCGCCTGGGGCTCGGCGCCGTGGTGACCTTTGGCGGGACGGCTCTTGCCAGATACTGGATCAACCGGCGCAGCGCCCAGCGGAAGTGGTATGAAAACATGTTCACGGAGCTGGAGACGGCGGGAAAGCAGAACGCCGTCTTCCTCTCCAATGTGTCCCACGAGCTCCGCACGCCCATCAACATGGTCATCGGGATCAGCGAAGTGGCCCTTGGCCGGGAGCTCTCCCCGGAGATCCGGGCGGATATGACCTCCATCAAGCTGGCGGGAAAGCGGCTGTCCAACCAGATCAACAATATGCTGGATTATACGGAGATCGTGGAGGGAACGCTGACGCCGGCAAAGGAAGAGTATATGATTACGTCGGTGCTCAACGACGTAATCACCATGACCGCGCTGCAAACCAACCGGCAGCATCTGGAGCTGGTCTTTGATATCGACCCCAAGACGCCGGCGGTCCTGGTGGGCGACGCGGAGAAAATCTCCCATGTGCTCAAAATTCTGGTGGAGAACGCCGTCAAATTCACGGAGGAGGGCGGCGTCAACGTCCGCATCGGGTTCCGCCGGGAGGCGTACGGCGTCAACCTGATGATAGACATCCGCGATACCGGGATCGGAATGACGGACTCCCAGCTGACCCAGATTTACGACGTCTTTTATCAGGCGGATTCCGGCAGCAGCCGCTTTGCGGGCGGACTGGGGCTGGGGCTTCCCATTGCCCGGGGACTTCTGAACGCCATGGGGGGCTTCATCCATTTCGACGGCAGGGGGCAGCAGGGCCTCCATGCCCACATCGTGATCCCGCAGGGCGTGGTGGACGACCGTCCGTGCATCACGCTCAACCACGCGGGAGATCTCTCCATCGCCTGCTATTTCCGGCCGGAAAAGTACGCCTGCGACGAGGTCCGGGAGTATTACGACGGGCTGATCCTCAATCTGGTGGAGGGCCTTGGGGTCAAGGGGTATCAGGTACACAACTTTGAGGGCCTGCTCAAGGTGCGGCGCAACCAGCATCTGACCCACGTGTTCATTGCCCAGGCGGAGTACGAGGAGAACCCGGCCTATTACGAGGAGCTGGCGGATACGCTCCGGGTGGTCGTCATCGCGGAACGGGAATTCGTTCTGAACAGCGCGAGCAGGCTGCTTATCATACATAAGCCCTTTTCCGCCCTGTCCGTGGCCAACCTGCTCAACGGGGAGCTGGGAGAGCGGGGATTTGCCGAGGACCAGGCCGCCGGCCGGAAACCCTTTACCTGCACGGGCGTCCGGGCGCTGGCCGTGGACGACGAGGAGATGAACCTGGTGGTTGCCAAGGGTGTGCTGGGCAGCTACGGGATCGAGGTGGATACCTGCCTGAGCGGACGGGAAGCGGTGGTGCGGTGCGGCAGCACCGCCTATGACATCGTCTTTCTGGATCATATGATGCCGGGCTTTGACGGCGTGGAAGCGCTGAAGCGGATCCGGGAGCTCCGGGGCGGCATGTACCGGGACCTGCCGGTAATCGCCCTGACCGCCAATACGGTCAGCGGCGCGCGGGAGATGTTCCGCAGCGAGGGGTTCACGGAATTCGTCCCGAAGCCCATCGAGCGCACCGTTCTGGAGCGGGTGCTGCGCAAGGTGCTGCCCAGAAGCTGCATCCAGTACAGCGCCAGTTCCGCCAACCCGGATTCCGCCGCCGGGCCGGAGGAGTTTCCCGCCCCGGCGGAGCCGGAGCAGGTGAGCCCGCCGCGCGAAGCGGAGCCGGAGGCCGCCGGTGCGTCCCTTCTCTTTGATAAACTTGCCCGGACCGGCGTCAACGTGGAGCTGGGACTGGACTACTGCGGCGGGGAGGAGGACTTCTACCGGGAGATGCTGCGGATGTTCTGCGTCCAGAGCGGTGAGAAGCGCGCGGAGCTGGCCTCTCTGTATGAAAGTGAAAACTGGCCGGACTACGCGGTGAAGGCGCACGCCCTCAAGAGTACGTCGCTGACCATCGGCGCGGAAGCGCTGTCCGCCCGGGCGAAGGAGCTGGAGCTGGCGGGGAAGCGGGGCGACGTGGACCTGATCCGGACCGGCCACGCCCCGCTGCTGCAGGACTATGAGGCGCTGTGCGGGCAGATTGCCGGACTTCTTTCCCAAACATAACTTCCGAATTCTGAGGGGTAGATGACGTCGTGATAAAGAAATGGTTTGAAATTGTCACCGATCACAGGATCAGCCTGTACGAGCGCATGTTCCGCATCGTGACGGGCATCTGCATGATCGCGCTGATCTTTACGCTGCCCATGGGCGGAGGCGTTCTGAATATCGCGCTGCTGATTGCCAGCCTTGCCGCCATTGCGGTTATCGCAAAATTCAGCATAAGGAAGGGGCGCATCCAGTCGGGAGCTACCGCCATCGCGGTGCTGCTGCTGATACTGTTCCCCATCACCTTCTTTTCCGCCGGCGGGTTTTACAGCGGTGTGCCGGAGTGGTTCGTCCTCTGCTTCATCTATGTCTGCATCTCTCTGCTGGGAAGGCGCAGGGTTGTGTTTTTCGGGCTGTGCATGGCGGAAATCCTGCTGTGCTACGGCATCGCCTACTATTTCCCCGGACTGGCCGAGCCGAACAACCTTGACAGCTCCTTCTTCGATTCGGCCTTTTCCATGATTATGGTGGGGATTCTTACCAGCGTGCTGCTCATGTTCCTGACCAGGATGTACGAAGAGGAAAACGCCCTGACCCAGCGGCAGAAAAAGGAGATCGAGGAGCTGAACCGGGCGGAAAATCACTTCTTTTCCAGCATGAGCCACGAGATCCGCACGCCGATCAACACCATCATCGGACTCAATGAGCTGATTTTGCGGGAGGATATTTCCGAGGAGGTGGCGGAGAACGCCAGGAACATCCAGGGGGCCAGCAAGCTGCTGCTGACGCTGATTAACGACACGCTGGACCTGTCCAAGATCAAATCCGGAAAGATGGAGATCGTCAACATCTCCTATGAGACGGGGGCCCTCTTTTCGGAGATCGTCAATATGATCTGGATCAAGGCCAGGGAAAAGGGACTGGAATTCCGGCTGGAGGTGGACCCGTCCATTCCGAGCATGCTCTGCGGCGATGAAGTGCGCATCAAGCAGATTCTGATTAATCTGCTGAATAATGCGGTAAAGTACACCAGCGAGGGATCCGTCACGCTCTCCGTCCGGTGCGAGCGTCAGTCGGTCAACCGGGTACGGGTGTGGTATTCCGTGGAGGATACCGGCCAGGGCGTCAAGAAGGAGAATATTCCGTACATCTTCAACGCCTTCCGGCGGGTGGACGAGGAGAAGAACCGGTATATCGAGGGGACCGGGCTGGGTCTGAGCATCGTACAGCAGCTGGTGGAGCTGATGGGCGGCGAGATCAGCGTGAACAGCGTCTACACCAGAGGGTCCAAATTCATCGTCACCCTAGAGCAGGATATCATTGACGAAAAAGAGCTGGGAATGTTCACCCTGGCCTCCCGCACAAGGGTCCGGGAGGGGGAGGCGTACCGGCAGAGCTTTGAGGCGCCGGACGCCCATATTCTGGTGGTGGACGACAACGACATGAACCTGATGGTGGTGGGCAAGCTGCTGGCGGAGACCAGGATCCAGATCGACATGGCCTCCAGCGGCGCCGAGTGCCTGAAGCTGACCCGGAATCACCACTATGACTGTATCCTCATGGATCACATGATGCCGGAGATGGACGGAATTGCGTGCCTCCATGCCCTGCGGGCGCAGCCGGGCGGCCTGTGTCAGGACGTCCCTGTGGTGGCCCTCACCGCCAACGCGGGCAGCGATAACCAGCTGCTCTACCGGAAAGAGGGGTTCAGCGGGTATCTGGCCAAACCGGTCAGCGGCGCGCTGCTGGAGGCCGCCGTGCTGAGCATCCTGCCCAAAGAGCTGGTGCGGATCAGCGAGGACGTCCCCCAGGCGGATATTGATAAGGACGTGCTGATCTTTGAGCAGGTGAAGCGGCGCTCCGTCCTGGTCACCACGGACAGCGTGTGCGACCTTCCGGAATCTCTCAGGAAGGAATTCGGCATTTCCGTATGTCCCTACTATGTCTGTACGGACGAGGGCCGCTTCCTGGATGAGCGGGAGCTGAAGTCCGACGAGCTGCTCATGCACATCATCCGGGGGCGGACGGGATACTCCCAGCCGCCAGACGTGGAGGACTACGAGCGGTTTTTTGCAGAGAAGCTGACGGAGGCCCAGAACGTGATCCATATCGCCATGGCCAGACATGTCAGCGAAGGCTATCAGAACGCCCTGGAGGCGGCGAAGTCTTTTGAAAACGTCACGGTGATCGACTCCGGGCATCTCTCCAGCAGCATGGGGCTGTCCGTTCTGTGCGCCGCCTACATGGCGGAGCATCACGCCGGGAAGACGGAGATTGTGGAATCCGTGAAGCGGATGCGCCGGTTCATTTCTTCGGCTTTTATCATCAACAGCACCCATATGATGTGCCAGTCCGGACGGATCTCGAAGCGGATTCAGATTCTCTGCGACGCGCTGCTGCTGCACCCGGTCCTCGTGCTGAAAAAGAGCAGAATGGCGGTGGGCAGCATGGAAATGGGGAGCTTTGCCCATGCGGCAAAGAAATACGTGCGCAGAACGCTCCAGGACACCCGGAATATTGACCGGCGCATTCTGTTCATCACCTATTCCGGCATGGAGGAAAAGCAGCTTGAGTACATCCAGAATCTGGTGAAGCAGTACTGCCCCTTCGAGCGGGTCTATCTGCAAAAGGCGTCGTCCGCCATTGCCAGCAACTGCGGTCCGGGCTCCTTCGGCCTGCTGTTTCTGCGCAGGGACGACGCCGGCGTGCCCTTCTTCCAGACGGCCGGCCAGGACGGCGCGGCGTAGTCCGGAATTCCTCCCCTTTGGGATAAAAGAAAAAGGGGAGGAAAGAACTTTGGGAATTCCATATGGTTCCCCGCAAGAGCCGCAATTGCAGGGGGCGGCCTCCGGGCCGCCCCTGCTGCCTGAGCCCTGTTTATCAGGCAGGGCCTGATTAAAGAAAGCATGGAATAAACGCTATGAACGTCATCATTCCCTCCAATCCCCCCTACAGCGAACATCTGCGCCGTTTTCTCGCCCCTCTGCTGCCTGCCGGAACCCTCTGGCGGGACCCGGCGGAGGGGCTGGACGGTCTCCACGGACAGCGGCTGCTGTTCGCTGTGGCGCTGGACGGAGGCGGCTGCGCGCTGGAATATTATAAGATGCTCTCCGTCCTTCGCCGGGAGGAGGCGCTTCTGGAGGGGTCCACCGCCGCTCTGGTGGTGACCGGGCAGGGGGAGCTGTACACCAGGGACGTGGCCCGTGACCTGGTGCTGTCGGCCAATCTGGCGGGCTGCGCGTTTCTGGGGAGGCCGCTGGTGGAGGCCACCGGATCCCTGCGCAACTTCCGGGTGCAGGCGGAGATTCATGGCGTGGACGAAACCGCCGCCTTTTCTCTGGCGGTGGAGGAGCTGGTGGAGCGGCTGCTGTACTGGCCCCCGCCGCCGCCCATCCGGAAGCTGCTGGCCCTCCACGCCTCTTCCCGGTCCACCAGCAACACGCTGGCGCTGTGGGATCTGGTGCGGCGGAACCTGCCGGAGGACGTGGCGGTGAAGGAGCTGGGGCTGCGCAACGGCGCGGTGGCGGACTGCAACGGCTGCGCCTACACCACCTGCCTTCACTTCGGGGAGCGGGGGGGATGCTTTTACGGCGGGCCCATGGTGGACGAGGTGTTCCCGGCGGTGCGGGAGTGCGATGCGCTGGTGATGCTGTGCGCCAACTACAACGACGCGCTCTCCGCCAATCTGACGGCCTTTGTCAACCGTCTGACGGCCCTGTTCCGCCAGAGCCGGTTTTATGACAAGCGCCTCTACGCGCTGATCGTTTCCGGCTATTCCGGCGGCGATCTTCTGGCCCGGCAGCTGGTCTCCGGACTGAACATGAACAAGAGCTTTTATCTCCCTCCCCGCTTCTGCATGATGGAGACCGCCAATGAGAAGGGCAGTCTGGTGAAGCTTCCCGGCGTAGCGGACCGGGGCCGGTCCTTTGCCGGAGCGATGATGCGATAAGGTCATGCGCGGCCGGCTCCCCCCTGCAGGCAGTACCTCTTTAACAGGCCGTCAGCCCGCCTGCGGACATTTGCCCTGTCTGGCGAAAAAGCTTTCGCCCGGGGCATTTTACTGTTTATCAGACAGGGCCTGGGCAAAGCGCCCCGCATGTTGAAAATTTCAACACGCGAAATACTTTGTCTATTGTGAATTTTGTGACAGTATCTTATCCTGAACCCATCACAGAAAGAGAGGAGCCCTTACGATATGGGTATTCAGGAAAGATTCAGGAAAACGGCGCTGAAAACGGCTTTTGGCTACATTGAGAAGGACCCCGAGAAGAACATGCTGAAGCTGCTGGACTGGGTGGACAAGCTGGCGGGGGAGGGCCCGGACAGCTTCGAGCCCCAGCGGGAGGCCTTCCGGAACGTTTTGGAAAATCCCGGCAATAATATGTACCAGCTGATTATGGACATTTTCCGGAGCGTGGACAACGATGTGCTGAAGGCCACCTTTGAGAATTTCTTTCTCAACGCCAACCTCATCGGCTGGCCGAAGCAGGAGGAAATGCGGAAAAAATACAACTGCAACATCCCCTGGGCCATTCTGCTGGACCCCACCTCCGCCTGCAATCTCCACTGTACCGGCTGCTGGGCGGCGGAGTACGGAAACAGGCTGAACCTGAGCTTTGACGAGATCGACGGCATCATCCGCCAGGGCAGGGAGCTGGGCGTTTATATGTACATCTATACCGGCGGCGAGCCCATGGTGCGCAGAAAGGATCTGATCGCCCTGTGTGAGAAGTATTCCGACTGCCAGTTTCTGGCCTTTACCAACGCGACGCTGATCGACGGGGCCTTTGCCGCCGAACTGCTGCGGGTGAAGAACCTTATGCCCGCCATCAGTCTGGAGGGCTTTGAGATGGCCACCGACGGCCGCCGGGGCGAGGGCGTGTACCGGAAGGTGTGCCAGGCCATGTCCATCCTGAAGGAGAACCGGCTGCCCTTCGGCATCTCCGCCTGCTACACCAGCCAGAACCTGGACTCCATCAGCTCCGACGGGTTTATCAGCCACCTGGTGGAGTGCGGCGCGAAATTCATCTGGTATTTCCACTATATGCCCGTGGGCAACGACGCGGCCCCCGCGCTGCTGCCCGATCCGGAGCAGCGTGAGAAAATGTACCGTCGCATCCGGGAGATTCGCTCCACCCGGCCCATCTTCGCCATGGATTTTCAGAACGACGGCGAGTATGTGGGCGGGTGCATCGCCGGAGGCCGGCGGTATCTTCATATCAACGCCAACGGCGATGTGGACCCCTGCGTCTTCATCCACTATTCCGATTCCAACATCCGGGAGAAGACCCTGCTGGAGTGTCTCCAGGGCCCCATGTTCATGGCTTATCACGACGGACAGCCCTTCAACGAAAACCATCTGCTCCCCTGCCCCATGCTGGAGAATCCGGAAAAGCTGCGGGACATGGTCCACAAAACCGGGGCCCGCTCCACGGACCTGCAATCTCCGGAATCGGTGGACCACCTGTGCGACAAGTGCGTCAGCTACGCCCGGTGCTGGAAGCCGGAGGCCGACCGGCTCTGGAATGAGGGCAGGAAAGCGTAACCTGCGCTTCCCTGCCCTGCCGGACAAAAATTTTTCGCCAGTCCGCGCCTTTGGTCTGCCGGTACGGATTCTTATAAACGGACCGGTTTCACCGGAATTTGCAGGGGCCGCCGCGGGCGGGCGGCCCGGAGTCAGATCAGAGGAAATGTGACATGAAGCAATGGAAAAAGCTGGCGGGCAGTCTTCTGACAGCCCTGGTGATTCTGCTGGCGGCGTTCCTGGTGTTCCGGAACCACGCCGGGGAAATCATGGAAAGCCTCCTGAGCGTCCCGGCGGGCGGCGCAGCGGCGCTGCTGGCTCTGGCGGCGGTATACCAGCTGCTGGAATCCGGCGTCTGCGCGTCGCTGGTCCGGGTCCGCCTGCCGGCCTTCTCCTTCCAGGAGGCCATGGAGGTCACCTTTCTGGGGGTGTTCGGCAACGTGGCCACCCTGGCCGTGGGGTCCATCCCCATGCAGAGTCTCCGGCTCCGGGAGAGCGGCCTGACCATCGGCCACGGGGTGGGACTGATGACCGTGGAGTATATTTTTCACAAGGCCTCCATCCTGCTGTACGCTACTGTGATGCTGCTGTTCCAGGGCGGGTGGCTGCGTCATACCGCGCCGGACCTCCGGAGGTATCTGCTGTTGGGCTACGGGATCTGCATTGTGATTACCGGCGCGCTGGTTCTGGTGTGCGCGTGGGAGCGGCCGGAACGGCTGGCGCTGCGGCTGATCGACCTTCTGCCCCGGACGGAGAAGTGGGAGGCGCGGAAAAGCGCCTGGCGCGTCAATCTGGAGTCCCTCTGCACGGAGTCCCGGAACGTGCTGAAAAACCGCGCCTGCTGCGGCAGGATTCTGCTGCTGAACGGCGGGAAGCTGCTGTGCCTTTACACGGCGGCGTATCTGGCCGCCCGCCTGATGGGCGGACCCTCCTTCTGGCAGGCGCAGCTTCTGGCCGCGCTGATGCTGCTGATTGCCAGCGCTCTGCCCAACGTGGCGGGCGTGGGCCCGGCGGAGTTTGCCTTCCTGCTGCTTTTCGGGCGGTACATGCCGGCGGCGCAGGCCTCCGCGGCCCTGATCCTGTACCGGGCCGCCACTTACTTTTTTCCCTTCGCGGTCAGCATTCTCTTTGTCCTCCGGGCGCAGCGCCGGGCCTGGGAACCGTAGGCGGCAGGCAACAGGCTTTTTCCTGCCTGATGGCATCCCCGGCTATGAATACAGGTTCCAGAAATCATCCATGGCGCCTCACAGGAAATTACTGCAGGTTCAGAACGCGCAGGGCCGCTCCTTTCGGAGCGGCCCTGCTTTTTACCGCTTTGACCATATGCCGCCGGGCTCCCGGAATCAGTGAGGATGTGAACCCCGCCGGTATAAATACTGCGTAGAACATGGCGCCCTTCCCAGGCTCCCCGACGACGCTCCGGAGGAAACCACCGGAATCCCGCACACTACCTCCACGGTCTGCTCCGCCAGAAGCGCCAGCCTCCGGTGCAGCCCGCCGAGGCTCCGGATATAGGCCATGGTCTCCGGGTCGTATTCCATACCGTCGGCGAACACGTCGTTGCTGACGGTAACCAGCAGCGCCACCCGGTCCAGCAGGGCCCGGATGCCGGAAAAAATCCGCTCCTCCGCTCCCTCCGGCCCCGCGCCCCCGGGGGACCAGATTTCGTTGGCCAGCAGGTTCCCCAGATCCTCCAGCAGTACGAAATCCCCCGGCCCTGCCGCCGCGCCGCCGATATCCGTCTGCCGCTCCGCGGTGACGAAATCCAGTCCCGCCGCCGCGCCGTGACGGCGGCGCATGGCCCGGTGCCGGGCGATTCTTGCCGCCGCCTCGTCTCCGCCGTCCGTCATGGTGGCCAGATAGACCGCCCGGCCCTTTGCGCCGGCGGCCTCCGCCAGCAGCGTCTTCTCCGCCCAGGCGGACTTCCCGCTGCCGCTGCCGCCGGTGACCAGGATCAGCCGCCCGCTCACAGCGGCTGATAGGCGTCGATGCCGATGCCGTCGAAGGAGGGCATGTCGAAATAGACCCGCAGCGCCATGTCGATGAGGGGCATCGCCGACGCCGCCCCCGTGCCCTCGCCCAGGGCCATGCCCAGCCGCAGCAGCGGCGGGAGGCCCAGCTCCTCCATCACATACCCCGCGCCCGGTTCGGCGGACAGGTGGGAGGCGGTCAGCGCGTCCCGGACGGCGGGGCACAGCCGCACCGCCGCCAGGGCGGCCACCGTGGAGATGAATCCGTCCATAATGGCCGGCGTCCGGTGGAGGGCGCAGCCCAGGTAAAACCCGGTCATGGCGGCGATATCAAACCCGCCCACCTTGCCGATGACATCCACCGGATCCGCCGGGTCCGGCCGGTGCAGGGCGATGGCGCTGTCGATGACGGCAATTTTTCTGACCAGTCCCCCGTCGGAGAGGCCTGCGCCCTTGCCGGTCATTTCCGCCGCCGGACGGCCCAGCAGGGCGGCGGCCACGGCGCTGGTGGTGGTGGTGTTGCCGATGCCCATTTCCCCGGCGGCCAGCAGGGTGTAGCCCTTTTCCGCCAGCTCCCCCGCCAGCGCCATCCCGGACAGCAGCACGGACAGGCACTCCTGCCGGGTCATGGCGGGCTCCAGGGAGAGGTCCTTTGTTCCCCTGGCAACCTTGATGGACCGCATGCCCTCCACTTCCGTCAGCATTCCCGCGTCGACGGGCAGCACCTCCGCCCCGGTGACCCGTGACATGCAGCACACGCTGGCCCTGCCGGTAAGCATGTTGCCACCTACGATGGCGGTGACGCCGCTGTCGGTCTGGGTGACCCCCTGGGCCACCACGCCGTTGTCGGCGCAGAAGCTGACGATGCACTTTTTGTACTCCCGGCGGAGGGGGGCGATGCCCGCCATGCGGGCGAGGGCGTCCTCCAGCAGGCCCAGCCCGTGGAGGGGCTTGGCGATTGCATCCCAGTGGGATTTTGCTTTTTTGATTTCCGTTTCGTCCGCGGGGCGGATCGCTTCTGCGGCGGCCTGCAGCCGCCCCTCCAGTGTGGCTTCGTTTTCCATGGCTCTCCTCCGATTGTTTCTCTTTGTTGCCTTCCGGGGCTTCCCGCCCCGGTCCCTGGCCTGCCTTTCCCCACAGGAAAAGCAGGCAAAAGCGTGCTTAAGGGACGTCCCCTCCCTTAAGAATCCCCTGCATTACAGGGGTCCTCCCGGCGGCAGCTGATGCACCTCCGGATCGTCTGTCCTTCCCAGCAGATAGTCGGTGGAAACACCAAAGAAATCTGCCAAAATTATCAAATTTCGTACTTCAGGGTAGGCTTTGCCCTTTTCATATATGTATATTGAATCCGGCCCAACATGGATGACTCCTCCTAATGCTGTCTGCGTCATCTTTCTTTGGCGGCGCAATTCCTTGATTCTCTCAGAAAAATTTGCCATAATCCCTCCAAACATCTTGACTTTCCGAAATAGTTTCGGTATAATAGTTTCCGATATTACTTCGGAAAGGCAAGGGATCGTTTTATTATGAACCAACTGATGGAAACGTTATTTGAACTTTTAAAGTCTCCGGCGTCAACGCAAGCGGAGAAGCAGGCCATGATAGAGTCCGGGGAAATCATGGAAGCGGTAAGGGAGCGGCTGACGATTGAGGAATTTGACAATTTCTGGAGAGCGGCCATGGCGATAGAGGAGGCGGGTTATCTGGACAGCTTTACATCAGGGTTCCGGCTGGGGGTCCAGCTGACGCTGGAGGGCCTGCGGCCCGTTATGTAGCGTGTACCGCGGCCTCCCCTGCAGGCCGGCAGGCGGGGGTCCGGGGCCGCGCAGGCCCCGGACCAGTTCGAGAAAGATTCATCTTTCTCGCGCTCCCTGCGCGAAGGGTCAGTTGGGCTCCTCCAGCTCCAGTCCGGGATTGTGCTTCAAAAGATACCCCACCGGCCACTCGCCGGAGTAGGCAATCAGGCTCCTCCCCCGGAAATCCTCCAGCAGCGCTGCATCGGCGCAAAGGGTCAGATTTTCAGGCTCCACCGGGGCGGCGGCGATCCGCCGCAGATGGTCGTAGGGCAGCCCCGCCATGCGCAGCTCCACCCCGTATTCGGAACGCATCCGGTATTGGAAGACGTCAAATTGCAGGGTGCCCACCACGCCGACGATCACTTCCTCCATCCCGGCGAAGGGAATCCTGAAAATCTGGATCGCGCCCTCCTGGGCGATCTGCTCCGTGCCCTTGATGAACTGCTTGCGCTTCATGGTGTCCACAGGGGATACCCGCATGAAGTGTTCCGGCTCGAAGGTGGGGATGCCCTGGAATTTGAACTTTTTCCCCGGTATGGTCACCGTGTCGCCGATGGCGAACAGGCCGGGGTCAAAGACTCCGATGATGTCCCCGGCGTAGGCCTCGTCGATGATCTCCCGCTCGGCGGCCAGCATCTGCTGGGGCTGGCTGAGGCGCAGCTTCCTGCCGGACTGCATGTGGTAGACCTCGCTGTCCCGCTGGAACTTGCCGGAGCAGACCCGCATGAAGGCGATCCGGTCCCGGTGGGCTTTGTTCATGTTGGCCTGGATTTTGAAGACGAAGGCGGAGAAATCGGGGGAAAAGGCGTCGATTTCCCCGGCGTCGGACTCCCGGTTCAGCGGGGGCGTGGTCATCCGCAGGAACTCCTCCAAAAAGGGCTCCACGCCGAAGTTGGTCAGGGCGGAACCGAAGAACACGGGGCTTAGCGTTCCGGCCCGAACGGCCTTCATGTCAAATTCCCTTCCCGCGCCCAGCAGCTCCACCTCCTCCCGGAGGGCCTGCCAGCGCGCCTCGCCGATGAAACCGGCGGCGGCGGGGTCCTCCAGGTCCACCTCCACGGAGGCGGCCTTTTTGCCCCGGCCCTCGGCGGAGAAAAAGAGGATGGCGGCCTTTTCCCGGTCGTAGACACCCTGGAATTCCCTGCCGCAGCCGATGGGCCAGTTGACGGCGTAGGTGTCGATGCCCAGCTCCTTTTCCACCTCCTCGCACAGGGCCAGGGGGTCTCTGGTCTCCCGGTCCATCTTGTTGATAAAGGTAAAAATGGGAATGTGCCGCATGGCGCAGACCTTGAAGAGCTTTCTCGTCTGGGGCTCCACGCCCTTGGCGCCGTCGATGACCATGACGGCGGAATCCGCGGCCATCAGGGTCCGGTAGGTATCCTCGGAGAAGTCCTGATGGCCGGGGGTGTCCAGAATATTGATGCAGTAGCCGCCGTGCTGGAACTGCATGACGGAGCTGGTAACGGAGATGCCCCTCTGCTTTTCGATTTCCATCCAGTCGGAGGTTGCGGCGCGGGCCCGCTTCCCCTTGACCTCCCCGGCCTGGGCGATGGCCCCGCCGTAGAGGAGGAATTTTTCCGTGAGGGTGGTTTTGCCCGCGTCCGGGTGGGAGATAATGGCAAAGGTTCTTCTTCTTGTAATTTCTTCCTGTAATCCAGCCATTTGATGATTGGCCTCCTGTATAGATAATTTGATGTTTTTTCGGCAGAAAATGGTTCTACATGGGACCGGCCTCCTGGTTGGATGTGATCTTCGCCGCCTCCGGCGGCGAACGGGAAATTTTTCCTGCACCGGCTTCCGGGTGCCGCGCGCCATTAAATGCTGCGCGGCGGCAAAACAAAAAAGGGATGCAGGGACTTTGTCCCTGCATATTATATCCATCCGCCGGGGAATTGTCAATTTTTTCTGCTGACAAACACCGCCTCCCATGGTATAATCAGAGAAAAAGCCACCCCTGCCTGGAAAGAAGGTGCCGGAATGAAGAAAAAACTCCCCCGCAGGGCGGGCCGGGCCGCCGGCCTGCTTCTGCTGGTCTGTCTGCTGACCGGCTGCGCCGCGCTTCTGGAGCGCTCCTACGGCGTGGTGGAGCCCTACGCGGACCGCTATTGGGACACCGGCGCGGAGGACACCCTTCGGGTGGAGAGCTATCAGGACCTGGTAAACTCCCTGCTCCTGCTGATTGAGGAGCGGGCGGAGGAGGGGGTGATCCTCTGCTACGGCGAGGCCGGGGAGTACCGGGAGGCCATGGCCGCACGGGAGGAGGTCCGCCGGGAAACCATGCTGGGCGCCTATCTGCTGCGGGACATCCGTATTACCTGTGAGACCGGCGTCAGCTACAGCACGGTTACCTGTCAGATGATCTACCGGGAGGACGCGGAGGATATGGCCTCCATCATGACCCTCTCTGACAGTCAGTCCCTGGTGGACCTGCTGCGCGTGACCGTCCGGGAGGAGCGGAGCAGGCTGACGGCCCGGTTTTCCTACGACACCCCCCGCGAGGATGTGACCGCCGCGGTGGAAAGCTTCTGGCAGGAGCTGTGCCAGGCGGAGATGGAGGAGGAGGCCGCGCTGGAGGCTTCCGGCGAAATTCCGCCGGAGGGACAGCCGGAGGAGGAGCCCGGCCAGCCGGGGGAACCGGACGAAGCACCGCCGGAGGGCGAACCGGAGGAGCCGTCGGACGGCGGCGCGGCGCAGGAGCCGGAGGAGCTGCCCGAGGCGGGAGAGGAGGAACCTGACGGGGAAGAGCCGGAAGAGCCCGGAGCGGAACCGGAAGAACCGCCGGTGGAGTATCCCCCCTGTCCCTGGCAGATCCGGTTCTATCCGGATAAGGAGACGGCGGAGATCGTGGAAGTAATTCTGAAGAGATAACAAATGATCTTCATTTGCCTTTGTGCTCCCGGCCTGTTCTTTCCTCAGGCACAGACCGGCAGGCGGGAGCAGAGACCCGACTGTACGGGGTTTGAGGGAAAGCGGATGAACAAAAACCCAGGGACGCCCTTTTTACGGGGCGTCCCTGATTTTCCGGAAGCTCTTGCGGGGCGGAATACGGAATTCTGAAAATCTTTTTTACCGTTTTTTCTTTCAGGAAAAAGAACCGGCGGCGTTACAGCTGCACGATCCAGCCCATGTCGTCGGCCACCACGCCGGTCTGCATCCCGTAGATCTGGTCGTAGAGCTTCTGGCTCACGGGGCCCACGCCGCCGCCGTTGATGACGATGTCCCTTCCCATGTACTTGAGGTACCCGATGGGGGAGATGACGCAGGCGGTGCCGGTGGCCCAGGCCTCCTGGAGGGAGCCGTCCTTGCTGGCGGCCTCGATGTCCTGGATGGCGAGGCGGCGCTCGGAGACCTTATAGCCCCACTTGCGCAGCAGGGTGATGGTGCTGTCCCGGGTGACGCCGGGGAGGATGGAGCCGCCCAGGGGGGCGGTGATGACCTCGTCGCCGATCATGAAGAAGGCGTTGGAGGTGCCCACCTCCTCCACGTACTTGTGCTCGTGGGCATCCAGCCAAAGGACCTCCTTGCAGCCGTTCTCCAGGGCCTTCCTGGTGGCCCGCATGCCGCCGGCGTAGTTGCCGCCCACCTTGGCGAAGCCGGTGCCGCCCACGGCGGCGCGGATGTACTCGTCCTCCACGTAGATGTGGCTGCCGGTGAGGCCGCCCCGGTTGATGTCGTAGTAAGCGCCTACGGCGCAGAGAATGATGATAAAGTGGTAGTGCTTGGCGGGCTCCACGGAGAAGCTGACCTCATCGGAGATAATGTAGGGCCGGATATAGAGGGCGGTGCCGGGCTCGGTGGGGATCCAGTCCGCGTCCACCCTGACGGTGGCCTTGACGGCCTCGATGAACAGCTCCTCGTCCATGAAGGGGATGCACATGCGCTCGTTGGTGCGGTTGAGCCGCTTGGCGTTCATGTCGGGCCGGAAGAGGTTGATCTTCCCCTCGGGGGTCCGATAGGCCTTCATGCCCTCGAACATCATCTGCGCGTAGTGGAGCACGCAGGAGGCGGGGTCCAGGCTGATGGGGCCGTAGGGGACGATCTTGCCGTCGTGCCAGCCTTGTCCCTCGTCGTAGTCCATGATGAACATGTGGTCGGTGAAGTACTTGCCGAAGCCCAGGTTGCTCTGGTCCGGCTTGGGCCTGGGGTTGCTGGTGCGGGTTACGGGAAAATTGTAAGACATGTTCTATTCCACCTTTCAGGTTATTCATACTTTTTCTCGAGAGAAAAAGGTTCAAAAAGAGTTTTTGCGCGAAACTGCCGTTTCGCTTATGCCTCCCTGGTACTGCCGATCTCAAAGGTCTGATTGAGCCCCTTCGGGGGCGCACAGGGCTCTCCGAGGGACTGGGCGAAGGCCTTCCGGCTGTACATGAACAGGGACAGCTCCCCGCCGGCCGTCTGGAACTGGGCGAAATCTCCCCCGTCCCACCGGGTCTGAAAGCCCGGTATGTCCCGATAGAAGGGGACCATGGTTTCCATGCTTCCGGCCAGCAGGCAGGCGCCTGCCCGCGCCTCTTTTCCAAGGACCGTCATACCGGCCGGTCCAGCGCGTACAGCTCCGGCCTCCGGTCACGGAACACGTTGATGGAGGAGCGGATGCCCTCGATGACGGAGAAGTCCGCTTCGGCGGTGATGGTCTCCTCCGCCGCTCCGGCGTGGGCCAGATACTCCCCCCAGGGATCGATGACGGCGCTGTGTCCGCCGCAGCGGGTTTCTCCCGCCGTCCCCACGCTGTTGCACAGAGCGAGGAACATCTGATTCTCGATGGCCCTCGCCCTTGCCAGGGTTTCCAGGTGCATGGTCCGCTTCTCCGGCCACTGGGCCACCACGAAGAGCAGGTCCATCCCCTCCAGCGCCAGGGTCCTTGTCAGCTCCGGGAACCGGATGTCGTAGCAGATGATCAGCCCGCAGCGCCTGCCGTCCAGCTCGAACCGGCAGGTATGCCATCCGCACTGGAAGGACTCATGCTCCCCGGAGGGCGTAAAGAGGTGGGTCTTGTCGTACTCCGCGATGACCTCCCCGGCCCGGTCGAAGACGCAGGCGGTATTAAAATACCCCTCCACTCTCCTGTTCGCCACGCTGCCGCAGACGATGTTGACGTTCAGCTCCCTTGCCAGGGCGGAGAACACGGCTTTCGTCCGCTCCCCGTCCCGGTCGGCGCAGGGCTCCAGGTCTTTGGGGAAAAAGCCGGTGTTCCAGGTCTCCGGCAGGACTGCCACGTCCGGATGCTCCGCCGCCACGGCGGCGCGGATCAGCTCCTCCGCGTGGGCAAAATTGTAATTGACCTCCCCCAGACGCATGTCCATCTGGATACAGGAAATCTTCATGACGATCTTTCTCCTTACAATCGGATCGCCGTCTCCAGGGCGATGGACAGGTACCGCTCATAGTCGGACTCCGGATGCGCTCCTAAAAGTCCGCGCTCCCACTGGCTTCCCGCCAGGCTGTCGGCGGTATACAAAAACTGGTACACCGGCTTCCCCCGGAACTGCCCGGCGGCCATGACGGAGGCGCACTCCATCTCCACCGCGCCGCAGCCCTCCGCCCGCCGTTCCGCGACCTTCCCGGGCGTCTCACGATAAATGGCGTCGGTGGTCCAGGTCTTGCTGCGGACGTAGGGCAGCTCCAGCTCGTCGAAGATTGCCGCCAGACGGTCCGCCGTAGGGATCTCCACATAGTCGGAGGGCGGCAGGTAGTGGAAGCTGGTCCCTTCGTCCCGGTAGGCGGCTGTGGGGACGATCAGGTGTCCGGCGGGCAGGTCCGCGTCCAATCCGCCGCAGGTCCCAAAGAGCAGGACTTTCTCCGCGCCCTTGACCCACACCTCCTCCAAAATTCCCACCGTGGCGGGACCGCCGATGGTGGTGAGGTACAGTCCCAGAGTCTGCCCCTGGTAGGAAAAGCGGTAAATGGGTACTTTCACACAGGCGTTTATGGTGCTGACGGCCTCCACCGGAAGCCGCTTTTGCAGCGCATCTACAACCTTTCGCTGAAAGGTCACAAGCACGGTTTTCGGGAAGCCCTCCACCGGCTGTGCGAGATGTACCGGTTTCAGCAGCTCCTCGCCGCCGTCAAAGCCATGGCGGATCATTGGTAGTCCCTTCCCGCCTGGAGGGCCTTCATGTTCAGCTCCACCAGCTGGGCCTTTGCGGGAGGCACCAGCTTCTGCACGGTAGCGTCCGCCCCGTCAAAGGTCAGCTCCGGGTTGTTTTTCAGCACGTGCCCCATCATGACCATATTCGCCAGAGTGGGCACGCCCGCGTCGTTGGCCATCTGGGTGGCGGGGATGTAGTAGACCTCTACGTCCGTGCGCGCCACCTTCTCGGAGATCAGGGTGGAATCCACGTAAATCTGCCCCCCGGGGACCACGGAGTCCACGTACTTCTGCAGAGAGGGCAGATTCATGACGATCAGCACGTCCGGGTCGGTGATAATGGGGGAGCCCACGGGATCGTCGGACAGGATGACGTTGCAGTTGGCGGTGCCGCCCCGCATTTCGGGGCCGTAGGAGGGCAGCCAGCTCACCTGTAAATCCTCCAGGAGCCCCTTGTAGGCCAAAAACTTCCCGGCGAACAGGATGCCCTGCCCGCCGAAGCCGGCGATCAGAATCTGGGTGGTTTTCATTTCGCATCCGCCTCCTTTGCCGCGCTTCTGTCCTTATAGACGCCCAGGGGGTAGTAGGGCAGCATGTCGCTCTCCACCCACTCCAAAGCCTTCTGGGGCGTCATGCCCCAGTTGGTGGGACAGGCGGAGACCACCTCGATGAGGGAAAAGCCCTTCCTGTCGATCTGGTTCTGGAACGCCTTCTGGATGGCCTTCCCGGCGGCCTTCACGTTCTTCACATTATTCACCGCCACCCGGGCCACGTACTCCGGGCCCTCCAGGGTGGCCAGCATTTCGCACACCCGGATGGGCCAGCCGCAGTGGTTCACGTCCCGCCCATAGGGGGAGGTCTGGGTCACCTGTCCCGGCAGGGAGGTGGGGGCCATCTGGCCGCCGGTCATGCCGTAAATGGCGTTGTTGACAAAGATGATGGTGATGTTCTCATTCCGGGCGGCGGCATGGACGGTCTCCGCCATGCCGATGGAGGCCAGGTCGCCGTCTCCCTGATAGGTAAAGACGATGTTGTCCGGGCGGCAGCGCTTGATGCCGGTGGCCGTGGCGGGGGCCCGGCCGTGGGCGGCCTCGATCATGTCGCAGGCGAAGTAGTCGTAGGCCATCACCGCGCAGCCCACGGGGGCCACGCCGATGGCCTCGCCCTCGATGCCCAGGTGGTCGATGGCCTCCGCCACCAGCCGGTGGATGATGCCGTGGGGGCAGCCGGGGCAGTAGTGGAGCACCGCGTCCGTCAGGGCGTGGGGCTTCTGGAATACGATTGCCATGTCAGTTTCCTCCTTTCCGGGCTTCACGGATGCTCTGGAGCACCTGCTCCGGCGAGGGGATCATGCCGCCGGTGCGGTTGCAGAGGCTCACGGGCCGGATGCACCCGGTTGCCAGACGCACATCCTCGATCATCTGCCCCATGTTCAGCTCCACGCACACGAAGTGCCTGACCTGCTCCGCCGCCTGCCGCAGGACCCTGGAGGGGAAGGGCCACAGGGTGATGGGCCGGATGAGCCCCACCCGGATACCTTCCTTCCGGGCGCTGACCACGGCGTTCCTGGCCACCCGGGAGGCGATGCCGAAGGCCACCACGCAGATCTCCGCGTCGTGCATCTGATACTCCTCGTACAGGACCTCGTTCTCTTCAACGACCCTGTATCTCTCGTACCGCTCGAAGTTTTTCCGCTCCAGCTCGTCGGGCTTGAGGTACAGGGAGTTGACGATGTTGTGGTTCCTCTGCATTTTCGTCCCCGTCAGGGCCCAGGGCTTTTCAAAGGTTTCCACCTCCACGTCCTCGAAGGTGATGGGTTCCATCATCTGCCCGATGGTGCCGTCGGCCAGGATCATGGCGGTCATGAGGTACCTGTCCGCCAGGTTGAAGCCCCTGACGGTCAGGCTGGCCATCTCCTGCACGGAGGCGGGGGCCAGCACGATCATGTGGTAGTCCCCGTGGCCGCCGCCCCTGGTGGCCTGGAAGTAGTCGGACTGACTGGGCTGGATACCGCCAAGGCCCGGCCCGCCCCGCTGGACGTTCACCACGAAGGCGGGCACGTCGCTTCCGGCTATGTAGCTCAGGCCCTCTCCCTTCAGGGAGATTCCGGGGCTGGAGGAGGAGGTCATGACCCGCATTCCGGCGGCGGCGGCGCCATAGACCATGTTGATGGAGGCGATTTCGCTTTCCGCCTGGAGGAACACGCCGCCGATTTTGGGCATTCTCTTCGCCATATAGGCGGCGACTTCCGTCTGAGGGGTAATAGGGTAGCCGAAGTAGTGGCGGCAGCCCGCCCGGATGGCGGCCTCCGCGATGGCCTCGTTGCCCTTCATCAATACTCTTTCTGCCATAGTGTTCTCCTTATATTACTTTGGGCATCATCCTTTTCTTAAGAAGAAAAGGACCAAAAGAAACTTTCGGGAATGATTCCTATTTTTCCACGGTGATGATGCAGTCCGGGCACATGGTGGCGCAGAAGGCGCAGCCGATGCACTCGTCCTGACTGGTTATCACCGCGGGGGAGTAGCCCTTCTGGTTGATCTGATCCCTGGCGATGGCTAAAATGTGCCTGGGACAGGCGTTGACGCAAAGACCGCACCCTTTGCAGAGGTCTGTCCGAAATGTGACTTTTGCCATATATTTGCTCCTTTCTTCGCGCCGGGACGGCGCGAGGGATGTCGTTTCTGTCCGGCGTCTGAAAAATTCCGGGAAAGGTTGCCGTCTGCCCGGCAACTTTCCCGCCATTTTTAAATGAACGTGAGGGAAGACTAACCTCCGAGGCGCGGGTCCTGAAGCAAGTCGAACCCCGGCCAGGTACCGGCCGGCACGCCGGGCTGCACAAAAGGCGTGCGAAGTGCTCCTTGAAAATCAAATAAAAATGTACTGATTATAAGAATATAACCGGGGGCCGCCGCTGTCAATGCCTTTTTCTGCTGAATCTGGCGGCCGGTTCCGGAACCGGCCGGCCATGCCCCGCAGGGCGGGGCCGCCGGTATCCGTTCCGTTTGATTCATGGCCGCGTTTTTTCTAACCAAACAAAGGCCGGGCCTTCGGCGGCCCCTTCTGCTCCGGCAGGTCAAAATATTTTTTTTGCAGCTTCATGGGCAGCAGGCTGGGGATCCTTCCCGCCAGCTCCGCCGCCACGCTTTCCTCCGCGGCGGTCATCCAGACCGGCAGGCCGGAGAGCTGGCTGAGCTTCTCCATGTAGGGAATGGCGGCCAGCACGGTTTCCGCCGTGGTCTCATGGGCCAGGTTGGCGTTATTGACGATGGCGGTGAAGGGCACTCCCCCCGCGGCCTCGATTTCCCGCATGACCTCCAGAGCCTCCTCCGGCGTTTTTGTCAGAGGCCGGCAGGGGTTGGCCACAAAGGCCATGCGGTAGTTTCCCTCCTCCAGGATGAAGGGGGCGTACCGCCCCAGGGCGTAGGCCCCCCGGTCGTCGCCGCCGATGTCCATAACGGCGAAGAGGCTCCTGTCCTCCACCAGCCGGTAGGCCTCGGCGGGCAGGGCGGGCAGATCCACATTGGAGTTGGCAAACTGCGGTGAAATCAAATCCACCCCCGCCGCTTCCAGCTCGGAGGCGCTGTCCCTGGTACGGAAATAGGGATTGACGATGTCCAGGTCGGCGATGGCCGTCTTCTTTCCATCCCGCGAGAGCAGGAGGGCGTAGTTGACGGCGATGTTGGTCTTGCCGGAGCCGTAGTGCCCGGCGAACAGGGTGACTCGTTTATGGTCCATGGCGGGACTCCTTACTTAACTGCTTTTCCATGATTTCATATACCAGAATGACGCCGTTTTCCACCGGCCACTGGTCATGGCAAATTGTCCGGTATCCCCGGTGTTCATACAGCAGGCAGGCAGGAAGGGAGGCTTCCAACCGGACAGCATCCACGGTCATCACAGCCTGTTCCGCATGATTTTCCCGCTGATGGTCTTGGGCAGCTCGTCCCTGAAGACCACAATCCTGGGATATTTATAGGGAGCGGTGTGCTTTTTGACGTAGTCCTGAATCTCCTTTTTCAGCTCCTCCGTCCCCTCGGTGCCCTTGACGAGGACGATGCTGGCCTTGACCACCTGCCCCCGGATTTCGTCCGGGGCGGCGGACACGCCGCACTCGAGAACATAAGGCAGCTCCATGATGACGCTCTCAATTTCAAAAGGCCCGATCCGGTAGCCGGAGGACTTGATGACGTCGTCCCGGCGTCCCACATACCAGAGATAGCCGTCCTCGTCCTGCCACGCCACGTCCCGTGTGTGGTAGAGCCCGTCGTGCCAGA
>CAJULD010000025.1 GCA_910587505.1 uncultured Oscillospiraceae bacterium | reverse complement strand
CAAGTTATGGTATCCACCATTTTACCTGATGGGAGGTTTCCTGTAAAATTGCTTTACCCCAAAAGATGCTGCGCCAGCGACAGACGAGGCCGCCCATTGCGCCGACACGCAAAAATACGGACGGCATGTTTGCAACGGCTGCCGCTCTCTGCTATAATGGGATCATCGCATCACGACGGCGGCATTTGAATAACAGGGGAGTGAGGTACATGGAACAATTATTGATCATTGAAGACGATACAGGCTTGAATCAGGGACTAAGTAAGGCACTGAAAGCAGATCACCGGCAGATTATTTCCTGCCAGGACCTGAAAACGGCGAAGGAACAGCTGCTTTGCGGCAGCGTATCTCTGATCCTGCTGGATATAAATCTGCCGGATGGCAGCGGGCTTGATTTGCTGCATGAAATCAAAGAAAAAGCACCGGATATGCCTGTAATTCTGCTGACTGCCAATGATACGGATATGGATATTGTAGACGGACTGGAACGGGGCGCCGACGATTATATTACCAAGCCCTTTTCTCTCTCGGTTTTGCGTGCAAGGGTGAATACCCAATTGCGAAAGCAACGGTTAAGCCATAAGCACACCCCGATTCATATAGATCATTTTTGCTTTGATTTTGAGGCTATGATCTTTTGCGTGGGGAATACCAGGGTTGAATTGAGTAAAACGGAGCAGAAACTGCTGCATTTGCTTGTTGAAAACCGTGGCAAGACAATGACCCGCGGAGACCTTGTAGACCGAATCTGGACAGACGGCGCAGAATATGTTGATGAAAACGCTCTGTCTGTTACGATTAAGCGTCTGAGGGATAAGCTTTGCGCACAGGAATATATCAGGACTGTTTATGGAATCGGTTACAGCTGGGTAAAAAAAGATGAATGAGATGGGAATTGCTGTCATACTGCTGTGTTTTCTGGCCGCGGCAGTTGTTGTATTGCGAAATCAAAGGAAAACCGGAAAAACAATGGAAACAATTGAAAGCATGCTGGATGCTGCAATGGACGGCTCATTTTCTGAAAGCACTTTCGATGAAAGCAGGCTGTCTGCTTTGGAAACAAAGTTTGCGCACTATCTTTCCGCAGCAGAAACTTCCTCTCAAAATACAGCACGGGAAAAGGACAGAATCAAATCCCTGATCGCAGATATTTCACATCAGACAAAAACGCCGATTGCAAACCTGCTGATATACAGTGAACTTCTGATGGAAGAGGAGCTTCCGGCATCGGCAAAGGCACATGCGGATGCCATATACCACCAATCGGAAAAGCTGCGTTTTCTGATCGACTCCCTCGTAAAGCTGTCCCGGCTGGAGAACGGAATTATTTCACTTTCGCCACAGCACACCGCGTTGCAGCCGCTGCTTCAGGGCCTTGCAGAACAGTATGCTGCCAAAGCTGCGGAAAAAGGATTGTCTCTGCATTTGTACGACACAGATATTTCCGCTGCCTTTGACCCTAAATGGACAGCAGAAGCGCTGGCTGACATTGTAGACAACGCCATTAAATATACGGAGCGTGGCACAGTTACGGTTTCTGCCGTAAACTATGAAATGTTTGTAAGGATTGATGTATCAGATACCGGCGCAGGCATCCCGGAAAGCGAGCAGTCAAAGATATTTACCCGCTTTTATCGCTTAAAGATCGTGCCGGAACAGGAAGGTGTGGGAATCGGACTGTATTTGGCGCGTCAAATCATATCCGGTGAGGGCGGCTATATCAAAGTTACTTCCATTCCCGGAAAAGGAAGCACCTTTTCCGTATTCCTGCCCAGGCAGCAGCAATTCTTTCAAAACTGTTAGAATTCTTTTCCCGCCGGAAAGAATGTGGAAAGCATCCTGTGCGATAATCTGTATGTATCAAAGGATGATTTCTTTGCATACATACAGATTTTTTCATGGAGGTACCCGCTATGGAGATTTTGCAGGCAAAAAACCTGAAAAAGATTTATGGCTCCGGTAACAATGCGGTTCATGCACTGGATGGGGTTGATTTAAGTGTAGAGAAAGGCGAATTTGTGGCAATTGTCGGCACATCCGGCTCCGGAAAGTCTACGCTGCTGCATATGCTTGGCGGTCTGGATCGTCCTTCCGACGGCACAGTTATGGTGGATGGGAAAGAAATATTTTCCCTAAAGGATGAAGCTCTTACGATCTTTCGCCGCAGAAAAATCGGCTTTGTATTCCAGGCATATAATCTTGTGCCAATGCTGAATGTGTATGAAAATATTGTTCTTCCCATTGAGCTGGACGGGGGTAAGATCAACAAAGAATTTACACAGCAAATTGTGCAGACGCTTGGACTGGATGAACGTCTGGATGCCCTGCCCGGTCAGCTTTCCGGCGGTCAGCAGCAGCGCGTAGCAATCGCCCGTGCACTGGCGGCAGCTCCGGCTGTTATTCTCGCTGACGAGCCGACAGGCAATCTGGACTCCAGGACCAGTCAGGACGTGCTGAGTCTTTTGAAGGTTACCGGTCAGAAGTTCGCCCAGACAATCGTAATGATTACGCACAACGAAGAAATTGCGCAGATGGCAGACCGCATTATCCGCATTGAAGATGGACGGATCGTCTCCCGGAATTAATGGGAGGTGACAAAGATGAATGTCAAAAACAGAAAATATATCAGGAAATTAAGCCGGCGTTTTTTATGGGCATCCCGTAAGCGCAACATCATTGCAATTATCGCCATTGCCCTGACTGCGTTGCTGTTTACCTCTCTGTTTACCATAGTAATGTCCTTAAATTCCAGCTATGAAATGCACACCTTCCGCCAGATCGGCGGTTACTGCCACGGAACCTTTAAGGAAGTGACGGAAGAACAGATTCAGAACATATCTGCTCATGCAAATGTAAAAGCGGCCGGCGAACGCATATCCATTGGCTATCTGGACAGCGGAGTTTTTGCAAAAACCCCTGCCGAAGTCAGTTTTATGGATGACAACTGCACGAAATGGAGTTTTGCAGAGCCCACCACGGGACATAAACCACAGGGAAAAAATGAAATCGCCATGGACACCCATGCCCTGAAACTGTTAGGTGTTGAACCGGAATCAGGCGCAGAAATTGAACTGACCTGTACGGTTGGCGCCTTATCCGAAATGTCTTATGAGAAAACAGATACATTTACCCTGGCAGGCTGGTGGGAATACGATGATATAAGTCCCGTTCACTATATCAATATCAGCGAAGAATACGCAAAAGAAGCAGAAGCTGAAGCCATGTCCAGGGGAATGGAACCGTTCCGTACTGACCTGAATGTAATGATGGCATCCAGCATAAACATCCGCGGTCAGATGGAACAGGTGGATCTGGACCTGGGGTATTCCTGGGATGAAGCGGATGAAGGAGAGACTGTACGTATCGGTGTAAACTGGGGCTACACTTCTTCTCAGCTTGGCGAAAACATGGATGCAGCAACGCTTGTTGCAATTATCGCTTTCCTTTCGCTGGTAATCTTCACAGGCTATCTGATTATCTACAATATATTTCAGATTTCCGTTACCGGGGATATCCGATTCTATGGTTTGCTGAAAACCACAGGCGTCACGCCCCGGCAGCTTCGCCGCATTATACGCCAGCAGGCACTGTTTCTGTGCTTTGCGGGCATTCCGCTTGGATTACTGCTGGGATACGGTGTGGGTGCGTCTCTGACCCCCGCGGTAATCGCACGAACCAGTCTTGGTGCCGGGGTTTCTGCCGTCAGCACTTCACCCCTGATTTTCCTGGCGTCTGCTCTGTTTGCGCTGATTACAGTTTTGCTGTCCTGCTCCCGTCCGGGTAAGATTGCTTCAAAAGTTTCTCCGCTGGAAGCAACAAAATACACGGAAGTTGTAAAAAGCAAAAGGAAACGCCGCACAACCCGCGGTGCAAAAGTACATCAGATGGCTTTTGCCAACTTGGGCCGGAATAAAAGAAAAACGGTTCTTGTGGTTATTTCTCTTTCGCTTTCTGTGGTACTTCTCAATATTTTAGTCACTTTTACCGGGGGCTTCGATATGGAAAAGTATCTGTCAATGCAGACCTGTGCAGACTTTATTGTAAGCTCTACGGACTATTTCCGCTACAGGCGGTCCGGCAATTACATCTCGCAGGAACAGATTGAGCAAATTGAAGCAGCTGTTTCTCCATCCCTTTCCGGCTGCGGTTACAGGCTGACGGGCTATCCGCCATATGGCTGGATGAGCGAGGAACACTGGTTGCAGGACATGATGGACTATACTTCCGAAGAAGATGCGAAAGCCATGCTGGAACAGCAAAACCGCCGTGATGATCTTGTGGGCCAGAGCGCACTGATTGAAGGCCTGGACAAGTCTCTGTTTGACAAACTGACTGTGGTAGAGGGCGACATATCTCCTCTGTTCCGGGAAGATACAGATGCTGTCGCTGTATCAGTTTATACAGATGATTACGGCAATGTGAGTAATCTTGATTTTTACCCGCCTGTAGGTTCGGTTCAAACCATAACCTATATTGAGGAAGGCAATTATATCGACAGCCGCACCGGAAATCCCTGCGATGAAAATACGCCTGCGGAATGTGTGAAGTTTCAGCCTTCTGCCAGCCATGATGTAGATTATACTGTTTGCGCTTATGTCACCGTGCCACGCGCCATGAGCTTCCGTTATTATACCAGCGGCTACAGTTTTGTGCTTCCCGTTGAAAAGCTCAATCAGGACAGTCAGCACGAATGTATCCCGATGGTTTATCTGTTCGATACGCCGGATGAAATAACCGAAGCATCTGCGGAGAATTATCTTACTGATTTGACTGCCGGCGATTTGTCCGGACTGATGTATGAAAGCAAAGCGACGCTCCGGGCCGAATTTGAGAGTTTTCAGAATATGTCCCTGCTGTTGGGCGGATTGCTCTGCGCCATCATCGGGCTTACAGGTATTCTGAATTTCTTCAATGCCATTATGACGGGTATTCTTTCCCGAAAGAGAGAGTTTGCGGTTTTGCAGGCGGCAGGTATGACCAGCAGGCAGTTAAAAGCCATGTTGGTTTATGAAGGACTGTTCTACGCATTCAGTTCTGCTCTGAGCGCATTAGTCCTCTCGCTAGTGATAAATCCTTTGATTGGTAATCTTATGGAGAATATGTTCTGGTTTTTCAGCGCAAAGTTTACAATCGTTCCCGTTATAATTGCCATACCGGTTTTTGCTCTGCCTGGATGGTTGATTCCCCGCGTTATGTATGACTACGCTGCCAAATACAGCATTGTGGAGCAATTGAGGGATACTCAATAATTGTCAGCAACGCCAAACGGCCCTCTGCCTTATCACCGGCAGAGGGCTGAATTTTAATCTGCTCATATTTAAGAAGCTGAACCAGCAGGCGAAGTGCGCAGGTTGACGGGAAAATTTTTCGGCCGGCGAGGAAGGAAAGCGCAGGAATCCTGACGGATTTCAGGCTTTTCTCACGAAGTCCGGACGGTAAATTTTCCGTCTGGATGTCTGCTCCCGCCTGTTGGTTCAGCTTCTGAGAAAAAGACACGAGGAGTATTCAGGGCTTCTCCCTGCACAGGTCCGCCAGGGTAAACTGCGCCAAATAATCGGAAATTACCTCATCCAACCCCTGCCAAAGAGGGAGCGTCCGACAATCCGCCTGCCGGGGACAGGGCTTCTGCCCCGGTCCCAGACAGGCTACCGGGGCCAGCGGCCCCTCCATCCGCTCCAGGATAGCCCGCACGCCGTATTCCTCCGGGGGACGGTTCAGCCGGTAGCCGCCGCCTTTTCCCCGCATGGTATCCAACTCCCCGCCCTTTACCAGCTCCTTCACGATGATCTCCAGATATTTTTCTGAGATCCCCTGCCGTTCGGCCACATCCCGCAGCGGCACGAAGCCCTCTGCCTGATGCTCCGCAAGATCCGTTAAAAACCGGAGCGCGTACCTTCCTTTTGTGGAAATCATCACAAAATTCCCTCCTGTTTTTGACCTATCATACCACAAGGTTAATTGGATTTCAACAATCTTATTATCCCTATTGACAAAGTAGGTTTATAGGGATATAATTCCGACATCCACACAGAATACAGAAGACCATCTCTGGCGGCAGCTGCATCCGGACCGCCTTCGCGGATACCCACGATCTCACCCGGCCGGAAAATGCCATCCAGCCCAACACCATCCGCCCGTCCACCGGCGCGAAGCGCATCAACGACATCATCGCCGACCCGGAAAAGGGCTTTGCCGCTGCGGTAAACATATAACAGGAGGGAACCATCATGTCCAACATCTACACATCCGCCGACCAGCTCATTGGCAAAACACCCCTGCTGGAGCTGGTCCATATTGAGAAGGAAGCCGGACTGAAAGCCCGCATCCTGGCCAAGCTGGAGTATTTCAACCCTGCCGGAAGTGTGAAGGACCGCGTCGCCAGGGCGATGATTGACGAGGCTGAGGCCAGCGGCAGACTGAAGCCCGGCTCCGTCATCATCGAGCCTACCTCCGGCAACACGGGCATCGGCCTGGCCTCCGTGGCCGCGGCCAGGGGCTACCGTATTATCATCACCATGCCGGAGACCATGAGCGTGGAGCGGCGGCAGCTGATGCAGGCCTACGGCGCAGAACTGGTCCTCACCGGGGGCGCCCAGGGGATGGCGGGCGCTATCGCCAAAGCAGAGGAGCTGGCGGCAGAAATTCCGGACAGCTTTATCCCCGGGCAGTTCACCAACCCGGCCAATCCCGCCGCCCACCGCTCGTCCACCGGCCCGGAAATCTGGGCCGACACGGACGGTCAGGTGGACATTTTTGTGGCGGGCGTGGGCACAGGGGGAACCATCACCGGCGTGGGGCAGTATCTGAAGGAGCGGAACCCGGCAGTGAAGATCGTGGCAGTGGAGCCTGAAGACTCCCCGGTTCTCAGCGAGGGCCGTTCCGGAGCCCACCAGATTCAGGGGATTGGTGCAAATTTCGTCCCGGAGGTGCTGGATACCTCTGTCTATGATGAGATCATCCCCGTGTCCAGCGAGGACGCCTTTGCCGCCGGACGGCTGGCGGGGCGCAGGGAGGGCGTGCTGGTGGGCATCTCCTCCGGCGCGGCGCTTCATGCCGCCATTGTGCTGGCCAGGCGTCCGGAGAACGGGGGAAAGACCATTGTGACGCTGTTTCCGGATACTGGCGACCGGTACCTGTCCACTCCGCTTTTCGCGGTATAAGAACCTGTATTCACAACCGGGGATGCTGGAGGGACGAGAATTTTTCCCGTCAGGCAGGGAGATTTGCCGCAGCAATCCGGTCGGATTGCTGCGGCGCGCGACGCGTACGGCGTGAAAAAGGCCGGACGGACGGCGTTCTGCGGTTATGAATACAGGTTCGCCATATTAAAGAAAGCCGCCGGCAGTACACATGCCGGCGGCCTGTTCGTTTACAGCTCAGCGCTTGTTCTGGTTGCTGTTCTGATTCTGGTTCTGGTTCTGATTCTGGTTGTTCTGATTCTGATTGCTGTTCCGGTTCTGGTTGTTGTTCTGGTTGTTCTGGTTGTTGTTCATGGTCAAAAAACCTCCTTTCCCAAAACGGTACAGCCCTATTCTTGCCCTGAAAGCGCCTGATTATACACTGGTTGGAAAAGATATTCTCCTGCCGCGACAGGAATTTCTTTGTATAATGAGGAAGTTCCGGTAAAGAATAAGGATATTTCAAAAGGAAAGGAGCCGCTATCATGAATCTGAAAGACAGCGTAACCAAAGAAAATCTTCTCCGGGCCTTTGCCGGGGAGAGTCAGGCCCGCAACCGCTACACCTTTGCCGCCGATACCTGCAAACAGGAAAAACTGCAGCTGCTGGAGCAAATCTTCCTCTATACCGCCGCACAGGAAAAAGAGCATGCGGAGATTTTCTACAACCATCTCAAACAGGGAGGCTGCGAGAATATCACCATCACCGCCAACTACCCCATCGACCTGCCGGACAAGCCCCTTCAGCTGCTGGAGCTGGCCCGCCAGCATGAGATGGACGAATTCGGCGACATCTACCCCGCCTTTGCCGAAAAGGCCCGGGAAGAGGGCTTCGGCGAGATTGCCCGCCATTTCCAGCAGATTGCAGAGATCGAAAAGGTCCACGCGGACCGGTTTGAGCGCTTCGCCAGGTATCTGAGGGAAAACAGACTGTTTGTCAGCGATGTGGAAACGGGCTGGATGTGCCTCAACTGCGGCCATGTCTTCACCGGCAGGCAGGTCCCGGCGAAATGTCCGGTCTGCTCCCACGATCAGGGATACTTTATCCGCCTGGAGCTGTCGCCCTACGAGCGGTAGCCGCTGCGCCGGCCTGCGGGACGGCGCAATTTTTCTGCTTGACGGGAGAGGCGGCGGACTCTATAATGAGGGCAAGCATCTGCAAGTATCTGAGAGAGGAGCCGCGCCATGCCTACGCCCCGCGTTGCCGCCATTCATGACCTGAGCGGCTTCGGCCGCTGTTCGCTGACCATCGTCTCGCCCGTGCTGTCCGCCATGGGGGTCCAGTGCTGCCCTGTGCCGACGGCCTACCTGTCCACCCACACCGGGGGCTTTGCGGGCAATACCTTTCTGGACCTGACGGACCAGATGGGGCCGGTGACGGCCCACTGGCGGGCCGAGGGCGTGACCTTCGACGCAGTTTATACCGGCTTTATGAGCTCCTGTGAGCAAATGGCGCGGACGGCGGACCTTATTCAGACCTTCCGCCGCCCCGGCTGCCAGGTGATTGTCGATCCCGTCATGGGGGACCACGGCAGGCCCTACCGGACCTGCACCCCGGACATATGCCGGGCCATGGGGGAGCTGGCTCCCCTGGCGGACGTCGTCACCCCCAACCGTACCGAGGCCGCGCTGCTGCTGGGAATGGACTACGAGGACGTCCGTCTGGACCGGGAGGCGAACTGCCGCCGGTGGTGCGAGGCCCTGAGTCTGGAGGGGCGGCGGTCCGTGGCGCTGACCGGGGTCTCCCTGACAGCGGACACAGCAGGAGCGGCCTGCTTCGACCGGGAAACGGGGCAGGTGGAGTTTGTTTCCGCACCGCTGGTACCCGAGTCGTTCCATGGGACCGGGGACCTGTTCGCCAGCGTGCTGACGGGCGCACTGGTCCGGGGCCGGTCCCTGGCGGAGGCGGCGGAGCTGGCGGCGGCATTCGTCAGTCAATGCGCCTCGCGGACAAAGGAGGCGGGGACGCCTCACCGGGAGGGCGTGGACTTCGAGCCCCTGCTGTGGCGGCTGGGACAGCAGATGGAGGAGAATCCATGCCGGAGCTGACTACTGACGTCCGCTACGTCAGGGGCATCGGGGAGCAGCGGGCCAAGGCCCTGGAAAAGCTGGGCATCCGGACCCTCCGGGACCTGATTTCCTACTTTCCCCGGACCCATGACGACCGGCGGACCTGCAAAAAAATCCGGGATCTGACCGATGGAGAGAGCGCCTGCGTGGAGGCCATGGTGGCCTCCACACCCACCCTCAGCCGCATCCGGAAGGGCCTGGAGCTGGTGAAGTTGCGGGCGGTGGACGAAACGGGGGCTCTGGATGTCACTTTCTTCAACCAGGCTTACAGGAAGGACAATCTCCTGGCGGGAGAGAACTACGTCTTTTTCGGCCGGGTGGAGGTATCGGGGCGGCGGCGCTCCATGACCGGTCCCATTGTGGAGCAGGCGGGCACGGGGCAGCTGACCGGGCGGATCGTGCCCATTTACCCGCTGACCGCCGGGATCAGTCAGCTGACGCTGGTACGGGCTATGGAACAGGGGCTGGAGGCCTGCCGGAAGCTGCTGCCGGACCCGCTGCCGGACGAAGTGCGGCGGGAACACCAGCTCTGCCACATCGGATACGCCTATGAGAAAATTCATTTTCCCGGCAGTGAAGAAGAGCTGTCCATCGCCCGGCGGCGGCTGGTGTTCGAGGAGCTGTTTTTGCTGGCCATCGGCCTTAAACGGCTGCGGGGCAGGCGGGATGAGCTGCAATGCGCCCCCTGGCGGGATACGGACCTCACGGACTTTACCGAAGGCCTGCCCTTTCCCCTCACCGGAGCCCAGCGGCGGGCCATCGGCGAGGTCCGCGCCGACCTGACCTCTGGCCGGCCCATGAACCGGCTGGTTCAGGGGGACGTGGGCAGCGGCAAGACCATGGTGGCGGCGGCGGCCCTGCTGTGCGCCGCCCGGAACGGAAAGCAGGCCGCCCTCATGGCCCCCACCGAGATTCTGGCGGAGCAGCACTACAGGGGACTCTCTCCGCTGCTGGAAAGGCTGGGGGTCACCAGCGTCCTGCTGACGGGAGCCGTGAAAGCCGGGGAGCGGCGCGCCGCCCTGGCGGGGCTGGCGGAGGGGACGGCCCAGGTGGCCATCGGCACCCACGCCCTCATCACCGCCAGTGTGGTCTATCGCGGCCTGGGGCTGGTGGTGACGGACGAGCAGCACCGCTTCGGCGTGGCCCAGCGCGCCGCCCTGGCGGCCAAAGGGGAGCGGCCCCATCTGCTGGTCATGTCCGCCACGCCCATCCCCCGGACGCTGGCGCTGATGATTTATGGAGACCTGGATGTGTCCGTGATGGACGAGCTGCCCCCCGGCCGGCAGGAGATCGACACCTTCTGCGTCCCCGGCAGCTACCGCCAGCGAATCTACCGGTTTATGGACAGGGAAATTGCCGCCGGCCGGCAGGCGTA
This sequence comes from uncultured Oscillospiraceae bacterium, assembly GCA_910587505.1. Taxonomy (GTDB): domain Bacteria; phylum Bacillota; class Clostridia; order Oscillospirales; family Oscillospiraceae; genus Pelethomonas. The sequence continues at coordinate 31,161 of CAJULD010000025.1, read as the reverse complement.
TGTGATCTGCTCCATGGTGGAGGAAAACGATCAGATTCCGGACGACCGCAAGGCGGCGGCGGAATACGCAAAGAGCTTGCAGGAGAAGGTGTTCCCTCATCTGCGGGTAGCCTGCGTCCACGGGCGGATGAAACCGAAGGAAAAGGAGAGGGTCATGGCGGCCTTTGCCGCCGGGGAAACCCACATTCTGGTCTCCACCACGGTGGTTGAGGTGGGCGTGGACGTACCCAACGCCACGGTGATGCTCATCGAGGACGCGGACCGCTTCGGCCTGAGTCAGCTCCATCAGCTTCGGGGCCGGGTGGGCCGGGGAAAGCACAAATCCTACTGCATTCTGGTGTCCGACAACCGGAGCGGGGAGTCCCGGGCCCGGATGAAGGTCATGACCCAAACCGGGGACGGCTTCAAAATCGCAGAGGAGGATCTGCTCCTCCGGGGCCCCGGCGATTTCTTCGGGCGCAGGCAGCATGGCCTGCCGGCGCTGAAGGTGGCGGATCTCACCTGCGACATGTCCCTGCTGAAGGAGGCCCAAACCGCCGCGGCAGGGCTCCTGGAGCGGGACCCGGAGCTGGCCGGACACCCGGAAACGGCGGCGCGGGTGGAGGAGATGTTCGCGGAGAGTGAGAGCGCGATGAACTGAGTCCTTACGATTGCCATACATTTGTGTCCACATACTTTTTCCTGAAACCGCTTGCCGCCTCTGGCGGCTCGGAGTGCCCGGCGCCCACTGCGTGGGCACTGCACGGAAAAAGTATCAGAAAGAAATTTAAGAAACTGTCATTGGGAGGAAAACGATCATGCCTAAGTGGTTGGACAACGCGATTTTCTACGAAATTTACCCACAGACCTTCCGCGACTCCAATGGGGACGGCATCGGAGACTTTCAGGGGATTCTGGAGAAGCTGGACTACATCCGGGATCTGGGGTGCAACGCCATCTGGCTCAATCCCTGCTTTGTCTCGCCCTTCGGGGACGCAGGCTACGACGTGGCCGATTACTACATGGCCGCGCCCCGGTACGGAACCAACGAGGATCTCAAGCGCATCTTTGAGGAGGCCCACCGCCGGGGAATCCATGTCCTGCTGGATCTGGTGCCGGGACATACCTCGGTGGAGCACCCCTGGTTCAGGGAATCCATGAAGGCGGAGAAAAACGAGTACACAGACCGATATGTGTGGACGGACTCCATCTGGAAGCGGCCCGGCGGCATGGACTGCCTGCGGGCCATCTCCGACCGGGACGGCGCCTGCGCGGTGAACTTCTTCTCCAATCAGCCGGCGCTGAATTACGGCTACTGCAAGGTGGAGGAAAGCTGGCAGCAGCCGGTGGACGCGCCGGGACCCAGGGCGACCCTGGAGGCCATGAAGGACGTGATGCGCTTCTGGCTGAAAATGGGCTGCGACGGGTTCCGGGTGGACATGGCCATGTCCCTGGTGAAGAACGATCCCGACAGCAGGGGGACCATCGCCCTGTGGCAGGAGGTCATGTCCTTCCTGGAGAAGGAGTTCCCGGAGGCCGCCATGATCTCCGAGTGGGGCGAGCCGGATAAATCCCTGGCCGGGGGCTTCCACATGGATTTCCTGCTCCAGGGCGGTCCCTCCCACTATGGGGATCTGTTCCGCTGCGAGGAGCCCTTTTTCTCCAGCAGGGGAAAGGGCGACGTCTCCCGGTTTGTGGCGAGCTACCGGATGTACATGGAGAAGACCGGCGGCAAGGGGCTCATCTGCATCCCCTCCGGCAATCATGACACGCCCCGGCTGGCCCCCCTGCTTCAGGGAGACGAGCTGAAGCTGGTTTTCGCCTTCCTGCTGACCATGCCCGGCGCGCCCTTCATTTACTATGGAGATGAAATCGGGATGCGGTATGTGGAAGGACTGACCTCGGTGGAGGGCGGCTATCACCGCACCGGGGCCCGCACGCCCATGCAGTGGGACGACTCTCTTAACGCCGGCTTCAGCGCCGCGCCTCCGGACCGGCTGTACATCCGCCTGGACGAAGCCCCGGACCGGCCCAACGTGCAATCGCAGATGGCCGACCCCGCCTCCCTGTACCACGAGGTCAGGCGGCTTATTTCCGTCCGGCAGGCCCACAAGGCGCTGCAGAGCGGCGGCGGCATTGAATTTGTCCATGCGGAGAAAAACGCCTGTCCTCTGGCCTATATCCGCTGGGGCGGCGGCGAGAAGCTGCTGGTCATTCTCAATCCCTCGGGTACGGAAGCGTCCTTCCCCGGCGCGTTTGCGCCGTCGGAGACGGTGTACCGCTTTGGCGGCGACGCAAAGTTCAATCCGGGAACCGTGGCGGTCCCCGCTTCCTCGGCGGGAATCTACCGGCTCTGACGAACCGGAGCCTCCCTGCCCGCATAGACTGGAGAAAGTCCGGCAGGGAGGGGATTTCCATCGATCCGAGGGAACTGACGCTGTTCGTGTCGGCGACGGCCAACGGCCTTTATGACAGCCTGCCGGCAGAGCAGCTGGCGGTGCTGGCCGCCGTGTTCACCCAGCTGGGAGACACGCTTGCGACGCTGGCGGCCGCCTCGGCGCTGCAGGCAGCGGGGGCTTCCGGCGGGGGCTGTCCTGAAGGCATACATCCTTTTTCCTGAAAGGAAAAGGATCAACGCAGGAACTTCGTGAAAATTCAGAGTCCTCCCGGAGAGCGAACGCTCCCCGGGAGGACTTTTTTGCCGGGGGAAAATTTTTTGATTTTTTAAAATCATAAAACCGGCCGCCCCTGTTTTGACACTTAATATACAGAGGCAAAGAAAGGAAAGGAGGAGGGAGCTCATGGCATGACGTATATTACGTTTTATGAGTTAATCCGGCTGAGCCTCTGCTATGACGCAATGACAGTGCAAACACCGCAGTTTACCAAAATACTTTGGGAAAAGGAGAACGCCAATGACGCAGTCAGAGCTGACCGCACTGATTCAGAGAGCCCGGACGGGTGAGGCGCAGGCTCAGGAGCTCCTGATACGGGAGGTCCAGGACAGAGTCTATTACCACTGCAAAAAAATGCTGAAAAATGAGAGCGACGCCCAGGACGCCGCGCAGGATGTATTGATTACAGTTCTTACCAGCCTGGACAGGCTGCGGGAGCCCGCCGCCTTTTACGGCTGGGTCAACGGCATCACCGCCAATCGCTGCCGGCATCTTCTGTCCCGGAACGTCCGGGAGTGGCAGCTCCCGGAGAACGAGGACGGCGAGAGCATGCTGGACAGTCTGGAGGATCTGGACCAGCAGGCCGTCCCGGAGGCGGCGCTGGAAAACAAAGAGACCCGGCGGCTGGTGCTGGAGCTCGTTGACGCGCTGCCGCCGGACCAGCGCCTGTGCGTACTGTTTTATTACTACGACGAGATGAGCGTCCGGGAAATCGCTCAGGCTATGGAGACCAGCGAGGGAACCGTGAAAAGCCGGTTGAACTACGCCCGCAAATCCATTAAGGCGGGCGTGGAGGGTCTGGAGAAGCAGGGCGTCAGACTGTACGGCGCCGCGCCGCTGCCGCTGCTGCTGCTTCTCCTCCGCCAGGATGCGCTCCACAGCGGCCTGAGCGCGGCCCGGAGCGCCAGCCTTACCTCCGCCGTTCTCTCGGGCGCGTCCCCCGCCGCGGGGACCACTGCCGCCGGAGCCGTCGCCGCTCATGCCGGTGGAGCGGCCGCCAGAACCGGAGCGGCGCTGGGGACCAGAATTATCGCCGGTGTGCTGGCCGCCGTGGCGGCGGCAGGGGTTATCACCGCGGCCATTCAGCTGACCGGCTCCGACGAACCGCCGGAGGAGCCGCCGGTGCAGACAGAGCAGCCGCTGCCACCGGAGGAAAGCGAGGACGGGGAGGCCGGGGAACCGGAGTCTCCGGCGCTTCCGGAGCCGCCGGAGGACGAGGGGCCGTCGCCGGAGCTGCTGGCCCTGCTGGACACGGTGACCTACTACGGCGATAAAACCGGATGCCGCATGACGCCGGAGCAGGCATCGGCCTTCGCCCAAGTCATCCGGCAGGAGAGCGCCGTCCTCCGCCAGCAGGCCGCGGCTACCGTCAACACGTGCGCCGCCCTGTTTGACACCGGCGACGGAGTACCCGCCCTGCTGTTCGGCGGCGGCAGAGAACCCGGCCTGGGACCCGGCATAAGGGAAGACGGTTCTGTCCTCTGGGAGAGTACCGGCGCCTATGGCGTCTGGGAGTATCGCGACGGACGGGCGTCGGCATGGCGGCCGGAGGATCTGGATTCTTTCATGGGCTGGTCGCTGATCCTGCGCGACGGCACGCTGTCCGTCCTCTTCGCGGCCTCGGACGGCAGCAGCCGGGACAGCAGGGTGTATCCCCTGAACGGCGGGCCCATTCCCGTGACGCCCCAGACCTTCGCCGGGTTTGACCTGCCGGATATCTTCAATCTGGACGACTACCGTTACCGGATCGAGGGCGCAGAGGTATCCGGAGAGGAATTCATGGCCTGGAGCGACCGGTGGGAAACGCAGCCCCGCCTGTGCGGGCAGACCTGGGACGGCGGCGTGGGCGGCGTCTTCTTCGGCATGGGAGAAGCTGCCGCGGCCGCGGATGCGCTGGAGAAGTATGCCGCCGCCGGAATCCCCTCCATAACGGAAACCGGGGAGGATGCGCCTTACGCGGCGGCCTACGCGCAGAAGGTCCGGGAGCTTCTTGATGCAGGAGAGTTCAGCTATCGCTTCGCCCTGCCGGATATCGACGGAGACGGGCGGCCGGAGTTGATGGCCAGCTGTCCGGCGCCGGAGGGCGGATATCAGCGGGTGCATCTCTACACCCTCTCGCCGGAAATGGAGCTGTATACCGTCAGAGAGGGGTTGACCGCCGGGGTCCGGGGCCGGGGAGAGCACTACTACCCCGGTGAGAATCTTATCCTGCTGGATACCGCCGAGACAACGGCGGAGGGGTGGACGAAAACTGTGATTCGCTATGAAATCGGCGGCGGCTATACCCTGGAGGAGACGGATCGGGAGGGGACCGGCGAGGCGGAGCCCCTGACCGGGACCATGACCGGCGCAGAAATTCTGGCCCTTCTTGGAGAGTAAAAAAATTTTTTAAAAATTTTCCAGAAATATGAAACCGGCCGCCCCGTTCCCGGCACTATATATCAGAAGCTTCCGGAAAGTTCCTGCCAGGCGGGAGCGGGGGTACCTGAAAAGGAAAGGAGAAATGAGAAAAGTGTGCAGCGAGAATCAAAAGCGGACACGCCGGACCGGAAGGGCTCTTCACCGGAGAGCCGCTGACCACTCCCCTGCCGGCCGCCGTGCCGACCGTTGGCCCTGTGGCAGCGGTTGAACCCGCGGCAGCCAGAATCGCCAAAAACCTCCATTGCCACCGGCTCTCCTGTACCGGCTGCCACGCTGCTGAAGCCGGTGTGCAGCATCACTCCGGACCACGTAAATGTGCACGATGAGTGCATAAATATAGAAAGGAGATTTCCATGAAAAACAGAGTGTTTCACCGTCTTTTCTCAGCACTGTGCGCTTTCGCGCTGGTGCTGAGTCTGCTCCCCGCCGCACAGGCGGCGGGAGCGCCCGCGAAAACCAGCAACATCAACAGGCAGGACTACACCTCCTATGCCGCCTCCACCGTGAAGTCCTATCTGTACGCCAACGCCTCCGGCGGCCTGACCCGGGTGGAGTATGACGGCAAGTCCATCATCGTGGAGGACTATGACAGCGCCTTCCAGATGACCGTCAGCCACACGGTGCCCATGGAGCTGTCCCTCTGGGGCGGCTTCTACGCCGGGGAGGACGCCAACTATCTGATCTTCGGGCAGAACAACCCCAGTCAGAGCAACAGCACCGAGGTCATCCGGGTAGTCAGATACTCCAGGGACTGGCAGCGGCAGGGCCAGACCAGCGTGAAGGGAGCCAACACCGTCGCTCCCTTCGACGCAGGCAGCCTGCGTTGCGCCGAGTACGGCGGGTACCTGTACGTCCACACCTGCCATAAGATGTACACCAGCAAGGACGGCCTCCAGCACCAGGCCAATCTGACCCTTCAGATCAGGGAAAGCGACATGACCCTGGCCGACTCCTTCTATGACGTCTGGTGCGTAGACTGGGGATATATCAGCCACAGCTTCAATCAGTTCATCCTCATCGACCAGGATCAGCACATCGTTACCCTGGACCAGTCCGACGCCGACAGCCTGACCATGGGAGCCAACTACAGCACCCGGAACGTGGCCGCCCGGGGCGCGATGCTCATCCGCTACGACAAACTCTACAAGGCCGGCGAGTCCAAATTCACCAACCAGCGGAACCAGAAATGGTGCTCCTTCAGCAATGTGCAGAAATTTGCCGGCTCCAGCGGCAGCAACAATACCGGCGCATCCCTGGGCGGCTTCGCGGAGACCAGAAGCGGCTATGTCTCCGCCTATAACTACGACGGCAAGGCCGGGACCGGCCCCCGGGACGTGTACCTGGGCTACACCGCCAAAAGCGGCCTGAAAAGCACGGTGAAGAAGGTCTCCTCCACCTCCGGAACCACCGCTCCCGTTCTGGCCTCCAACGGTCTGGACGGCGGCTACATCCTCTGGAACGGCAAGGACGGCGGGAAGATCAACGATACCCTCTATTACGCCGGCTACTCCGACGGCGGCACGGTGGGTAAGGTACAGACCGCCAGGGCCCCCCTCTCCGACTGCCAGCCCATCCCCTACAACGGCAAGCTGGTCTGGTACGTGACCAGCAATTCCGCCCCGGTCTTCTACGGGCTGGATGATTCCGGCGTGAAAGTGCTGACCGGCTCCACCAGGCCCACAGACCCGGTCAAGCCTACAGACCCGGTCAAGCCCACAGATCCCGCCAGGCCGGAGGGCAGGAAGCTTGTCAGCGACCCCACCCCGTATTTCGACAGCTTCTGCGCCGTCATGGCCGACGGCACGCTGAAGAGCTGGTACCGCTATGACACAGTGGAGGGGAAGAGCGTTACCGACAGCTACGGCCTTCAGACCGTGGGCAAGGGCTATCAGGCCGGCAACTCCACCCTCCTGATGAAGGAGGACAAGACGGTCTGGATGTTTGACCTGCCCCTCTATTTTGACGATCTCTTCAAGATTGGAGACAACGTCAGATGTTTCTCCTCCAACGGCTCCATCCTGATTAAGGAAGACGGCACCGCCTGGAGCATCTCCCCTCCGGGCCAAAGCGGCACCACCTGGAAGGAAATGGTCAAGATTGCCGACAACGTGAAAATGGCCGTGGAAGGCTCCAGCGGCCACCAGCGCTTCTACTACATTCTGAAAAATGACGGGACCCTCTGGTCCTGGGGAGATTCCTCCGAGCGCTTTCCCAATCACGCCCTGGGCCGCGACCGGGGCCAGCGGGGCAACCAGTTGGGCAAGGTCATGGACAACGTGATCTATGTCGTCCCCGGTATGGCCATCAAATCCGACAACTCCCTCTGGTCCTGGGGCCCTGAGAGCACCGTAGGCGACGGCAGCGGGAATCCCTCCTACACGCCGACAAAGCTTATGGACAACGTGGTGGGCGCGTGGGCCAGCAGCAACTGCTCCCAGCGGTATGTCCTGACCGGCAACGGCGAGCTCTACAGCTGGGGCACCGTAAACTCCTGGAATGAGGGCCGCGGCCTGGGCTACTGGCCCCTGGACAGCAAGAAGGAGTACTCCTCCGGCGGCGAAGTCTGGGCCGATTACATGGAGTGGACCGAGCACTACCAGAGCAAGCCCAAAAAGGTGGACGTTGACGACGTAGTCGCCGTCTACGGCGGCCTCTCGAGGCTGATGGTCCAGAAGTCCGACGGCAGCCTCTGGGCCGTGGGCGACGTGGGCGGCCTGCCCGGCAGCACAGTGCCGGACGGCGAGAAGGAGATCGTCACCACCTTCCGGAAGATCATGGACGGCGTAAAACTTCCCACCCCGCCCAGCTCCGCCATCACCGGGTCCACCGCGCCCTCCAACCCCACCGCACCGGCAGCGTCCTCCAATCCCTCCACCTCTTCCAGGCCCTCCACGCCTTCCTCCACGGACAGTACGCTGGAGCAGTACCGGAAGGAGATCATTGACAGGATCAACAGCATCCGGGCTGCCAGAGGCCTGTCCACGCTGCAGACCATGGACGCGCTGACCCAGGCCGCCCAGATCCGGGCGGGGGAGCTGACGGTCAACAACAGCCTCACGCGGCCCGATGGGCGCAACTATACCACCGCCGTACAGGAGGCGGGGATCACGGACGTGAAGTGGTATGGCGAGAACATATCCTGGGATTGCGCGGACCCGGATGCGCTCCAGAAGGTTTGGGAAAAGACGGAGAAGCAGCAGAACAATATCTACAAGGCAAGATACACCCACATCGGCGTAGGCTATGTGGTGGGCAGCGACGGAAAGGGATACTGGTCCGTGCTGTTCATCGAAAAGTAAACCTTTTTCTTGAAAGAAAAAGGTTCAAAAAGGACTTTACAAACGCCCTTTAACAATTCTTGAATTCCTGCACGGTAACGATACGGTATAAAGGACCGTTCTCCGGAGAGGCCGCTCCCGGCCTCTCCGGAGAAAGAAAGGAGATCGTCATGAAGCACACGATGGGGAAACGGTTTTTCGCCTGGATCCTCACGGCTCTGCTGCTGCTGGGGACGGCGCCCGCGGCCTCAGCGCAGCAGAGCGACACCCGCTACTGTCCCAAATGCAGGGGAACCATATACGGGATCCATGTTGACAAGTCCTGCATCCACTGCGGCTATACCTGGTGGGAATGCTCCGGCTGCGGCTTTACGGATTACTGGGACGACACCAGTGACAACTCCCCCCTGGGTCACAGTTACGACCACAGCAATATCTGTACCCGCTGCGGCGACGACAACAACCCGCCCAACCAGCGCGCCGGCGCGGATACCTCCCAGCACCAGTGCGGGCAGGGCGGCCAGCACCAGTACAGGCTGATGGGCTACGTGTATCCTCAGCAGTGGAACAACGGCACCAAGAAATGGGTGTGCCAGAAGTGCCAGGCGGTCTGTCTGGAGAAATTCCCCCTGCTGGCGATGGGTCCGGACGCGGTCCAGGACAACACCTCTTGGCTGATCCTGCCGGGCACGGACCCGGCCACCACGCCGGACCGGCCCTCCAACTCCACCGGTCCCTCCACGTCCACCGATCCCACCAATCCCACAACCCCCACAAATCCCACAAACCCCACCACGCCAAACGACCCGAACGATTCTACCACGCCCGGTGATCCCTCCGATCCCTCCAGGCCTGTCTGCACCCACCCCACCTGGAAGAGCCCGAAGACCACGCCGGCCACCTGCACGGAGGAGGGGAAGATCACCCGCACCTGCTCAGTCTGCGGCACGGAGGAGGTCGTGCGCACCCTCCCCGTAGCCAGCCATAAGTGGAAGACCGACGTGCAGAAGCCCACCTGCGCCCAGGAGGGAAAGCGCACCCAGACCTGTACGGTGTGCGGCAGGGAAGAGGTCGTCAGCGTCCTGCCCAGGGTGGCCCACACCTGGGAGAAGCGCACCGAGGCCGCCACCACCACCGCGCCGGGCCGGACCTGGCAGATCTGTAAGGTCTGCGGCGCGGAGGAAACCCTGAGCACCACACAGCAGAAAGTCCATACCGGCAGCGGCAGCACCTCCCTGGCCAAGCTCAGCCAGGAGGAAATCCGCCAGCTGCTCCAGGACAATCCTCTGGACCTGCCGGAGAACATCTATGACACAAAGCCCTCCACCTCCGCGCCCTATTCCACAGGCAAGGTGAAGGACACCGCCCTTCAGGCGGCCGTCAACCGGCTTAACGCTCTGCGGCGCATCGCCGGCATCCCGGCGGTCACGCTGGACGCGGCGCTCTGCCAGAACGCCCAGTACGGCGCGGTGGTCATGGCCGCCAACAATCAGCTCAGCCATTCCCCCGGCAGGCCCGCCGGCATGGACCAGGCCTTCTATAAGCTGGGCTATGACGCATGCGGCAGCAGCAATATCTACATGGGCCGCATCCTGACCTACGCCGTGGACGGCTTCATGGACGACAGTGACGGCAGCAACGTCAGCCGTCTGGGCCACCGCCGCTGGCAGCTGAACCCCGTCATGGGCAAAATCGGCTTCGGCTGCGCCGGGAATTACTGCGCGGAGAAAGTATTCGACACGAGCGGCGCCGGCTGTGACTTTGACTATATCAGCTGGCCCGCCTCCGGAAACTTCCCCTCCGACCTGTTCAACAGGAATCAGGCGTGGAGCGTCGCGCTGAATTCAGATGTCTACGCCTCGCCCGGCGGCGTGTCCGTCACCCTGTCCGGCGGCGGAAGGTCCTGGAGCTTCCAGGGCAAGGGCTACACGGCATCCTCCTCCGGCAAGTACTTCAACGTCAACACCCAAAACTATGGCGGCCTGCCCTGCATCATCTTCCGTCCCGACGGAGTGGAAGATTACAGCGGAACCTATACCGTCTCCATCGGCGGCCTGCGGTATAAGAACGGCGGCGCGGCCTCCCTGGAGTTCACCGTGGACTTCTTCTCCCTGGGCAATCAGCAGTCCGGCTCCACCACGCCCAACCAGAACCAGCAGAACAGCCAGAATAACCAGAACCAGCAGAACAATCAGAACAACCAGAATAATCAGAATCAGCAGAATAATCAGAACAACCAGACCGGCCAGAACCGCCGGAACCCCTTCACCGACGTGCCCTCCAACACCTACTACACCGACGCGGTGCTCTGGGCGCTGGACGCGGGGGTCACCACCGGTACGACGGCCACCACCTTCGAGCCCAATACCACCTGCACCCGCGGTCAGGTGGTCACCTTCCTCTGGCGGGCCAAAGGACGCCCGGAACCGAAAATCCGGACCAATCCCTTCCAGGACGTGAAGTCCTCCAGTCCTTATTTCAAGGCGATTCTCTGGGCCTATGAGAACGGCATCACCACCGGCACCAGCAAAACCAGGTTCAGTCCCAACAGCACCTGTACCAACGGCCACGTGGTGACCTTCCTCTGGCGGGCGGAGGGCGAGCCTGCCGCCTCCGGTTCCAGCGCGCTGGCCTCCTCCTTTGCCCGGGACTGGTACACCGACGCGGTGGCCTGGGCGGATTCCAGCGGACTGCTGAACAATACCGGCGCGGCCTTCACCCCCGGCAGCCAGTCCCCCCGTGCCAACATCGTCACCTACCTGTACCGCAATCTGGCGGAATAGATTGCAGCTGCAATTCTCTTTTCTGCGCGCCATATTCTCTGCAAATTTGAAAGGAGAGACATTCACTATGCGTAAACGGTTCCTGTCCGGCGGGATGGCGCTGCTGCTGTGCTTCCTGCTGCCCGCCGGCGCGGCGGCAAACGCCTCCGGTTTTTCTGACGTCAGAAGCGGCGACTGGTACTGTGATGCGGTAACCTGGGCGGTCAGGAACGACATCACCACCGGAACCAGCTCCTCCTCCTTCTCCCCCGACGACACCTGCAACGCCGCCCAGATTATCACCTTCCTCTGGCGCGCGGCCGGAAAACCGGCTTCCTCTATCTCCAATCCCTTCCGGGACGTTTCCTCCGGCGATTACTATTATCGCCCCGCCCTGTGGGCCAGCGAAAAAGGTCTGGTTTCCGGCGACCGCTTCCACGGGGAGGCGGACTGTACGCGGGCCATGGCCGTGACCTTTATCTGGAAGGCGAAGGATATGCCCTTTTCCATGTCTCCGGCCAGCTTTTCCGACGTTCCCGTTGAAAATCTCCAGCTGTCCATACCGGTGTCCTGGGCCGTGGAGAACGGCGTCACTACCGGCACCGGCGGCGGCGCTTTCTCCCCGGACAGGACCTGCACCCGCGCGGAAATCGTGACGTTCCTGCTGCGCGCGTTCGGCGGCGGGACTTCCGGCGCGGAAACCGCTCCCCAGGACGGCCGCTGCGCGGAGCTGCTCCGGCTGATCAACGCGGAACGGTCCGGCGCGGGGCTCAGGCCGCTGGAAACCTCGGACCGGCTGGACCAGGCGGCCGGACTTCGGGCGGACGACATCTCCAAAGGCTTCTTTGACAACCGTCCTGACGGGAGCAGCTGGGAGTCCGTACTGGACACCGCCGGCGTCGCCGCGGCGCAGGTCCATGAAAGTATGCTGGGCGGCCGGAGCGATGCGGCAGGAACCTTTGCCACGGCGATGAACACCGAAGAGGCCTTCACCGCCATCATGAGCGAAGCGTACACCCATGTCGGGATCGGATACACCCATCGCGCCAATGGCTACGGCGGGTATTCGGACTTCTGGTCGCTGCTGTATATCACCGGAAAAACGGACCCGTCCGGCGGCGGCCCCGCCTCTCCCTCCGCCGGAGATCCCGGCGGCAGCCCCTCCTTTACGCCGGTGCCCATGGAAAAGCTGGCAAACCGGAAGAGCCTGCAAAAGAAGGCCACCGACGGGCAGCTGGCCCAGGCGTACGATGTGGCGCTGGAGATCGTGACGCCGCTGGCCGGACTGTCCCGGACGGAGCAGCTCCAGGGCATTGCCTCCGCCGTCCGGGAGCGGTTTGACAGCGGTATGGAGTATTCCATGTCCTCGTCCCACTATAACGATCCGTATGGCTACTTTATTCTCGGCTCGGCCTCCTGCGCCGGATGCACCAGGGCCACCGGGCTGTGCCTGAACATTCTGGGGATTCCCTATGAGCATGTCAACGAGGGCGAGTATTCCCATCAGTGGTGCCGGGTGAACGTGGACGGCGTCTACTGGATCTGCGACGCCTACGGTCTCTACTGCGGCCCGGAACCGGCGCCGTATACCCACCCCGTTTTTTGATTTTGGCAAAATTCACAAAAGTTTTCCAGGCGCTTTCCTGCGGTTGTATCTTCCTCCTCCCCGTGCTATAATGGGGGAAAATGGAGATACGGCCAGGGGGCAATATCCAGAAGGCAGGCATCCCAGGCGGGGATGCCTGCTTTTTCCCTGAAATGATTGGAATTCACGGAAGAGGAGAGACAGACGCTTGGAGCAAAGAGACTTGTTGGAGCTGGTGCTGGCCGCTCAGGCGGGCAACGGGCAGGCCAGGGAAAATCTGGTGCTGGCCGTTCAGGACCAGGTTTTCTTCCACTGCCTGCGGATGATGAAAAGCAGGAGCGACGCCGAAGACGCGGCGCAGGATATTCTGATTGCCATGCTCCGTGGGCTGAAGGGCCTGCGGTCGCCGGACGCCTTCCGGGCCTGGCTGTACCGGATCATCGCCAACACATGCAGCCACCGGCTGGGACAGTTTGCGCTCCTGCATCAGCAGGAGGCGGAAGAGGAGAACCTGGACCTGCTGGAGGATATGGACAGCCAGCGCCAGCCGGAGCAGCTGTTGGAGAGCGAAGAAAAGCGCCGGATTATCGTGTCGCTGGTGGACGCGCTGCCAGAGCCCCAGAGGATGTGCGTGCTGCTGTACTACTACGACGAGCTGTCCATCCGGGAGATCGCGGCCATCCTCGACGTTTCCGACAATACCGTCAAAAGCCGGCTGCATTACGCCCGGCAGACCATCAAACGGGGCGTGGATGCATACGCCAGGGAGGGGATCGAGCTCTATGGCGTTTCTGCGCTGCCTTTCCTGTCGTATCTCCTGCATCAGGAGGCGGCCACCCTTGCCGCAGGCGGACCGGGTTATGCAGCGCTGACGGCCGCAGGCGTATCTGCCGCTGCCGTCGGGGGAGCGGTCAAGTCCGCCCTGGCCGCGCTGGCCACAAAGAAAGCCGCCGCTGCCGCGCTGCTGCTTCTGGCAGGCGCGGCGATGGGTATGGGCGGCATGGTGCGCCGCACGCCGCCGCCGGCGCCTGCCCCGGTGGAACAGGTACAGCCTGTGGAAAATAGCGGAGAGACCCGGACGATTCTGCCGCAGTTCCGGATTGTGTTCCCGGCCCATCATGAGGAACGATTGGCTCCGTCTCCGCAGATCCGGCCCGTGGAGGTGGCGGCCAGGCCAGTTCCCGCGGTCCCGCCGGAGGAGGACGCGGAGCCGCTCCCTGTGGGAGAGGGGGACGTACAGCCGGTCCCGGAGGGGACCGGCGGAGCCGTCCAGCCCCCTCCGCCGGAGCCCGAACCGGCGGAGGAACCCGCGTTCCTGCCGGAGGCACCCGCGGTGCGTCTGGAGCCGGTGACCGCGCCGGAACCGGAGCGGCCGCCCACCCCTCCGCCGGAGACGGACGTGTGGTGGCCGGAACTGTGGCCGGAACCGTCGCCCGCCCCCGAACCGTCGCCCGCCCCCGAACCGGCCCCGGAGCCGGAACCGGAGCCCGATCCGGAGCCGGTGGTTCTCAATAAAAATGTGGTAAACTTCGGCTATAACAGCGGTTACGGATATACCGGCAAATTTGCCTCGGAATGGGGCGAATTTCTGCCGCCCACCCTGAGCGTCTACTCCTCCTCCGACCCCTCCGTGGTTCAGATCAACGGGCAGGGGGTGTTTACCACGCTGCTGCCGGGAACGGCGGTTTTGACCGCCATTGACCCCGCTGCGCCAGATGTCGCGTATACGCTGACCGTCTCGGTGGGGGATCATTTTAACTGGAGCTTCCAGCTTCCGGACGTCCGGCTGGAAATGGGGCAGAGCCGGGCGCTGAGCGTGACGTCCTGGAGCTTTGACCGGCTTCCGGGGTATGAGATCACTGTGGAGCAGGTGGAGTGGTCCAGCAGCGCCCCCGAAGTAGCCGAAGTGACGGGAAGCGAGGGGCCGATCTCGTGCCGGCTGTGTTCCGTTTCTCCCGGGACGGCCGTCATAGCAGGGAAGGTGACCTTCCGGCTGGACACGGCCGCCGGGAGCAGGACCATGGAGGACACCGTCACCTGTCTGGTCACCGTCCCCGCCGAGCAGGAACCCGCGCCACCCGTACCGGACGATCCGGCCGGGCAGGAACCCGCGCCGCCCGTACCGGACGATCCGGTCGAACCGGAGCCTGCGCCGCCCGAGACGGAAACCCCCGGCGAGCAGGAACCCGCGCCGGGCTTGCCAGACGCTCCCGAAGAGCCGGAGCCGCCTGCCGCAGTGACGCGGAAGAGCCTGACGGATTTCGGATATAATTCCGGATACGGGTACACGGGCCGGTTTTGCCACGCCTGGGGTGAAACGCTTCCCGACGGGCTGACCTACAGCTCCTCCGATCCCGACGTGGCCGTCATCAATGACGAGGGACAGTTCACCACCCTGTCGGCGGGTACGGCGGTCCTGACGGCAACCGGCTCCGGCCAGCAGTATGAGCTGGCCGTTCAGGTGCAGGACTGTCTTCAGTGGAGCTATACCCTTTTGGATGGACGAGTCTATCTGGGCTGCGGCAGGGAGTTTTATGTTTCCAGCTACAGCTGGATGGCCGGGATCCGTCCCCGCAGCGGAATATGGACCAGCAGTAACCCCGCCGCCGTAGAGATGTATGATCTTGGCGTGGATTTCTGGGATCGCTGCCGGGTTGTAGGCGTTGACTGGGGAACGGCCACCATTACGGGGGTTATCACTTTTTCGGTGGATACCGCCATGGGAACCACTGTCACAATGGAGGATACGGTCTCCTTCCAGGTAGAGGCGTGTACATGGTAGCAGAAAGCGCGTGCGTCCTTTGTGACGCACGCGCTTTCTGTTTTCAGGAATAAACACCTGTGTTCACAGTCGTTGAACGCCGCCTGGCGGCCTTTTTCCCGCTCATCCGGCATCCCCCGGTTATGAATACAGCTTCTCAGATCCCCATCTCCGCCTTGACCTGCCGGAAGCACTCCACGGCGAAGTCCAGATCCTCCCTCGTGTGTCCGGCGGATACCTGGGTGCGGATGCGGGCCCGGCCCTGGGGCACCACGGGATAGCTGAAGCCCACTACATACACGCCCTTTTCCAGCATCCGGGCGGCGAATTCCCCCGCCACCCTGGCATCGTAGAGCATCACCGCTACAATGGGATGCTCGCCCGGCAGCACGTCAAAGCCCAGTCCGCCCAGCTTCTCCCGGAAATAGGCGGTATTCTCATGGACCCGGTCCCGCAGCTCCGTGGAGGCGGTAAGCAGCTCCAGCGTCTTCAGACTGGCGGCGCAGATGGCGGGCGCCACGGTGTTGGAGAACAGATAGGGGCGGCTGCGCTGGCGGAGGAGGTCCACGATTTCCTGGCGGGCGGCGGTATAACCGCCGGAAGCGCCGCCCAGCGCCTTGCCGAAGGTGCCGGTGATGATGTCCACCCGGCCCTGTACGCCGCAGTGCTCCGGCGTGCCCCGGCCGGTTTTCCCCATAAATCCGGCGGCGTGGCTGTCATCCACCATCACCAGAGCGTCAAACTCCTCGGCCAGGTCGCAGACGCCCTTGAGGTTGGCGATATAGCCGTCCATGGAGAATACGCCGTCGGTGGCAATGAGCTTCACCTGACATCCGGCGTCCCGTGCGGCCTCCAGCTGGGCGCGGAGGTCCTCCATATTGTTGTTCTTATACCGGAAGCGTTTGGCCTTGCACAGGCGCACGCCGTCAATGATGGAGGCATGGTTGAGCTCATCGGAAATCACCGCGTCCTCGGGGCCCAGCAGGGTCTCGAAAAGGCCGCCGTTGGCGTCGAAGCAGGAGGAATACAGGATGGCGTCGTCCATCCCCAGAAATTCGGACAGCTTTTTCTCCAGCTCCCTGTGGACGGACTGGGTGCCGCAGATGAACCGCACGGAGCTCAGCCCGAAGCCCCACCTGTCATAGCTCTCCCTGGCCGCCTCGATCAGGGCGGGGTGGTTAGAGAGGCCCAGATAGTTGTTGGCGCACATGTTGACGACCTTTTTCGCCTCGGTGGTATCAATGCGGGATTTTTGCGGCGTGGTGATGATCCGCTCGCCCTTCCAGGTGCCCGCCTCCTGAATGGCTGCCAGCTCCCTGCGGTATTTCTCCAATGCCTGTTTCATCGTTTTTCCTCCTCATAAGATAATCGTATGGCGGGCCATTCCCGTTTCAGCAGCCGGTACTCGACCCTTGTTTTCAATTTCCCGTCGTGCCACGTCCAGTCCGGACGCTCCGACTCCCTGATGAGGCCGCATTTCTCCATGACCCGCCAGGAACCCCGGTTCTCCGTGAGGCACCCGGTAGAAAAGCGGTGCACGCCGTTCTCCTCAAAGGCGAAGGCCAGCAGCCGGCGGAGCGCCTCGGTGACATACCCGTTGTTCCAGAACGCCGGACGGGTGAAGTACCCGGCGTCCACCAGCTTCCCCTGGGGGGTGTCGGCCCGCACGGTGTAGCCGATGCTGCCCACCTGCTCCCCGGTGTCCTTCCGCTCCATGTGCAGGAAGTAAAACTTCCGGTCCATCGAGGCCGCGTCCGCCAGAACCTCCCGGAATTCCCGCTCCGCCTCCTCCCGGGAGGAGAGACGGATGTCCTGGAGGTAGTACATAGTCTCTTCATCGCTTTTCAGCCGGAAATACGCCTCAAAATCTTCTTCCATATAATCCCGCAGGATAAGCCGCTCCGTTTCCAGCCGGAGCGCCAGAATCTCATCCGGGGACGCTGCGTCAAATTCCGCCAGAGCCGGGTGGTCCGTCAGCGCCTTCACAATCCGCCAGCCCTCCCGGCTGTTGACGGCGTTTTGGGGAATGGGATGGAACCCCAGGTCCAGATAGACCTTGCAGGCCACCCAGGAGGTAGACTGGGTGGGAATCTTCCCGTGGGTATGCCCCAGAGCCCGCATGATTCCCAATACATGCAGAATCAGCGGTCTGGACAGCCCCCGGCCCTGAAAGTCCCGGCGCACCGCAACCCAGTGCAGCCAGCCGCTGCCGGACTGATCCCGGCCCGTGATATCGAAGTAAGCGGTTGCCGTGGCAACCTTCTCCCCGGCGTCGTTCTCAACGAAAACCATCCGCGTGGGGAGCAGGTCCTCCCGGCCGCCGAAATACCTGCTCCATGCCTCCAGCCCCTGCGCAAAGGTGGTAAATTCCTTTGCCGACTTCTCAATTTCAATCCAGGCGTCCCGGTCCCCCGGCCGGAAAAAGACAAAGCGGTACCCCGCGGGCAGAGGGAGGCCAGGCAGGCCGTCCAGATCCCGCTCCAGCAGCAGCTCATAGTATTTGATGCGGCTGTCATGGTTGTCAAACTTTACGCGTTTGTCCACTTTACCTGCTCCAATCCAGAATCACCTTCCCGGATTTCCCGCTGTTCATGGCGGCAAAGCCCTCTTCAAACCGGGTATAGTGGAACCGGTGGGTGATCACGGGCGTCAGGTCCAGCCCACCCTGTACCATGTAGCTCATCTGGTGCCAGTTGTCCATCTTCCGCCCGTAGATGCCCTGAAGGGTCAGCCCCTTGCAGATGACGGTATTCATATCCAGCGGAACGGGGACGTTGGAGATGCCCAGCAGACTGATCTTTCCCCCATTGCGCATGACGGAAATCATCTGCTGGAGCCCCGCGCCGCTGCCGCTCATCTCCAGCCCGATGTCAAAGCCCTCCACCAGTCCCTGCTTGTGCATCACCGCCGGCAGGTCCTCGCTCTTCACGTTCACCGCCGCGTCCGCGCCCATCTTCCGGGCCAGCTCCAGCCGGTAGTCGTTCACATCCGTAATCACCACCCGGCGGGCCCCCGCGTACTTGCAGATGCCCGCGGCGATGATCCCGATGGGGCCCGCGCCGGTAATCAGTACGTC
Organism: uncultured Oscillospiraceae bacterium; assembly: GCA_910587505.1. Lineage (GTDB taxonomy): Bacteria > Bacillota > Clostridia > Oscillospirales > Oscillospiraceae > Pelethomonas. The sequence goes on along the minus strand of CAJULD010000025.1, from coordinate 12,624 downwards.
CTCGCCCACCAGGTCCCACATCAGAGCCGTGTGGGCGGCGTTGCCGAAGGCGTCGAAAAAGGCCACCACATCCTCCGGCAGACTTTCCTCAATAATAATCACGTTGCTCTCCGGAATGCAGACGTATTCCGCGAACGCGCCGTCCCGGTCCACACCCACGCCCCTGGTGTCCTTGCACCACTGGATATTGCCGGTGTGGCAGTTGCGGCAGCGGCCGCAGGTGATGTGCCCCTCGCCGCTGACCCGCTGGCCCACCTGCAGGCCGGTAACGCCCGCGCCCAGCCGGGCCACCTCGCCCACGTATTCGTGGCCGATGACCATGGGGGGCCGGATATGCTCCCTGGCCCAGGGGTCCCAGTTGTAGATATGTACGTCGGTCCCGCAGATGGCGGTTTTGTGGATCCTGATGAGCACCTGTCCCGGTCCCGGCTCCGGTACGGGGACCTGCCGGAGTTCCAGACCGGGTCCGGCGGCGGGCTTGACCAGCGCGTCCATGAGCTGCATGATAGCGTCCTCCATATAAAAACATTTTTCTGCAATTACGTGCTCTATATGTGGACAGTATACTCTATGCCGGAGAAAATGTCAACGGAAGTTTCCGTAATTTGAAAATTTTTTTATGCCGTGCCGGATGTCCGGCGCAGCATAAAAAAATCTGGGGCCGCAACGGTGTATTGGATACTTTTTCCATGCAGTGGACGCCGGCGGCCCGGACCGCCGGAGACGGCGAGTTGTTTCAGGAAAAAGTATCCCGGATCATCAAAACGGATCACAGATAGGCGCGGATATCCGCCGTCAGGTCCTCCTCCAGACGGATCAGGCGTCTGGCAATGGATTTGGAGGCTTCGTCCGCCGCCTGATACTGGTTGAGATAGCGGTACAGGGATTTGACGCCCATATTGCAACCGTCGGTCATCAGACTGGCGATGGCCCCGTCCGAGGGATCCATGCCCAGCTTCACACTGGTTTTCATCCAGCTCATGCTTTTCGCCATGGGATTGGGATCCTTCCCCTCGTCATGGTACCGGTCCAGCAGGCCCTGAAGCTCCCTGTCCAGAGCGTTGTGCTCCTGCTTACAGCTGCTCAGCCGTTCTTTGAGATCCCTGTCCTTTACGTGGTCCAGGACGCTGGCGATGGACGCCACCCCCATCTTGACGCCGGCGTCGCACTCCCGCAGCAATTTAATGGTATCCGGTTCGATCATCGTTTTTCTCCCCCGTTTCGTTTGAGTGGCTGTAGTATGCCCCGCCGCCATGTATTCCATGCGGAATGTCAAAAACAGTGGAATTTCAGCAAATCCACCCGGAAACAGGGAGTGAAAGCGGCGGTGTACTGGTAATCCTGATCATTTACTTTTTGTGTGCAAAGTGTTAAAGTATAAAAGAAGAACGTTTGGCGGCAGGGCCGCTTTTTGAAAACGTGACAACACAACCGAGGAGATTGAGAAAACATGCCACAGATTACCTTTTACAAGCACGATCCCATCCCCCTGGAGATGCATAAGGTCCGCATCGTCCAGAAGCTGAACCTGCTGCCCACCGACCAGCGGCTGCAAAAGGTGAAGGAATCCGGCTACAATACCTTCCAGCTTCATAACGGAGACATTTTTCTGGACATGCTGACGGACTCCGGCGTCAACGCCATGAGCGACGACATGGAATCCGCCATGCTCCGGGCCGACGACGCCTACGCCGGCAGCGAGAGCTATTTCCGCATGGAGAAGAAGCTTCAGGAGCTCTTCGGCATCCGGCACTGCCTGCCCGCCCATCAGGGACGGGCCTGCGAAAATATTCTGGCTACCCGGTTTGTGAAGCCCGGTAACTGCGTCATCATGAACTACCACTTCACCACCGCCAAGGCCCATATCACCCGGGTGGGCGGCCGCGTGGAGGAACTGGTGAAGGACGAGGGTCTGGTCAGCAGGAGCAGCCTGCCCTTCAAGGGCAACATCGACCTGGAAAAGCTGGAGGCCTGTATTCTCAGGGAGACCCCGGAGAACATTCCCTTTGTCCGTCTGGAAGCGGGCACCAATCTCATCGGCGGCCAGCCCATCTCCTACGCGAACATGAAGGCGGCCACGGGCATCTGCAGGAAGTACGGCATTCTCACTGTGCTGGACGCCTCTCTGCTTCAGGACAACCTGTACTTCATGAAGACCCGCGAGGAGAGCATGGCGGACAAATCCATCCGGGAAATTACCCGGATGGTGGCCGATCTGTTCGACATCATCTATTTCTCCGCCCGGAAGTTCGGATTTGCCCGTGGCGGCGTGATTCTGGTCCGGGATCAGGAGCTGTACCGCTCCATGGAGGATCTGATCCCCATGTTTGAGGGCTTTCTTACCTATGGCGGGATGTCCGTCCGGGAGATCGAGGCCATGACGGTGGGCTTTGACGAGACCATGGACATGAATATCATCTCCCAGGGACCCCAGTTCGTGGGCTACTGCGTCAAGGCGCTGGACGACTACGGCGTGCCCGTCATCACCCCCGGCGGCGGCCTGGGGGCCCATCTGGACGCAGGAGAGTTTGTCAGCCACATTCCTCAGGAGCAGTACCCCGCCGGGGCGCTGGTGTGCGCGCTGTACATCTGCGGCGGCATCCGGGGCATGGAGCGGGGCACCCTGTCCGAGGAGCGCAATGCCGACGGCAGCGAGCGGATGGCGTCCATGGAGCTGGTCCGGCTGGCCTTCCCCCGCCGGGTGTTCACCCTGTCCCAGACGGAGTATGTCATCGACCGGGTTAAGTGGCTCTACGACCACAGAGACCTTATCGGCGGGCTGCGGTTCGTCCACGAGCCCAGGACGCTGCGCTTCTTTACCGGCGTGCTGGAGCCCGTCAGCGACTGGCCCGACCGTCTGGCGGAGGCCTATAAGGCCGACTTCGGTACGGAGCAGTAATTGTTTTTCGCTGTCATTCTCTTTCTGAAGAGAAAAAGGAGCATAAGAGCCTATCCACACTATTAAAGAATAAAGCGGCAAAAAGAACTTTCAGGAAGTATATATTTTGCCTCTCACGGGCTTCTCAAAAGTTTTGGGCCCGCCTTTTCAGAAGGCGCTGGATCCAGACTTCAGGCTGAGCCGCGGCAAAAATACTGCGCTCTAATAAAGAAACGCTGCCGGAGATCCGGGCGATCTCCGGCAGTATTTTCAGGAGGCGGAGACAGGGCAGGACCAGGAACGGTTATCGGGGAAAAAGCCCTGCCATTTTGGCGTTTTGCTGCTTTTTCAGCACGCCCGGAAGTTCTTTTTGCTTCTTTTCCTTTCACGGGAAAGAATGGTTGTCTCTCCGGAAAAAGTATTACAGAATTCTTAATTCCTCACTCCGGGGCTTCCTTTTGTCCGCCGGATATGGTAAAATGGGGTCGATATCTGTCGCAAAAGAAAGGGAGACGGCCTTATGAAGACCAGAATAAAACGTGCGCTGGCCCTGCTGCTCAGTTTGACCCTCAGTCTGACGCTGCTGTCCGGGGCGGCGCTGGCGGTGGAGACCTTTACTACCAGCGATGCCTGCGTGAAAATGATCGAGGAGCTGGAGGGCTACCGCCAGATGCCCTATGCCGACAGCAACGGGAAATGGTATGTGGGATACGGGGTGTCCTGCAGTCCGTCGGATTATCCGGAGGGGGTCACGGAGGAAGAAGCCGAGCTTCTGCTGCGCCAGCAGCTGGTGACGGCGGAAGCGCTGGTCAACGGCTTTTTGACCCAATACGGGATCTCCGTGACCCGGCATCAGTTTGACGCGCTCATCAGCATGACCTACACTCTGGGAAGCCAGTGGATCAATCCGGACTACCGGCTGTGCGCCTACCTTATCAACGGCATCGAGCGCTACAGCGAGGCCGAGGTGGTCAACGCCATCGCCACCTGGTGCCACTCCGGCTCCACCGTGCTGGAAAATCTGGTGAGCCGGCGGCTGCGGGAAGCGTTTTTGTTCCTTTACGGCGACTATGACTTCCGCGACGTCGAGTCCCGCTACTGCTACATAGATTATGAGACCAACGGCGGAAAGAACGATCCCAACCAGGGCGGCCGGACGGTATTTTACCCCCTGGGCCTTCCCTATGGACAGCTGCCCACGCCCACCAGGGACGGCTCCGTCTTCCAGGGCTGGTTCACTTCCGACGGCGTCCAGGTGACGGGAGCGGAGACCGCCATGGGCTCCATGAACCTCTACGCCCGCTGGAGCGGCGGGACCGGCAATCCGGTGGTCCCCACCACCCCGACAGTGACAAAGCCGGACTACTCCTCGTGGGTCAACCCCTATCTGGACGTAAAGGAGGGCGACTGGCACTACAGTTACGTGCAGGAACTGAGCTGGGAGAAGATTCTGGGCGGCTATCCCGACGGCACCTTCCGTCCCGACGGGACGGTGACCGCCGGGGAGGCGCTGAAGCTGCTGCTGGTGGCCGCCATCCGGACGGACCCCGGCAACGCCGGGATCGGCCACTGGGCCGGGAACTATCTGGCGCTGGCGGAGGGAATGGGCTGCGTGACGCCGGGAGAGATCACGGATCTGGACGCGGCCATCAACCGGCTGACCATCGCCCGGATTGCCGCCATCGCCATGGGCCTGCCACTGAAGTCCGGGCCGACGCCCTTTGCCGACGTGGACGACGTGTATGCCCTGACCCTCTTCGAGGCGGGGGTCATCACCGGCGAGGTGGAGAGCGGCCGGCGCTGCTACCGGCCGGACAGCGGCATCAGCCGGGCGGAGCTGTGCGCCATTGTGTCCCGCCTGCGGAACTACACCGCTCCCAATGATCCCGCCCAGTCCGGGTACATTCTGTTCCGGAACAAGCAGATCCCGGTGCTGTGGGACGTGCCTGCCGCTCCCTATAATAAGGACCTCTTCATCCGGGACGGCAGCCGCCTGTATTACAACGACCCGGCCTACGTCACCGAATGGGGCATCGACGTGTCCCGGCATCAGGGGGACATCGACTGGCAAAAGGTAGCCGGAGCGGGGGTGGAGTTCGCGCTGATCCGGGCGGGAGGCCGCCTGGCCCAGTCCGGGGAGGTGTATGGCGATGCCAATTTTGAGGCCAACCTGACGGGGGCCAGGGCCGCCGGACTGAAGACGGGCGTTTACTTTTACTCCCAGGCCATCAATGTGACGGAGGCGGTGGAGGAAGCCCAGTACACGCTGGCGCTGCTGAACGGCCGTTCACTGGAGTATCCCATCATTTTTGACTGGGAAATCTATTCCGACACGGCCCGGAGCAGCAATGTGGACAAGCAGACCCTGACCGACTGCGCCATCGCTTTCTGCGACACGGTAGCGCTGGCGGGATACAAGCCCATGATCTACATCAGCCTGGAGGTTGCCTATGAAAAAATGGACCTGAGCCGCCTGACGGGATACGACTTCTGGTTTGCCCAGTACAACAGCCGGAACCAACCGGACATGTACTATAACTACCGCATCTGGCAGTACACCGACAGCGGCAGCATCCCTGGTATCGAGGGCCGGGTGGATATGGATCTGACGTTTATCCCGTATTGATTGTACCGGGATACGATTACTTCCGAGCTGAAAGCTCAAACCCCTGTGATAACGACCCCCCGCAGAAGGGTTTCAAACGAAACCGTCTGCGGGGGGTCTTCCACGTTCAGCAAAGCTTTTGATGTTTTTAAAAAAAGATGTATGCCCTATCCCGCCGCCTGCTTCATGGACAGGGAAATCCGCTTCTTTTTTTCGTCCACTTCCAGCACCACAACCTTTACAACGTCTCCCACGGACACCGCCTCGGAGGGATGCTTCAAAAAACGGCCCTTTGAAATCTGGGAAATATGCACCAGCCCGTCCTGGTGCACGCCAATATCCACAAAGACGCCGAAGTCAATGACGTTGCGGACCGTGCCGGTGAGAATCATGCCGGGACGCAGGTCTCTGATCTCCATCACGTCTGTCCGGAGAATGGGGGGCGGCAGCTCGTCCCGGGGATCGCGCCCCGGCTTTTGCAGCTCCCTGGCTACGTCCAGCAGCGTCGGCACGCCGATGCCGCACTGCTCCGCCAGCTTTTCCGCGCCGAAAGCGCTGATCTGACCGTCCAGATCCCCCAGCCGGCCGGTGGAGACCTCTTCCAGCGTATGGCCGGTGAGGGCGAGCAGCTTCTCCGCCGCCTGGTAGCTCTCCGGGTGGACGGCGGTGTTGTCCAGCGCCGTCCTGCTCTCCGGCACCCGCAGGAACCCCGCGCACTGCTCGAAGGCCCTGGTTCCCAGCCTGGGGACCTTTAAAATCTGCTTCCGGGAGGTGAATGGTCCGTTTTCCTCCCGGTATTTCACCACGTTTTTTGCCGTGGCGGCATTCAGTCCCGCCACCCGCTGCAAAAGCGAGGGAGACGCGGTATTCACATCCACTCCCACCGAGTTGACGCAGTCCTCCACTACGCCGCACAGCGTCTCGTCCAGCTGCTTCTGGGGCATGTCGTGCTGATACTGGCCCACGCCGATGGCCTTGGGGTCAATTTTCACCAGCTCCGCCAGCGGGTCCTGGAGCCGCCGGGCAATGGACACCGCCGAGCGGAGATTGACGTCGTACTCCGGGAATTCCTCCGAGGCCAGCCTGGAGGCGGAATACACCGAGGCCCCCGCCTCGTTGACCATCATATAGCTGACTCCGCCGCCCGCCTGGCGCAACAGCTCCACCGTCATCTGCTCCGTCTCCCGGGAGGCGGTGCCGTTGCCAATAGCAATATGGGTGACACCGTGGCGGCGAATCAGCTTTGCGAGGGTATCGATGCAGGCTGCCTTCTGGCGCTCCCCATGGGTGGGATAGACCACCGCGGTGTCCAGCACCTTCCCGGTGCCGTCCACCACCGCCACCTTGCAGCCCATGCGGTAGCCGGGGTCCAGCCCCATGGTGACATGGCCCTTCACCGGCGGCTGCATCAGCAGCGGCCGCAGATTCAGCGCAAAGTTACGGATAGCCCCCTCGTTGGCCCGGTCAGTCAGCATGTTCCGGATTTCCCGCTCCAGGGAGGGGAACAAAAGCCGGTCGTAGGCGTCCTCCGCGGCGGCCCTGATGAAATCCGCCGCCCTGGAGCCGGGCCGCGCCACCGCCCGGCCCAGCAGGGCCAGCGCCGCCTCCCGGTCCACCTCAACGCCAACCTTCAGAAATCCCTCTCTCTCGCCCCGGTTGATGGCCAGAATCTGATGGCCCTGGAGGCGGTTTACGCTCTGGCGGAAGTCATAGTACAGCCGGTAAACGCTGTCCTCCTCCCTGGCGGCGGCCGCCGTCACCTCGCCGCGGCGGCAGATCAGCTCCCGCAGGGTCTTCCGGATGGCGGCGTCGTCGGAAATCTGCTCCGCAATGATATCGCCGGCCCCCTGCAAGGCATCCTCCGCCGTCTCCACCCCTTTCTCAGGGTCAATGCAGGCCGCGGCAGCCTCCAGCGGCGCGGGACAGTCCGTTCCATGGGCAAAAAGCAGCTCCGCCAGCGGCTCCAGCCCCTTCTCCCGGGCCACGGTGGCGCGGGTGCGTCGTTTGGGCTTATAGGGCCGGTAGAGATCCTCCACCTCCGCCAGAGTAGCGGCGGCGTCAATGGCGGCGGAGAGCTCCTCCGTCAGCCTGCCCTGACCCTCAATGGCCCCCTTGACCTCCTCCCGGCGCTTTTCCAGACTGCGAAGATATTGCAGCCGCTCCTCCAGCGCCCGCAGCACCGTGTCATCCATGGAGCCGTGGAGCTCCTTGCGGTAGCGGGCGATAAAGGGGATGGTGTTGCCCTCGTCCAGAAGGTCGATCACATTCGACACATGCTGCTCCGTCTGCTCCAGCTCCCGCGCCAGAATCTGAATAATGGTTTCCATCGTATTTACTCCTGTGGCTCATAGACCTTCTCCACGTGGACATGCTCCGTCCTGGAGAGAAATTTTGTCCCGTCAAAATCCAGCTCCACCACAAACGGCATCCAGTCGATGATCCGCAGGAAGCTGTCGCAGTCCCAGCCGGGGTCATAATAATTCAAAATCGTACTGAGGGCCGTGCCGTGGGTGCCGATGACCAGCGTCCTGTCCCGGTTCTGCTCCAGGATCTCCGTCAGCGCGGCGATATTGCGCTCCTGCACGGAGCGCAGGCTCTCCCCGCCCGGTTCGCGCCAGTCAAAATCAGCCCAGCGCCTCCGGAACAGCTCCCGACAGTTGCCGCCGGGGGCGGCCTCCCGCTCCCGGAGCCGCTCGTCGGTATGGATGGGCAGGCCAAAGCGCTCCGCCGCTTCCCGGACGGTGTCCAGACTCCGGCGGTAGGGACTGCAATAAAAGGCGTCCACCGGCTTGTCCCGGAGGAAGTCCAGAACCACCCGCCGGTCCTCCATCCCTGCGGCAGTCAGGCCGCGCTCCCGGTCGGAGCCGCTGCGCCAGTCGGACTGGGCATGGCGGACAAAATATACCCTCGTCATAATTATTCCTATATATTACTTATAGTATAGTCTCTGCCGCTCATATTTGGCCTCATAGCTGACGTGCATCCCCAGCCGGCGGTAAAGATTTTCGTCCACCTCGCTGAGCACCACCGTAAAGTGAGCCCCGCAGCCCTTCAGCTTGGGAAGCTGCTTCTGCGCCAGGTCGGCAATGGGGTTGGTGAGGGCGCTGACGCACAGGGCAATGAGCACCTCGTCGCTGTGGAGGCGGGGGTTCTTATTACCCAGACTCCCGGTCTTCAGCCGGCAGATGGGCTCCAGGACCTGCGTAGAAATCAGATCCAGCTCCTCGTCGATGCCGCCCAGCGCCTTCAGGGCGTTAAGCAGCAGAGCGGCGGAAGCGCCGATCTGGTCGCTGGTCTTGCCGGTAATGACCCGGCCGTCCGGCAGGACCATGGCCCCGGCGGGGGCCCCTGTGGCCTCCTCCCTGGCCAGGGCGGCGGCCACGGCGGGAAAAATGGCGGGGGTCACACCGGAGCGCTTCATCAGCATTTCCAGCTTGAACACCACGTCCCTGTCCACCGTGCCCCGCAGCCGTCCGGTGAGGGCCGTATAGTACCGGCGCAGAATCTCCATGTGAGACGCCTGCCGGCAGATCCCGTCGTCCACGATGCAGCTGCCCACCATATTCACCCCCATGTCCGTGGGCGACTGGTAGGGACACTGCCCCAGAATGGATTCAAAAATCGTGCGCAGGACGGGAAACACCTCCACGTCCCGGTTGTAGTTCACCGTGGTGACGCCGTAGGCGGCCAGATGGAAGGGGTCAATCATGTTCACATCGTTGAGGTCGGCGGTAGCCGCCTCGTAGGCCAGATTGACCGGGTGGTCCAGTGGCAGATTCCAGACGGGGAAGGTCTCAAATTTGGCGTAGCCCGCCTTCCGGCCCCGGCGGTGCTCATGGTAAAGCTGGCTGAGACAGGCCGCCATTTTCCCGCTGCCGGGTCCCGGCGCGGTGACCACCACCAGAGGGCGGGAGGTCTCCACGTAGTCGTTGCGCCCATATCCCTCCTCGCTGACAATGAGGTCCACATTATGGGGATACCCCGCAATGGGGTAGTGGCGGTAGGTCTGGACGCCCAGGGCCTTCAGACGCTTGAGAAACGCGTCGGCGGCGGGCTGGCCGCTGTACCGGGTGACCACTACGCTGCCCACATAGAGCTCCATCTCCCGGAAGACGTCAATCAGGCGCAGTACGTCCTCCTCATAAGGAATCCCCAGATCGCCGCGGACCTTGTTTTTCTCAATATCCCCGGCGCAGATGGCAACCACGATCTCCACATCCTCCCGCAGCTGCTGGAGCATACGGATCTTGCTGTCCGGCGCGAATCCCGGCAGGACCCGGGAGGCGTGGTAATCATCGAAAAGCTTCCCGCCGAACTCCAGATACAGCTTCCCGCCGAACTGATTAATCCGCTCACGGATGCGGGCGGACTGGGTCTCGATATACTTCTGATTGTCGAACCCTGTTGTAAACATAGACTTCTCCCTCATTCATACATCTCTGTGCGCAAAGAAAGCGCTACCAGGGCCGCTTTGGCTCGGTATGGGTACAAATCCGTCTGATCTCCCTTTGCAGGGACTTCATATCGTCGAAGGTCTCCGGCCGCTTCGACGGGTCCCGCAGCAGCGCCGAGGGATGATACATCGCCATCATCCGCATTCCGCCGCCGTCATACCAGACCCCATGCTCTCTGGTAATGCGGAACTTGTCATTAATCAGCCGCATAGCCGCGATGCGGCCCAGGCACACCAGTATTTCAGGCTGAATCAGGGCCATCTGCCGCCGCAGGTAGCCAATGCAGGCATCCTGCTCCACGTTCAGCGGGTCCCGGTTTCCCGGCGGCCGGCACTTGACGATGTTGGCAATATAAACCATCGTGCGGTCCAGCCCGATGATCGCCAGCATGTCGTCCAGAAGCATGCCCGCCCTGCCCACAAAGGGAATCCCCTGCTCGTCCTCGTTGGCGCCGGGGCCCTCCCCTACCATCAGGATTTCCGCATGGGGGTTCCCCACGCCGAAAACCACATTTTTCCTGGTCTGGCACAGCGCGCATTCACGGCAGCTGCGGCATTCCCGCTCCAGCAGCTCCCAGCTGTCTCCCATCCTGTTCACCTCCTGTAACACACGGCATATTTTCCGCCGGGGCGGGGATGCTATCCATATCCCCTCACACTTTTTCTCATACTTTTTCCTGAAAGAAAAAGTATTAAAAAGGACTTTTAAGAAGAGTCCCTCTCTGCCCCGCACGGAGCGGGTGAAAGGGTATTGCGCGTCGCATCAGACAGACTTTCAATGGAAAAGGAGCTATGGCATGTCCCGGTGGTTCGTTTACTTTCTCAGTTACAGCTTTCTCGGCTATCTTCTGGAAAAGCTGCACGCCCGGCTTTCCCACTCCCCCAACCAGCTGCGCAGGTGTTTCCTGCTGCTGCCGCTGTGCCCGGTCTACGGACTGGCAATGACCGCCCTGCTGGCGCTGGCACCGGAGGAAACCGGTTTTTTCCCTCTCATGCTTCTGGGCGGCGCTGTATGCACCGGCGTGGAGTATCTGGTCCATCTGTTTTACGACAAGGCGCTGGGCGTTTGGTTCTGGGACTACCGGCCCATGCGGGGCCACCTGCAGGGGCGAATCTGCCCTCAGTTCGCCCTGATCTGGGGGCTGCTGTCCGCCGCCGCAGTGCGCCTGATCCAGCCTCTGCTGGAATCCCTGGCCGGGGCCGTGCCGCCCTGGGCGGTATTCCTGCTGTGGATGGTTCTGGCGGCGGACTGCGTGTTCTCCTGGTCGCTGCTGCGGCGGTATGGAGATACGGAGCTGCTGTCCCTCCGCGCCCTGCTCATTCAGGCCCGGGCCGTCAGCCAGTCCAAGACGTCCTTATAGACATACTGCCGGCTGGCCTCGTTGAGGATCTCATGGCGCAGGCCGTGGTAAAGCCTGATGGTCACATCCGGCAGGCCGGCCTTCCGGAAACAGTCATATGCTTTCTGCACGCCCCTGCCCATGCCGCCTACCGGGTCCTTATCCCCGGCAATGAAGAGCACCGGCAGCGATTTGTCCATTTTATTGATATTGGACTGTTTCGTGATGCAGCTCAGGCCGTCAAGCATGTCCCGGAACAGCCCCAGGGTGGTATCGCCTCCGCACAGAGGGTCGGCAATATAGGCGTCTACGTTGGCCTCGCTGGCGGAAATCCAGTCAAACCGGGTGCGGGCGGGGGCAAAGGCCCTGTTATATGCGCCGAAGGCCAGATCATCCGCCCTGGCGCTGTACGCCTTCCTGCCCAGACGCCTGATCTCACGATCCGCCACCAGCTTTCCACCGGCAATGACCGCGGCGGATTGATGCCCCGTGCCGCAAAGGACGCAGCCCTTCCAATGACCGGGATAGCGGATCAGGTGGGTACGGGACAGGAACGACCCCATGGAGTGTCCGAAAAGAAAATGCGGCCTGCCGGGAAACGCTCTGGCCGTACGCCGGCGCAGCTCCTCCATATCGTCTACCACATGCCGCCAGCCGTCCTCCTCCCCAAAGTAGACCATGGGGCTGCCCTCGATCACGGACTGTCCATGGCCCAGGTGATCGTTGGCCACAACGACAAAACCATGGCTGCACAGGTACCGGGCAAAAGGCGCGTACCGGGCGCCATATTCCGCCACTCCGTGGGCAATCTGTACCACGCCCACAATCTCCCGGTCCACCGGCGTCCACTGGTTGACGTGGATCAGGGTCTTTCCCTCGCTGGATGGGAAAAAGTATTCCGATACAATTGACATTGGCGCATCCTCCACACTCTCTTGTTTATCTGATTCCAGTTTATTCTAACACAGAAACGTCAAAAAGCCTAGAGACAATTCTGTAGAATTTTTTGTGATGATCTGCAGCTCCATACTTTTTTCCGCAATTCCGCGTTATGTCAACCCGATTGTGAAATTTTTGATTTGCGCCTCTGCTTCTTCTCAACTCCCCGCTTTTCCGGCGTTTTGTCCCACAGCGCAAACTGAAATATGAACAGTTTGTAAAAACGCTACCAGTGTGCTACCAAACCTTCCGGCCCGCTACCACCTGAAAATTCAGCCGCCATAATGAAATCGGTTTACATAAACCGGCGGTTTGCTACCAAATCGAAAAATCGTGCTACCAGACTTTTTTCCTCGGCTCCGGAAAGCGCTGCGCCGCAGCGCTTTCCGGAGCCGGTTTTTCGGGTAAG
>CAJULD010000024.1 GCA_910587505.1 uncultured Oscillospiraceae bacterium | reverse complement strand
CTACTCCAACCCCTTGTCAACCCCTTTCTTTGAAATTTTTCAGCCTTTTTTTCAGAATTCCCCTTCCGTCTCCTCCAGACGCACGGTTGGAGAGCATGTTTCACATACTTTTCCGCAGGATACAGGATTTACAATGTATAATTTTGCTGTATACTTTTTACAGTGGATGGTATATTCTGATTTTACACCATATATGAGAGGAGGAGCTTTCTTGCGGTTCACTAAAATGAACGGAGCCGGCAACGACTTCATTATTCTCAACAACCTGACAGAGCGCATCCCCCGCGACCGGTTCCCCGCCATCGCCCGTACCCTTTGCCACCGGCATCTTTCCATTGGCGCCGACGGCCTGATGGTGGTGGACTCCTCCGTCCGGGGCGGCGATTACCGGATGCTTTTCTACAACTCCGACGGCTCCGAAGGTGAGATGTGCGGCAACGGAGCCCGCTGCATCTGCCGGTACGGCTACGAACACGGCCTGGCCGGGGAGACGCAGACAGTGGAATCCCCCTCCGGCGTCGTGACGGGCCGCCGCATCGACTGCCGGAACTACCGCATCCGCCTCACGGACCCCAGCGTCATCCGTCTGGACTACCCGGTGGAGGCGCAGGGCCGGACTTTTCCCTGCTCCTATATAGAATTGGGCAACCCCGGACTGCCCCACGCGGTGGTCCCCTTCCCCGGACTGGCGGGCAAAACCATGGATGACCTGCGGGAGCTGGGCAAGACCCTCCGCTGGAGCCCTGCCTTCCCCAGGGGGGCCAACGTGAATTTCTACGATGTCACTGCCCCTGACCGGCTCGTGGAATTGACCTACGAGCGGGGCGTGGAGGATTTCACCTACGCCTGCGGCACGGGAACCGGATCGGTTGTATTGGCCCTCACTCTGACGGGCAGGGTCAGCGGCAGGGATGTAGCGGTCTCGGTCCCCGGCGGAGAACTGCATGTTACGGTTGACCGGGAGGGGAACGCGGTCAGAGATCTGTGGCTCACCGGTCCCACAAACATCGTCTGCGAGGGCGAAGTCTGTGACGAAGACCTTTTAATATAATATGTAATCTGTTTTGGGAGGAACAAACAATGAGCGCTGAACTCAACAAAAAATCCATCGCAAAAAACTATGCCTTTCTTGGCGTCATGCTGGCAGCCATGATCCTTGGCTGCATTGTGGGCTGGTTCTGGCCTGAAGCATCCGTCCTCAAGCCTTTGGGCACCGTGTTCATCAACATGATGTTCTGCATCGTGGTCCCCCTGGTGTTCGCGTCCATCTCCAGCGCCGTAGCCAACATGAAAAGCCGCACGCGGGCCGGAAAGATCATGGGCGTCACCGTGGCAACCTTTGTTGTCACCGGGGCTATCGCCGCCGTCATCATGTATGTTTTGATGCGCCTTTTCCCGCCGGTGCTGGCTCCCTGGGCGGAGATTCCCACAGAGGAAATGGGCGAGTACGCCACCATGAGCGAGCTGCTGGTGAACTTCTTCACCTCCAGCGACTTCGTGGGCCTGCTCAGCCGCCGGGCCATGCTGCCTCTGATTGTATTCTCTCTGCTCTTCGGCTTCGCGGTGAACCTCAACGGCGGCCAGAGCACCCCCGTGGGTCGCTTTCTGGAGGACCTGACCAGTGTGATGCTGAAATTCGTAAAGATCGTGACCTGTTACGCCCCCATTGCCTTCTTCGCCATTTTTGCCGATCTGGTGTCCACCTACGGGTCCGAGGTCATCACCAATTATGGCCGGGCCATGCTGGTCTACTATCCGCTGTGCTTTGTCTATATCTTCACCGCCTGGCCCCTCTTCGCCTGGTTTGGCGGCGGCCGGCGGGGCGTCCTGACCATGTTCCAGCATATTGCCAGGCCCGCCATCGTCTCTCTGGGTACCTGCTCTTCTGTAGCCACCATTCCCACCAATATGGAGGAGGCCGCAGACACCGGCATCTCCAGGGATGTCTCCGACATGGTCCTGCCCCTGGGCGCCACCATGCACATGGACGGCTCCTGCTTCTCCTGCGTGCTGAAGATCGCTTTCGTCATGGGCGTATTCGGTCTCCCCTTCGAGGGCGTCGGGACGCTGGTTAAAGTGATTCTGGTGGCGGTGCTCTCCTCCGTGGGCATGAGCGGCGTACCCGGCGGCGGATACATCGGCGAGTACATTATATGCTCCATTTTCTTCCCCCATCAGATGGAAATGGCGTTTCCCATCCTGGTGGCCATCGGCAACCTGGTGGATCCCCCGGCTACGATGATTAACGCCGCCGGCGACTATGTGGTTTCCTACATTGTTTCCCGCGTTGTGGACGGGAAAGACTGGCTGGAAAAGGCGCTGGCAAAGAAATAGAAATCTGCGGCCGCCCCTGCCGGGGTGGCCGCTCTCTTTTCCCGCCATACTGCGTTAAATTTCCTTACCGGGCGTCAGCCGGAGTTCTTCAGGTACCGGTCTCCCGGAAGAAACGCCGGTCGTTCATGCGGCAGTGCCGCTCCTCATCTCCGCCCGATTCCCGAACCAGGGAAATCCAAAACCGCACGTTTTTCGTAATTCTCCGGTTGCTTTTTGTTTGCGCAGAAAGAACCCCGGGGCCGGAAGCCCCGGAGAAACAAATTGGCGCCGTACCGTCCCACCGGGACGGCGGAAAAGATTCTTCACAGAATCAGCAGCAGCCCCAGCGCAATCAGCAGCTCCTCATCCTCCCCCTCCCGATACAGGAGAAAAATCAGCAGAAGAAGGATCAGGTCCTCAGTCTCCAGATTTTTCAGATTCAGCCGGTCCAGGATACCGGAAAGGAACCCCTTCCGGCCCTCCGGCCGGCTGCCGGGGGAACCGGCCGGCCCGTCGGTCCCGCCGGATGGAGCGCTACCGGGCGGCGGCTCCTGTACCCGCTCATATCGTCCCGTATCATGGCAGATATATCGGTTATACATGGGGCTCCCCCATGGCGGACAGCAGCTTTTTCCCCACGTGAATCAGCTTTGCCGTTCTGGCGGCCCGCTCGATCTTGTCCCGCCGCTCCGGCCGCAGAAAGGGCCGGAGGGCATAGAGCAGCTGCATCCGCTCATCGCTGCCCTCCCCGCCGGTCAACTCCCCCACCAGGGGCAGCAGCCGTCCGATAAGCTTCGGGTCGATCTGTCCCAGCAGACTGCCCAGTCCCGACAGGTCCGGCCCGCCGCTCCCCTCTGCCGGAGCCTCCGGCGGCTCCGTCTGACCGGATGGCTGCCGGTCTCCGCCGGAGCCGCCCAGATTCAGCGACTGCGCCAGATTCATGATCTGGCTCATGGCCTCCGGATTGGAAAGAACGGAGTTCAGTTTTTCCTCGAAATCGCTCATGCCGCCCTTTCCTCCCGTGCTCCCCGTTTGACCTTCCTGTTCTCAGCCCTGCGGCGCTGAAATTACCGCAGTTACTTCTGTCCGAAGCTGTTGCCCAGCCGCTTCAGCAGCTCCGCGCCGCCGGGCGCGGACGTGATGGAGCGGATCAGCGACTGAAGCTGAGCCGTGTCTCCCCTGGCGGCGTTTTCCGCGATCTTTTGCAGGGACGCCTGATCTGTCCCCTGCTTCAGCATATCCGCCAGCGCTCTGGCATCCGGAGAATTGACCACCTGCTCCAGGGTTTTCTTATCCCCCAGCGCCTGCTGAAGTCTGGATTGGTTATTGGATCTCATACCATGCCCTCCCGGTTTGGTTTCCTTCCAGTATATGAACCGGAAAGAAAAAAAGTTCCCCTCTCTTCTGCAGGAGAGGGGAACTTTCTGCGCTATTGTTTTTCGCCGCTCCAGTGGTCGCACCAGGGGCGCAGGGTGCAATTCCCGCAGTCCGGCCGCCGGGCCACGCACACGGCCCGGCCATGGAGCACCATCCGGTGGCAGAAATCACTGCTTTCCTCCGGGGGAATACACCGGCGCAGCTGCATTTCCACCTTCAGCGGGTCCTTGCTGCCATCGGTGATCCCCAGAAGTCCGGTAATCCGGATGCAGTGGGTATCACAGACATAGCCCTCCCGGCCATATACGTCTCCCAGAATCAGGTTGGCGGTCTTTCTGCCCACGCCGGGCAGGCGCAGCAGGTCCTCCATATTATCCGGCACCCGGCCGCCGAACTCCTCCAGCAGCATCCGGCTGGCGGCCACGATGTCCCTTGCCTTGGACCTCCAAAAGCCGGTAGAGTGGATGATCTCCCCCACTTCCTCCTCTGTGGCGGCGGCCAGGGCCTCCAGGGTAGGAAACCGGCTGTACAGCACGGGCGTCACCAGGTTTACCCGCGCGTCGGTGCACTGGGCGGCCAGACGCACGGAAAACAGCAGCTCATAGGCTTTTTCCGGGTCAAAGGTCAGGGAGCACTCCGCGGCGGGGTACAGATTTTTCAACTCTGACAGAATGGCCGAAATGGCCTGGGGATCTTTCATCACTATCACCTCGCCGGTATTCTATCATACTTTTCGACAATATGCGAGAAAAATTCTGATCTTTTTCAGGAAAGTACAGAAGCAAAAGTATGGAGCAGACTGCAAAATTATCGTGCATTTTTCCAGAATATGGTGTATGATAGGAGCGACAGGGAATTTTTACAATCCAGGAGGAAAAAATATGAACCAATGCGTAATCCCTCAGGGCTACCGGCCCATCCTCTGCGGCTACGACATGCAGCGGGCAATCGAGTTCGTCAAGAGCAGCTTTCAGGAAAACCTGAAATTCGCCCTGAACCTCCGCCGCGTGTCCGCGCCGCTGTTCGTGGATAAACACTCCGGCCTCAACGACAACCTCAACGGGGTAGAGCGCCCCGTCGGCTTTGACATCCCCGCCGTGGACGGAGCCCAGGGCGAGGTGGTCCACTCCCTGGCCAAGTGGAAGCGGCTGGCCCTCAAGCGGTACGGCTTCTACCCCGGCAACGGTCTGTATACCGACATGAACGCCATCCGCCGGGATGAGAGTCTGGACAACATCCACTCCGTCTATGTGGACCAGTGGGACTGGGAAAAGGTCATCACCAGAGCGGACCGGAATATGGACTTTCTCCAGTACACCGTCCGCTCCATCGTGGGGGCCGTGTGCGACACCTGCGACGCGCTGCGGCGGGCGTTCCCCCAGGTGAAAACCCGTCTGGAGCGGGAGGTCAGTTTCATCACCACCCAGGAGCTGGAGGACAGATACTCCCATCTGACCCCCAGCGAGCGGGAGACGGCCTACATGAGGGAGGGACACAAAACGGTGTTCCTCATGCAGATCGGCAGGGAGCTGAAAAGCGGCCGGAAGCATGACGGCCGGGCCCCGGACTATGATGACTGGGAGCTCAACGGCGACATCCTCATGTGGAACGGGGTGCTGGACCGGGCCTTTGAAATCTCCTCCATGGGCATCCGGGTGGATCAGGAAAGCCTGGAGCGCCAGCTGAAGCTGGCCGGGTGCGAGGAGCGGCGGGAGCTGCCCTTCCACAAAATGCTGCTGACGGGTGAGCTGCCCCTGACCATGGGCGGCGGCATCGGACAGAGCCGTCTGTGCATGCTGATGATCGGCTGCTGCCACATCGGCGAGGTCCAGGTGAGTTTGTGGGATCAGGAAACGATGGACGCCTGCGAGGCGGCAGGGGTGCAGCTGCTGTAAATCTGCGCGCCTCGAACAGAGGAGGACTCTATGAACCTTCTGAAAATCGCCCTGCTTCAGATCGCGCCTGCGGGCACTCTGGCGGGGAACCTGGAAAAGGGGACCGCCGCCTGCCGCCGGGCAAAGGAGCTGGGCGCGGATATCGCCCTGTTTCCCGAGATGTGGAGTAACGGGTACAACATTTACGGCCGCCCCGTGGAGGAGTGGAAGGCGGAGGCGATTTCCGCCGGCAGTGATTTTATCCGCTCCTTCGGCCGCCTGGCCGGAGAGCTGAACATGGCCATTGGCGTGACCCTGCTGGAAGCGTGGGAGAACGGCCCCCGGAATACGCTGGTGCTGTTTGACCGCTTCGGTGAGCGGAAGCTGACCTTTGCCAAGGTCCACACCTGCGATTTCGACGTGGAGCGAAACTTGACTCCCGGTGAAGACTTCCCTGTCACAGCCCTGGATACCGCACAGGGAGAGGTGCAGGTGGGCGTTATGATTTGCTACGACCGGGAGTTCCCGGAGAGCGCAAGAATTCTGATGCTCAGGGGTGCGGAGCTGATTCTGGTTCCCAACGCCTGCCCCATGGAGTTAAACCGCCTGTCTCAGCTGCGGGCTCGGGCCTATGAAAATATGCTGGCCGTCGCCACCTGCAATTACCCGGACTCTGTCCCGGACTGCAACGGCGGTTCCAGCGTATTTGACGGCGTGGCCTGCCTGCCGGAGGCGGCGGGCTCCCGGGACACCTGCCTTTTGCAGGCGGGCGGCGGAGAGGGCGTCTATACAGCCGAATTGGATCTGGATATGCTGCGGGCATATCGGACACGCGAGGTTCACGGGAACGCCTACCGCCATCCAAAAAAGTACGGTATTCTGACGGATACGCAGATCAATGCGCCGTTTATCCGGGAGGATTATCGAGAATAAGGACCTGTATTTATAACCGGGGATGCGAATGGACGGAGGATCTTTCTGCCAGACAATGCAAATTTTTAAAGGCGGGCTGACGCCCGGCAGGGAAATTCAGCGCAGTATGGCGGGAAAAGTCCGATCTGACGGCGTTCACCGATGGTGAATCCAGGTTCTAAAGGAGAAACGCAATGGAAAATTCTGTTTTGACGGGGCTGGAGCCCCGGAATGTGTTCCGGTTTTTTGAAGAGCTCAGCCGCATCCCCCGGGAGTCGGGCCACACCGGCGCCGCCAGCGCCTGGGCGGAGGATTTTGCAAAGGCACGGGGCCTGCGCTGCCGCCGGGACGAGCTGGGGAACGTGGTGATCTGGAAGGACGCTTCCCCCGGCTATGAGGACCACCCGGCGGTGATCCTCCAGGGCCACCTGGACATGGTGTGCGTCAGGGAACCGGGCGTGGACCACGATTTCGCCCGGGACCCTGTCCGGCTGGTTCTGGACGGGGACTGGCTGCGGGCCGGCGGGACCTCTCTGGGCGGGGACAACGGCGCGGCCGTGGCTTTGATTCTGGCCCTGCTGGACGAAAAAAGCGCCGCCCATCCGCCCATTGAAGCTGTGCTGACCGTGGACGAGGAAGTGGGGCTGCTGGGCGCGGGCGGACTGGACTGCTCGGACCTGAAGGGACGACGGCTCATCAATCTGGACAGCGAGGACGAGGGCGTGCTGACCGTCAGCTGCGCCGGAGGCGCCCGGTGCGACATCACACGGGAATTCCCCATGGCGGAGGCGGAGGGCGCGGTGTGCAGCCTGACGGTCTCCGGCGGGCAGGGGGGCCACTCCGGCACGGAAATCGGCAGGGGGCTGGCCAATGCCAACAAGCTGCTGGCCGCCTGCCTGCGGGAAACAGGGGACGTGCAGCTGATCTCCCTTTCCGGCGGAGCCCAGGACAACGCCATCCCCAGGGAGGCGGAGGCGCTGTTTCTGGCGGAGGACCCGGTGGAAGCGGAGGCCGTGCGGAAGCGGTTCGAGCGGGAGGTCCGCGCCGACTTTGGCCCGGCGGAGTCCACGCTGTCCCTCACGCTGGTTTCCATCCCGCTGGAGCGGCGGAGGGCTCTCTCCCCGGCGGACAGCCGGGCCGTCCTTGCCTTGCTTAACGATTACCCCAACGGCGTACAGGCCATGAGCCAGGACATTCCGGGTCTGGTGCAGACCAGCCTGAATCTGGGCATTCTCCGGCTGGCGGAAGGCCGGCTGGAGCTGTCCAGCGCGGTGCGCAGCAGCGTGGCGGCAGAGAAGGAGGCGCTGTGCGCCAGGCTGGAAAATCTGGCGGCGCAGTACGGCGGCAGATACTCCCAGCGGGGGGAATATCCCCCGTGGGAATACCGGAAGGATTCGCCGCTAAGGGATGTCATGACCTGTGTCTACCGGGAGATGACCGGGAAGGAGATGACCGTGGAGGCCATCCACGCGGGGCTGGAATGCGGCCTGCTGGCGGGAAAGCTTCCCGGTCTGGACGCCGCGTCCATCGGACCGGACCTGCGGGAGGTCCACAGCACCCGTGAGCGGATGTCCGTTTCCTCGGTGCGGCGCACCTGGGAGTACCTGCTGGCAGTGCTGTCCCGTCTGTAACGGCGGGCGAGAATATAGAAAGGATCACAAAATATGAAGTTCTCAGAAATGCCCTATACCCGTCCCAATCTGGAGGAAATCCAGAAGTCCGGCAATGAGTTGCTGGAAAAGATCCGCTCCGCCTCCGCCGCGGAGGAGCAGATCGACGCCTACCTTGCCTATGAGGAGATGAGCCGGCAGGTGGGGACCAACTGCGCCCTGGCCTACGTCCGCCATACCATCGACACACGGGACGAGTTCTACGAGAAGGAGAGCGACTACCTGGACGAGGTCGATCCCGCCCTCCAGGAGATGGGCCAGAAGATCAACCTGGCTCTGCTGGAATCGAAGTTCCGCCCCCAACTGGAGGAGCGGTTCGGGACGCTGCTGTTCAAGAATCTGGAAATCTCCGTGCGGTGCATGAAGCCGGAGATCATGGAGCTGATGCAGGAGGAGAACAGGCTCACCAGCGAGTATCAGAAGCTCTACGCCTCCGCCATGGTGGAATGGGAGGGGGAAATGCTGCCCCTGCCCAAGCTGGGGCCCTTCGTGCAGAGCCCTGACCGGGCCGTCCGCAAGGCTGCCTGCCGGGTCCGGGGTCAGTGGTTCGAGGACCACCGGCAGCAGCTGGACGAGCTCTATGACAAGCTGGTCAGGAACCGGGACCGGCAGGGCAAAGCCATGGGCTATGAGAACTATATTCCTCTGGCCTACGACCGGCTGGGCCGCAACTGCTGGGGCCCCAGGGAGTGCCGGGCCTTCCGGGAGCAGATTGCATCCGACATGGTGCCCATCGTAGCGCGGGTGAAGGAGGATCAGGCCCGACGCATTGGCGTGGACAAGCTGAAGTTTTACGACGACGCCCTCCTGTTCCCTGACGGCAACGCCAAACCCCAGGGTACCTCCGATGAGATTCTGGCTGCCGGTCTGAAGATGTACCAGGAGCTGAGCCCGGAGACCAGGGAGTTCGCAGAATTTCTTTTCGGCAACGAACTGCTGGACGTGCTCAGCAAGGAGGGCAAGGCCCCCGGCGGCTACTGCACGGACTTTGCCGCCTACAAGGCTCCCTTCATCTTCTCCAACTTCAACGGTACCAGCGGCGACGTGGACGTGCTGACCCACGAGGCGGGCCACGCCTTCGCCTTCTACCGGGCCGCCCGGAAAGGCTACCTCTCCGCCCTCATGAGCCCCACTATGGAGGGCTGCGAGACCCACTCCATGTCCATGGAGTTCCTCACCGCCCCCTGGCACGAGAGTTTCTTTGGACCACAGGCCAGAAAATACGAAATCTTCCACTGCGAGGACAGCCTGATCTTCATTCCCTACGGCTGCATGGTGGACGAGTTCCAGCACATCATGTACGAGCAGCCGGAGCTGACTCCGGACGAGCGCAACGGGATCTGGCTGGAGCTGGAGAAAAAGTACCGTCCCTGGATGGATTACGAAGACCTGCCCTCCTTCAGCCGGGGCGCACGCTGGCAGCAGCAGCCCCATATCTATATGAACCCCTTCTACTATATCGACTACTGCATGGCCCAGACCATGGCTTTCCAGTTCTGGATGGCCTCCCTGGAAAACCGGGAAGACGCCTGGAAGAAGTACCTGGCCTTCGTAGACCAGGGCGGCTCCAGGACCTTTGAGGAACTGGTGCAGAACGCGGGCATGAAGTTGCCCTATGCGCCGGGCTGCATCCGGGAGACCGGCGTGGCAATCTCCCGGTGGATCGACGAAAATCCGCTGTAATGATAACGCGCGGGGACGGAATCCCAGGATTCCGTCCCCGTTTTGCCTCCAGTGCTGCAAAAGCGGCTGCTGCCTACTCAAAGCATTGAGGGATTCAGATGGATGGTGATATGCTTAATCTCTGAAAAATGTGCCTCTACGCTGTCGTGAATGCGTTCTGCAATGGCGTGGGCTTCCCGGAGCGGCAAATTGCCGTCAACCTGGAGTTCCAGCTCAATATACGCCTTATTTCCAAACATCCTGGAATGGAGCATATCCACCTGCACCACATCTTCCTGTGCGGCGATATAGGCTGTCAAAGTCTTTTCATAGTCCTCACCGCAGGAGGTATCCAGCATTTTTGCAATGGCATCTTTCAAAATGTCACAGGAAACTTTTAAGATAAACAGGCAAATCACAACGCTTGCGATACTGTCCATAACAGGAAATCCGAGCATAGCGCCTGCAATGCCAATCAGCGAGCCGACGGAGGAAAAAGCGTCCGACCTGTGATGCCATGCGTCCGCCATAAACGCCGGGGAGTCTAATACGCTGGCATAGTGCCGGGTGTACCAGTACATCGCCTCTTTGGATATGATGGAGACGATTGCGGCAACCAGTGCAATCGCGCCGGGAATGGCAGGGGTCCCGTAGCCGTCCGCAAAAATTTTTTCCAGTCCCGTCTTACCAATTCCAAGCCCGGTTATCAGAAGGATCACGCCCAGCAGCAGCGAAGCAACGCACTCCAGGCGCTCATGCCCATAAGGATGCTCTTTGTCTGCTGCTTTTTGGGACAAGCGGACGCCGAGAAACGCAATAAATGTTGCAAAAACATCCGAAAGGGAATGAACCGCATCGGATACCATCGCCCCGGAGTTACCAGCAATCCCTGCGAACAGCTTGAAGGCGGACAAAGCCACATTGCCCACAATTTCTGCCAGTGAGATGCGCCGTATAATGGCATTTTCATTAATGCCCACTTTGGACGGTACGCTTTCGGTTCGATTTTCCTTGTTGGCTGTCATTAAGATAATCCTCCTGTTCTGTCGCAATAACGGCAGAGATGATTCCTCTTACTGGCACCGTCTTGAGATGAATCATTCCAAAAACGTATAAAAAAACACGTCTGTGGAACATACAACTGTCCCACAGACGCATTGTGTGCTATCTGCTGCCGCCTTTCAGCGGCCCGGCCCCATGACCCGAAGTCATCGCCTGCTCAGTTTGTACTGTTGATCTCGCATTCCATACAGAATGTAATGCAGTGCAAAGAGTTATTTAATTATAGCGCAGCGTATGCAGCTTGTCAATATATTGTGACAAGAAGGACGCAAAATCCGAAGTCCCCGCTTCGATACACGGCCTGCGGCCATGCATCATGCGCTCTGCAAGACCTGGCGCTTACAGAAGCCAGGGTCCTTTGCCCAGCAAAAATCGATTTCCGCGGGGTTGACAGGAGGTATCTCCCGTGCTACTATTATGTTACTCGATATATCGGGATGCATAATAGAGAGGAGGCCGGCGGGATGGAGCAGGGACCCATGACGGAAGCAACCTATTATATTCTGCTCTCGCTGCTGAAGCCTGGCCACGGCTACGGCATGATGCAGCGCATCCGGGAGCTGTCAGCCGGACGGCTGGAGATGGGTCCCGGCACCCTTTACGGCGTCCTCAGCCGGATGCAGAAGGAGGGCCTCATTGTATTCGCCGGCGAAGAGGGCCGGCGGAAAAACTACGCCATCACGGAGAAGGGGCGGGCCGCCCTGCTGGCAGAATATGAGCGGCTGAAGCGGCTGGTGGCGGACGGAAAGCTGCTGGAGGAGGGCGAAAAGTGAAATACAGGTACAGATTTCACCCCGGCGACTACGAACTGGGAGAGAACGAAAAATTTTACGGCGACATGGAGGCCAGGGGCTGGCGGCTGGTCAAGCGGGGCGGAAGACTCAGTAAATTTACGCCCGCGGAGCCCAGCCGGGCCCGGTACCGGATCGAGGTGTTCGCCCCCGGATTCCTGGAGCAGTCCGTGCTGCCGGAGGAGCAGGTGGCGGTGTTTGCCGACTGCGGCTGGGAGTACGTGACGGACCGGGGACTGCTCCACATCTTCCGGGCTCCGGCGGGCAGCGACGCCCCGGAATTCTACTCCGATCCCGCCCAACAGGCGGAGACGCTGAAAGCCCTGCGGAAGAATACCCTCTGGGGATGGAGCCCCACGCTGCTCTGGCTGGTGGTCTATCTGGGACTGGATGTACTGATGAAGGGCAGCGAACGGACCCTGGGAGACCTTCAGCGGCGGTTCGTCCAGATTCCGCCCCTCTATTTTGCCGTTGGCTTTACCATTCTGTGGCAGCTCTACCGGCACACCCGGGACGCCTGGATCATCACCCGGACCTACCGCCGCCTGAAAAACGGCGTTCCTCTGGACCACAACCCCCGGAAACGGCATGTGCTCCATAAGGTCGTCAACCGGACGCTGGAGGGCCTGGTCGTACTGTGCCTTCTGCTGACGGCGGCACAGCTGACCGCCACCCGGTCCACTGATCCGGAGGACCGGACGGACGAGCCCTATCTGCTTCTGTCCGACCTGGGCTGGCAGGGTAAGCAGGGCGTTTCCATTCTGGGGGACGAGAGCAGCGTGACGCACACGCCCTCCCTGCTGGCGGATTACTGGGACGTTCGGGAATTTCTGAAAACGCCCGCCGGACGAACCGTCTGGATGTATCAGGATGTGTACCGCCTCCGGGATGCTGGCATGGCCCGACTTCTGGCGGAGGCGTCCATGAAGACTGCCACCTTTGGAGACGGCGGGAAGAAATTCCGGCCGATAGCGGCGACCGGTCTGGATGCCGCCTGGACCAACAATCACCTGGAGGTGGTGGCGGTGAAGGGACCGTATGTGGCGTATATATCCTATATCGGCCTGGGCCATGACAGCGTTGACCCGCTGCCGGTATGCACGGCCCTAGCGGAGCGCTGGGATGCGTTTCCCTGATAAACGGAGAAGACTCCCCCTGCCGGCTTTTGGCTGGCGGGGGAGTCTGTATTGAAAGCTGTACCAGCAGGCGAAGTGCGCAGAATGACGGGAAAAATTTTCGACCGGCAGGGAAGGAAAGCGCAGGAATCCTGACGGATTTCAGGCTTTTCTCACGCAGTCCGGGCGGTAAGCTTTCCGTCAGGATGTGTGCTCCCGCCTGTTGGTTCAGCTTCTTATTTCTCCGCCCGGGCCATAGCCAGCCGGAAATCCTTCTGATCGGTAAAAATCTCCTGCTTATAGGGATTCTTCTTCTGCTCGATGGACCGCTTAATGATGATCCCCAGCACGAACACGTTGACGAGCAGGGCAATCACCGCAACGACGCCCTGCATGACAGGGTCCGCCGCTGTGGGCCGCACCGCCGGGTTCATCACGCCGTCAGCGTACAGCGTGGGCAGCACGGCAAAGCGGCCCGCGTCCTGGAACAGGGGGAACACCTGGGCGAACATGCACCACAGCGCCAGAGTATTAGCCCGATTCTGAATCCATCCGCCCTTGTTCCACAGGGCGTTGGCGAAGGTGGGCGCCAGCAGCAGCGCCAGGCCGCAGTACCAGGAGTGGGTGGGCAGGTTGTTATAGGTATACTCAAAGTTCCACAGATCATAGGCCAGGATGTAGAAGAAGGTCATGTCCGGCCAGAGCATGTCCTTGTGGTCCCTGGAGGTGTAGATGCCCCACCAGCCGGTCATACACAGGATGTTGATGATCCCCGCGATGCCGTTGACCCAGTTCCACCAGCCGCCGTACAGCCACACATTCTCACTGGACAGCCACCAGCGGTCGCCATACTGCTGGAGGGCCATAAAGCCCTTCACGCCGGACTCAAAATCGCTGACCACGGCGATCATGATGTTGATGGCCACGATGACAAAGGGGAATGCCTTGAACCACCCGGTTTTCCCGATGCTCCACTTATACTTGAGCATCATGAAGCCGATGCACCCCGCCGTGGCGGCGTAGAGCTTGGCATAGTGGAACCAGCTGTTCATGTGAACGTAGGTCTGGTTGTTCAGGGCCCACTCCATCCCCATGGCCGCGCAGACGTAGATGGCGATGAAATACACCGTCAGCGCGCCCGGCAGGATCAGGAAGCAGAAGACGCCTCCCTGCCTGCTCCGCCGGGCCACCTCGTTGGCCAGCACCAGCCCCGTGAACACCAGCAGCCACCCCAGCAGCTGCCAGCCGGCTCCGTCGCCGTAAACCTGGAATAACATGATTTTTCCCTCCTGTATTCTTTTTCTGTGTATTCTTTTTCTGTGTATTCTTTTTCTGAGTTGTGGCTGCGCTATGCGCAGTGGGCCGCCTGCAAAATGGCAGGCGGGCAAAAACTTCCTGCGAGACAAAATGTACAGTCGTATAACTGAAAAATCAGCAAAGTTCGGCGGGTAAAACGGCGCACGGCTCTGTTGCCGTTTCTCAGGTTAATCAACTGTAACATTCCAGAAGGCTCTTTTGCCCCGCTTTTTCTTTCAGTGAAACGCCGTCCACTCCCGGACCTGCGCTTCCAGCCAGTCCGTCCAGGCGTCCATCCCCTCCCCGGTTTTGGCGGAGACGGGGAAGATTTTCAATCCGGGGTTACGCATATGGGCGTACTCCCGGACCTTCTCCAGATCGAAGTCAAAGTAGGGCAGCACGTCGGTCTTGTTGATGAGCAGCACGTCACACACCGTGAAGATCAGCGGATATTTCAGCGGCTTGTCGTGGCCCTCCGGTACGGAGAGGATCATGGCATTTTTTACCGCTCCGGTGTCAAATTCCGCGGGGCAGACCAGATTCCCCACATTCTCCAGCACCACCAGATCCAGGTCCGCCGTGCCCAGCTCCCGGAGCCCCTGCTCCGTCATCCCCGCATCCAGATGGCACATGCCGCCGGTGTGGAGCTGGATGCTCCGTACCCCGGCGGCGGCAACAGCCGCCGCGTCCACGTCGGAGTCGATGTCCGCCTCCATGACGCCCATGCGGAGCCGGTCCCGCAGCCCCCGGATGGTCCGCAGCAGGGTGGTGGTCTTCCCCGCGCCGGGGGAGGACATCAGATTCAGCAGGAATGTCTTCTCCCGCTTCAATTCCTCCCGGATGCGGTCCGCCTCCCGGTTGTTGTCCGCGAAGACGCTCTCTTTGATCTCGATTACCTTATATTTTTCCACGGCATCCTCCCGTCACGTGACCGTGATCTCCTTCAGCTCGATTTCGTTTCCCCGGGTCAGCCAGGTTTGCCCGCTGCCGCAGTGGGGACAGATTTTCCCCTGGGGAATGGTGGAATAGGTTTTCCCGCAGTCCCCGCAGAGGGAGACGGCTGGGATGGTCTCGATGACCAGCGAGGCCCCGCGCATCCGCTCCGTCTTTTTCACCGCCCAGTTCCAGCAGCTGGTCAGCTCCCCGGGAATGGCTCCGGAGACCTCGCCCAGCCGGAGGGTGACGGAGGCCACTGCCTCCGCCCCGTTCTCCTTCGCGGCCTTTTCCGCCATGTCGATGACGTGGAACACGATTCCCAGCTCATGCATGGCCTACTTGTCCTTCTTTGCGGCTTTCCTGATCCTGAACTCCCGCTTGACCATGTAGGGCAGAATAGCCTTCATCTTGTCCTCCGCCTTTACCATGGTGCTGCACTCCGGCCGCTCCCGGTGGAGATGGATGGCGTCAAAGCCGCACCTGGTGGTACACACGCCGCAGCCGATGCACTTGTTGGGGTCCACGACGGACGCGCCGCAGCCCAGGCACCGGGCGGTCTCCGCCCTGACCTGTTCTTCGGTGAAGGTTTCCCGGCCGTCCCGGAAGGTGCGGCGCAGGGCCTCGTTGTAGCCCGGCTTCTGGCGGGGGGCGGTGTCGTAGTTGATGTCAATGAGGGCATTTTTCTTATCCAGCTCGATAAACTCCCGGCGGTTGCGGCCGATGGTCAGACTGGTGTTGGGCTGCACAAACCGGTGGAGGGACACGGCTGCCTCCTTACCGGCGGCAATGGCGTCGATGGCGAATCTGGGCCCGGTGTACACGTCGCCGCCCACGAAGACATCGGGCTGGGCGGTCTGAAAGGTAAGCCTGTCGGCCACGGGACCCTGTCCCCGGCCCAGCTCCACTTTGCTGCCCCTGAGCAGGTCGCCCCAGACGACAGCCTGACCGATGCTGAGGAACACCCGGTCGCAGTCCACGGTTACGGTATCGTTTTCATCGTAGGAGGGATTGAACCGCCCTTCGGCATCCCAGACGGAGACGCACTTCTTGAAGACGATGCCCACGACCTTTCCGTTTTCGGTCAGGATCTCCCTGGGACCCCAGCCGCAGTCCACGGTGACGCCGTCCTCCGACGCCTCCGCAAGCTCCTCCCCGGAGGCGGGCATCCTGTCCCGAGGCTCCAGGCAGAACATTTTTACGCTCTCCGCCCCGCAGCGCACGGCGGTGCGGGCCACGTCCACGGCCACGTTGCCGCCGCCCACGACGACGGCCCTGCCCTGGACGGAGCAGCTTTCGCCGCCGCCCACGGTGCGCAGGAAGTCCACCGCGGTCATAACGCCTTCGGCGTCCTCGCCGGGAATATTGGCTTTCCTTCCGCCCTGGCAGCCAATGGCGATGTAGAAAGCCTGATAGCCCTGCTCCCGCAGCTGGTCCAGGGTGACGTCCTTTCCGACCTCCACGCCGCATTTGATCTCCACGCCCATCTGTCGGATGACGTCGATCTCCGCCTCCACCACGTCTTTCTCCAGCTTGAAGGAGGGAATGCCGTAGACCAGCATGCCGCCGGGCTTCCCGTTCTTCTCGAATACGGTGGGGTGATAGCCCTTCTCCGCCAGATAGAAGGCGCAGCTCAGGCCCGCGGGGCCCGCGCCGATGATGGCGATCTTCTCGTCAAAGCCGCCCTGGACCCTGGGAATCACCGGCGTGGGAACAAACCGGTGCTCCGCGTTCAGATCCTGCTGAGCGATGAACCGCTTTACCTCGTCGATGGCCACCGCCTGGTCTACGGTGCCTCTGGTGCAGGCGTCCTCACAGCGGCGGTTGCACACCCGGCCGCACACGGCGGGGAAGGGGTTCTCCCGCTTGATAAGCTGGAGGGCCTCCCGATACTTGCCCTGGGCGGCAAGCTTCAGATAGCCCTGAACGGCGATGTGGGCCGGGCAGGCGGTCTTGCAGGGAGAGGTACCGGTGTCGTAGCAGTTGATCCGGTTTTTGTCCCGATAGTCCACGGCCCACTTCTCCGGGCCCCATTTCACCTCGTCGGGCAGCTCCTGGCGGGGGTACTCCACGGGACCGTCTCTGGTGCACAGCTTCTGTCCCAGCTTCACCGCGCCGGCGGGGCAGACCTCCACACACCGGCCGCAGGCCACGCAGTTTTCCGCCTCCACCCGCGCCACATAGGCCGAGCGGCTCATGTTGGGAGTGTTGAAGAGCTGGCTGGTGCGCAGGGCGTTGCACACGTTGACGTTGCAGTTGCAGATGGCGAAAATCTTCTCCTGTCCGTCGATGTTGGTGATCTGGTGGACGAAGCCGTTCTCCTCCGCCCGGCGGAAGATGTCCAGGGCCTCTTCCCTGGTGATGTACCGGCCCCGTCTGGTCTCCACAATGTAGTCGGCCATGTCGCCCATGGCGATGCACCAGTCGTCGGCGCAGTCGCCGCAGCCCTCGCCCAGCCTGGCCCGGGAGGGGCGGCAGGAGCACATGCTGGCTGCGTATTTCCCCTCGTACTTGTCCATCCAGTAGGAGATATGCTCGATGCTGAGGGTCCGGTTCTCCGCCTCGATGGCCTTCTCCACGGGGATGACATGCATCCCGATGCCCGCGCCGCCAGGGGGCACCATGGGGGTGATTTTCTCCAGGGGCAGGAAGGTCATCCGCTCAAAAAAGGCCGAGACCTCCGGGTGCTGGTCTATGTCCTCCTGACGCATGTTGAAAAATTCCGCGCTGCCGGGAACATACTGGGGCAGAACGTAGCGCTTCTCATGGTTGGGGTTTTTCCCATCCAGGTTCTCCCAGTTGTACTCGATGAGACCCACCCAGGCCATTTCGTCCAGCAGCTTCTGGAGCTTCTCCGGCTCCATGCCGGTAAGCTTCTGAAGCTGCTGAAAGGTCCTGGGCTTGCGGACCTTCATTTTCAGAGCCACGTCCGCCATTTCATCGGTGACCCGCCCGGCCAGTCCCCAGTATTCCGGATCGTCTCCGGTGATGCCGTGGAGCTTTGCGGGCACCCGGTCGGTAATCATCTGGCCCAGCTTCAGGATTTTCTCTCTGGGCTGGTCTGTGCGGGGGATCTGGAAGGAGAGCCTGCTCTCATCCAGGGGCATGTTGGATTTTGTCTGTTTTCCCATCTTCCCATTTTCCTCCTCAATCTTTTCCTGTGTCCGTCCTGTCGGAACGACAGAGAGGACAATGTGATTATACCACAGAACCGGGACGATGAAAACAGACAGTTTTCCCGCCGTGCCCAGGAAACGGTTTTTGCAGCCCATGTCCGAAATGCGGGATTCTCAGACCGCAGGTCTAAGAACCTGTATTCTTACAGAAAGTAACCGCGGGGTCCGGGGCAGCAAAACCGGATTTCCGCGTTAAGCACGAAATTTGTATGGAATTTCCCGCCCAACCATGGTATACTAAGAGGAACAGAAAAGAAAGGAAAGGATCGTCCATGGATCTGACAGAGAAAACCCTGTCCACGGAAAAAATATTTGACGGCCGCATCCTGCATATCCGGCGGGATACGATCCGCCTGCCCAACGGCGAGGAGGCCATCCGGGAGGTTGTGGACCACCCCGGTGGCGTGTGCGTGCTGGCGCTGGACGAAGAGAACCGGGCGCTGCTGGTCAGCCAGTTCCGCTATCCCTACCGGCGCGTCCTGCGGGAGCTGCCCGCGGGAAAACTGGAATACGGCGAGGACCCCGAAGAGGCCGCCATCCGGGAGCTGCGGGAGGAGACGGGGGCCGTGGCCGGCGAGTTCCGCTCCCTGGGGGAGCTGTATCCCTCGCCCGGCTACTGCGGGGAGATTATCCGGATGTACCTGGCCCGCGGGCTGACCTTCGGGGAGGCCCATCCGGACGAGGACGAATTCCTGAATCTGGAGCGGATTCCCTTCGACCGGCTGGTGGAGCAGGTGCTCTCCGGGGAGATCCGGGACGCGAAAACCATCGCCGCCGTACTGAAAGGCAAACTGCTGCTGAACCTGTGATTCCCGCGCCGCAAACAGCAAAGGAGAAAGTATGGAAGAAAAAAAAGCCGTCCTCATCGTGGAGGACGAAAAAAGCATTGTGGATATCATCCGCTTCAATCTGGAAAAGGAGGGCTACGCCGTCCTGACCGCCTACGACGGTGAGGCGGGGCTTTCCGCCGCCCGGACCGGCCGCCCGGACCTGATATTGCTGGATGTGATGCTGCCGAAAATGATCGGGTTCGACGTATGCCGCATCCTCCGGGAGGAGGGCAACAACGTGCCGGTCATCATCCTGACCGCGCGGGAGGAGGAGGCGGACAAAGTGCTGGGGCTGGAGATCGGCGCGGACGATTACATTACGAAGCCCTTCTCCATGCGGGAGCTGATGGCACGGGTAAAAGCGAACATCCGCCGCACCGCCATGCAGCAGCCCGCGGAGAGCGCGGCGCCCACCGTGGGCGGCCTGACCATCGATCCGGAGAACTATCAGGTCAGCAAGCATGGAAAACCCATTGCCCTGACCCAGCGGGAGTATGAGCTGCTGACCTTTCTGGCGGGCCATCCGGGGAAGGTGTATTCCCGCATCGATCTGATGGAGCAGGTGTGGAACTATGACTATGTGGGCGACGACGTCCGCACGGTGGATGTCACGGTACGGCGGCTGCGGGAAAAAATAGAGGATGATCCGGCCAATCCCGCCCTGATTCTGACGAGAAGAGGCGTAGGGTACTACTTCGCCGGACCATAACGGAGAGGGACGGAGGCGTAATCGTCTCCGTCCCTCAGCATAGTGCGCAGAATGACGGGAAAATTTTTCGGCCGGCAGGGAAGGAAAGCGCAGGAATCCTGACGGATTTCAGGCTTTTCTCACGCAGTCCGGACGGTAAATTTTCCGCCCGGATGTCTGCTCCCGCCTGTTGGTACAGCTTCTCAGGAAAAAGGATCAATCCGACAGGGTCAGGTCGCCCTCTCTGATCCACCCGATCTTCCGGAAAAACGCTCCGAAGGCCCCGCATAAGGCGGCGGGCAGCACAAAGGAAATCAGAATCAGGCCCGCCCAGTCCATCGCACCCGGCACAATCGCCACGGCTCCGTTGGCGATTGCCTGCTCGCTGGGGGACAGCCATCCGGTCCATACGCCCAGCTGTCCGCAGAGGCCGCAGGTCCCCATGCCGGAATTGATGGCCGCACCGTTCATCTCCAGGCGGAACAGGCAGGTGGCAATCGGCCCGGTGATAGCGGAAGCCAGGGTGGGCGGAATCCAGATGCGGGGATTCCGCACGATATTGGGCATTTGCAGCATGGAGGTGCCGATTCCCTGGCTCACCAGCCCTCCCCAGCCGTTTTCCCGGAAGCTCATAACGGCGAAGCCCACCATCTGGGCGCAGCACCCCGCCACCGCCGCGCCGCCCGCCAGGCCTGTGAGGCCAAGCACCGAGCAGATGGCGGCGGAGGAAATGGGCAGCGTCAGCGCCACGCCTACCAGCACGGAGACCAGAATGCCCATCCAGAAGGGCTGGAGGGCAGTAGCCCGGACGATCAGCTGGCCGAAGGCGCTGGCGGCGGTACCGATAGGCGGCGCGATGATCCAGGCCGCGCCGATGCCGATGAGCGTGGTGACAATGGGAGTCACCAGAATGTCCACCCTGGTTTCCCTGCTGACAGCCTTGCCGCACTCTGCGGCAATAATGGCCACAAACAGCACCGCCAGCGGTCCCCCCGCCTTTCCCAGGGCGTTGCAGGCATAGCCCACGGTGGCCAGGGAAAACAGCACCAGCGGCGGCGCCTGGAGGGCGTAGCCGATGGCCACCGCCATGGCCGCGCCGCTCATGAAGGAGGCCATACCGCCGACCGTATATCCCACCTTGTTGATGGTGATAACCTGGGCGGTGAGGAAGCCGATGTGGAACTGGCTGCCCACGGTGTTCAGAATGGTGCCGATGAGCAGGGAGCAGAACAGCCCCTGGGCCATGGCCCCCAGCGCGTCGATGCCATACCGCCGGGCGGAGAAAACAATGTTTTTGCGTTTCAGAAACGCAGCTGCTTTTTCCATTTTCATGTACCTGCTTTTCAAATCTGAGCACATGTCATGACACATGCCTAAACCATTGTAGCCAATTCTTAGAATTTGTCAAGACAGAAATCTGATTTTTTGCCATTTTCTTTACCGCCCCTCCGGGGCGGCGGGGCAATCATGCATCTCCGGGACCTGCGCGCCCCTCCGTGAAGTGTTAAGTCCGCCGAGGGCGGGTCCACGGCTGGGACCGTCGCAGAATTGCTGTTGCTTTTCCCACAAGGGGAAAGCAAATCCATTGACCGCCGGGGCGACGTCTGGTATACTGACAGAAAATACCCGAGAGGAGTCCCGGCCATGAAGCTGTCCCGCGTTTTGATATTTCTGCCGGTCCTGGTCCTGCTGGCCGGCTGTCAGCCCCACGGCGGCGAAAACTGCGAAGCGCCGGGGGATAACCCGATCCGCTATGAGCTGACGGCCATGGACACCTTCATGACCATGACAATCTACAATCAGCCCGGCAGCGTAGCGCAGGAACACCTCCGGCAGGCTGCCGGGCTGCTCCAGGAGCTGGACGCCCTGCTGTCCGTGACCGATGCGGGCAGCGAAATCTACCGGGCCAACCACAGCGGGGGGGAAACGGTCCCGCTGTCGGAGGACACCCGGCGGCTGCTGGAGGAGGCGCTGGCGCTGTGTGAAGAGACGGAGGGCGCGCTGGACGTAACCATTTACCCGGTGGTCCGGGCCTGGGGGTTCACCACAGGGGAGTACCGGGTACCAGAGGCGGCGGAGCTGGAGGCCCTGCTGAAAAAGGTGGATTTCACGCAGGTTGGCCTGACGGAAGACGGCCTCACTCTTCCGGAGGGCGTGGAGCTGGATCTGGGAGCGGTGGCCAAGGGGTATGCCGGGGACCGGCTCATGGACCTGTTCCGGTCCACCGGCATGATCTGCTCCATCGTAGAGCTGGGAGGCAATGTGCAGGCTTTGGGTACGAAGCCGGACGGATCCCCCTGGCGGGTGGCGGTGCAGGCCCCGGAGGGGGGCTACGCCGGCGCACTGGAGATCGTGGACAAGGCGGTGGTTACCTCCGGCGGCTACCAGCGGTATTTTGAGCAGGACGGGGAGATTTTCTGCCATATCATCAATCCCGCCAGCGGCCGCCCGGTACAAAACAGCCTGGCCTCGGTCACCGTCGTGGCGGACCGGGGGGTACAGGCGGACGCCCTGTCCACCGCCCTGTTCGTCATGGGCCGGGAGCAGGCGGAGGCATGGTGGCGGGAGCATCCGGACTTCGAGTTCCTCCTTCTGGAGAAGGACGGGACCGCCGTTATCACCGAAGGGCTGGAGGACTGCTTCTCCCTTTACGGCGACTGGAAGAACCATCCTCTGGAGGTCATTCGGAAATAGCGTTTTTCCGGAAAGGAAGAATCCCCCGGCCGGGAAGCTCCGCTTCTCTGGCCGGGGGATTTTCACGAAGCCCCTGCGGGGCGGCCACGTCAAATTCCCGGAGTTCTTTCTGCTGCCTGTTCAGGAAAAGGTAGCGCTCTCCCTCAGCATTGCCACCGTTTCCCGTATCCGCTCCTCCAGCTCCTTCGGGACGGCGGCTTCCTCCACCTCGCACCCGGCCTCCGTCAGGCGGTTTCGCACGCCGAAGAATACGCCGTCCAGATAGACGGAGGAATACTGCCACTCCCCCCGCAGGCAGGCGAGAAGGCTCAGTGCTCCGGAGGACAGGGCGGGAGCCACGTAGGGCTTGTACCCCAGTCCCCGCATCTCCAGATTGGCGTTTTTTGTCAGTTCCGTCAGCTCCCGGGACAGCGCGTCGTCATAGCGGCGGATGGAGTTGGCGATAATCAGGCCCTCCCCGTGGGGGCCGAAGGCCCGGCCCTCGGTGAGATAGGAGGCGAACCGGGGATCCCGCCGGGCGTAGTACATGGCCCGCGCATTCATCACCCCCAGGCCGAAGCCCCGGACCTGTCCGGCGGACAGGCCGCGGCAGTCCAGCTCCCCCGCCTCATTCCGGTTGCTCTCCAGCAGCGCCGCCCGGCACAGATGGTCCACCGGGTCGCTGACCACGCAGAACATGCCCCGGAACCCCTTCTCTCTGGCCATGCGGCCATAACCGGCCACAAGAGGCCGGTTCAGCTCATACTGGGCCATGCGCACGTCTCCGGTTTTCACCGCCGTATCCGGCACGAACCGGGACGCGCAGAACAGGAACACGTCGCAATCCAGGATGTGATCTGTATCCACAATTTCTACCTGGGGGAATCGCCCACCGGGGGCGCTGATCTGGTTGAGTTCGAACTCCCACCGCTGGGGCACGCCCTCCCGCACATCGCAGATGCCCAGCGTGGAGATCACGTCCCCCCCCAGCAGCCGCAGTCCCGTGGCCAGAGTGCTGCCCACATCCCCCAGCGCCAGAATGTGGACCCGGTACTGCGTCTTCCGTGCCGGAACCTCCAGGGAAAAGCCCTCCGGCGCCCGGTTTCCGCCGGTACAAAAATGCAGATGATTTTCCATATTTTTTCTCACCCTATCACAATTTTAAAGTTGGCCTGGAGCCGCCGGAGCATTTCAATGTCGTTGTCCAGGTAGGTGGACGCGCTGCGGCTCAGGTCATAGGACATACAGCTGCCCTTGTCCGGGCACAGGGGCAGGATCACCGCCTCCCCCAGACGGCTGAGGGTCAGGTTCCGGGCGTAGAGGGCACGGTACTCCGTCTCCAGCGTAAGGAGAATGTCCCGGGCGTTCTCCAGGCAGCACAGGCTCAGATGATAGGTGGAGCCGTCGGCGCAATCCTCGCTGAAATCCGGGGCGGCATAGGGGAAAATACGGTTCACCGCCGGATGGAGCCCTCCCGCCATGGGCTCGGAGCGGCGGACGGTGTCGCCGCCGATGAAGGGATACAGGGTGGACTCCACAAACCGCAGCCGGAGATTGGGCAGGTAGTATACACTGTCCACCGGGTAGCCCAGCTGTTCCATCGTGTCCCGGCCCATGCCGGTGAGATAGCCCACCAGCACCTGTCGCACCTGGGCGCCGGTTTCAGCCAGAAACGGCGCCAGGGCGTGGATCCGCTTACCGTCGTGGAGCATGTCGTCCACCAGGATCACCGGGCGGTCAAAGGCGCGGATGGTCCGCACCTGGTCCGGCAGCGGGGAGTAAAAGGGGTAGGCCTCCACGGAGAAAGCGGACAGGTCCGGTTCATAGACCTTGTCGGTGTGCAGCGTTTTGGTCACGGTATTGGGCACCGCCACACCCCGGAGAATCTTGCCGAAGGGCACGCAGATGCACTCCCCCAGGACTCCCGCCGGTTGAGGCGGCACGCCGTTGCAGGCGGCAATCCGCCGCAGCAGCCGCTGATATACCACCCCCGCCGACACGGACAGCACCAGACAGCCGGGATACATTTCCGTCAGCGCCCGCTGGAGCCGCCGGTGGGCGGCGGACACGGCCTCCAGTACCCGGGGGTTGGCGTTGAGGGGAGCCTTGATGGTGGTCTCGATGTTCCGGGTGAGCACGACGGGACGACGCATATCCACGGTGAGGAGCTCCTGATCGTGGTCCGTCAACGGGGCGGTGACAAAGCCCTGTAAGGCCAGAACCTCCCGCACATAGGGCACGGTGGCCTCCGCCGGGCAGTAGAGGGCAAAGTGGAACTCCTGCCGCAGGGCCAGGGTAAGGACCTCGGTGAGCAGCAGCTGGCAGAAATCCAGCTGGGCGGGGCCCCTGGGTACGTAGATGCCGCTGATGACCAGCACCCGCCCGCCGGTCTCCCGGCGGACGAAGGCGCTCAGCTGCGCGTTGCCCAGCCGGGAGAACAGCCGGTGGGATTCCAGACACCGATAGCTGGCAAAGCCCAGCGCCTCCTTCCCCCGGCGGAGGATGCACAGTTGGTCCCCCAGCTGCCGCAGAGTCCCGCACAGCCGCCCGGCGTCCGGGTGGTGGGGCAGGGCGGAGCGGACGGCGTCCTCCGCCTCCTCCGTCATCCCGGCGCACTGCTGGAACTCCAGCTCCTCCAGGCGCAGCACCGGCTTGTCTTGGGGCTCCCGGAGGTACAGGCCGTGGAGATAGATAAACTCCTGTGCCACCGGGTCGATGAGGTTGGAGATGTCCCTGCCCTGGTCGATGGCCTCCCGGATACGGGTGGAGCTGATCTCCTCCAGGTGGGTGGGCAGGGTAAGCTCCACCACCCGGCCGGTGATGCCGCTGTAGTCGTGGCGGTCCCGCCCGCCCTGATCCCGGCGGAAGATGATGTGGTCAAAGGTCTGAATGGAATTCTCCTGAGGCGGCCTGCGATAGGAGGAGGCGTTGGCCACCACGTCGCTGCCCACCACAATGGCCACCTCCCGCCCCGGAAAGGCAGCCCGGAGAGCGGCCAGATTTTCCGGATTGGCGATGTTCACCGGGAAATTTTCCGGGAAAATGGACACATGGAATTCATCCGCCGTGGAGATGGAGGCAAGGCGGCGGCGGATGCGGTGGGGCTGGGTCTTCTTGGACCAGGAAAATTCGTCGATGGCCAGCAGCACCTCATAACCCAAATCCCGAATGGCCCGGACGATGCCCTTGTGAGACAGCGTAAAGGGGTCGAAGGTGCCGGGGAAGAAGGCGACAGGCCGGGGAGCCTCAAAGCGGAACCCGCCCCGGAGAATCTCCTGCTCCGTCAAAAACCGGTAAAGGCGGCCCAGCATGGCGGCGCGGTAGTAGAAGGTCAGCTCGTCCCCCTGATCCAGCCGCAGCAGCGCCAGAATCTTTTTCAGCGTCAGCAGGAAAGCACGGCGCTTCTCGTGTACCCCCAGTATCCCGGAGCCGAACACGTGCCGTCCCAGAACAAACAGCGCCTCCTGCCGCACCCCGGCGCGGAAACCGGCCAGCCCTTTAAGGAGCATCCCCAGCAGCCGCTCCCGGCGGCGGCGGTAGACCTCGTCCTTTTCCGGGAAGCGGACGCGGTAGGTGTCGTACTCCTCATAGATGACGCCCACGGTGTCCAGGGCGGCGGACACCACTCTGGCATTGGAGGAGCACAGCGAGCCGTCCAGCTCCGCGAGCATCTCCTCCAGCTGCACCGGCGGCAGCCACAGACAGAACCGGCCCAGATAGCCGGGAATGTATTTGGCAAACTCCTGCTGCCCGATCTCCAGGCCCCGGCACAGCTCCACGGCCACCTCGTTGCGCTCCTCGGTGGACAGCCGCCCTGCGATGGACAGCAGGGCGGCCCCCGCCGCGTGGCGGACGGTGACCCGGTCGCTGACCTTCACCAGATTGGTCAGGTGGGTGGCGATGTGCAGCAGGTTCCCGCCGCCGCCCTGGACGAACCAGGTCAGCAGGCGGATGTTCACCTCCTTGACAATCCAGGGCGTGGCGGTTTTCAGGTTGTCCAGGAAGATTTCCGACACCGCCTCCCTGGGCAGCAGCGGCACGCCGGATTGTCCGGTGATCTCCCCCATGGTCCGCTCCCGCAGCAGCGCCAGGGACCGGCTGCCCCGGCAATCCACCTCCCTCAGCGCGCCCAGCAGCACATCCTGAGCGGAGATGGCGGGGCGGAGATAGTCCAGCAGCAGCACCGCCGCCGTCCGCACCGTCAGGTCCCTCCGGGAGGAGAGGGTCTGGGCAAAGAAAAGCAGGTCGTAGCGCTGGTGGTCCGCCAGCACCTCCACCGGCAGGGCCGTGGCGGTTTCCAGCAGCTGGAAGGCGGTCTCGTCCTCCAGCCGCTCCGGACGGCGGTAGTAGCGGAGGAATTCCCGCAGGAACCGGTCCCGGCGGTCCGGGGCGCACTTGTCCAGCAGGGAGTTGACCACCATTTTCAGGGTGAAGCTGATCCACCGGCGGTGCTGGACCATGAGCTTCCGGTCCGGCCGGATGATCCTGGCCAGGTACAGCCGCCACTGTTCCAGATCGGCGTCCTCCCGCGGGTCCACGGGGCAGTCCTCCGGTGTCTCCTTGGCGTAGCCCGCGTGGAACCGGGCGATGATCTCTCCCATCAGGGCGGCCGCCTGCCGCCGGATGTCCCCCTCCCGGTGCATCAGAAGCTCGTAGAGGAAGGCCAGCGTCTGAATTTTCTGAGGCCGGCTGAGATAGACGGAATAGGACTCAAACACACCCAGGCAGGCCCGCAGCCGCCGCCAGTCCGTCTCCCCTCTCGCCTGCTCCAGCAGCCCCGCGAAGGTCCGCTGGCCGGTAAGGCGGCCCATCAGGGCCAGGTTGTGCTCCACGCCCAGCATCCGGAGGGCCTCCACCGCCTCGGCCGGGTCCATGAGGGCGGCGTCCGGCCGGGAAGCGGCGGCATGGGGCGTCCCGGTGAGGGAGGTGTCCACCCCCAGGCTTTCCATATAGCGCTCAAAATCCCGGAGCTTGGCATAAACAAAGGTATACCGGGTCCGCTTCTCGTTGGTGACGTTGTCCAGCTTGTGCAGGATCACGTCGAAGGCCTCCGCCAGCGTGGAGATCCTGGTGATTTCCCTGCCGTCGGGCCCCCGCTCCTGCTTGACCCGGAAGTCGGCGTAAATGAGGGCCAGACTTTCCGCCGGCAGGTAGTCCAGCTCCAGATCCCAGACGGAGTGGTTGGCGGCGATATAGCCCACGTCCTCCATATGGCGGCGCTGAAACCAGATGTCGGTATAGTAGTAGTGGAGGTAGGGCACCCGCTCGCCGGGGCGGCAGCCGTATTTGCCGATATCGTGTCCCGCCGCGCCGGCGGACACCAGCGGCAGGTCAATGGGGACCCCCGCCCGTTTCAGGTCCCGCGCCACGCTGAGGGCCACATGGTGGACCCCGGCAATGTGCTCCAGCGTCCGCCAGGGGGTGACCTCCAGTCCCAGACGCATCATCTCATAGACATACTCCCGGCGGCAGGCGCGCAGGAAGAGACGGTAGCTGTCCTGATGGGCGCTGCCGGAGAGTTCCTCCTCCTCCAGCAGCGCCAGATCCCACATGGGATCGAAGGGCAGCCTGGCCCGCTCGGCGTCAAAGAGGACCTGAAGCAGGGAGAGGAAGAATACCGCGCCCGCTCCGTGGCGCTCCAGCCGGGGGTCCTCCTCCGGGAACATGGACTTCCGGGCGAAGTCGCAGGAGAAAAGGAGCCAGCCCTCCTCCGGCTCCGGAGACAGCCGGTTCAGCTCCTCCCTGCACAGGGAGAGCACCGCCGCGCAGGACAGGCGGGTTCCGTCATACAGCGGAACAAAGCGCTGAAGGCAGTTCTGCTCCTCCAGCAGCTGGCGCA
This sequence comes from uncultured Oscillospiraceae bacterium, assembly GCA_910587505.1. Lineage (GTDB taxonomy): Bacteria > Bacillota > Clostridia > Oscillospirales > Oscillospiraceae > Pelethomonas. The sequence goes on along the minus strand of CAJULD010000024.1, from coordinate 16,768 downwards.
GCATATCGCGGTGGGGGGCGAGGTACCGGGCCGCGGGCTGCGTCGTAATGCGGCGCAGCAGCGCCCCGGTCATCTGGCGGATTCTTTTTTTATTCATGGAGGGGTCCTCCTTACCGGGTTGCTTCTGTTTTCCTCAGAGCGCAGGAATCCTGACGGATTTCAGGCCGGATCAACGCGGCACAGCGGTAAATATGCAGGCAGGCTGTGCCTGATTAATTTGGGGATATGCTCCTATTATGCACCAACGGGGAACAATTGGCAAGAGGTTTCAGGGAGATTTGCCGCCTTCGGGCGGCAGGACAGCTTTCCCCTTGCGATCCCTCCGGCCCCGTGAGCGGAAGGTTCTTCTTCCGGCAGAGGGCTCTGCCGGTACGGTTCGCATGCAGGCGAAGAAGGGCGGCGGAAAATCTTAAGAAATCCTTCCAATCTTTTCCCTTGCATTTGACCTGCCTGAGGACATATAATATCATCATGACAACGATAATGGAGGGGTTTCCTTTGGGCCAGAGCTTTCAGGAAATGACAAAAGATATCCTCATGCACCCGGAGTTTCTGCAGCTTCGGGACTGTCCCCACCACGGCGGGGAGAATTCCCTGTACATTCACTCGGTAGACACCGCCAAATTCGCCTACCGGCTGGCGCGGCGGTTCGGTCTGAAGGAGGAGCGGGTGCGGGCGCTGACCCGTGCCGCGCTGCTCCATGACTTTTTCGGCTATGACTGGCAAAGCGAGCAGCACCGCCGGTATATGCGCCGCTACTCCGGCTGGCAGCGCATCCGCCACATGCACGCCTTTATTCACGGCTCCCACGCCGCCCACCGGGCAAGCCGGATGTTTGATCTGGATCAGCGGCAGAAGGATGCCATTGCCAGCCATATGTTCCCTCTGGCCTCCTGGCCCCGGAACTCCGAGGCCTGGCTGCTGACCCTGGCGGACAAAGTGGTGGCCTCCAGGGAGGTCGGCGAAACGGTGGGCTGGCACATGAAGGGCTGGTGCCGCAAAATCGTCCCTGGCCGGGAGAGGCATAAGCAATAACGGGGAGTCCCTGCGCCGCGGCGCAGGGACTTGAAACTTTTTCCCCGCATTGACGGCGGGGGCTCCCTGTAGTATAATAAGAATATCAATCAGGACAGGAGGGCTGTGACATGAACGAGATTATGGTTTGGCTCTGGCTGGGCGTTGTGGCTCTGGCCGTTGTGGTGGAGATGTCCACGCTGGCGCTGGTGTCGGTCTGGTGCGCGGCAGGCGCGCTGGTGTGCGTATTTGCGGCTTGGTTTGGCGCGTCCCTTCAGGCGCAGCTGCTGCTGTTTGTGGGCGTGTCCATTATTGCCGCCGCCGTGGTGCGGCCTCTGGCGAAAAAATACGCCGACCCCCACAGGGTTCCTACCAACGCCGACCGTCTGCTGGGCATGGCGGGCCAGGTGACGGAGACGATCAACAACGCCCACTCCACCGGCGCGGTGTACATCGACGGCAAAACCTGGACCGCCCGCAGCGCAGACGGGGAGATCATAGCCAGGGGCGAGAGCGTGGAAATCGAGCGGATGGAGGGCGTGAAGCTCATCGTCCGTGCGAAGGCCGTCGTTCCTGCGGCATAAGAGAAAAAGGAGCGTATCACCATGTTAGTACCACTGCAAGAGAAAGATTTTGATAAATACGTTGATTTTGCTTACGAATTGGCCCTGGACCCTGCCCGGACCTTCTATCACGTCTACTTCGATGGCATCAAGACGAAGGCAGACTTCATCGCTAAAGCCAGGCGAACCTTCACACGGCCAACGGAGGAGATCCTGCTCTATCAGGAAGACGGCGCAGTAGAGGGCTGGCTCTATTACTTCTATCTGCCCGAGGACCGCTATTTGCAGCTTGCTTCCTCCTGCGTCCGGCGGAACATGGCCCAGGCGCTGGAGGAGCTTTCCGGCTATCTGGCGGAGCGGTATCCCGGCTGTGACTGGTTTGTAGGCTTCCCGGCGGAAAACCGGGAAGCGGAAGCCTGGGCGAAGGGCGCGGGATTCCGGCAGTTTGATGACGCCCAGAACTACAGCTTCTTCTTCGACCGGTACGACCCGGTCCCGGACGATCCGTCCGTGGAGCGGATTACGGAGGAGAATTTTGAGAAATTCCAGCGGGTCCACCGAACTATTGAGGCGGATATGTTCTGGAACTGCCAGCGGGTCCGGGAAAAGCTTTCGGATTGGACCATCTTCGTGACGGAGGAAGAAAGCGTGGCCGGGGAGATCATGGCTAAAGAGATCATTGCCCGCGGCAGCGGCGGCAGTACATACGAGATCTTCGCCATATGCTGCGAGGACGGGCAGCACCACGAGGGCCTGTACCGGCAGCTGCTGGCCCGGTTCCTCAACGAGGGAAAGCGGCAGGGCGCGAAGGATCTGACCTTCTTCGTGGGTACAGACGATGAGATGAACCGGATCATGCCAGAGCTTGGCTTCCACCATGTAGGCAGATATCTTGGATATCATAAGGTAATATAAAAGGAGAAAAATACAAAATGTTGACCCCACTGCAAGAGAAAGATTTTGACAAATACATTGATTTTGCTTACGAATTGGCCCTGGACCCCGCCCGGACCTTCTATCCCGTCTTTTTCGACGGCATCAAGACGAAGGAGGATTTTATCGCCAGGGCCCGGAAGGCTTTTTCAAAACCGGAGGACGAGATCCTTCTTTATCAGGCCGACGGCGCGGTGGAGGGCTGGCTCCACTATTACCATCTGCCCGAGGATCACTATATCCAGCTTTATACCAGCTGCATCCGGCAGAATACCACGGGGGCGCTGGAGGAGCTTTCCGGCTATCTGGCGGAGCGGTATCCCGGCAGTGACTGGCTCATGGGTTTTCCGGCGGAAAACCGGGAAGCGGAAGCCTGGGCAAAGGGCGCGGGATTCCGGCAGTTTGACGACGCCCAGAACTACAGCTTCTTTTTCGACCGGTACGACCCGGTCCCGGACGATGCGTCCGTGGAGCGGATCACGGAGGAGAATTTTGAGAAATTCCGGCGGGTCCACCGGACCATTGAGGCGGATATGTTCTGGAACTGCCGGCGGGTCCGGGAAAAGCTTTCGGATTGGACCATCTTCGTGGCGGAGGAGGACGGCGTGGCCGGGGAGATCATGGCCACCAGCTTCAAGGACGGTATGTACGAGATATTCGCCCTGTGCTGCGAAGACGGTAACTATCACGAGGACCTGTACCGGCGGCTGCTGACCCGGTTCCTCAACGAGGGAAAGCGGCAGGGCGTGAAGGATCTGATCTTCTTCGTGGGTACAGACGATGAGATGAACCGGATCATGCGGTCGCTTGGCTTCCGGCTGGTGGGCCGGTATCTGGGGTATCAGAAGAAAATTTAGCGGTCATTCGGGGCAAACTACCTCCGGACCCGGAACGATATCCGGGCGGGAGGGAGAAATTGCCATGAGCGGGAAAAAGCAGAAAAAGTCCGGCGATCCCATGGCCAGGGCCATGGACATGACCATCTGGCAGTCCGCCAAAACGGACCCCCAGGGCAGCTATACCGGCACCCCGGCGGATCCCGGCGAGGTCCCGGTACAGGACGCGGACGACCTTTAAAGCAAAAAGGCGGAGGGCTGTGCGCCCTCCGCCTTTTTGCACCTCCCCGTCCTCCGCCGCATAGGATGGGCAAAACAGGAGGTGCAGTCTATGCCCATCATATATTTGAGTCCAAGCACGCAGGAAAACAACATGTACGTTACCGGTACCGGCAGCGAGGAGTACTGGATGAACCGTCTTGCGGACGCCATGATCCCCTACCTCAACAGCTGCGGCATCCGCTACAGGCGCAACACCCCCGACATGACCGCCGGCAGCTCCATCCGGCAGGCCAATCAGGGCTGGTACGACTTCTACCTGGCCCTCCACTCCAACGCCGCGGCGGAGAGCAACTATGGGAACGTCCGGGGGATCATCGCCTTTTACTATCCCACCAGTACCCAGGGCCAGCGGGCGGCCCAGATCTTCGTTAACAACCTGCGGGAGATCTATCCCCTTCCCAACAAGGTTGTCACCCGGTCCACCACCTCGCTGGGAGAGGTGCGGGATTCCAGGTTCCCCGCCGTGCTGCTGGAAATCGGCTATCACGACAACGTGGAGGACGCCCGGTGGATCGAGAACAACATCCCGGAGATTGCCCGGAATCTGGTTGTCAGTCTTACCGACTATTTTGATATTCCCTTCATCTGGCCCACGGACCCGTGGGAAGGCACAGTCTACGCCGGCGGCGGCACGCTGAACCTCCGCAGCCGGCCCAGCACCAGCTCCGCTGTCATTGCCAGCATCCCCGACGGCGCTACCGTGCGGGTCTACGGACAGTACGAGGACTGGTATGTGGTCCGATACGGGGACTATATGGGATATGCCTCGGCGCAATATATCCGCTAAGCGGAAAACCGCCCGTCCCCGACGCGTCGGGGACGGGCGGCAAAATATCCGCCGGTTTAATTTAACGCTCTTTTTGATTCTTCAGGAAAAAGAATGTGCCGCCATCCCGTCATGCCAGCTGGAGCTGGTACAGCTTCTGATAAATACCGTTCTGCTCCAGCAGCTGCTGATGGGTGCCGCTTTCCCGAATCCGGCCCTTATGCATGACGATGATCTTGTCCGCGTGCTGGATGGTGGACAGGCGGTGGGCCACCATGATCGTGGTGCGGCCGGCCATCAGGGTCTCCAGAGCCTCCTGAATCCACTGCTCCGTCTCCGTGTCGATATTGGCGGTGGCCTCGTCCAGAATCAGAATGGCCGGATCAAATGCCAGCGTCCTGGCGAAGGAGAGCAGCTGCCGCTGCCCGGCGGAGAAGGTGGCCCCCCGCTCCGTCATGCGCTCGTCATAGCCGTCCGGCAGGCGCTCGATGAACCGGCTGGCGTTGACCTGCCGGGCGGCCTCCCGGACGGCTTCGTCCGTGATGTCTTCCTCCCGGAGGCGGATGTTGCTTTTCACGTCGCCGGTGAAGATGAATACATCCTGCTGCACCTGCCCGATGCAGCGGCGGAGCTGCTCCCGGCTCAGCTCCCGGATGTTGACGCCGTCCACCAGAATCTCTCCCTTCTGGATGTCATAGTACCGGCCGATCAGGTTCAGGATAGAGCTTTTTCCCGCGCCGGTGGCGCCTACGAAGGCCACCTTCTGCCCCGGTTCAATGGTAAAGCTGACGTCCCGGAGGATGTAGTTTTCGTTGTCATAGGCAAACCAGACGTGCCGGAACTCAATGCGCCCCCGGAAGGACGCCGGTTTCACCGGGTTTTCCGGGTCGCGGACCAGCGGCTCTTCATCCAGCAGGGTGAAGATCTTCTCCGCCGAGGCCACGGCGGACTGGAGGGTGGACAGCTGCTCCGCCAGGTCCTGAATGGGCTCGAAAAAGGTCCGGATATATTGCAGGAAGATATACATGACGCCAAAGGAAACCGTGCCCTCCAGCACCCCCCGGCTGCCCGCGGCAATAACGATGGCCATGGCTGCCACGGAGGCAAGCACAATCACCGGCCGGAATACGGCGTTGACCATGATCGCCCGGAAGCTGGTCCGGTGGAAGGCCTCGCTGTGCCGGGAGAACTCCTGGTACTTTTCCTTTTCCCGGTGGAAAATCTGGATGACCCGCATACCGGAGAGATGCTCCGACAGGAAGGTGTTCAGCGCCGTCAGGCAGGTACGGTTGGCCCGGTTGGCCCGGAGGGAGAGCGTCCGGGCCACCACCGTCAGCACCGCGACCAGCGGCACCATCACAAAGCTCAGCAGCGCCATGCGCACATCCAGCGCCAGCATCACCGCCGCCAGAGCGATGATTTTTACCACGTTCCGGAACAGCTTCACCAGAATATTGGCGTACAGCTCGTGGACCGCCTCCACGTCGTTGGTCACCCGCGTGACGATCTTGCCCACCGGCGTCAGATCAAAAAACCGCATGGACAGGCTTTCGATATGCTCAAACAGCTCCCGGCGCATTTCGTATACGATGCGCTGGCCCGTCCGCTGGAGCAGGACCATCATCCGGTTATTGCACACGAAGGTGACCAGCAGCGCCAGCGCGTACTTGCCGGCGGAGACCAGCAGTCCCAGAAACCGCTCCTCCACCGCCTCGCCGGGGGCGTAGTCCCCGGTGATGTACCGGTCAATGGCGTCGCCGGTCAGCATGGGCCGGTACAGCTCCAGAGCGGTCAGCACCAGCACCAGCAGCAGGCAGACGGTCATCGTGCCCATGTGAGGTTTCAGGTAGGAAAGCATCCGCAGCACAGCGTTGCCCCGGTAATGGATATCCTCCTCCTGCTTTTTGTGGAACAGGCTCATGACGCCGCGCCTCCCTCCTCATGCAGCTGCTTCTCCAGCTGCTGCCTGTCGTAAACGCTCCGGTAGATGCCGCCCCGTGCCATCAGCTCCTGATGGGTCCCGTACTCTGCCGCCCTGCCGTCGTCCAGGACCAGAATATGGTCCGCGTTCTGGATGGTGGAGATCCGGTGGGCAATGATAATGGTGGTGCGGCCCGAGCGGTTAAGGCGCAGGCTGTGCAGGATCTGCTCCTCCGTGTCCGTATCCACCGCGGAAAGCGCGTCGTCCAGAATCAGGATGGGCGCGTCCTTCAGCAGCGCCCGCGCAATGGACGTGCGCTGCTTCTGCCCGCCGGAGAGGGTCACGCCCCGCTCGCCTACCACGGTCTGATAGTTCTCGGGGAAGTCCATAATATTGTCGTGAATATGGGCGTTCTTCGCCGCCTCCTGCACGTCCTCCAGCGTCTTCCCCTCCGCGCCGAAGGCAATGTTGCGCTCCAGCGTGTCGGAAAACAGGAAGCTGTCCTGAGGCACATAGGCGATGTCCCGCCGCAGCACCGGCAGAGGAATTTCTCCGATGGAATGTCCGTCGACGCGTATCATACCCCGCTCCGTATTGTACAGCCGCAGCAGCAGGTTGGCCAGCGTGCTCTTGCCGCTCCCTGTACGGCCCAGAATGGCCAGAGTTTCGCCCCGCTTCACGTGTACGCTGACATGGGAAAGCGCCTCCTGCTCCTGACCGGGGTAGGTGAAGGTCAGTCCGTCCAGGTTGATCTCCCCCCGCAGGCTCTCTATCCCCGCCGTGTCCGGGCCGTCGGTGATCTCCGGCCGCTCGTCCAGAATGATCTGAATGCGCTTGACGCTGGCCATGCCCTGGGAAATAAAGGTGATGCACTCTCCGGCGGCCATCATGGGCCACACCAGCATGCCGATGTACAGGTTGAAGGCCTCGAACTGCCCCAGTGTGATCTCCCCGGCGATGGTCAGATAACCGCCGTACAGCAGCGTCAGAAGTCCGCTGACGCCCACCACCAGATCCAGCAGCGGCAGGAACAGCGCCTGGGTCCGCGCCACGTCCATGTTTTTATCCTGATTGAGCTGGTTGACCCTGGCAAAGGCGGCCAGCTCCTTACGCTCCTGGACGAAGGCCTTGATGACCCGGATGCCGCTGACCGCCTCCTGCACCTGGTCCGTCAGGGTGGAAAAAGCCCGCTGCTTGGCAAAGAATTTCCGGTGCATGACCTTGCCGTAGGCATAGTCGCCGTACATAATCAGCAGCAGAGGAATCACCGCCACCAGCGTCAGACGCAGGTCCACATAGAACATCATTTTCCCCAGCACCATGACCAGCATCACCGTGGCGTCAAAGGCGGTGACCACCGTGGGACCCATGAGCATCCGGACGGCCTGCAGGTCGTTGGTAAAGTGCGCCATGAGATCTCCGGTCTTATGCTCGTTGAAATACCGGGTGGACAGCGTCTCCAGATGGGCAAAGAGGTCCCCCCGCATATCCTTCTGAACGGTCAGGCAGGCGCCAAAAATGAAATACCGCCAGGCAAAGCGGCCCGCCGCCATTCCCGCGCCCAGCAGGACAATCCAGCCCACCAGCCGCCATACGCCGTCCATATCGATGGTCCCGGCCCGCAGTCCGTCGGTGATCTCTCCGGTATACTGAGGGATGTACACATTCATCAGGTCCACCAGCGCCAGGGCCACGATGCCCAATACGTAGCGGGGCCAGTACCGTCTGGCGTAACCGCCTATCATCTTCAGTTCCTTCATCTCTCTCCTCCCGGCTTTTTCCATGCTGTCTGTTCGCATGTTTTATCATCTTACTCCCAACGGGCCAAAACTTCAAATGCTCATCAGTCATAGGTAGGTATACGCCGGGGGCATGGGGGAGGCGAAAACCCGGGGACCGGACGGTTTTCGTCCGGTCCCCGGGTTTTCCAAAGCTCCGGGAAGCTCCCGCGGAGCAACAGAGAAAAATCCCCAAAGCTCTTTTGCCCCACTTTTTTCAGGAAAAAGCGGGAAAGTTTTTGATCCCTTTTTATCAGCAGTATTTTCCAATCGCGGCCCGGATCATGCTCACGCACTCGTCCACGATGGGGGAATCTCCTTCCGCCAGCGGGGCCAGCGGCAGCCGGACGCTTCCCACGTCGGGACCGCCGGTCCGGCGGAGAATCTCCTTGATGACGGCGTACAGGTTGCCCCGGGCCGTACACATTTTGTAGATAATGCGGCAGCACTCGTTCTGGATCTCCTGCCCCTTCGCCACATCGCCGGCCTGGAAGCACTGGAAAATCTTCAGATACAGCTCCGGCATGGCCCCATAGGTGCCGCCGATGCCGCCCGCCGCTCCGGCGGCCAGACCGCCGAAAAGCTGCTCGTCGGGACCGTTGAACACCAGCGCGCCCTCGTCGTTCCACATCTGGATGTCCTGAACGGGCATGGAGGAGTTCTTCACGCCGATGACGCGGGGATTCTTCAGCATCTCCCTCAGCAGGGGCACCGTCAACGCCACGCCCGCCAGCTGCGGAATGTTGTAGATGACAAAATCCGTGTTGGGCGCCGCCTCGGAGATGTCGTTCCAGTATCTGGCAATGGCGGCGGGAGGCAGGTGGAAATAAATGGGAGGAATGGAGGCGATGGCGTCCACGCCCAGACTTTCGGCATGGGCGGCCAGTTCCCGGCTGTCGGCGGTGTTGTTGCAGGCTACGTGGGCAATGATGGTCAGCCTGCCGCCCACCTCGGCCATGACATTCTCCAGCACCAGCTTCCGCTCGGCCACGCTCTGATAGATGCACTCACCGGAGGAGCCGCCCACGTACAGGCCCTTGACCCCCTTGTCCAGCAGATACCCTGCCAGGGCGCGGGTAGCCTCGGGGCTGATCTGGCCATCCCCGTCATAACAGGCGTAGAACGCGGGGAAAATACCCTGATATTTGGAAAGATCTCTCATACAGCATCGTTCTCCTTGCAATTTAATAAATTCTGATCTTGAAAACGGCCTTGGTCACGGTCTCCGGTCCGTCCACCTGCATCTTGATCCGGTGGGCGTCTCCGGGGAAAACCACCAGGAAGTCGCCGGGGGACAGCGTCAGCTGATAGTCCCCCTCGCCCCGGTAGGCGTAGAAGTCGTTGGCCTCCACCCGGTCGAACTCCGTCAGCTTCTCCGGCGGCGCGATTTCCACCCGCTCGCAGCCGGAGAGCATGATGTGGATGTCCAGATATTTCTTATGGGCCTCGAAGAAGCTCTCCTCCGCCGGAACGGTCTCATAGGTGAAGCGGGTGGCGTATACGTCGCTCCCTTTCAGCTCCACACGGGTCTCGCCAATGGTGGGAAGATATTCTTCCGTGATGTGCTCCAGCGCCAGGTCCAGGTTGGGGTGGATGCCCCGGTAGGCCAGCGCGTCCTTGTTCTTGGCATAGATCATTTTTTTGTCCTCCGCATTAAAGCCTCGCAGAGTTTGCCGTCCGCAGGCGGCAAATGATTGAAATCGTTTTTCCAGGGACATGCACCCTGGAAAATTCCCCGCGCGGAGCGAGCGTCGAATCGTTTGCCGCAGGCAAACGGCCGGGGCGCAGAGCGCAGCGAAACTCATTCCAAAAGATGCAAAGCATCTTTTTTGCGGGCGTCAGCCCTTGACGGCGCCCATCGTGATGCCCTGGGTGAAATACTTCTGGAAAATCAGGAACACGGTAATGATGGGGATGGAGGCCAGCGCCGCGCCCGCCATCAGCAGGCCCATGTCGATACTGGTCTCCGCCTGGAGGGTAGCGATACCCAGGGCGATGGTATAGTTCTCTCCGCTGGCCAGCATGACCAGCTGCATAAAGTAGTCGTTCCAGGCGTTGATGAAGGTGAAAATGGCCAGAGCGCCGATGCCCGGCTTGACCATGGGCAGGACCACCGTGATGAAGGTCTTGGCCTCGCTGGCCCCGTCGATCCGGGTGGCCTCCAGAATTTCTCCCGGAATGCTCTCCGAGAACTGCTTCATCAGGAATACGCCGAAGGGCCAGCCTACGGTGGGGAAGATGACGGCCCACAGACTGTCATACAGCTTCAGCGCGGACATCTCCTTGAGCAGGGGGATGAGGATGACCTGCTTGGGCAGGGCCATGGCGCACACGATCAGGGAGAACAGAATGGCCCGGCCCACGAACCGTTTCTTGGCCAGGGCGTAGCCCGCCATGGCGGCGGTGATGCAGGTAAGGAGCATGGACATAACCGCCATGAACACCGAATTAACCAGCCACCGGAAGGCCGCCGGGGCCACCGGCCCTTCCAGTCCCACCAGAGAGAACAACGGCGCGGTGCGCTTTTTGAAAAGATTCTGGAAGTTGGTGGCCACCCACTCCGTGGGCCAGAACACCGGATCAGGGTTGTAGATATCCTGGGCGGGCTTGAAGGCGCCGGTGAGAATCCAGTACAGGGGGAACAGGAACAGAATGGCCAGGATGACCAGCACGACGATGGAAAAAATCTTATACGCGCGGCTGCGCCCACTTTGAATTTTCATATTCGCACCCCCTTACTTTTCTTTCGCCAGCCTGAACTGGAGAGCGGACAGAGCGCCGATGAAAATGGCCAGCACCACGCCCATGGCGTTGGCGTAGCCGAAGTGACCGGCCTGCTCGGTGAGCTTGAACGCGGTGTAGTAAATGTAGTACATTACCGTGTCCGTGGCGTGCTTGGGGCCGCCCTGGGTCAGCAGCTGGATCAGAGCGAAACACTGGAAGGAGTTGATGGTCGTGATGACCAGGATGTACAGGGTGGTGGGCATCATCTGGGCCCACTTGATCTTCCAGAAGACCTGGAGGTCCGTGGCGCCGTCCACCTGGGCGGCCTCCACCAGAGTCTGGTCCACGTTGCCCAGCGCGGAGACGTACAGCACGATGGGCTGGCCCACGGAGGTGGTGAACAGGATGACGATGATGCACCACAGGGCTGTTTTGGGGTCGCCAAGCCAGTTGATGCCCTTCTCCAGAATGCCGGTGCTGGTCAGCGCGGAGTTGAGGATGCCGGTGTAGTTGTCGTACATCCACTTCCACACCACCGTGACCGCCACGGAACCGGTGACCACGGGCAGGTAGAAGATGCAGCGGAAAGCGGACAGGACAGGGCCCGACAGCTTATAAATGGCGGAGGATACCCACAGGGAGAAGGCGCATACCGCCGGGACGCTGACAATTACGATGACAAAGGTGTTTGCAAGACCCTTCAGGAACACAGCGTCCTGCGCCAGGTCGGTGAAGTTCTTCAGTCCGATGAAGCTGCCGAACATGCCGGGATCATGCATGTTGGTGTTGGTCAGGCTGGTGATGATGCAGATGAACATGGGAATGATAACAAAGCCCAGGAAAAAAATCAGGCTGGGCAGCATGAACAGATAGCCCGCGACGTTTTCCCGCCGCTGAAGGGCCCGGCTCATTTTGCTCTGTTGCTGTTTCGCCAAATTCAGCACTCCTCTCTCTCAAAACAGAAAGCGCGCCCCTCCTCCGCGCATCGCGGAGAAGGGGCGCGCCAACCCTTACAAGTAACTACGCGTTCCGGTAACGGGATCAGCCCGCGGCGGCAGCGTTGGCCTCGGCCACGCCGGCGGCCACGGCAGCGGCCACGTCGTCACCGGTACCCACGGCCTGGAGCATGTTCCACCACGCGGTACGGGCGCCGGCCCAGCCGGTGGTGATCTGGTAGTAGTCGCCCAGGAAAGGCATCAGCTTGGTGTACTCGTTCATAATGGCGTCGTCAGCCCACACGCCGGAGAGATCCACGCTGCCGTCGGCAGCGGAGCTGCGGGTGGCGAAATAGTTGGCAGCCTTCACGGCGTCCACGGTGTTCTCGCTGTCGCAGAAGAACCTGATGAACTCCTTGGCGGCGTCGATGCGGGCCTGGTCGCCGTTATCGAAGATGCCAAAGCCCCAGATACCGCCCTGCAGACTGGCGTTGCCGTCCTCAGAGGGGAAGCTCATGAACACGATGTCGTCGCCGGTGACGGTCTTCTCAGCGCCGGTATTGGCACTGTTGGGGTTGACCTGCTGGGCGATGTTCCAGCAGAAGGCCATCTTCAGAGCGCCCTGGTAGAACTTGGCGATCTCGTCGCCGCCGGCCAAGGAGGCGTCGAACTCGATGCCGTCCATACTCTTGAGCTGCTCGAGGGCCTTGATGTTCAGGGGATCGTCCCAGGTGTACCGGGTGTGCTCGGCGTTGGTGAAGGTGCCGCCGTACATGTTGTTGATGAGGGCGCGGGTGCCCTGGTCGCCGCCCTGGCCGGCGCAGAAGACAGCGCCGACGGTCTGGCCGTAGTGAGCGTACAGAGCCGCCACGGCGTCAATGAACTGCTGGGTGGTCCAGGTATGGGTGTCCTCGTTGATGTACTGGAGAGCGCCGGCCTCCTCGAAGGCGTTGCGGTTGATGGCCATGCAATGGGCGGTCATAACCACGGGATACTCGTAAATCGCGCCGGTGGTGTGGGTGCAGGCGGCCAGAGCGGCGGCGTTGAGCTCGCTCCTGTCGGTGTCGTCGATCAGGTCGCTGAGGTCAACCATCTTGCCGTTGGCGCCCCAGTTGGCAACCAGACGCTCGGGGCCTTCCATGACGAGGTCGGGAGCGGCGTTGGCGGTGATGGCGGTGTTGACCTTATCGTCGCCGTCGGCGTAAGCCAGATACTCCACCTTGACGGCGATGCCGGTCTTGGCGGTGAAGGCGTCGGTCAGGGTCTTGACGGTGGCCTCGTCGCCCCACTTGCCGATGGGGTAGGTCCACAGAGAGATCTCGGTGGCCCCGGCGGGCTCGGCGGGAGCAGGCTCAGGATCGGGAGTCTTGTTGTCCTCGGGAGTGGTGGAAGGCGCCGGGTCAGGCGTCTTGTCGGCAGGGGGATTCTGGTTGCCGCCGCAGGCAACCAGAGCCATGGTCATGACCATGGCCAGGAGCAATGCCAGAACCTTCTTGATTTTCATAGTTGATCCTCCTTCAAATGTGTGCTGCCGCATGTTGTGAAATCTGCGATATGCACCTGTCTGCATGGTACTAAAAATTGTGGGGAAAGTCAATACTTTTTGAAAAAAATTTTCACAATTTTTTTCTTCTGGTTTTTTTCTTCAACTCTGCCGGTTTTCGGAACGGCCCCTCTACAGATGCTTTTCCGCCAACGCGTCGGCCACCTGACGGCGGCGGGTCTGGCAGGCGTCCAGATCCCTCCGGCAAACCTCGGAAAACAGCATATCCAGCACAAAGATCATGGCAATTCTGGCCGCCACGGACCCCATCTGGATCGGGCTTTCGTTGGTGCCGCACTGGAGAATCACGTCCGCCAGCGCCGCGCCGGGAGATTTGGGAAACCGGGTGACCAGAATGATCTTCGTCCGCCGTTCCCGGGCCAGCCGGGCAATCTCCAGCATATCGCGTGTCGCGCCGGAATAGGAAAAATAGAGAATCACATCCCGCTCCCCCAGCTGGGCGGTGAGCATGGTCTGCGTATGGGAGTCGCACACGGGAAAACAGTTGCCGAAAGCGGTGGAAAACAGGTGGGCGGCCTCCTGCGCTATCACCATGGAGCCCCCCTGCCCCATGCACAGCACCTTCTCCGCGCCCGTGATCAGGTCGCCTGCGGCGCGCAGCGCCTCCGGGCGGACAAGGTTCAGCGTTTGCTCCATGGCGTCCACGTTGGCGGCGTACAGCTTCTGGCACATATCGGCGACGCTGTCCTCCGGCGCGATCTCGCCGGAGAGGGGGTTGCCGCTGCTGCGTCCGGCGGTAGCATTGGCCACGGCCAGCTTGAAGGCGTTGAATCCCTTGTAGCCCAGCCGCCGGGCAAACCGGGAGACGGTGGCCTCCGCCACGCCGCAGGACTCCGCCAGCTCGGAAATAGACATGTACTGGGTGCCCCGCTGGTGAATGATGACGTAATCGGCCACCTTTTTTTCTGCGGAGGTCAGGTGATAATAGGCGTTGCTGATTTTTTCAAAAGCGTCTGTTTCCGGCATGGTCCGCTCCTTCCTTCGCGGACTGCGCCGCGTATTACTTAGCGTTCAGGACTTCGTCCAGCACCTGCCCGGCGATCATCAGGGAGCGGGGCACGTGGAAGGGCCCTTTGAAGGTGGAACCCTTGGTGGAGGGCATAGTGGGCCTGCCGTCCCGGCGGAGATAGCCGTACCATTCGCCGAATTCCGGATCGCAGAAGTGCTCCCGGCAGTAGTCCTCCGTCTTCCAGAACCACTCCAGATACTTCTCCTCCCCGGTGTCCCGGTAGAGCATGGCGGAGGCGATGAGGATCTCGTTGTGGGGCCACCAGAGCTTCATATCGTGCTCATAGGCCTCCGGCGGCTTGCCCAGGCAGTCGATAAAGTACAGCAGCCCGCCGTACTCCCCGTCCCAGCCGGCTTCGATCGCCCAGTCGAAAATCCGGGCGGCCTTGCCCACCAGTTCTTTATCGCCGGTGCGCCGGGCGTGCTCCAGCAGGAACCAGGCTCCCTCGATGTCGTGGCCGGGATTGACGGTGCGCCCCTCGGTGTGGTAGAGCCGGGGCGTTCCGTCCGGATCTACATTTTCCAGCACGCACTTCAGCTCCGGCTTGACGTGGTATTTGAAAATCTCATCCACGCACTGCCGGGCCCGCTCCTCGTAGACTTCCTTCCGTTCCGGGTCCACCCGCAGCAGCACGCCGGTAACGTTGAGGATAATCATGGGGCCGCCGAAACTCCGTCCCTGCCGGGTCTCCGGAATGGTCTTGGGTCCCAGTCCCGTGGGATCGGCCATGCCGTGATTCAGCTCCCAGTAAAGGTCATAGGCCTGCCGGGCCCGCTCCAGGCGCTTCGCCTCCCCGGTAACGCCGTAATATTCGGCGTTGGCCATGGCGCAGAACGCCTCGGAGAAGCAGTACCGCCGCTGGCGCAGGGGCTTGCCCTCCGCGGTGACGGTGAAGTACATCCGGTCCCCGGCCCCGTGGTTGAAGCAGTGCTCCTCCATGAAGTCCAGACAGCTCCGGCTGGCGTCCAGCCACTCCTGCCTGACGCCGTACACATGGCAGAGATGGGCGAAGATCCAGCCGCAGCGGCCCTGCATCCACACGCTCTTGTCGGTGGAATAGATTTCCCCCTTCCGGTCCAGGCAGGTATACACCCCCCCGTTTACCGGGTCCATGCCGTACTTCAGCCAGAACGCCGTGCAGCGGTCCAGCTCCTCCCGCAGCCACTGGCGGCTGCGCTCCAGTCTTGCACGATCCATCGCAATCCTCACCTTTCCTTATGAAAATTTCCTTTGTTCCGGGTTGTGTCTGCCCATCCATTTGGTAAAAATCAACAGCTCTCTCCCTATCCTATCACATTGAAAACAATTTTTCAATATAAATTTTCCCGAAAATTTTTTTCTGTTTTTTGAGAAAAACACGTGACAGACAGCCTGTCCCGTGGTATGATAAACAAACAGGAATCCGCGCAGGGCGCGGATATGATTTGATGGAGGTATGATGAAATGAACCGTTTTGGCATTGAGGTGAATCTGAAGCACTCCCCCAGGCTGGACCCGGACTATCTGCCCCTGCACCGGTTCAACCAGGCGTTTCTGAAGGATGCGAAGCTCCCGCTGGGTCTCGCCGTGGAACGCTCCGGCGGCGAAATGGCGGTGTGTGAAACGTTCATCCACGGAACCCCGGAAATGTGGGAGGCGGATTGCTACTATGTCAACCGCATCGTCAAAACCATTCTGTGGATGAAGGGCGGGTTCCGGATCTACGTCCGGGGCAGCGAGGACATCTGCGCCTATTTAAAAGAGGCCTACTCTGCCGGCGGCTGCCAGGAATTCGACTGGGACTATATGGCCAACGTCTTTGAGCACCCCTTCGAGGTGGTCTCCTGCGAAACCCTCCCCGAGCCCATGGACAGCCCCAGAGCCATTGGCCGCCACCTGGACGGCTGCCGCATCGGCTTTGACGCCGGCGGCAGCGACCGGAAGGTGTCCGCCGTCATCGACGGCGAGAGCGTGTTTGACGAAGAAGTGGTCTGGTTCCCCAAGACCAGCTCCGACCCGGATTACCACTATGACGGCATCGTGGCCGCACTGAAGGCCGCCGCGGCCCACATGCCACGGGTAGACGCGGTGGGCGTCAGCTCCGCCGGAGTGTATATCAACAACCGGACCATGAACGCCTCCCTCTTCCTCCAGGTGCCGAAGGACCTCTTTGACGCCAGGGTGAAGGACATCTACATCCGGGCCATCACCGACACCTTCGGCGACGTACCCTACGCCGTGGCCAACGACGGCGATGTGTCCGCTCTGGCGGGAGCCATGAGTCTGGAGGAGGACAACGTGCTGGGCATCGCCATGGGCACCAGCGAGGCCGTGGGCTATGTGGACCCCCAGGGCAGGATCACCGGGTGGCTCAACGAGCTGGCCTTCGTTCCCGTGGACGCTCAGGCGGACGCCATGCGGGACGAGTGGAGCGGCGACATCGGCTGCGGCGTGAAATACTTCT